>JBAUWF010000081.1:0-51269 GCA_049583635.1 Rhodanobacteraceae bacterium
TCGAGGTGCTTGGGATGCACAAGATCGAACTGCCGTCCAGCGCGCTGAAGCGATGGGTTGGTGCGGACAGTCCGGCCTTGTCAGAACAGGCTTTGCTGACAATGCGGCGACAGTCGCCGGCCGAGGACAGGCCAGCGATCTCCAAGGCGTTGGCCGATCCGCGATTGCCAGCCGTGACAAGAAAGTTTCTGAACGATCATCTGCGTCGTCTCAACCTGATGGAAGCCAGGTTGCGCGAACGGAAGAAGGGAACCCGCTGATCGTTTGGTGTTTGGATGCGCCCGCGCGCTCATCCCGACACGGGCAACACGTTGCAATCCCTCTCGCCGTTGCGGAGCCAGTCAAATGTCATTGTCGCGAATTATTTCCCTGCCATTGGGCGTGGTGGCGCTGTGTGCGCTGGTCGCGCCTGCGGCCGCCCAGTCGGGCGATCACACGCCAACAGTCATTCAATCGAGTCACCACGACGTTTCCGCACCGATGCGCGACATCATCCGCAATATGCCGCCGCAGCAGCCGCTGGGCACAGAGAACGAACCGTTCGAGATTCCGAACATCTTCATCAAACCGCACGCCGCAGCAGGCAGCCAGGTTCAACTGAAATACCCGGGCATCCAGAAGATGCCGACGGGCGTACCGGCCCCACCGGTGGATCTGTCGTTCGACGGGATCAGCCTAGCCACGTCCGGCTGTGGATGTCTGCCGCCGGACACCGAAGGCGATGTCAGCGAAAACGAATATATTCAGTGGGTCAACACCAGTTGGGCCGTGTTTGACAAGACCACCGGCACCATAACCTCCGGCCCGACACCGGGCAACTCGTTCTGGGTCGGGTTCGGCGGCAAATGCGAAACGACCAATTCGGGCGATCCGCTCACCGTGTACGATCAGCGCGCGCAGCGCTGGGTCATGAGCCAGTTTGTCACCAGTCCACCCTATGCGCAGTGCGTCGCGGTGTCGCAGACATCCGATCCGCTCGGCACCTACGATCGCTACGAGTTCGACTGGCCGGCCAATCATTTCGGCGACTACGGCAAACTCGGCGTCTGGACCGATGACAGCGGAACCCAGGATGCCTATCTGCTGACCACGCACGAATTCGTGGGCAACAATTTCGCCGGCGCCGCCTATATCGCCTTCGACCGCGATGCGATGCTGGCCGGCGCTGCGACCGCGAACATGATCCGTTTTGGCGGCTTCAACTCCTACGGCGTCCAACCGTTCAATCTGATCGGCGCGCTGAATGCGCCGGCTAACGCCTGTCCGGCCTTCGTCTACGACGACTCAAGCACCGGCGATTACCTGTTCTGGAATCTGTGCCTTGACTGGACCACACCGCCGTACGGCACGATATCTGCGGATCCGGAGCGCGTTGCGGGTCATCCTTTCACCGATGAATTCGACAACGCGCCGCAACTGGGCTCAGCACAAGGTATCGACACGCTCGGGTTTCGCATCATGTTTCACGCGCAGGTTCGTGCATTTCCTCCGGGCGCTCCAACACCGATGTCGCTCGTGATCAGTCACACGGTGCAGGGCGATGCCGGGCAAGCCGCTGAGGGCTGGCTCCATTTCAGGATGGACGATGGTGGTTCGCCGCCGCCGCAACCCACCGGTCTCAACAAGCAGATTGTCGACGAAGGTGTCTACGCACCGGACCCGGAATACCGCTTTGTGGGTTCCGTCGCGATCGACAGCGACGGCAATATCGGTGCCGGTTATTCGCGTTCGAGTGCTGACAGCCATCCGCAGATCATGGTTACCGGTCGCAGTCTCGACGACCCGGCCGGCACCTTGCGTGACGAGCAGAACTGCACGGACGGCATCGCCAATGGATCCCAGACCAGCAGCAGCAATCGCTGGGGCGACTATTCCGAAATGAGTGTCGATCCGAGCGATCAGTGCACGTTCTATTACACGGACGAATATTATCCGACCACAGCCAGCGCGAGCTGGCACACACGCGTATGCACGTTCAAGTTCCCGGATTGCGGCAATCCGGACTTCGCTCTGGTGTCGGACACGCCAAGGCGTATCGAAATGTGCGGCGCGACGGCATCCGGTGATCCAACCTGGACCCTGAGAGCCGGTGTGCTGAACGGATTCACTGGCGATGTGACGCTTACGGGCAATGGCGTCCCGGCAGGCACGACCGCCGCGTTCGATCCGAACCCGATCGCCGCGCCCGGTCAGAGCATCCTCACGCTGATGAATGGCGCTGCGCTGCCTACCGGCGAATACACGTTCGACGTTGATGGGGCAAGCGCGAGTCTGACTCGATCGATCGGCCTCGAGCTGGGCGTCTCGGCTACCGCGCCTGACGTACCACAGCTGACGTTGCCGGCTGACACCGCAACCGATACGAGCGTTCGGCCGACACTCGTTTGGGGTGGCGGTCGCATCTTTGGGGACGGATTCGACGGCGTAGCCTTGCCGCCGTTGCCACCGGTCGGGGGAGCATTGAGCTACACCGTGCAGGTCGCGAGCGATCAGGCGTTTACGGACATCGTCACCAGCGCCACCGTGACCACGACATCCTGGACCGTCAGTCCCGCGCTCGATTCCAGCACGACATACTACTGGCGCGTCATTCCGCACAACTATTGCGGTGACGGTACGACCTCGGCAGTGTTCAGCTTCACCACGGGCGACCCCGCCATGTGTCCGGCAGGAACGACTGGCACGGTCGTCTACAACGACGATTTCGAAAACGGGATCAACGGCTGGACCACGAGCGGCAGCGGCGGGACTGCCTGGAGCCAAGGCCCTGCCCCGAGTGGCACCGGCCTCACGTCGACGGTGTGGCTGGTACCCGACAATATCGTGACCAGTGATCAAATGCTGATTTCGCCGACCATCACGATTCCAGCCGGGGCGACTTCGGTGATCATGTCTTATGACACCTATCACAGCTTCGAGACGGTCGATGCCAGCTCGTGCTACGACAACTCCTCTCTGGCCCTCGCCAGCGATGGTTCGTCGACCTTCGACTATCTTGGTCCGGAGCGCATGGTCACCGATCCGTATGATGGCCTCGCAACAGATACGCCGCCGCTGACCGGCGAGCAGGTCTGGTGTCAGCCCCCGACTCGCGTTCCGACCGAGTCGGTCGTGAATCTTTCGGACTTCGCGGGGCATGACGTGCAGATCGAGTTCCATGCCTTGAGCGATCCGAACACGGCCGCGGCGGCTCCAAACGGCATGGTCATCGACAACTTCAAGGTGGAGGCCTGCCAGTAAGGTAATTTCCCGGGATACCTGCCTGGGTCCATTCGAAGCCACCGCCCGCGGGCGGTGGCTTTTTTTTGCGTTGATTGTGAATTCGTTGCTTATATCGCTTCATCCGGAATAAGCGATATAATAGTGTTTCCATGCATGCTGCCCGCCCCCCCTGATCTTGAGGATGACCAAACGATGAATGCCGTAGTCAAGAACGCGCCCGCCGAGGATTTCAATGTCAGGGACATCAGCTTGGCCGACCTCGGGCGAAAACGCATCCGCATGGCCGAAGAGGAGATGCCGGGACTGATGTCGATCCGCGCGAGGTATGCACTGAATCGACCGCTTGATGGCGTACGCGTTACCGGCTCGCTGCACATGACCAAGGAAACGGCGGTCCTGATAGAAACGCTGACCGCGCTCGGCGCTTCGGTGCGTTGGGCCTCGTGCAATATTTTTTCGACCCAGGACGACGCGGCCGCTGCGATCGCCGTGAGCGGGGTGCCGGTGTTCGCCTGGAAGGGCGAAACGCTGGAGGAATACTGGCAGTGCACGCTCGACGCGCTCACCCATGCCGGCGATGGCAATCACTTCGCCGGCCCACAACTCATCGTCGACGATGGTGGCGATGCGACGCTGCTGATCCACAAGGGCAAGGAGATGGAAGACGGCTCGGACTGGGTCGATCAGCCCGGCGCGAACCACGAGGAACAGGTCATCAAGAATCTGCTCAAACGAACCCGCAAGGAGCGCCCGGGGTTCTGGGCCGAGGTGGCCCAGGGCTGGCGTGGCGTTTCCGAGGAAACCACGACCGGCGTACACCGCCTGTATCAGCTCGCCGAAGCCGGCAAGCTGCTGGTGCCGGCTATCAACGTCAACGATTCGGTGACCAAGTCCAAGTTCGACAATCTCTACGGTTGTCGCGAATCACTGGCCGACGGCATCAAGCGCGCGACCGACCTGATGGTCGCCGGCAAGGTCGCCGTGGTATGCGGTTACGGCGATGTCGGCAAGGGCTCGGCGCACTCACTCAAGGGCTTTGGTGCGCGCGTCATCGTCACCGAAATCGACCCGATCAATGCGCTGCAGGCGGCAATGGAAGGTTTCGAGGTCACCACGGTCGAGGACACGCTCGGCGAAGCCGATATCTATGTGACGACCACCGGCAACAAGGATGTGCTGACGTTCGAGCACATGCAGGACATGAAAGATTGCACGCTGGTGTGCAACATCGGTCACTTCGACAACGAGATCCAGATCGACCGGCTGAACGCGGCGACCGACGTCAAGCGCGAGAACATCAAGCCGCAGGTCGATCGCTACGATTTCGCCGATGGCCACTCGATCTATCTGCTGGCCGAGGGCCGTCTGGTGAATCTCGGCTGTGCGCACGGCCATCCAAGTTTCGTGATGTCCAACAGCTTCTCGAACCAGACGCTGGCACAGATTGATCTTTGGAAGAACCGCGACGCTTACGAGAAGACCGTCTACCGCCTGCCGAAGAAGCTCGACGAGGAAGTCGCCAGACTGCATCTGGACAAGATCGGCGTGAAGCTGACGCGCTTGACACAAGAACAGGCGGACTACCTCGGCGTGCCGGTCGAGGGGCCATACAAGTCGGAGCACTACAGGTATTGAGTGAGCAGTCAACGTTGAGCAATGAGCGGAAAACGGCTACGCAACCGCCGCGCCGCCAAGATCCGGATGTGTGGAAGGACGCGATGCACCTCGGTCGCGAGACGTATCGCATGTGTGGCGGTCGCCTCGGGCTCGTTGGACCTCGGACTATCGCACCGGGGGTGCTCGCAGAAGGCGATAACACCCGGATCTGGACAGCCCGCCGTCCCACCTTTCCTGACAATCCGGAAGCATTGCGATCAAGCGTTCAATTGCCGCTCGCAAGGCTGAATGCACGGATTGCCTCAAACCACAATGCGCTCGCAAAATGGCAATGACCGATCACCGACCACCGCTCGCTACTCCCGCCGTTCCGATCTCTCTGGAATTCTTTCCGCCCAAGACCCACGAGCAGCGTAACCGTTTCGCGCGCGCGTTGCCGAAGCTCAAGTCGCTGCAACCCGAGTATGCGAGCGTCACTTTCGGTGCCGGCGGCTCGACCTTGAGCTACACACCAGAGACCATACGCTCACTCCTCGCCGCCGGCTTCGAGACCGCGCCGCACCTGTCGTGCATGGGTGGCACGCGCGCCGAAATCGCCGCGCTGCTCGATCAATACAAAGCCATGGGTTGCCGGCGCGTGGTAGCGCTGCGCGGCGATCTGCCGTCGGGCATGGTGCGAGCCGGCGATTTTCGTTACGCAGCAGAACTGGTTGCCTTCATCCGCGAACATTCGGGCAACCACTTTCATGTCGAGGTTGGTTGTTACCCGGAAACGCATCCGCAGGCCGAAGACGCTCTTGCCGACCTCAGGCATTTCGAGGCCAAGGTCGCAGCCGGCGCCGACGGTGCCATTACCCAGTACTTCTTCAACCCCGACGCGTATTTCCGCTTCGTCGATGATATTCGTCGAATGGGCATCACCACGCCGATCGTGCCGGGTATCATGCCGATTTCGAACTTTACCCAGTTGCGGCGTTTTTCCGAAGGTTGTGGCGCCGAGATACCGCGCTGGATCGCCAAGCGCATGCAAGCCTACGGCGACGATGTCGACAGCGTGCGAAAGCTGGGCGCCGATATCGTCGGTGCATTGTGCCGACGCCTGCTGGAAAACGGGGTGCCTGGTCTTCATATCTACACACTTAACCGCTCCAAGGCGACACTGGACGTCATGGACCGACTGGCCTGAATTGCGCGTCGCGGGCGATGAACGACAACACGCGATCTCGTGACCGCCGTCACCGGCGAAAGCGCTTGCTTGTCACCGGCGCCTTGGCTGCGCTGTCGGCTGGTGCGGTCGCAAGCCAGACGGTTCATCGTTGTCTCGGGGAGCATGGTGAAATCGAATTTTCGGGTATCCCCTGTGCTGTGCCCATGCCGTCGTTGTCGCGCCGCATCGAGGCATCTGCCACGGCGACATGGGCGTTCGGCAGCATCTGTCCGACGTCGGCGGCAGAACTTCGCGCGCAAGTTACCGACGCGTTCGATCGTCACGACACCAATGCATTGGCCGGACTGATTCTGTGGGACGGGATTGGTGCTGCTGACGCCGAAGGGCGAATGCAAAAATTGACCGCGCTCATCGACGAGCCATCCGTGCGCATCGACTTCGAGCCGGATGCCGGTTCGCCCGGCTTCGATGACGAGCCGGCCGGCGAAATGCTCGATTTCGGAAGCAGCGATGCCAACCCTGCGGGCCTTCGCCTGCAACTCATTTCCATCGGGGGTTGTCACTGGCTGAGCTGGTGAACGCGACGCAAAAAAGCACGTACGGCGCGACTGCTATCATGCGCGCTCGGCGTTGTGTGAGGCTCGTACGATGGCGATCTATCCTTCCTTCATCTGGCACAACGGCACGATCAAGCCTTGGGCCGAAGCAACGACGCATGTAATGTCACACGCGCTGCACTACGGATCGTCGGTGTTCGAAGGCATCCGCAGTTATGCAACGCCAAACGGTCAAGCGATCTTTCGTCTCGGCGATCACCTGCGGCGCCTGTTCCATTCCGCAAAGATCTACGACATCGTAATTCCGTATTCGCGGGAGGAGATAGCGGCTGCCTGCCGCGAGGTGATCGTCGCAAATGGACTGGACAGTGCCTACTTGCGCCCCCTCGCGTTCCGTGGCCTCGGCGGCTTCGGCCTGTCGGCCGAGACGTCAACGGAGGTCTCGATCGCCGCATGGCATATGGGCCCCTATCTCGGTACGGACGTGCTGGCGGCCGGTATCGATGCCTGTGTGTCCAGTTGGCAGCGTTTTGCGCCGAACACGATCCCGGCCGGCGCCAAGGCCGGCGGCAACTATTTGTCGGGCCAACTGGTCGCACGCGAGGCGCGTCGTCTCGGATTCGGCGAAGGCATCGCGCTGGCCTCGACAGGACTCCTCAGCGAGGGCGCCGGTGAGAATCTGTTTCTGGTTTTCGGCAATCAGCTTCACACCCCACCCGTCAGCGCCGCGCTGCTTAACGGCATCACGCGCGATACGCTGATAACCCTGGCGCGGGCAGCCGGAATCGACGTCACCGAACGCGACTTGCCACGCGAGTACCTTTACCTCGCCGATGAGCTTTTCATGTGCGGCACCGCCGCCGAGATAACGCCGGTGCGTTCGGTAGACGGAAAGCCCGTCGGCACCGGCAAGCCCGGTCCGCTCACGGCACGCATGCAGCACCTGTTTTTCGGCCTGTTCGACGGGCGCACCGAGGATACGCACGGCTGGCTCGAAATGGTCTAGCCCCGAGCTCAAGGCTGCTTGCCGTGTTCGTGCAGAGCATGGCGAAGCGAATCTTGGTGAAGTAGAAACGCCCAAGGACACGTCAATTCGCGCTCTTTGACTTCGCGCTTTCGACGCTTGGGCAAATGGAGTTTTTCGACAGATTCTGTTCAATCGTGCCCGCAACCATGCGCGGCGGGCATGCACGCTACGAACGATGAACACCGAAATCCAGCGTAGCCACAGCGCCGCCCTGAGGGCGCGACGCGAGGGTCGCGCGCCACCCATACAGATCGCACAGACGCTTGACAATCGCGAGCCCAAGTCCGGCACCCTTGCCGCCTGCACTGCCCCGCTCGCCGCGCTGGAACAGGCGCTCGGCGTCGCCGGGTTCGATGCCCGGCCCGGAGTCCTCGACGGTCACGCAGCCATCTGCCACGCCAACCCTGATCTCGCCCTGCTGGGTATATTTGAATGCGTTGCCAATCAGGTTTCCGACCGCAACAGCCACGACCGACGCGGGTGCATTGACAGTCAGGTTCTCGGTGATATCGACCTTGACCGCAATTGGCTTGTTGATCAAGTGCTGACGATTGACATCGACCGCTTGTTCGACTACGCGCGTCACATCAGTGGCCTCGCCGTCGGCCGGCGCCTGACGCTCACGCCGCGACAGCAACAGCAGCGCGTCGGTCAGTTCGGTTGACTGGCGCACTGCACGTTCAATGCGTCGCAGGCGTTCACGCGCCTTGTCGGGCAAGTCATAGGCGAGCAGCAGTTCGGTCGTGGTCGCGATGACGGCCAGCGGCGTGCGCAGCTCGTGACTGACATCGGCATTGAATTCACGGTCGCGTTCGACCAGTTCCGTCAGGCGTTCCGAATAATCGTCCAGTGCCGCTGCGACCTGGCCAACCTCGTCGTTGGCAAAATGCGGTTTCAGCGGCTGCGGGCGACCACTGCGACTCAAGGCCTGGACGCGGCGTGCAAGATCGGCGACCGGGCTCATGACACGCGCCGACGACCAGAAACCGATCACCAGTGACAAGACCGAAAACACCAGTACCGCCAGAACCAAAGCCGCCTGGAGCAAACGCTGAGCATGTCGTTCCTGGGCCGTGTCGTACTGCAGGAAGAACCAGTAGTGCGGATCCTTGTGTACCGCCAGCTTGTACACGCTGCGTCCACCCTTGCCGTCGGGCTGATTCAGGTCGTACACGCCATCAGGAAGATCGCGCCATGCGAACGGCACATTGGCGAACTTTCGTTCGCTGTACGTGTAGCCGGTGATCTTCTGGAAACGAAACAGCGGCTGGCCCGGATCCTTGTAAAAGCTCTTCGCATAATCGTTGAGGTTCTTCTGCAGCGCTTCGCCGATCAGTTTGTCCTCAAGCCAGCCGCGCAGAAACACGGCACTCACCGCGAACAGCGCGGTCAACGCGAGCCCGAACAACGCGAACGAGAAAATGATCCGGCTGCGAAGCCTACGCCGGTACTGCATCCGGATCGACCATGCGATAGCCGATGCCGTGCCGCGTGTGGATCAGCGGGGTCCCAAACGGCTTGTCGATCGCGGCGCGCAAACCGTGAATATGCACGCGTAACGAGTCGCTGTCCGGCAATTCCTCGCCCCACACACGTGTTTCCAGTTCCTGCCGGGTGACCACGGATGGGGCAGCTTCCATCAGCGTCTGCAGGAGTTTCAGACCGATCGGGTTGAGTTGAATCTGCTTGCCGGCTCGTGTGATCACCAGCGTATCGAGATTGTAGTTGAGATCGGCAAGCTGCAGTACACGGCTCTTGGGTCCTTTGCCGCGGCGCCCAAGCACTTCAATGCGCGCGGCCAGCTCCTGCAGCGCGAACGGCTTCACCATGTAGTCGTCGGCGCCAGAGTCGAATCCGGTCAGCTTGTGCTCGAGCGAATCGCGCGCAGTCAGCATCAGTACCGGTGTTTGACGACGCGCTTCCTGGCGAAGCTTGCGGCAGACTTCGAGTCCGTCCATGCCGGGTAGGCTCAGATCCAGCACGATCACATCGAAGTCGTTGACCACTGCCAGATGCAGGCCGGTGACACCATCGCCAGCGAAATCCACAACATGTCCCTTGTCAGCGAGAAAATCACCGATGTTCGCGGCGATATCGCTGTTGTCTTCGATCACAAGTATGCGCATGGACGGCAGAATACAAGAGGACGGAGGAGGAGGACAGAGCGGGCACTTGATCGCTCACGCAACGCTCAGGAAGCGGTTATCGCTCGATACTTTCGACGGACACGGGACCGGACACGGGGCGCGGGGCGCGGGAATCGCATCCACGAAAGGATGATGCAGAGAAAATGACCCAAGGAGGTGTCATTGGGGGAACACACCTCGCTTGGGTCAAAAAAGCTACTGCCCCGATTACCGTAATCTGCTTATCACAGGACCTGAACTTTAGGAGTGTCGAGCAGGACTACAGCGATTGGGACTATAGGGACGATTCACTTAAGAGGCCGTTAAAGCACTCTGAGCGTTCTGTTAACAGACGTGCCCATTGTTGCTCCAGTGTCGCTGGGCGGCAGCGAGACGGTTCAGGGTCCGATCCGGTGCGATCCGCCCTCCATGTTGCCACCACCATAGATTATGGTCATGTTGGCCGTAGGTTCATCCGGCAAGTGCCGGCACAGAAGCGAGCCGGTCCGCCGAATGCAGTTTGCGTTTTCGGGGTTCCCGCCGCCTGTGCGCTCGGCAACCGCTACCGCGTTATGCACGGCACTCTCCGGCCTGGAAAGCGGAATCTCAAGCCTTGCGATGTCGAGTGCTCCGGTCGCCGGTTTGAGGCTGTCCCGCAATGTCCCCGCCAGCACGATATGCGGTCGCGCAAGCGTCGACAGCACTTCGATCGGTGGCTCGACCCGCGGCGAGGATGATGCAACCGCCTTCGCCCGCGTTGACACATTTCGCTCGGGCCGGACGGCCGGCAACGTCAGACGCGGGGGGGACACATCCTTCGGTACTCCGACCGTCGGCGACAGCTTCAGTCCAAAATTGACAATTATCCGAACGTCCGGCCGTGGCAGTCGATCGAGCACGGCATTGATCATGGCGCCGGCATGCGTATCATGCTCCTGAATCCGCAACGCCGCTGCCAGTGTAACGACGGCCGTCACGGCGATCACCAGCCATAGTGCGAAATTCGACCGCACCGGCGCCAGGCGCGGTGTCGGCATGCCGACAATGCGGCGTACTCGTTCGATCAACACACCACCGGTTGCTGCGACCGCGAGGCGGCTTCCGGTATGGCGGAATTCCTCGAGCGCGGCCAGCGTGCGCGCGTATTCGCGTGGTTCCCCGCGCGTTACGCGCAACACCAATTGATCACAGCAGATCTCACGCTCGTTTCGCACATCGCGCGAGATCCAGTGCACCACCGGGTGGTAATAGAGCAACGTTTCGAGTACCGCTTGGACGAGATTAACCAAGTGATCATAGCGGCGCAGGTGGCCGAGCTCATGCGCGAGAATCAATTCCACCTGCTGACGCGGAAATCCGAGCGCCACCGACGTCGGCAACAGAATGGCCGGCTTGATCCAGCCAATCAAGGTCGGCGTATCAATATGGCTCGATATAAGCACCCGCACGCGGGTTAGTCCAAAGCGCAATGCCAGGCGCCCAAGCATGTGATCGAGATCGGAATGACGACGCGCGAGGCGGCAGGCAACGCGGTCGAGCGAGCGCCATTGACGCAACGCACGAGCGGCCATTGCGAGCGCACCAACGACCCACGCGAGCACCAACCATGGCAGATATTGCGACAGATCCGATGTCGCCAACGCGGCCTCATCGGGCAGCGCACGCGCGCCGATGTCGGCGACAGCCGCGAGCATCGGCGCCGCCAGCAATGCGGGCTGTGGGCGCAACACCCATAACGTGACCAATGGGCAGATCGCGAGCAGTGTGAGGGCGAGCAAACCCAGCAGATAGCGCAGATCGCAGCTTTGCTTTGGCACCAGTCTGCGAAGCAACGCATACGCCGCCCCGACCACGATGCCCTGCCAGATAAAATGCAGCAATACCCAGCCGAGGGCTTCAATCCATGGTTGCCATTGTGCGAACAATGCGGTCATCGTGGCGTTCTCCGATCGAGCTTGTCGAGCAACGCGCGAATTTCGTCGAGTTCCTCGGGCGTCGTATGCGGTCGATCGCCGAGCGCGTGCAACACCAGTTGCGAAGCAGAACCATCAAACACGCGCTGAACCATGTCCGCGAGAAAACGCCGCTGCGTATGCGCCTTGCCAATAACTGCCCGATAGACATGCGCCCGCTCGGAATCGTCGCGCGCGACGAGTCCCTTGGCGTGCATGATCTGCATGAGTTTGAGTGCGGTCGTATACCCGCTGCCATCGTCACCGTAGATGGCCTGGTGCACCTCGCGCACTGTGCATGGACCGCGGTCCCACAGTATTTCGAGGATCGCGAATTCGGATTCGGTCGGTCTGGATAGCGACTTCGGTTTGCGTGGCATCACCGTCCCCACTGCGTACGCGTTACCTTCATTCCAGTGTCGTGCACCGCGACAACGCAGAACACGACTTGTGGTCGTCGGCCGATTTCAGCACAGCGCGGGCGACCCGCTCACATTCGCGACGCGACAGTCGACTGCGCTGGCGCGGCGGTCAATGTCCGGTCAGTTCCGCCGCGCGCGCTGCGCGACTCTGATCGGAGATCGTGTCGAACTCCTTTCTCGATTCGGCGCGGTTGCGCGCGAGTTCACCATAGGTCTTGCAAATCGTGATCGGCAGATGTGACCCGGTCGGCGCGACCTTCTGACAGATCAGGCGATCACTCGCATTATCCGCCAATATGCCGTTGACTTGCTCCTGCGCGTTGAACAATTTGATGCGGTCTGCCTCCGGCATGCCGGCTACCGACCCGCTCGCCTTCAGGAGCGATTCCATCTCGTTCAGCTTGGTGTCGACCAGACGCTTGTCGCTCGAACCGATAAACTCGTAGCGACCGCCCGGCTCCATCTGATGCCGGATCGAATCAGCCAGCGGGGTGAACTTCGCCGCCGTATCGGCGACCACCGCCTTTTCCACGGGATCCTTTGCCGCCAGCGGTGACGAAAAAACCAACGCTGCGACGATCGCCAGTATTACCTGCCTGAACATGACCCACCCTCTGCGAAAGTAAGGTGAAACAAGCACGCCGGACATTTTCCCGGGACGGAATCCGCCGATTGAACGCGCGCATCACACGCATTCCGACGGCTCAAACTTACTACGAATAAAATCGTAGTACGACTTGAATCGTTTGTCAACGGGAGAATATCAACCGGCTTCGCGGCGCGTTGTCTCGCGCTCAAGGTACTCGACGATGGCCGCGGCAACATCCACGCCGGTGACGGTTTCGATGCCCTCAAGTCCCGGCGACGAGTTGACTTCGAGCACCAGCGGTCCGCGCCGCGAGCGCAACACATCGACACCTGCAACGTCGAGATCCATCAGGCGTGCAGCACGCACTGCAATATCGATTTCGTCGATGCTCAAGCGCGTTGCGCTGGCACTGCCGCCGCCGTGCAGATTGGCCCGGAAGTCGCCTTCCGGCGCCTGCCGCTGAATCGCGGCGACGACCTGCCCACCGACAACGAAGCAGCGCAGGTCCGCGCCGCCGGCCTCGCCGATGTACTCCTGCACAATGAAACTCGCGTACAGGCCTCGGAACGCTTCGATGACACCCTGCGACGCGGAGCGTTTCTCGGTCAGCAGCACGCCCTGCCCTTGGGCACCCTCGTTGAGCTTGATCACGTGCGGTGCATCACCGAGCATCGCGAGCAGGTCCACGGTGTCGTCGGGATTGTCTCCGAATACCGTCGTCGGCAGACCGATATCGGCGCGCGCGAGCAGTTGCAGGGATTGCAGCTTGTCGCGTGCGCGCAGGATTGCACCGGAGCCATTGGGCGTGTAAACGCCCATCATCTCGAACTGGCGCAGCACCGCGGTGCCGTAAAACGTGATCGACGCGCCGATTCGCGGAATCACCGCATCGAAATCACGCAACACGCGGCCTTTGTAGTGGATCTCGAATGCGCTCGGCGCAATGCGCATGTAGCAACGCAACGGATCGAGCACACGCACGCGATGCCCGCGCGCGCGCGCGGCCTCGACCAGGCGAGCGGTCGAATACAGCGTGGCATTGCGCGACAGGATGGCTATTTTCATTTGGGGTCTGGAGCGGGTGAAGGGAATCGAACCCTCGTCAGCTGCTTGGGAAGCAGCGGCTCTGCCATTGAGCTACACCCGCCCGGGCGGAACAGAGTAGCGGTGGCAGCGAGTGGCGCGCAAGCGCCGTCGGGCGGACAATAGTAGCCATCGAGCGAATGGCCGGAACTTGTAAAGAGCTGCTAACCAGGCCCAAGTTTGCGGTAAACAGCAGGGATGCAATGGTCAGAGAAAGTTGCCATTCAGGCTTGCTGCGCTGAACTGGCCGCGCGCCGACAACCACACTTTTTTTGTCGGCAGTACACGAAGAGTACCCGCCGCAACCGCGGCAGATGGAGTTCGAGGAGACCATTATGAAGATCGAGGGTCGTTACAACCCTGCAACGTGGATCGCCGCGTTTGCACTGATCGGCGCGTTCGTTGCGTTGCCGGCTTTGGCAGATCCGCCGGATCGCGTCGCACGCCTGAGCTACGTTGGTGGCGATGTCAGCTTCCAACCGGCCGGCGAAGACAACTGGGTCCAGGCCCAGATCAACCGGCCGTTGACGACCGGCGATCAGCTCTATACCGATCGCGATTCGCGCGCCGAACTCGAGATCGGCGCGGCAACGCTGCGACTGGGCTCCAACAGCACTTTCAACCTGCTGAATCTCGACGACGCGTTCGCGCAGGTGGAATTGACCGAGGGGGTGTTGAACCTCAGTGTCGACCGCGTGTTCGCCGGTCAAAGCTACGAAGTCGACACGCCGACGCTGGCGTTCGTGGTCGACCGCGCCGGCCAATACCGCATCGATATCGCACCGAACGGTGACTCGACGATGGTGACGGTGTTCGACGGCGCTGGCGATGTGTACGGTGAAAACAACGCGAGCTATCGCGTTGATGCCGGCAAATCGTATCGATTCCATGATTCGGCGCTGCGCGACTATGAAGTGTTCGATCTGCCACGCGCCGACGAGTTCGATCGTTGGTGCGCCGAGCGCAACCGGCGCTATGAGGATTCGGTTTCGCGCCACTATGTGTCCGACGACGTCATCGGCTACCAGGATCTGGACAACTACGGCACATGGGACCGGGTCGACAGCTACGGTAGCGTCTGGTTTCCGACAAGCGTCGAAGCCGGCTGGGCACCTTACAGCAGCGGTCACTGGGCGTGGATCGACCCTTGGGGCTGGTCCTGGGTGGACAGCGCACCATGGGGATTTGCACCATTCCACTACGGGCGCTGGGCCTATGTGAGCAATCGGTGGGGCTGGGTTCCGGGTCCGATCAACGTACGGCCGATCTATGCGCCGGCCCTGGTCGCATTTGTCGGCGGCGGCAACTTCAGCGTGAGCCTTTCGCTCGGCAACGGCGGTCCGGTGGGCTGGTTCCCGCTCGGTCCACGTGACGTGTACGTGCCATGGTATCAAGGATCACGCAACTACTTCCGCAACATCAACGTGCGCAACACAACGGTGATCAACGATGTTCATATCACCAATATCTACAACGACTATGCCAATGGTCGCCCGATTCGCAATGTGAAC
Organism: Rhodanobacteraceae bacterium; assembly: GCA_049583635.1. Classification (GTDB taxonomy): domain Bacteria; phylum Pseudomonadota; class Gammaproteobacteria; order Xanthomonadales; family Rhodanobacteraceae; genus Dokdonella_A. The sequence goes on from JBAUWF010000081.1 coordinate 15,275, forward strand.
TACGCCTACCGCACAAACGTGCGGGCCGTCACCGCGGTGCCGCGCGCAGCGTTTGTTGGCGCACGCTCGGTCGGCTCTGCGCGGGTGCGAGTCAACGAGGCGGCGCTTGCGCGCACTCACGCGGTCGGTCGCATCGCGATCGCACCAGGGGCGGCCAGCGCGGTTGCGGCGAGCGCAGTGCGTGCGCGTGCCCTGCCGTCACGCACCACGACGAATCGCCGCGTCATCGCTCGCAGCGCACCGCCGGCGAAGCTGGCGCCGATCGGAACGCGCGTCAAGGCGATTGAGCGCAACGGCGGGCATCCGCTGACACCCGCGGCGGCACGCAAAATCAGCACCACCGAGAAGGGTCGTGTCAACGCGCCGCCCGAGCGCGTTCGCGTGATCGGAAAGGGACAAGCGAAACCAAAGCCGCTCCCTGCGCGCAGCGGCATCGGCCCACGCGCCGGCGGCAACGCCCCGACGGCGCCCGCGGCCGCGCCGACCAAGCCCGCGAAAACGATCGAGCGTGCCAAACCGGCCGAACGATCCACGCCGCGCGTTGCGCCCACCACCGCACCCCGCGACAATGCCAAAGCGCAAAGCGAGCGCGCCTTGCCCTCGTCGCGTTTCGTGCCGCATCGAGGCGGCGCCACCTCGACCGCACCGGCCAGTCGCGCGGAACCTGCCCAGCGCAACGCTCGGCCTGCGGCGCCGGTACCGCGACCGGTTCCGCTTGAGCGTGCCAAGCCTCAGACGCAACGCGCTCCGGTCGAGCGCGCGCAGCCGAATCGTATGCCACAGCAACGATCGGCACCGGTGCAGCGGCCGGTCCCCATCCAGCGTTCGGAGCCACCGTCGCCACGGGCGCCGGCACAACAGGCTGTACCGGCACGGCAAGCGCCGCAGCAGCGTGCCGCACCCGCGCAACGACAGCCGCCGCCGGCCAGGCAAGCCCAACCGAAGCGTCGCAAGGCGGACAAAGAAGACAACAACAAGGACGACAAGAATCACGGCCGTCACTGACGGTCGTTCCAACGAAGCCATGGCGCGCGGGCATTGCGCCATGGCTTCCCCCTATGGCTTCCCCGCTCTGCCGCGTCGCGCTCCTTGCCCTACGCGCACATAGAGCCGGTGCTGCCTGCGTTGAAGGATTCAGAGCATCCTTAGCCGAACGTCGCCGGCGCGGCTACAATTGCAGACATGCGGATTCTGTTGAACGGTGAAGGTCACGAATGCGAAACCGGAACGAGCGTCGCTGACCTGCTTGTGCTCGCCGGTCTCGCCGATCGCAAGGTCGCGGTGGAAATCAACCGCGTCATCGTCCCGCGCAGTCAACACACAACGCGCAAACTCGCTGCCGACGACCGTATCGAGATCGTCCAGGCGCTCGGCGGAGGCTGAGTCATGAACGCGATTGTGCGAAATCCCCAAACAGAACCGGCTGATCCGCTGATCATCGCGGGCAAGTCCTACCGGTCACGACTGTTGACCGGCACCGGAAAATACCGCGATTTCGAAGAAACCCGCCGCGCGACAGACGCTGCCGGCGCCGAGATCGTGACGCTCGCGATTCGCCGCAGCAACATCGGCCAGGACCCGAATCAACCCAACCTGCTCGACGTGCTGCCGCCTTCGCGATTCACGATCCTGCCGAATACCGCGGGCTGCTACAAAGCCACCGATGCGGTACGCACCTGTCAGCTCGCACGCGAGTTGCTTGACGGTGCGACGCTGGTCAAGCTCGAAGTGCTCGGCGACGAGCGCACGCTGTTTCCGGATGTCATCGAGACCTTGCGTGCGGCCGAACAGCTGGTTGGCGAAGGCTTCGATGTGATGGTCTACACGTCTGACGATCCGATCCTCGCGCGACGGCTGGAGGCCATCGGCTGCGTCGCGATCATGCCGCTGGCCGCACCGATCGGATCCGGCCTTGGCGTGCAGAATCGCTACAACCTGCTCGAAATCGTCGAAAACGCCAAGGTACCCGTACTCGTCGATGCGGGTGTCGGCACCGCATCGGATGCCGCAATTGCGATGGAACTCGGCTGCGACGGCGTGCTCATGAACAGCGCGATCGCCGGCGCGCGCGATCCTGTGCTGATGGCTCACGCGATGAAACTCGCCGTCGAAGCCGGTCGCGCTGCATTCCGGGCCGGTCGCATCGCCCGCAAACGCTACGCGTCCGCTTCGAGCCCGCTCGACGGGCTGATTGGCTGAACGCACGATGGAGCCGGTGCAAGAAAGCGGCGCCGCGAACGAGTCCCCGCGCAAGATTCGCAGCTTCGTGCTCCGCCAGGGGCGCATCACGCCTGCCCAACAACGCGCGTTCGACCTCTACTGGAATCGCTACGGCATCGAATACCAGGGCCGACCACGCCATTTCGACATGTTGTTTCGTCGCAAGGCGCCGCTGGTACTCGAAATCGGTTTCGGCAACGGCGAACAGCTGCTGCATGCGGCGCTGACCGAATATAGGAATAATTTCCTCGGCATTGAGGTGCATCGCCCGGGTGTCGGTCGTGTAATGAATGCGCTGGCGGCTGCCGATGTCGGCAATGTCAGGCTTTACCAACACGATGCCTTCGAGGTGCTCGAACATGAGATAGCGCCCGCGACGCTCAGTGGCACGCGCATCTATTTCCCGGATCCGTGGCCGAAAAAGCGTCATCACAAGCGTCGGCTGGTCCAGCCGGATTTCGTAGCACTGCTGGCATCGCGCATGACGCCGGGTGGCATGCTGCATCTGTCGACCGACTGGCGCGAGTACGCCGAGCACATGCGCTCCACGCTGGACAATGCGCCGGCCTGGCGCAACTCAAGCGCCACGGGCGCGTTCTGCGAGCAGCCGCCCTGGCGCATTCAGACGCATTTCGAACAACGCGGCATCCGACTCGGGCACGCTGTATGGGATCTCCTGTATGAACGCAGGTGAATCCCGTGGACTCCGACGCAAGCCACCTTCAGGACCGGGGAAGCATCGGTGGATCTGCTGATCACCCACGACATGCTGCTGGTGTTCGGATTGGTGGTCTTCACCGTGCTGATGCTGGTGTTCGAGTGGATTCGCGCTGACCTGGTAGCGTTGCTGGTGATCGTGGTGATCGGCATTGCGCGATTGATGCCGGTCGAACAACTGTTCAACGGTTTCGCCGGCAACGCGGTGATCTCGCTGATTGCGGTCATGATCATGGGCGCGGGGCTGGATCGTACCGGCGTACTCAGCAAGGCGGCCGCGTTTATCCTGCGTATTGCCGGCGGTGTCGAGGCGCGCGTGTCGCTGCTGATCAACGCGATGGCCGGCAGCCTGTCGTCGGTCATACAGAGCCAAGCGCTGGCCGCCTTGTTCATGCCGGTGACCAGCCGCATCGCAGCACGTACCGGATTGCCGCTCAAGCGGCTGCTGCTGCCAATGGCCTGCGCAATCCTGTGCGGCACCAACATGACGATGATTTCGAATTCGCCGCTGATCCTGCTCAACGATCTGATTGCAAGCGCCAATCGCAACCTGCCGCCGGGCGCGCAGACCATCGAGCCGTTCAAGTTGTTTGCGGTCACCCCGGTGGGTATTCCGCTGTTGCTAGTGGGGATTGCCTATTTCGCCTTTCTGACCCGCCGCCTTTTGCCCGGCGATGAGGAAAAACAGAAGGTCACCCCGGGTCGCACGGAAACCTATTTCTCCGAAATGTACGGCATCGACGGCGAGGTGATCGAGCTGATTGTGACCGCGGAAAGTCCGCTGGTTGGCATGAGCGTGGGCGAAGCCGAGCAGCTCCGCGGAGCACCGCTGATACTCGCGCTCAAAACCGGGAACGAGGCGCGGCTCGCGCCGCCGGCGGACCATATGATCTGGGTCGGCAGCGTGCTCGGTGTGCTCGGCAAGCGCGAGGCGGTCGCCGAATTCGCCAATCAGCAGTTATGCCGGATGCAACCGAGGCTGCGCAATTTCGGCGAAATCTTCAATCCGACGCGCGCCGGCATTTCCGAGGCGGTGATTCCGCCCAACTCGCGATGGGTCAAGCAGGCCATCGCGGATCTTGGCCTGCGCAAACGCCTCGGCATCTCGGTACTCGCGATCAACCGCGGCGATCAGGTGTTTCGCGAGGATATCCGCAAGGTGGTGCTGAACCCGGGCGACACGCTGGTGCTGCACAGCTTCTGGCGCGATCTCGCGCTCGCTGCCGAAACACGCGATTTCGTCGTGGTCACCGACTTTCCGCAGGCCGAGCAACGCCCGAGCAAGATCTGGCACGCAGTGATTTTTTTCGCACTGGCGCTGGGTCTTGGTCTGTTTACCGACCTCAAGCTCGCGGTGGCGATGATGACCGGCGCGGTAGGCATGCTTCTGGCCGGCGTGCTGAGCATGGAAGAAGCCTATGGCGCGATCAACTGGAAAACCATCTTCATTGTGGCGTGTCTGATTCCGCTCGGCTGGGCGATGGACTCAACCGGCGCCGCAGCATGGCTGTCGCAGGAGCTCATGCGTTATCTCGGCGGCCTGCCGCAATGGACCTTGCAGGCGTGCGTCGCGATTCTGGCTTTGCTGTTCTCGCAGGTGATGTCGAACGTTGGCGCCGCCGTCATGATGGTGCCGATGGCGATCAATATCGCACTGGCCTCGGGGGGCAATCCCGCCGTGTATGCCTTGATCGTTGCGATGTCCACATCCAATACCTTCCTGATTCCGAGCGCGAGCCCGGTCCTGCTGGTCGTCGCCGGGCCCGGCGGCTATCGCAGCAAGGATTTCCTGCGCATCGGACTGCCGTTGACCCTGCTGCTGCTGGTCACCATGCTGATCACGGTCAATCTGGTGTTCAATCACTAGAAATGCTCTGCGCAAGTCCGCGCAAATGCACCTCACCGTTCATGATTGCGATCGGCACCGCAACCAGTCCGCTGCGGCATGGCCCGCCGACGCAGGCGCCGGAGTCGGTCGCATATGTCGCACCATGCGCAGCACAGGTGATTCGTTCGCCCTTGACCAGAAACTTTCCGGGCAGGTAATCAAGATTGCGTCCGGCATGCGGACACTCGTTGTAGTACGCAAACACGCGCTCACCTCGCCGCAGCAGGATCAGTCCGACACTCGCCGGCCCCCTGTCTGCGGCGATACTGCAAGCGCCGCCGTCCGGTATGTCTTCGAGCCGACACAGGAATTGTGAACGGTTCATGCCATCGTTCCGCGTATGCTTTGGTCGGGTACGTCGGGCGCCCGGTAATGGCTTGCCTGATCACCGGACGGCGCGTAACGTGCATTGTCCGGACTTCGACCCGATTGCGACCGCGACGAAATACCGTGGCCCACCACGATGGGTTTGCAGTCCACCAAAAACGCCCCAAGCTTTCCGGACGACAAAATCAGGATTCCCCGCATGCACCACTGGACCTACCTTGCGCGCCCGCGTCACCCGTTCGCGCGTCTGCTCGCCGGCGTGCTGGGTGGTCTGGTGCTGGTCGTGGTGATCGCATTCGGCATGTTCGCTGCCGCGGCCCTGCTGATCATCGGCGCTGTGGTGTTGCTGCTCAATGCGCTGCGCGCGCCGCACTCAGACAGGACACCCGGCACGACGCCAACCCCACCCGGCGTCATCGAAGGCGAGTTCACGGTGGTCAGCGACAAGCGCGAAAAAATCCGCTAGAGCCGCGGCCTGCCGCTATCACAACTCCCGCAACGCGGTCGTGACCGGCAGGCGCGCGGCGCGCATGGCGGGGAACAATCCTCCGACAAAGCCGATCGCCAGCGCCCATTTGATGCCGGTCCACAGCAATGCCGGCGACACCTTGAACTGGAATACCACTTGGCTGAAGTTGGCGCCAAGCGTGGATGCGGTATAGCCATTGAAAATCAGCCATACAATTGCGGCGCCGATCACGCCACCGAGCAGGGCCAGCAGCATCGTTTCAAGCAGCACCGAGATCACCACCGGCAATCCGCGGAATCCGATCGCCCGCAGGGTGGCGATTTCTCGCGCGCGCGTTGCCACCGCCGCATACATGGTGTTGAGCGCCCCGAAAATCGCGCCAATCGCCATGATGGCGCCAATGGTGATGCCGATGACGCGAATGACCTTGCTCAAGCCTTCGGACTGCTTGTTGAAATAGTCGCGCGTCGTGGAAACATCCACTTTCATGGTGGGGTCGCTCATCAGCGCCGCCTTGAACGCGTCGAAAGCAGTCGGCGAAGTCAGACGCACGGTTACCGATTCAGCGCTGCTGCCGCGCCGGTAAGCGGTCGCCACCGATTTCATGTCGCCCCACAACTCCGATTCGAAGGAATCGCCGGAAGCGAACACGCCAACAACAGCCCATTCCTGCCCAGCCAGTTTTAGATGATTGCCAAGATCCAGTCCCGCGAATTGGCGTTGCGCGGCCTGGCCGACATCCAACTCACGCAGGCCCGGCTGAAATTTGCGCCCGGCGATGATCTTCACTTCCGGCCGCACCTGCCACGCGGCCTGATCGATGCCGCGGATTTGCACGTTGGAATCCGTGGTCGGATCGCTCTTTTTCGGCACATTGGCAACGACCACCAGCTCGGCCGAGGCGATCGGTATGCCCTGCGCATCCTTGGCGATCCCCGGCGCTTGCTCAATCGTGGCGATGTTGTCGTGGGTGAGCACAGAATTGGTTTCCGCTTGCGATCCGCCGCGCAGCACAATCGCGGTGTCGTCGCTTCCGGCTTGCTGCAGTGTTGCACTCAGTCCTTCGCCCATTGCCAGCATCGCCACCAGCACACCGACCACGCCGGCGATGCCAATCACGATGACGGCGCTGGAACCAAGCCGTTGGGCCAACGTACTCACGCCAACCCTAGTGATCGAAAGCGTGCGCCGACCCGACCGCGTAAACACCAGCCACAGCGCCAACACCGCGGCCAGCCCCAGAATCACGAACCACGGCAACGCCATCCACACGGCCACCCAAGCGATCATGATCGCGAACAGGGCCAAACCCGACAGAAATTTTTTCATGTCATGTGCTCCCTACCGACCGGCCAATGCATCAACGATGCGCAGCCGCATGCCGCGCAAAGCGGGCAGCGTACCGACGACGAAGCCAATGACGATCATCAAGACAATGCCCTCGATCCAGTTGCTGACGCCGATCGGGGGCAACCGGATCATGCCGCCACTGCCCCTGGTCAGCGCGGGCGCCAGTACGCTGGCGATAACCATGCCAATGATCCCGCCAATCAACAACAACGCAATCGCCTCGGCCAGCACCAGACCCAACACGCTGCGATTGGAAAATCCCACCGTCTTGAGAATCGCCAGTTCCGGTATGCGCTCGCGTACCGCCTGTGCCATGGTGTTGCCGGTCAACAGAATCAGGGTGAAGAACACTGCCGCCATGATGGCCTCGACGATCAGGCCGATGTTGCCGATCTGCTTGGCGAACGAGGCATTGAAGGCGTTTGCGGTCTGGGTCTTGGTTTCGTGATCGGAATTGGCCGACAGTGCATCGATGGCGTGCGCCACCTGATCGGCCTGCTTGGCAGTGTCGAGCTTGACTACGTACCAGCCCACCTCGTGCTGACTGTACGCGTTGGCTTCGTCGAAGTACGTCCAGTTCATGAAGAACATCTGGTCCATGCCATCGGGGGCATCCTTCGTGGTCTTGAAGATGCCGACGATCTCGAAGGGCCAGGTGTTGTCGCCGTTCTTCTGCGGAAAAATCTGCGACTGCAACGGAATCTTTTCACCCACTTTCCAGTGGTAGCGCGCCGCTAGCGCGCCGCCGACCAGCGCACCGTCACGGGTGTTGGCAAACGCCTGCCGCTGCTCCGGCGACACGATAAGGTTCGGGTTCGTGTCCAGATAGTCCTGATCGACCGCAAAACTGAAGACGAAGTTTTTCGGATCCTGATACACCCCGCCGAACCAGTTTTCATGACCCACCCCCGCCACGCCTGGTATGGCAGCGATGCGCGGCTTCAGGCTCAGCGGCAAACCCGTCATGATGGAAAATCGTGAGGCAACCACCAGGCGCTCGGCACCCGCCAGATTCTCGCTGCCGCTGGTGAAGGCCACGCGCACGGCGTTGAGCAGGCCGAACAGCAAAAACGCGGCCAGCACCGAGATGATCGTGAAGATCGTGCGCGTCTTGCGGCGAAACAACGCGGCCCAGACCAGATGCAGGTATTTCATGACAGCGCGGCCTGCTCGACCAGTGTGCCCTTGTCCAGATGCAACGTATGCGTCGCGTATTCGGCGGCCTTGGGATCGTGCGTGACCATGATGATGGTCTTGCCGTGCTCCTTGTTGAGCCGCTGCAGCAGAGTCAGCACTTCCTCGGCCGAGGCGCGGTCGAGATCGCCAGTCGGCTCGTCGCAAACCAGCAACGTTGGATCGGAGACTATGGCGCGGGCGATCGCAACACGCTGCTGCTGGCCACCGGACAATTCGCTCGGCTTGTGGGTTGCGCGGTCCGCCAGTCCGACCAACTGCAGCGCGATCGCGGCATTGCGCTTGCGCTGCGCGGCGCCAAGTTTGGTCAGCAGCAGCGGCAACTCGACATTGCGCTGCGCCGACAGCATCGGCAGCAGGTTGTAGAACTGGAAGATGAAACCGACATTGGACGCGCGCCAGCGCGCCAGTGCGCCTTCGCCGAGCGTATCGATGCGCTTGCCAGCGACGCTGATACTGCCATCGCTCGGCGAATCGAGGCCACCGATCAGATTCAGCAACGTGGTCTTGCCGGAACCGGACGGCCCCATCAGAGCGAGAAAGTCGCCCTCGGCGATGTCGAGATTGACATGATGCAAGACCTCAACCTTCTGCTTGCCACGCTCGTACACCTTGCTTACGTTGCGAATCTCGACCAGTGTGCTCATTGCCTCAATGCCTCCGTATGCATCGTCGATCCCTTCCAGCCGGAAGGGTGCTTCACTTCGTTTCGTGTTCGACCACGACTCTTGCGCCATCGCTCAAATCGGCGGACGGCAACTTCACGACGCGTGTACCCGCCGCGATGCCTTCGACCAGACGCAAATCGCCACGCGTTTGCCCCGGCGTGACTGGGCGCAATCGCGCTCGATCACCGTTGATGACAAATGCAACCTGTTTGCCGTTGCGCGCAACGATCGCCGATCCCGGCAGCAACACACCCTTGGCCTGCTCGACCGGTCCTTTCGGCCTCTCCTCGAGAAACGACACGCGCACACCCATGTCCGGCAGCACGCGTGCATCCTTCTGATCGAGAGCAATGCGCACCTTGACTGTTGCCTTGCTGCGATCCGCAGTCGGAATGATCGCGATCACATGCGCCGGGATGGTCCAGTCCGGATACGCGTCAAGCACCGCCTGAGCCGGCTGTTTCGGCTGCACGCGATTGATATAGGCTTCGTTGACATCGACCTCGACCTCGAGCGAATCCATATCGACGATCGTGCCGATGCCGGTTCGAGTGAAGCCGCCACCGGCCGACAGCGGCGAGACGATTTCGCCGACCTGCGCGGCCTTGGCAATAATGACGCCCGCAAACGGCGCGCGCACGGTCGTGTAATTGAGCTGCACTTTCGCGCCCTGCACCTGCGCCTGAGCAAGCTGGACCTGGCGTTTTTGCGACGCCAGCTGCGAGGCGAACGTGGCAACCTGCGTGCGCGCCTGCTCCACCGCCTGTCGCGACACCAGCTTGCGCACGACCAGATCCTGCTGGCGCACCAGATCGCGTCTGGCCTGATCGAGTTCGGCCTGAAACTGGCCGACCTGCGCGCGCGCCGAGGCGAGCTGGGCATCGGCCAGCGCCAGATTGGCCCGCTGCGCCGTATCCTCGAGGTGTGCGAGCACCTGCCCCTCCTTGACGTGTTCGCCCTCCTCGATCTTGACATCGGTCAAGGTACCGGTGATTTGCGCCGACACGGTTGCCTCGCGCCGCGCGGTTACATAGCCGGTAGCCTGCAACACCGCACCGGCAGCGGTATCGCTAGCAGGCGCAATCGCGGTTGCCGCCTGCACTTCGACGCGCCGGCCTCCAGCAAGCGCCCAGGCAACGCCGGCCGCGATGATCGCGAGCACGATGATGCCGCCAAGTAACCATGGCCAGCGCGTCGGGCCGCCGCCATCATCGCGGTGCGTGCGGTCAATACGCAGCTCGTGCAGGAGATCGGATTTTTCCACACGGGTTTCCCAGGGCCCAGACGCGCGTTCAAGTCTGCCATAGACTGGCCGTTCGGCAGGAGCGACGCAAGAACCCTGGATCAGCCGAGCGGCATGACAAGTGTCATGGTTTTTCAAGATCCTGCGATCGTCCATAATCGAAAGACAAAAATGAACATCTCTGTCCGCGCTTATGGACAAAGACTCTATGCCTTTGTTGTTTGATCCAGCCCCGATTCCGACGCTGGCCGTGGACGGCAGTGAATTGCGCTTGCCGGTGCATCGCATCTACTGCATCGGCCGCAACTACGCCGAACACGCCCGGGAGATGGGGGCGAGCCTCGATCGCGCGCAACCGTTGTTTTTCTGCAAGCCCGCGGATGCGATCGTGACCGGCGACGCCGATGTGGCGTATCCGCTGGCGACGAGCGAGCTGCACCATGAAGTCGAAATGATCGTTGCGCTAGCCAGCGGCGGTCGCGATATTCCGCTCGAGCGCGCGCTTGATTGCGTATTCGGCTACGGCGTCGGCCTCGACCTGACCCGACGCGACCTGCAGGCGGTTGCCAAGTCCGGCGGGCGGCCGTGGGATGTCGCCAAGGCGTTCGATCAGTCCGCACCGGTGTCGGCCTTGCGGCCGGCCATGGCGATCGGGCATCCAAAACGCGCGCGGCTCAGCCTTGAGGTCAATGGCGTCGAACGTCAGGCGGCCGATATTGACGAGATGATATTCGCCGTGCCTGAAATCATCGCGGAGCTGTCGCAGCTGTTTGAATTGAAGCCCGGAGATCTGATTTTCACCGGCACGCCGGCCGGCGTCGCGGCACTGCAACGCGGCGATCGTTTCCGCGCCGAACTCAAGGACGTGGCGATACTGCACGGTCGCATCGTTTGATCCGGGCGACCCGTGCGCCGGGTGATGCGCCGATGCGGCTGCGCGATCGGGTAAAGTGCATCCCGCACGCACTCGTGTGCGCGGTCACTGGGCAGACCATCGACTCGGGAGGTGAGGCATGAGTTTCGTTTCGGAGTTCAAGGCGTTCGCAATGCGCGGCAATGTCATGGATCTCGCGATCGGTGTCGTCATCGGCGCCGCGTTCGGCAAGATCGTCACCGCGCTGGTCAACGGCGTCATCATGCCGCCGATCGGACTCGCCATCGGCGGCGTCGATTTTTCCGCCTACAAGTGGATACTCAAGGCGGCCGGAGCCGATGGCAAGAGTGAAGTTGCCATCACTTACGGCGATTTCATCAACACGATCATCCAGTTCGCAATCATCGCGTTTGCGATTTTTCTGGTGATGAAGCTGATCAATCGCATGATGCGCAAGGAAGCAGAGACACCGGCCGCTCCGCCCGCACCAACCAATGAAGAGAAGCTGCTGATCGAAATCCGCGACCTGCTCAAGGCCAGGGCCGGCTAGCGAGCCGACACGAAATCTCGAGGAGGTCCCGTTCATCCTGCGATCGAGTCCGGATCGAACGACTGCGTAGAAGCGACACAATCAGGAGACGCAGGTGAGCAACCCGACTGCCGACACGCCGCCCGACCGCTTGGCGACCGATCCGAAAAGTCCGTTCCACGACGCAGCGCTGCTCGAACGCGGCATCGGCATTCGCCTCAATGGCGAAGAGAAAACCAACGCCGAGGAGTACTGCATCAGCGAGGGCTGGGTACGGCTGCCGGTCGGCAAAACCCGCGATCGCCACGGCAATCCATTCACCGTGAGGGTCAAGGGAGATTTGGTCGTCTGGTTTCTCGAACCACCCAAGGCGCCTTCAAACACATCACTGTAACTTACCGTCAGTGGTCCGGGACGGCGGTTTGGGCTTTTGCACCTGCGGCGCTGCGGCGTGGTACCCGGAACAGCAACAGCAACGGCAGTGTGGTGATAGTCAGCCACATCATCAGCCAGAAATCGTCGAGATAGGCGATCGCCGCGGCTTGGCGCGTGACCTCCGCGTTGAGCGCGACGAGTCCGGCCGGGCTGGATGCATTCCACATTGCCGGTAACGCGTTGGTACCGAACGGCGTCAGCCGCGACACGAGTTCGGCATGATTGAGCTGGGTGTTGCGCGCGATCAGCGTGAACACGATCGAGATGCCGATGCTCGAACCGATATTGCGTACCAGACTGTAGATGCCGGCCGCTTCGGTACGTGTGGACATCGGCAAGGTCGCGTAGGCGAGCGTCGATACCGGAACGAAGATCAAACCAAGACCCAGACCCTGCACGATGCCGGAACTGACCACGGGCCCGGCCGGCATGTCGGCCGAGAATCCGCTCATCATCCACAGCGAATAGGCCGTGAGCAGGATGCCTGTCGCGGCGATGGCGCGTGGCTCGACGCCACGCGCCATCAGACGCCCGACCAGCATCATCGCCACCATCGTGCCGACGCCGCGTGGCGCGAGCAGAAGGCCTGTCGTCACGACCGGATAATCCATCAGCGTCTGCAGGTAGGGCGGCAACAGCGCCATGGTTGCGAACAGCACGACGCCGATGACGAAGATGAACAGGTTGGCGATGCCGAAGTTGCGATCGCGCAGCAAGCCCAGATCAACGAACGACCTCTCGCGCACGCGCCAATGCACCCAGTACAAATAGAAGCCGAGGACGCTAAGCGCCGCCTCAATCTGGATCTCGATCGAACCGAACCAGTCCTTGTCGTTGCCGCGATCGAGCATGAGCTGCATCGCGGCGATGCCGACTGCGAGGAACACGAAGCCGCGCAGGTCGAAACGCGTCGGACGGTGCTCGTCGGTCGGCATGCTGGCCAGCACGCCGAACAAGGCAAGCACGCCAACCGGTACATTGATCAGGAACACCCAGTGCCAGCTGTAATTCTCGGTCAACCAGCCGCCAAGCGGCGGACCGAGGATCGGCCCGACCATGATGCCCATGCCCCACAGCGCCATTGCCGCACCATGTTTCTCGCGCGGGAACGAGTCGAGCAGCGTGGATTGGGAAATCGGCACCAGCGCCGCACCGAACAGGCCCTGCAGCAGGCGAAACAGCACCATCTGGTCAAGACTGGTGGCAATGCCGCACAAGATCGAGGCGATCGTGAAACCTGCGATGGAGATCGTCAGCAGATGCTTGCGCCCGAGCTTGGCGGCGAGCCAGCCCGTCGCGGGCGTCCCAATCGCGGCCGCGACGATATACGAGGTCAGCACCCAGGAAATCTGATCCTGGGTCGCCGCGAGCGAGCCCTGCATGTGCGGCAAGGCGACGTTCGCAATCGTCGTGTCGACCACCTGCATGAGCGTTGCCAGCATGATCGATGCGACCAGCAGTGGCAGGTTGGCGACTTCGCGATGGCTCGGGGCAGGCTGGTTCATCGGCATTGCTGCACGGCTCGGAAGCGATGCACCGGCACTCGATCAGCGGTTCTCGGCCACCCGGCGGCCTGAATCGTCGTCGCCGAGGAGACGCCCGAGCGGCGAATTCTGGCGTCCGGTATCGATTTGCACTTCCGCACTCATGCCGGCACGCAGGATGCGTCCTTCGCCGTCGGCCTCATCGAGCGCGAGGCGCACGGGAATGCGCTGGACGATCTTGACCCAGTTGCCGGTCGCGTTCTGTGCCGGCAGGATCGAGAACTGTCCGCCCGAGGCCGGACTGATCGAGGCGACATGCGCTTTCCAGCTGTGGTCGGGATAGGTATCGACATCGACGGTCGCGAGTTGCCCGACCTGGACGTGGGTCAGATCGGTTTCCTTGAAATTGGCGTCGACATAGGTCTGGTTCGCGACCAGCGGCATCGCCGCCTGACCCACGTTGAGAAAATCACCGGGTTGCAGCACGGTCTTGCCGATCACGCCGTCCATCGGCGCACGCACGATGGCGTGTTGCAGATCGAGCTCGGCCTTGGCCAGTTGCGCGAGCGCGACCTTGTAGCCCGGCAAATCCTCGCGCGCGGTCGTCGCCGAACCGCCGAGCAGGGTCTTGGACTTGGCCACGCCCGCCGCCTTGCTGTCGCGATCGCCGCGCGCCACACCGACGTCGTTGGCCGCATCGTCGAGCATTTTTTCGGGCACCATGCCCTTGGCGCGCAACTCCTTCATGCGCGCCAGTTGCCGCCTGTCGTTTTTCAAGGTGCTCTGCGCGGACGCAAGATCGGCCACGGCCGAGTGATACGAATCGCGCGAAGCGGCCAGATAATCGCCGATCGCGCCGAGCTGGGCGCGCATCTGGGCGACCGCGATCTCGAGCGGCTCCGGATCGATGCGAAACAGCACGTCGCCTTTTTTCACCACCTGGTTTTCGCGCACGTCGACTTCGACCACGCGACCCGCGACTTGTGGCGAAATCGTGACCTGATCGGCGCCGATATAGGCATTGTCGGTGGAGGCGTAGCGCCCCGAGACCAAGTAGAAATAACCGGCCACCGCCAATACCAGCGAAGGGCCGACAATCCACAAGACGCGGTTGACGATTCTCCGGCGCCGCGGTTTGGCAGCCGGTTCGGCCGGGGCGGCGGCGGGATCTTCCTGGCGTTCGGTCATGACTTTTTCACGGGTCGAGTAAGCTCGTTTGCGCTGTCGAGCGCAGCGAGGTTGCTCTTGATTCGGGCCAGCACGCGCAGAAAGGCGTCGAAATCTTCATGCTCGATGCCATCCAGCGCTTCGACGCGCAAGCCGCGCGCGATCACTTCCATGTCGTCCACGACCGCGTGCGCCTTGTCGGTCAGGTAAAGACGCCAGCAACGGCGGTCGCGCGGGTCGGCGCGGCGTTCGACGAAACCGGCGTCAGCCAGCCGATCGAGCACGCGACCGATCGGAATCGGCTCCATTTCGAGCGTTTCGGCCAGCGCCTTCTGACTCAGACCCTGCTGGTGGTCGATCACCTTGAGCGCGCGCCATTGCGCGCGGGTCAATTCGAAACGCGTTGCGCGTCGGTCGAAGTGCTTGCGAAACTCGCGCGTGACATCGTTCAGCAGGTATCCGAACGAAGTGCTCTCTGACGTATCCATAATTGCCGTATATATTATGTCCTAGGCAATTAGTTTTCAAGGCCTCCAACCAGCAAGATTTCGTGCCAATCCGCGCACGCAGACCGCAGCCCGGGCCTGCCCGGCCCGTTTCGACCAAAGGTCGAGGTCGAACCAGCACTTCGCCTTCGCGGCCTTTGCCGCAAAGTTCAACGCGAACATGGGAACGTCACCTTTGCCAGCCGATCTCGATACCGTCCGGGGCCGCGTCCATAATCGCCGGATGCGAATCGTCGATGCCGATATCACGACGCTGTCCGTGGACGCGATCGTCAATGCAGCCAACGAATCACTGCTCGGCGGCGGCGGCGTCGATGGCGCGATCCATCGCGCGGCGGGTCATGCGCTGTTCGAGGCTTGCCGCGCACTTCCTGAGGAGCGCCCCGGTGTGCGCTGCCCGACCGGCGAGGCGCGTATCACGCCCGGATTCCGTCTGCCCGCACGTTTCGTGATCCACACGGTCGGACCGGTTTGGCAGGGGGGCGGGGCGAACGAAGCGGGTTTGCTCGCATCGTGCTACCGAAACGCATTCAACCTGGCCGCGAACAACGGCATCGCCAGCATCGCGTTTCCCGCGATCAGTTGCGGCGTTTACGGGTATCCCGTCGATCGTGCGATCGCCATTGCCGTGGCTGAAGCCAGCGTGTGGCGGACAGCTGCGCGAACGCCACGCGAGATCATGTTCTGCTGTTTCGACGCAGCGGTGGCGCGTGCGTACCGCCAAGCATTGGCGCAACATGGCGCAAGTTCGCAATCCGGTGTGCCGATCCGTTGAAGTCACCATTCGGGAGGTCCCAATGATCCATGACAGCATTCTTGACACGATCGGCAATACGCCGACCGTCAGGCTGCACCGCGTCGCGCCGAAACACGTCGAGCTGTACGCGAAGGTCGAAGCGTTCAATCCCGGTGGTTCAGTGAAGGACCGCCTTGCGCTCGCAATCATTCTCGATGCCGAGCGGCGCGGTACGCTCAAGCCCGGACAGACCGTCATCGAGGCTACGTCCGGCAACACCGGCATCGCGCTCGCGATGGTATGCGCCGCACGCGGGTATCCGTTTGTCGCGGTGATGGCGGAATCGTTCTCGATCGAGCGGCGCAAGCTGATGCGTGCGTACGGCGGCAAGGTCATCCTGACGCCGGCGTCAGCACGGGGTACCGGCATGGTCAAGAAGGCCGCCGAACTCGCCGCGAAACACGGCTGGTTTCTCGCGCGCCAGTTCGAAAACGAGGCCAATCCGGCTTGGCACCGCAATACGACGGGGCCGGAAATTCTGCTCGACTTCGCGCGTCGGCGGTTGGACTATTTCGTGTCGGGCTGGGGCACCGGCGGGACCCTGACCGGCGCGGGCCACGTCCTCAAGTGCGCGCGGCCGGACATCAAGGTCATCGCAACCGAACCGGCCGACGCCGCGCTGCTATCCGGCGAGGAATGGCAGCCGCACAAGATCCAAGGATGGGCACCGGATTTCGTGCCCGCGGTGCTCGACCGCGACATCGCCGACTCGATCGTGCCGGTCGACGACAACACCGCCCGAGACACCGCTGTCCGGCTCGCGCGCGAAGAAGGGATGTTCGTCGGCATCTCGGCCGGAGCGACGGTTGCCGCGGCCTTGGCGGTCGCCGCCGATGCGCCGGACGATTCGGTCCTGCTGGCAATGCTGCCCGATACCGGCGAGCGCTACCTGTCGACGTTTCTGCTCGAAGACGTCGCCGATGGTTCGGACGATGAATGGCTGGCCGCGCAGGGGTAACGATCGAACGCTACGCGGCCTTCTTCCACTGACCGAGCGCGGCGAGGCCGTTCTCGTGCGCGCGCGCCGCAACGGTTTGCTGCGCCTGCGCGTAGTTCGCACGCATGTCCTCGCTCCACAGTTTGAGTGCTGCCTGCTGCATCGCGCGGCCGTAGCTGAAACTGAGCGGCCAGCAATGCGGGCCAATCTGGTTCATCGCGTTCAGATGCGCCGTCGCCTGCTCGTCGGACTGACCGCCGGACAGGAACACGATGCCGGGCAACGACGCCGGCACGGAGCCCTTGAGACAACGCACAGTCGCTTCGGCAACTTCCTCGTCGCCGGCCTGCTCCGGGCAGTCCTTGCCCGCAAGCACCATGCTGGCCTTGAGAATCGTGCCCTCGAGCAGGATGTTGTGTTCGTACAGCGAGCCGAACAGCGAGCGCAGCGTCGCTTCGGTCACGTCGAAACAGACATCGATGTCGTGATCGCCGTCCATCAGCACCTCGGGTTCGACCATCGGTACCAGTCCAGCTTCCTGACACAAGGCCGCATAGCGCGCGAGCGCGTGACAATTGGCCTCGATGCAGGTGCCGCTCGGCGTATCCTCGCCGATCGTGATGACCGCGCGCCACTTGGCGAATTTCGCACCAAGCCCGACGTATTCCTCGAGCCGCTGACGCAGACCGTCGAGCCCTTCGGTTACGACCTCGCCCGGAAAACCGGCCAGCGGCTTGGCGCCCATATCGACCTTGATCCCCGGCAGGATGCCGGCATCCATCATCACCTTCGTAAACGGTACGCCGGCCTTGGTCGCCTGACGGATCGTTTCGTCATACAGAATCGCACCGGAAATGTGCTCGGCGAGCTTCGGCGTGGTCAGCAGCATTTCGCGATACGCGCGCCGGTTTTCCTCGGTATTCGGCACACCCACCGCATCGAAGCGCTTCTTGATCGTGCCGGTGGATTCGTCGATGGCGATAATGCCCTTGCCGGGCGCCACCATCGCCTGGGCGATGCTTTCAAGCTGGTCGATGCTCATTGCAGACTCCGGGAAAAATGACGTGCGCCCGGCAGGCGAATCGCGCCAGCCGGGATCGGAAAGTTTTGGGGGCCGCGATTATAGGCCAGTTCGATGGGCCTTTGCGGCACGCGAGCCAACCGCAAGAACCGCATGATTCCGCTGTCGCTTACAAGCCACGCTGGTCACACGCAGCCGCAGCTGCGACCCCACTTTGATGATGCGACAGCCTGATCTAGCGATCCTTCCAGCTCAACCGATCGATGGCGCAGCCCTTCATCACCGCCGTGCGGGCGGCGGGATTCTTCGGAAGATTGAACGGAAAAATCATCCAGCTGAACACCGACCTTCGTTCCGCATTGCTCGCGGCCGGCCGAAACGTCAGTTGCTCGGCCTCGCTCAGCGCGACCTGGCCGAGATCGCTCGGCGGCGCGAGGCGCTGCACCTTGAGCTGGCTGGTGTTGCCGTGCGCATCGACCACGAACGATACCGTCGCGCAACCCGGCGCATGCATGTTGTGCCCGCCGAGGGGCACGGTCGGCTCGAGCGAAGTATTGGATATGGTCCAGTAGTTGGCCAGGTCGTCGGCCGATACCACGCGCGGATGCGGCACCTCAGCACCCGCGGAAATCGCCGCCGTCATGGCGATGAACAGCAGCAGCGTTCGTTCGGTGGACATCGTCGATTCCCAGATTCGTGCCACGGCGAAGCATACGCCTGTCGATCTGAAGCGACACGATACGGGCACCCGGCGGACGGCTCGTTACTGCGTAGCGGGCAACGGTTGCACTGCGGACTCTTTCACCGGCAGGCCTTTGAGCTCGCACGCGCTCTTGACCTGTTCGGATAGCTGGTCGCGCTGCGTGGTCGTGCTGTCGGGATCGGTGAGAAAAAACCCCACGATGTCGTAGGTATAGACCGGCTTGCGCGCAAGGTTCTCCGGCCCGGGTTTGAAGCGCCACCTGCTGACCGATTCCGACGCCACCTTGCCGAAACCGCTGTGCGCGGTCTCGACCACCGGCCATGCGCTGCTGACCGTTCCATTCGCCTCGATGACAAATGCGACCGCGGCGCAGCCGCTGATGTGGCTTCTGAGTGCATGCAGCGGATACTCCGGTGGTTTAACGGTGTCTTTTTCGAACTGCCAGTAACCGCTGCGGTCCGGCGGCAACACGGCGATTACGCTGCCGTTTGCGGACGGCGACGCCGCGGCAAACGCGCTGGCAAGCAACACGACACTGAACATCACGGACTCCTATTGTCGTGGCACAGCTTTGTGTTTTCCACGTGATCGCGCCTTTCCGTGTCTCCCGATTCCAAACCTACAACTCACCGAGGCCCGCGGCCACGCCACCGGCGCCGACCTTGAGCAATTTCAGCGTATTGGTGCCGCCGAGGCGGCCGGTGTGATCGCCGGTGGTCAGGATCACGCGGTCTTCCGGCGCGAGGTGGCCGAGGTCGTGCAGGTGCTGAATCGCGGCGCGTGCGGCCTGGGTCGGCCCGACACCCTGCGGATCGAACGCGATCGGATACACATCGCGGTACAGCAGCATTCGCCGGCGCGCTGGTGCATGCGGCGAGAGCGCATAGATCGGCACCTCGGATCGATAACGCGACAACCATTTGGCGGTCGCGCCGGACTCGGTCAACGCGACGATCGCGCGCGCGCCGATCTGCCCGGCGAGAAACATCGCGGCCATCGCGATAGCCTGGTCGGGACGATCCATCTGATGTGCGCCCGGACTCAGATCCTCCTGCGGCTCGAACTGGCGCTCGGCGCCGAGGCACACGCGGCGCATCGCCGCGACGGCCTTGTCCGGGTGTCGCCCGGTCGCGGTTTCCGCAGACAGCATGACCGCGTCGGTGCCGTCGATGACAGCGTTGGCCACATCCAGTACTTCCGCGCGCGTCGGAATCGGCGATTCGACCATCGACTGCATCATCTGCGTCGCCGTGATCACCACGCGATTGCGGATCAGCGTTTCACGAATGATTTTCTTCTGCAGACCGGGCAGTTCCGCGTCGCCGATTTCGACGCCCAGATCACCGCGCGCGACCATGACCACGTCCGCGGCATCGACAATCGATTCGAGGTTGTCGATCGCTTCGGCACGCTCGATCTTCGCGACCAGGCCGGCATTGCTGCCGGCTTCGCGCAACAGCGCGCGTGCCTTGTCGATGTCGGCGGCCGTCTTGACGAACGACACCGCGAGAAAATCCACGGCCATTTCGGCGGCCAGGCGAATGTCGTCACGGTCCTTGTCCGACAGCGCCGCGACGTTGAAGCCGCCGCCAAGCCGGTTGATGCCCTTGCGATCGGACAGTGATCCGCCGATCTGCACCTTGCATCGAATTTCCGCGCACGCGACTTGTATCACTTCGAGCGCGATCAGTCCGTCATCGAGCATCAGCACATCGCCCGCGCGTACGTCGGCGCACAGGCCCTGATAGCTGACGCCCACGCGGCTTGCATCGCCGGGGTCGGCGTCACCGCGACAATCGAGCGTGAAATCCGCGCCGGGCTCAAGCAGGACCGGCCCATCGGCGAAGGTCTCGATCCGTATCTTCGGACCCTGCAAGTCGGCCAACAGTGCGACTTCGCGGCCGATCTCCGCCGCCGCGGTGCGCGCCGCGGCGGCGCGCGCGCGGTGATCGTCCGCCACGCCATGCGACAGGTTCAGGCGCACCACGTCAACGCCTTCAGCGAGCAGCTTCTTCAGCATGCCACTGGCGTCGGTGGCCGGACCGAGCGTCGCTATGATCTTGGTACGGCGCACCTGCGCGTCCATCCACGTCTCCGAAGAATCGCTGCCAACCACGCTAGCACAAGGGTGTTCCATGCGCTGATGCGATGCGCAACGACGATGATGCCGCGGTGGTCCCACGAATTTTGCGGGTGTACCCCATTCGTCTGAAGCCTCTCCGGCCGCAAGCGGGAGAAGGGAACGCAACGAAATATCGCCGCATTGGCAATCCATTTGAAATGGCATCCGATGCGACTCTACGTCACGCCCTCACATTCACGCGCAATCACTTTCGACCCGTCGCGCGCGCTTCAAGAGCCGCAACGGCCGGCAGCGTCTTGCCTTCGAGAAATTCGAGGAATGCCCCACCGCCGGTCGAGATATAGCCGATGGCATCGGCAATGCCGTATTTTTCGATTGCGGCCAGCGTGTCCCCTCCTCCAGCAATCGAAAACGCGGCCGAATCCGCGATCGCGCGAGCCAGCGTTTCGGTACCATGGGCGAATGCATCGAACTCGAACACGCCGACCGGACCGTTCCAGACCACGGTGCCGGCTGCGTCGATCAGCTCGGCACAACGCGCCGCGGTTTCGGGCCCGATATCGAGGACGAAATCGTCGGTGCCGATGTCGGCAACCGGCTTGACGGTCGCCGGCGCATCGGCCTTGAGCGCGGACGCCACGACGACATCGGTCGGCACCAGCACGGCGGCGCCGCGTGCGTCGGCATCGATCAGGATGCCGCGGGCAATGTTCACGAGGTCGGGTTCGTGCAGCGATTTGCCGACGCTGTGACCACTCGCGGCGATGAAGGTATTCGCGATACCGCCGCCAACGACAAGTTGATCGACTTTCGATACCAGGTTTTCAAGCAACGCGAGCTTGGTCGACACTTTCGAGCCGCCGACAATCGCGAGCAACGGTCGCGCCGGGCGTTCCATCGCCGCAGTGAGCGCGTCGAGTTCAGCCATCAGCAACGGGCCGCCGCAGGCTTGTCTGGCAAAGCGAATCACACCATGGGTCGAGGCTTGCGCGCGATGCGCGGTGCCGAACGCGTCCATGACGAATACATCGCACAGAGCGGCATATTTGCGTGCAAGGCCCGCATCGTCGCTCGCCTCGCCCACGTTCATCCTACAATTTTCGAGCAGCACGATTTCGCCCGGCGGCAGAGTGACACCGCCGAGCCAGCCCTGGACCAGCCGCACCTCGCACCCGAGCAATTCGCCGAGTCGCCGCGCAACCGGCGCCAGGGAATTCTCCGCGCTCCACTCGCCCTCCTTCGGCCGCCCGAGGTGTGACATGACCATGACCGCCGCGCCATGATCGAGTGCAAACCGCAGGGTCGGAAGCGCCGCGAGGATACGTTGCTGCGAAGTAATGCGGCCTGCATCGATCGGTACGTTCAGATCTTCGCGGATCAGCACGCGCTGACCGGCAATGTCGAGATCGGACAGACGTACTATCGACATGGAAGTATCCTGCGGCGGCGATACGAACGCATCATTGTAACCCGTAGCAAAACCCACCACGCTCGCGCACGATCGGCATTTGCCCTGAGAATACGCTTGTGAAGCAGCTAGCCTTGGTGACGGTCGCCGCCGCGCGCGAGCTCGACGAGGATCTGGCGCCGCTCGCCACGGCACTCGAGACGCAAGGCGCGAAAGTCGCGATCGTGGATTGGGACGATCCGGACGTTGCCTGGTCGCGTTTCGCGGCGGCCGTGCTGCGCTCGACCTGGGACTACGCGATGCGCTTGTCCGAGTTCCTCGACTGGGCAGCGCGCGTGGCCGAGCAAACGCTTCTCATCAATCCGGCGCAAATTGTTCGCTGGAATACCGACAAGCATTACCTCGCCGATATTGCACGGGTCGGCGTCGCAACGGTGCGCAGCACGTTCGTCGAACCCGGCGATGATGCGATCGCGGCGCTCGACACATTCCTCGGCGGCGCTCGCGACGCGCGCTCAATATCCATGGGCGCCGCCGCCGACTTTGCCGAGTTCGTGGTGAAGCCGGCCGTTGGCGCCGGCTCGCGCGATGCCCAGCGCCATTCCCGATCGCAGCGCGACGCGGCCGTCGAGCACGTCGCGCGGTTGCTCGACGCGCGCAGAAGCGTGCTGTTGCAGCCGTATCTCGAACGCATCGACACGCACGGCGAAACGGCGTTGATCTATTTCGACGGCAGGTTCAGCCATGCAATCCGCAAAGGCCCGCTGCTGAGGCGCGGCGAAGGCCCGACGAGCGATCTGTTCGCAGCCGAACAGATCGAGCCGCGCTCACCTTCGGCCGAGGAGCTGCGTCTCGGGGCAAGCGCACTCGCCGCAATCCCCTTCGCCACACCGCTGACCTACGCGCGTGTCGATCTGGTTCCGGATGCTTTAGGCGCTCCATGCATACTCGAACTCGAACTGACCGAGCCGTCGCTGTTCTTTGCGCATGCGACCGGCTCGGCCACGCGCTGCGCAAGCGCGATCCTGTCGCGCCTGTAGCCGGTTCGCGGCTGCGCCCGGCGCGCCAGCGCATTGCAGGTTCCGCGCAAGGCCGGCGAATGGCTTCGCGGCGCAGCCCGTGTGCGATACGGACTTTTTCGGCGGCCTGCTAGAATCGAATATCCACGATCGAATAAGCGCGCATTTGCGCGCGGCAACAAACCCTTGGGATCCGAATCGATGAAAATCCTGGTCGGTTACAAGCGTGTCGTCGACTACAACGTGCGCGTCCAGGTCAAACCGGACGGATCCGGCGTGATGACCGACGGCGTGAAGCTGTCAGCCAATCCGTTTGACGACATTGCGCTCGAAGAAGCGCTGCGTCTGCGCGAGAACGGCGTCGCCGAGGAGGTCGTGCTGGCCACGATCGGCCCGGCCAACGCGAGTGCGCATATCCGCAATGGCCTCGCGATGGGTGCGAACCGCGCGATTCACGTCGTGACCGAAGCCGCCGTCCAGCCACTCGTTGCGGCACGCGTGCTGCTCAAGCTTGTGGAGAAGGAACAACCCGGGATCGTGCTGCTCGGCAAGCAGGCGATTGACGACGATTGCAACCAGACCGGGCAGATGCTCGCCGCACTGTGGGATCGCCCGCAGGCGACGTTTGCATCGAAGGTCGAGGTCGACGGTGAGGTCGCACGCGTCACGCGTGAGGTCGACGCGGGTCTCGAAACCATCGAGGTCGGTCTGCCGGCCGTGATCACGACCGACCTGCGTCTCAACGAGCCGCGTTTCATCAAGCTGCCCGACATCATGAAGGCCAAGTCCAAGCCGATCGAGACGATCGAACTTTCCTCGCTCGGAATCGAAGCGAAGGAACACATCAGGACCACACACTACGCGCCACCACCAAAACGCAGCAAGGGCGTGATGGTCAAGGATGTCGGCGAACTCGTCGCCGCACTGAAGTCGAAAGGCCTGCTGTGATTTCCAACCGATACGGAATCATCCGATGAGCAAGATACTGATCATTGCCGAGCACCTGGACGGCAAGCTCAACGCGAGCACCGCCAAGTGCGTCACCTGCGCGCGTGAGCTCAAGCCGGATGCGATCGACGTGCTGGTGCTCGCGACCGATGCTGCTCAGGTCGCGGCCGAAGCGGCGAAAATCGATGGAGTCTCGAAGGTGCTGACCATCGAGCGTGCCGAAAACGCGCACGCGCTCGCGGCGATCGCTGCGCCACAGGTGGTTGCTGCGGCGAAGCACGGCTACACGCAGGTGTTCGGTCCGTCGACAACCTTCGGCAAGGACCTGATGCCGCGCATCGCCGCCCTGCTCGGCGTCGCCCAGGTTTCCGACATCATGGCGGTCGAGGGTGCACATACGTTCAAGCGCCCGATCTACGCCGGCAACGCGATCGTCACGGTCGAGGCACCGACGGACGAGACGCTGGTTGCGACCGTGCGCACCGCATCGTATGCAGCGGCCGGCACCGCCTCCGAAGCAGCCCCAATCGAAAGTCTCGGCGTCGATGTCGACCTGCCCGAACACACGCGCTTCGTCGAGTTCAAACAGGGCACGAGCGATCGCCCGGATCTGCAGAGCGCCGCGCGTGTCGTCTCCGGCGGCCGTGCGCTTGGCTCGTCGGACAACTTCAAGATCATCTACGATCTCGCCGACAAGCTCGGCGCGGCGGTCGGCGCCTCGCGCGCCGCGGTTGACGCGGGCTATGTGCCGAACGAATTGCAGGTCGGACAGACCGGCAAAATCATCGCACCGGACCTTTATCTCGCGATCGGTATTTCGGGCGCGATCCAGCACCTGACCGGCATCAAGGACGCCGGTACCATTGTCGCGATCAACAAGGACGCCGAAGCACCAATCTTCGAGGTCGCCGATTTCGGTCTGGTCGGCGACCTGTTCAAGATCGTGCCGGAACTGGAACAGGCGATCTGACTAGCGCATGCCTTCCGGAATATCTGGGCGGTAGTGGCCTGCGATATCTCAGGCCAGTGGCTCGACGGTGTCGCCAGCGCGCAGCGTTCCGCAGCCGCGCGCGATCAGGTTCTGGCCGAAGCTGACACCACGATCGCCGCGACGGTAAGTCAGCAGTGTGCGCAACGGTTCGCCGCCGGGATCGAATGAGCCGCGCTCGAAATCGATCGTGGTCAGCACGCAGCGGATGCATGGCTTGACGACATCGAACTCGATCTTGCCGATGCGGATGCGCTTCCAGCCGTCTTCCGCATGCGGCTCGCAGTCGGCGACTACCAGATTCGGGCGAAAGCGCAGTATCGATACGGGTTGCGCAAGCTTGTCGTTGAGTTGATCGAACGCGGCCTGCGAGATCACGTGCAGTGGAAAGCCGTCGGCGAAACTGACTTCGTCGCCGACGCGCGCGTGGTCCGGATCGATACCACGCCGGCACGCGGCATCCATATGTACCAGCCGGCATGCGCGATCGAGAAAACGGCTGATCCACGCATCGGCCGCCGAATCGGCGGGCAATGCGTCGACGCTGTCATCCCACACGGTCACGGCAACTCGCGTCGTGTCTGCTACCGGTGCACGCAAATGCAGCCGCGGCATGTCGGGAGCGCTCAAATCGAGTGCGCCAGCACCGGCCGGCTGCGCGCGAATGAGGGTCAGCCGCGGGAGATTGCGCGCGGTCAGGAAACGTAGGTTGTCGTCGACCACCATCCAGCACCGGTCGTTCTCGAGACCGCGCGGGCCGACCCACGCCTGATCGAGTGCGAGTGGCGCGCCGGACTTGAGCGGATAGATGTGCAGGTTGGCGAGGGTGACCGGCATCGGCGCAGTAGAACCGCGGATGCCGTCGGCGTCAACGACGGGCGGCGCGGCAAACGTCGTCCGCAACCGGCGTTATCATCGCAAGCAAGACGGGCGGCGCCATGGCATTGCATACCGAAACCCCCTACTTGCGCCTTGCGAGCGACATCGGCGCCGGACGCGAGCTGTGGGCGAAGATCGAATCCATGCAACCGGCCGGCTCGTTCAAGCTGCGCGGTATCGGCCTTTTGTGCGAGGAAGAAGTTGCGCGCGGTGCGCGGCGCCTGGTGTCGTCGAGCGGCGGCAATGCCGGCTATGCGACGGCCTGGGCCGGACGCGCGCTCGGCGCGCCGGTCACCGTGGTCGTACCCGAAAGCACCGCTGACGACGTGCGCGCAAAAATTGCCGCACTCGGTGCCGAGGTCCTGGTGCGCGGCGCCATCTGGGACATCGCTCACGCCGAAGCGCAACGCATCGCCCGTCAAACCGGTGGCGCCCTGATCCATCCGTTCGATCATCCGACGCTGTGGCGCGGTCACGCGACGATGATCGAGGAAATCGCGCGACAGGGGCCGAAACCCGATGCCGTCGTCGTTGCGGTCGGAGGCGGCGGCCTGATGGTCGGTGTGATCGAGGGACTCGGTCGCGTCGGCTGGTCCGACGTGCCGGTGGCCGCGGCGGAAACCGAAGGCGCCGCGTCGCTTGCCGCGGCCATCGCGGCCGGACACACGGTGACACTCGATCGCATCGACACGATCGCGTTGACGCTCGGGGCGCCTCGCGTGGCCGAGGCGGCGCTTGCGGCCTGCCGGACCCATGTGGTGCGCAGCATCACGGTCAGCGATGCCGAAGCGGTCCGGGCCTGTCTGCGTTTTGCCGAAGAGACGCGCGTACTGGTCGAGCCGGCCTGCGGCGCGGCGCTGGCCAGCGTGTACGGCAACGCGCCGGCGCTGGCCGACGCGCGGCGGATTGCGGTGATCGCATGCGGCGGCATCGGCGTCAGCCTCGACAAGCTGCGCGATTGGGCCGATCGGTTCGGTCTCGCCAAGCCGCCGTCCTGACGGTGCCGATGAACCGGGAGCTAGCGACGATTGGCCGCCCGGTGCCGCCCCGCGGCCGTCGACGACGACGCAGCTGATGCTCCGCGCAGGCGAGACATGAAGTCGTTCCGGCGGCACAATTGGAAGACATGTCCATTCGCATGACGGAGTTCTCATGAAGGTTCGTGCAGCCGTGGCGCATCAGGCCGGTGCACCACTCAGTATCGAAAGCGTCGATCTGGAAGGCCCGAAAGCCGGTGAGGTGCTCATCGAAATCAAGGCCACGGGCCTTTGTCATACCGATGCGTTCACACTGTCGGGCGAGGATCCGGAAGGGCTGTTTCCGGCCGTCCTCGGGCACGAAGGCGCCGGCATCGTGGTCGATGTGGGTGCCGGGGTCGGATCGGTGAGGAAAGGCGATCACGTGATCCCGCTGTACACGCCCGAATGCCGCCAGTGCGAGTATTGCCTCAACCCGAAAACCAACCTGTGCCAGGCGATCCGCGAAACCCAGGGCAAAGGCTTGATGCCGGATGGCACCAGCCGCTTTTCGCTCGGTGGCGAAAAACTGCATCACTACATGGGCACGTCGACTTTCGCGCAATACACGGTGCTACCGGAAATCGCGGTCGCCAGGATCCGCGAGGACGCGCCGTTCGACAAGGTCTGTTACATCGGTTGCGGCGTGACCACGGGCATCGGTGCGGTGATCAACACCGCGAAAGTGGAACCTGGCGCCAAGGTCGTCGTGTTCGGACTCGGCGGCATCGGACTCAACGTTATCCAGGGTGCCCGCCTCGCCGGCGCGGCGATGATCGTCGGCGTCGATCTGAATCCGGCACGCAGGGAACTGGCCGAACAGTTCGGCATGACACATTTTGTCGATCCGGCCGAGGTTGAAGGCGATCTGGTGCCGTGCCTGGTGTCGCTGACCGGCGGGGGTGCCGACTACAGCTTCGAGTGCATCGGCAACGTCAAGGTGATGCGCCAGGCGCTCGAGTGCTGCCACAAGGGCTGGGGGGTTTCGGTGATCATCGGTGTCGCCGGGGCCGGCCAGGAAATCGCGACCAGACCATTTCAGCTGGTCACCGGTCGCACGTGGAAAGGCAGCGCATTCGGCGGTGCACGCGGACGCACCGACGTACCAAAGATCGTCGACTGGTACATGGACGGCAGAATCGCGATCGATCCACTGATTACGCATACCCTGGCGCTGGATGACATCAACCACGGTTTCGACCTGATGCATGCTGGTGAGTCGATCCGCAGCGTGGTGGTGTATTGATGCATGTCCTTTCCGAACAGCGTTGTTTCGGCGGCACGCAGGGTTTCTACGAGCACGAATCCGGGGCATGCGCTGGACCGATGCGCTTCGGCGTGTTCATGCCGCCTGCGACCATGCGTCCGAGCGATAGCGGTTTCCCGATGCTGTACTACCTCGCCGGTCTGACCTGCACGCACGAAACCTTCGCGATCAAGGCCGGCGCGCAGCGTGTCGCCGCCGAACTCGGTCTCATGCTGGTCACGCCGGACACCAGTCCGCGCGATAGCGGTATCGAAGGCGCGACTGGCGACTGGGAGTTCGGCGAAGGCGCGGGCTTCTATCTCGATGCGACGACACCGGCGTTCGCGGCACGCTTTCGCATGTCCAGCTACGTCGTGGACGAGTTGCCGCACGTGATCGGCAAGCATTTCGAATCGGCCGACATCAGTAGCGCAGCTCTTTGCGGCCATTCGATGGGCGGCCATGGAGCGCTGACGATCGCGTTGAAAAATCCGGATCGCTACAAGTCCGTATCCGCTTT
The DNA here is from genome assembly GCA_049583635.1 of Rhodanobacteraceae bacterium. Classification (GTDB taxonomy): domain Bacteria; phylum Pseudomonadota; class Gammaproteobacteria; order Xanthomonadales; family Rhodanobacteraceae; genus Dokdonella_A. The sequence goes on from JBAUWF010000081.1 coordinate 43,910, forward strand.
CGCACCGATCGTCGCGCCGTGTCGCGTACCATGGGGCGAGAAGGCGTTTTCGCGCTATCTTGGCGACAACCGCGACGACTGGAAATCACATGACGCGTGCGAATTGCTCAACCACGCGACATTTCCGGGAACGATCCTCGTCGACCAAGGCGATGCCGATCCGTTTCTAGACGTGCAGCTGCAGCCGCATCGGCTCGCCGCAGCCTGTCGCGAAACCGGTCAGAAACTGAACCTGCGCCTGCATCCCGGTTACGACCACAGTTACTGGTTCGTGCAAAGTTTCGTCGAGGATCATCTGCGTCATCACGCCGAGGCGCTGCGCGCCTGATCACTGCCTGAGCGGCCTTCTGTCCGGATCGCGTTCGGATGCCCCAGTTCGGCCGGGTCGAAATCGTCGACCGAAATGAACTCGAACGTCGCTGCGCGCACGCGCGCGAGCAGCGCGCATTCGGCCGCACTCAGCAGCTTGCGATTCTTCGCGTCGGCGAGTTGCGTATCGTAGTCGTAACCCTCGATTTCGCCGGCCTTGACCGCCTTGAGCAACTTGCGTTCGACCGGCTCAGCCGCAATCACATCCGGCAGCAGCGCATTCATGCGACCGACCGGATTGTTCGGCGCCGTCGCCAGCCAGGTCCACTCGAGCAGACGTGATCGCGCCTCGTTCGGCGACGTCAGCAGCGCAGCGACGCGATGGCCGAGCCGATCCGACGGCGGCGATTCGCGGCGTCCGAGCGGAAACACCAGAAAGCGCAGCACCCACGCAACTGGACGAAACGGAAAGTTGCGCAGCACGCCATCCAGCGCACGCTGCATGCGATAGACGCAATCGTGGAATGCCCAGGCCAGCATCGGCTGGTCGATCGCCGGGCGATGTTGATCCTCGTAGCGTTTGAGCAGGCTCGATGCGATATACAGATTCGACAGAATGTCGCCCAGACGGGCGGAGAGCTTTTCCTTCTGCTTGAGCCGGCCGCCTAGCGTCAGCATCGCGGTGTCGGCAGCGAGCGCGAGCGCGGCCGAATAGCGGTTGAGCTTGCGGTAATAGCGACGCGTGTAGGCATCGCCCGGCGCACGGCCGATGCGCGCGCCGGTCAGCCCGAGCACGAGGCTGCGCGCGGCATTGGAGATCGCGAACCCGACATGGCGAAAAAGCACGCGATCGAATGCGATCAAGCTATCTCGCCGATCCTCCAGGGCCGCGGCACGCATCTCTTCAAGCACGTACGGATGACAGCGAATCGCGCCCTGCCCGAAGATCATCATGCTGCGCGTCAGGATGTTGGCACCTTCGACCGTGATCGCGATCGGCGATCCTTCCCAGCTGCGGCCGAGATAGTTGCCCGGCCCGAGAATGATGCCCTTGCCGCCATGCACGTCCATCGCGTCCTTGACGATTTCGCGGCCGAGCTCGGTCGTGTGGTATTTGGCAATCGCCGACGGCACGGAGGGTTTCTCGCCGCGATCGACCGCCGCCGCGGTCGCACGCGACAGCGCACTGATCGCATAGGTGTAGCCGCCGATCCGCGCGAGCGCTTCCTCGATGCCTTCGAAACGCCCGATGGCCAGACCGAACTGCTTGCGGATGCGCGCGTAGGCTCCGGTCGCAGCCACTGCGGCACGCGCCCCGCCGGTTGCGTTGGACGGCAGTGAAATGGCGCGACCAACCGACAGGCACTCGACCAGCATGCGCCATCCATGGCCGGCCATCTCCGGTCCGCCGATCAATTGGGACAGCGGCACGAACATGTCCTTGCCGCGCAACGGGCCGTTCTGAAACGGAATGCTGAGCGGCAGATGACGCCGGCCGATCTCGAGTCCCGGCGTGTCGCGCGGAATCAACGCGAGCGTGATGCCGATATCTTCGGTATCGCCGAGCAGGTGGTCCGGATCGTACAAGCGGAATGCGAGGCCGATGACGGTCGCGACCGGCGCGAGCGTGATGTAGCGCTTGTCGAATGTGAGTCGCAGGCCGAGCACGTTGGCACCCTGCCATTCGTCCTTGCAGACGATGCCGATATCGGGGATCGAGGTCGCGTCCGAGCCGGCGTACGGGCCGGTCAGTGCAAAGCACGGTATCTCGCGGCCGTCGGCCAGACGCGGCAGCCAGAAGTCCTTCTGCTCGTCGCTGCCATAGTGCAGCAGCAATTCGGCCGGTCCGAGCGAATTGGGCACGGCCACGGTCGAGGCGACCGTGGCCGAGATGCTCGCGAGCTTCTGCAGGACCGCCGAATGCGCGAGCGCCGAAAAGCCGAGGCCGCCGTAATTCTCCGGAATGATCATGCCGAAGAATTTTTCGCGCTTGAGGAACTCCCAGATCTCGGGTGTGAGATCGGCCAGTTCGTAGCCGATCTGCCAGTCGTCGATCAGATGGCAGACCGCTTCGACCGGGCCGTCGAGAAATGCCTGTTCGGCGACCGAAAGTTCCGGTACCGGTTGGCCGAGCAGCTGCGACCAGTCGGGCTTTCCGGAGAAAAGTTCGCCCTCGAAGCCGACCGTGCCGGCTTCCAGCGCGATCTGTTCGGTCGGCGACAATTGCGGCGCGATTTTCCGGTAGGTGCGAAGCAGCGGTGCGGACAATCGCCGACGCCGGAACGGATAAGCGTTCAGCGGCAATGCAATGGCAAGGAAACCCAGCAGGGTAACGATGGTTGCGACCCAGTGCGGGCCGATCAGCCAGCCACAGGCGAGGATCGCCAGCACGGCGGCTATCGACCACGGGCGCAGTCCGACGCGCAGATAGGCACAAGTCAGCGACACCAGCAGCGCGACGATCAGCGGAACGATCCACATGATGACGAAACTCCTCGGTATGCCAGGCCGCAGCGTCGCATACCGCGCCGTCCTTGCAAAGCCGTCCGGCGGCCGCTAACGTCCCGGACCCGGGCATTCGGACCGGGTCGCGCCGAGGAAATCATGGCGAGTAAGCTTGAGGCACTCAACCGCTGGGTCGAAGAGGTCGCCCGCCTGACGCGCCCGAACCGCATCCACTGGTGCGACGGCTCGGATGCCGAACGCCGGGATCTGACCGGCCTGATGCTGGCCAACGGCGATCTGATCGCCCTCAATCCCGAAACCCATCCGCACTGCTATCTGCACCGTTCGGACCCGAACGACGTTGCCCGCGTGGAGAAGGTCACTCTGGTCTGCACACGCAATAAGGGAGACGCCGGGCCGAACAATCACTGGATGGACCCGGCCGCTGCGCACGCGAAGATCGACGCATTGTTCAATGGCTGCATGCAGGGACGCACGCTGTATGTGATCCCGTATTGCATGGGCCCGATCGGCTCGCCGATTTCGCGCTGTGGCGTCGAGATCACCGACAGTCCCTACGTAGTCGCCAACATGCGCATCATGACGCGCATGGGCGCACCGGCACTTGCGCGGATCGAGCGCGAGGGCATCGAACGGGCCGCTCGCGGCGAACGGGCAGACACGTTCGTCAAAGGGCTGCACTCGACCGGCGAGCTCGATCCCGAGCGCCGCTTCATCATGCATTTCCCCGAGGAACTCACGATCAAGTCGTACGGGTCCGGCTACGGCGGCAACGCCCTGCTCGGCAAGAAATGCCACGCACTGCGCATCGCCTCGTGGCAGGCGAAGAGCAAGGGCTGGCTGGCCGAACATATGCTCATCGTCGGCATCGAAAATCCCGAGGGTGAGACGCATTACATCGCCGCGGCGTTTCCGTCGGCCTGCGGCAAGACCAATCTCGCGATGCTGATTCCGCCGGAGCGCTACCGCAAGGCCGGCTGGAAAATGTGGACAGTCGGCGACGACATCTGCTGGATGACACCGGGCCCGGACGGTCGCCTGTGGGCGATCAATCCGGAGGCAGGTTATTTCGGTGTGGCGCCCGGAACCAGCCGCAAAACCAACCCGAACGCGCTCGCGACGATCCAGCACGATACGATTTTCACCAATGTCGGGATCACAGCCGACAACCAACCGTGGTGGGAGGGTCTGCCCGATGGTACGCCGGTCAAGGACTGGCAGGGCCGCGACTATGACCCGGCGAATGGCCCCGCCGCACACCCGAATTCGCGTTTCACGGTATCGGCACGTCAATGCCCGAGCTACTCACCGCATGCCGAAGATGTCGAGGGCGTGCCGATATCGGCGATCGTGTTCGGTGGACGCCGCGCCAACCTGTTGCCACTGGTGTTCGAGGCGCGCGACTGGGCCCATGGCGTCCTGCTTGGTGCCTCGATGGGATCGGAAACCACCGCCGCGGCGACCGGCAAGGTCGGCGTGCTGCGTCGCGACTCGATGGCGATGAAACCGTTCTGTGGCTACAACTACGGCGATTATTTCGCGCATTGGCTGTCGTTCGACAAACCCGGCACGAGGCTGCCGAAGATCTTTCATGTCAACTGGTTCCGCAAGGGCGACGACGGCCAGTTCCTGTGGCCCGGATTCGGCGAAAACCTGCGTGTGCTCGAATGGGTCATCGGCCGCTGCAAGGAAGCGACCAAAGCTGAGGAAACGCCGATCGGCCGGATTCCGCCGGTCGACGGCCTCAATCTCGACGGTCTCGATTTGCCCGAGTCGAACGTGCGCGCGCTGTTTGAAATCGATCATGCAGGCTGGCAGGCTGAACTCGCCGCGATCGGCGACTACCTCGACTCGTTCGGTACGCGCATGCCCGAGAAACTCAAAGCCGAACAGCAACGCGTCGCGCACGCGCTTGGCGCGGCCTCCGCGCTGGCCGCGGAAGTGACCACCGACGCCCGTTGAGGATGCGACGATGTCACGTGACCTCAAACACGCGGTACGTTCAAACTTGAACTGCACGCCAATTACGGGTACGGCCTCGAGTAATTCCTTCGGCAACGAGAACTGATCGCCGGACGGCGTTGACTGGCACAGTCATGTCGCTCGCAGCCATCGCTAAACCCTGCGCCGGTTCGTTGCATCCAAACCGGCAAGATGAATGCCGCCTGCCCCGCCATGCCGTTGCCGTTGGCCGATCCGCAACCGAGCGAAACCGCTGACACGGTTTTGGTTCGGCGTGCGGTCGAAGGCGATGCGCGCGCGTTTGAATCGCTGTATCGGCGCCATGTCGCGCGCGTGCGCGGCGCGGTCTGGCGGCTCTCTGGGATGAACGAGGCGCGCGCGGACGAGCTGACCCAGGAAGCATTTGTACGCGCCTGGCAGAAGCTCGCGAGTTTTCGCTTCGAGAGCGCATTCGGCACCTGGTTGCACCGCCTCGCCGTGAATATCGCGCTGATGGATTTGCGCAGCCGTGCGCCGGAGTTCGCGACACCCGACATCGAGCTCGATGCCATGTTCGAACCGGTCAGGTCGTTTTGCGCGGGCGAGCGAGCCGATCTCGAACGCGCCGTTGCACGTCTGCCGCCGCGCGCGCGCGCAGTATTGGTGCTGCACGACATCGAAGGTTGGAAACATGCCGAAATCTCGCGCGAACTCGGCATGGCGGTCGGCTCGTCCAAGGCACAATTGCATCGTGCGCGCGGACTCTTGCAACGCATGCTCGGAGACCCGTCATGAGCGAATTCGAAATCCGTCGGCGCCTGCGTGAACTGGGCGGCGAGCGTGCGCCAGAGCGCGACCTGTGGCCGGGCATCGCCACGCGCATCGCCGGCACGGCTCCCGCTGGGTCGTCCCGGCCGGCGCGCGGCTTCGCGTTCGCAGTCGCGGCCGGCATTGCGATTGCGCTCGGCGCGGGTCTGATCGGCTTTGCGTTGCATCGCCCGGATGTGCTGCCGCTGGCATCGACGCCCGGACAGTCCTTGCCGGTACGTCCATCCGCCGAACCCGATCAGCGACGCTCGCTTGCCCGCATCGCGAGTACCGATCCGCGGCTGGCCGGCGCAGCCGTGGTCCTCGATGCGGCGCACACGGAACTCGAGCAGGCACTTGAACAACAACCCGATGCGGTGTTTCTGGTCAGGTTGCTCAACCGCAACAACGAGCAGCGCATGAAGCTTGCGCGGCTTGCCATGAAAGCAGGATAGCCCCCGGAGCGAATCATGAAAGCAATCACCTTCAATGCGTTGGTCCTGGCGCTGATGTTCGGAGGAGCCGTTCATGCGGCACAGTCGATTGATCAGACGCGACCGGTGGAAGCCAACGCGCGCATTGATGTCTCCAACATCAAGGGATCACTGACCGTCAGTGGCTGGAACAAGGCCGAGATGCATGTCACCGGAACGCTCGGTGACGGCGCCAAGGGCCTCAAGATCGAAGGTGACCGCGGTCACCTGACAATCAAGGTCGAACCACCCGACGACCATGGCTGGCTCAGCTGGGGTGCCGACTCGCACATGGGCAACACCGTGCTCGATCTGAAAGTGCCGCATGCGGCGCTGCTCAAGCTCGAAACGGTCAGTGCCGATATCGCGGTTTCCGGTATCGACGCAAAAACGCTGGACGCCAATACAGTCAGCGGGAAGATGCGCGTGGACAGCTCTGCCCGCCAGGTCGAACTCGACAGTGTCAGCGGCGACATGGACGTCGGCGGTGGATCGGATCGCGCCCACATGCAAACCGTGTCGGGCGACATCCGCGCACGCGGGCTCGGCGGCGACGTCAGTTTCCAGACCGTATCGGGCAATATCGATGCGGAGCCGAACAACTACCATCGGCTCGATGTCGGTACGGTGTCGGGCGACGTCACCTTGCGCGGGACGCCGGCCGCCGGTGCGCACATCGGCATCGAGACCATGAGCGGCGACGTGCACTTGACCTTGCCGGCCGATGTCTCGATGCATCTGGGTGCCGAGACCTTCAGCGGATCGATCCGCAGCGATTTCGGCGCAGTGAAGGATCAAGAGTACGGTCCGGGCAGCCATCTCGATGTCACCACCGGCAACGGCGATGGACAGACCAAGGTGGAAACCTTCAGCGGCGATATCGAACTTCGGCGTGATTGAGCGTCCTGCCGCGGCAAGCAAGCATGGCGACGACTGTCGATCGCCGGGACCGAAAGTCCCTGGAACAGGCGCAACGATGTCTCCAAACACCCGATCCTGTGCGGGGTAACCGGACGCTCTAACGCAGTAGCCGCAGTTCACCGAGTCGAAGCGCCGAAGTTGCTCCTCGCTCCACCGTCGTTCGTTTTCGAACCCGCGCATCAGGTGCGGGGCAAGGCCTGTCGAACGGCACAGCCTTCCATGAAATCCGATCTTGGGCTGAATGGTTATTCCGAAACCCGTTCGTGCCTTGACCGTTCGTGCTGCTCGCGCCAAAAAAAAAGCCGCGCGGCCGGGACCGCGCGGCAATGATGACACAACAACCGGCTGGATCAGAACTTCACGGTCGCACGCGCGTAGTAGAAGCGCCCGACGGTGTCATACGTGTTCACGTCGGTGTTCGCGTTGGTCACAATGTTCTGATA
>JBAUWF010000082.1:0-9486 GCA_049583635.1 Rhodanobacteraceae bacterium
GGTTCCGACGCGGCACGCATCGATCCATTGCGCTACGGCAGCCACCCCGCGGGCGATGGCAACCGCAAGGAACTGGCCTGGTTGCGGTTGCGCTACAAGCTGCCCGGCACGGACCACAGCCGATTGATCGAGCGCGCAGTGACCGACTCGGATCAGTCCGGAACACCGAGCCGGCGCCTGCGTTTTGCCGCAGCCGTTGCCGCGTTTGCCGAAAGCCTGCGCGGTGCGAAATATCTCGACAACTACACATTGCCGCAAATCGCGACACTGGCGCGGGGCGCGCGCGGTGACGATCCACATGGATACCGCGCGAGCTTCGTGCGTCTGGTGGAACTGGCCGAGGGGCTGCGTACCCTCGAGCCACAGTCGGCGACGAAAACCGTGACAGAGCGATGACGGAAACGTCGTGCACATCGGCACACGCACGCAATGGCTTACTGCGTGACGGCCGATGCCGTAATCTCCCGGGCCATGGATGGTTCCGGGGACGACGATGCGGCGCTGATGCTCGCGTATGCGGCGGGGGACATCGACGCGTTCCGCACGCTATACGCCCGCCATCGCGCACATCTGTACCGATTCATTCTGCTGCGCGTGGGACAGCGCTCGCAGGCCGACGACCTGTTCCAGGAAACCTGGAGCCGTCTGATCGCGGCGCGCGCGAATTATCGTCCCGCGGCGAAGTTTTCCACCTGGTTGCTCGCGCTGGCGCACAACCTCGTCGTCGACAGTTTTCGGCGCGCGCGCCCGCAGGCCGACGTCGACGAAACCGCTCGGGCACTTGCACATGAAACCATTCCCGAACGCGAGCAGCCCGAGCAATCGCTGTCGGCGTTCGAGCAGCGCCGACGCCTGCAGCTGGCACTGGAGAATCTGCCGGACGAGCAACGCGGCGTATTCGTGTTGCGCATGGAACAGGAACTGAGCCTGGACGACATCGCTGCCATCACCGGCGTCGGGCGCGAGACCGTGAAGTCGCGTCTGCGTTACGCTCTCAAGCAGATTCGACAGCGACTGACCGAATGAATGCACCCATGCCACCGCCACCGGATGACGAGCCGACACGCGAGGAGCGCGAACTTGGCGCGTTGTATCGGCGTCTGCCAAGGGCCGAGCCGGATGCGTCGCTCGATGCGCGCGTACTCGCAGAAGCCCGGCGCGCGGTAGCTTCGTCGCCACGGTTGCACTCGCCGCGCTGGCTGGTCGGACTCGGCACCGCAGCGGTACTGGTGCTGGCCGTCGGGGTGACATGGCATCTCAAGCCGATGCGTGAACCGATGCGCGAGCCGACACAGCAACAGACGGCGCCGACGCCGGCCGCAGAAACACGTGCGCAAACCGACTCGTTCGATGAACCGGCGCCACCGCCTTCGGGCGCTGGAACGATGGAGCGCAAGCGCGAACTGCTTCCGAAATCTTCGATGTCCATCGGAAATCTCGCGGCGCGAGCGACGAGCGCATCGCCCACCGCGCAATCCGCGCCGCGCGAAGACAAGAAAACCGAAGCCCGTCAGGCCCTCGCCGGGCGACGCGCGGGGAACATCGCGCGTGAAGCCGATGACGCCGTCGCGGCCAAACCGCAGACGGCCCATGCAGCGCCGCTTGCACCCGCAGCGTCGATGCAGTCCGCACCACCGGCTCCCGCTTCGCCGCCCGCGCAACCAATGAAGGAGACCACAGCACCCAACATGGCCGGGGCGTCCAAACGGGCGGCGACTCCGGAACCGACTGCGCAAGCCCTGGTCGACGCGGCACGCAAGGCATTGCGACGCGGCGACAGCAACGGCGCACGCAAGCAGGTGCTCATTCTGCTGCACGACTATCCGCAATTCACCCTGCCTGCGGATCTGGCGCCACTGGCGCCAGCGCGCGACCGGGACATGCGCGATCCGTGAGCGAAACTCCAGGGCTCGCGGTAACTGATCTTGCCACTTGGCGCAGTAATGTCGTTCAGCGCTGCATGTATTTCCAGTTGCGCGGTTTGCCTTGCGCGAGCCATTCGACGGTTTGCGCGAGACGACGTGCACGCGTTTCGTCGCGCTTTGCTTCGCTGATCCACTCCACGTATTCGCGTCGCTGACTGGGCGAAAATGCATCGAACGTCGCGCGTGCCTTGTTGTTGCGTGCGAGCGCCGCAGCAAGATCGGGTGGCGCTTTCGGCGCCGGCCTGGGTTTTCGCGTCCTGCGCGCGCCGGGCGTTTTCACGCCCTGCTCGTTCAGCCGCATGGCTTTGCTGATCCATGCGATCAGCTGACGGCGCGGCGGCAGGTCCGCCAGCGTTGCGAGCCTGCCGAAGCTGCCCATGCCCTCGCGCGGCGCATCCTCACCGACGACCATGGCGTGTTTCCAGAAACCAAACGACACATGCTGCTTGAACGCGGCCATGCCGGCGAGGATGCCACCGGAGTAAACGAAGGACGGCGAACTCCATTTGAGCGTTTCCTCGACATCCGGACAGGCCTCGTGGACGAGTTCACGCAGCTCGGTAAGGATCGGCCGGGCGAACGGCGCGGCCTTGGCGATATAGGCATCGATGCGCGCGTCGCGATCGCTCATGGCTAAGTCTCCCCGTTAATCGTTCCGTGATTCTTGTTTGCACCCGGATACCACCGGCACCTGCCACAGCGCATAGTTCGGTGGTGTTTCGACGGCGGCGATCATCGCGTCGAAATCGTCGATCACTTCGTCGAGTGGACGCCCGAACGCGTCGGCCAGAGGTTTCGCGTAGCCGTCGCGCCACGCGCCGAGGACACCGGCGAAGATCGGTCTGGGCACACGCAGCGTATCCACCACGACGTAGTCGACCGCAATGTCCTCGAATCCCGCCGCATCGAGCAACGCCGGCGAATGCCGGCCGCTGTGTCCGTCGCAGCCGACGCCGCGCAGGAACGGTATCGCGTTGTCGTTCCAGAAACGGTCCGAATCGAAGCCCGCGCGGCCGCCGCTGCCGTCCGGGAAATGCAACATGCCGTAATCCTCCGATACGAGGTGCAGCCAGCCGCCGGGCTTGAGCACGCGACGAAACTCGACCAGCACCTCGGCAAAATCGGGCACCGCCTGCGACATGTGTCGGCACACGACTAGATCGACCGCCCGATCGGCAATATCGAGCGCGAACGCATCGCCTTGCTGATAGTGCAACCGCTCGCCCAGTGCCGTGCTTTCGCGACGTGCGACGACGAGGTTGGACTCGAGAATATCGATGCCGAGCAAGCGCGCATCCGGATAGCGGACAGCGAGGCGCCGCGTGATCTCGCCGGTACCGCAGCCGACATCGAGGATGCGCAGCGGCCCCGACAAGGCATAGCGATCGAACAGCGGCTGCTCCTGCGGCCAGATCGCCGCGGCCTGATACGCCAGGGTGCGCGTCATCGCCTCGTCGCCCATCTGTTCGGCCTGCGGATTGCGGTTGGCGTTCATGCGAGTATTGTCCTTCGAACCGATGCGCCGACCGCACGGCCGGCAATCCGGCACAAACCGCCTCGGCGGTTCGTTCGATGCCGCCGGCTTCCCCGACCGTGCATCATGAGGGCGCCCCGCGCGAGCGCGACGGCGCCACGCGGTTCACCTGTTCGCGCAGTTGCGTCGAGGCCAACCTGACGATGACAGCAAATCCCGACAGCGTCCGCCCCGCATCGATACAAACCGCGCAGATTGTACTGCCGTGTGTCGATCTGGCTGCAACCGTGGCGTTTTTTGTTGACCGCCTGGGATTCCGGATCGACATGATCATGCCGGCCGACGCACCGTCGACTGCCGTCGTCTCCGGTCATGGGGTTGCATTGCGCCTCCAAAACGGCGTCGAACGCACCGCGCCGACGCTGCGTCTCACCTGCGATCCGGCCGCGCTGCCGCCCGACAAGCGACCGCTGCGTGCACCCAACGGCGTGCGACTGGAGTGGGTCGATGCTGACACACCGATTGTGTTGCCGGACGCGTGCCAGTCCTTCGCCGTCAGTCGCGGCGGCGACAGCGCCGCGTGGAACGTCGGGCGCGCCGGCATGCACTACCGCGACCTGATCCCGGACCGCCTCGGCGGGCGCTTCGTCGCCTCGCATATCCGCATCCCGCAAGGTGGTCCGGTGCCCGATTACGTGCACTATCACAACATCCGGTTTCAGATGATCTATTGCCGGACCGGATGGGTGCGTGTGGTGTACGAGGATCAGGGACCACCATTCGTGATGCACGAAGGCGACTGCGTGTTGCAGCCTCCCGGCATTCGTCACCGGGTACTGGAATCCTCGGTCGGCCTCGAAGTCATCGAGATCGGTTGCCCGGCCCGGCACGAGACCTTTGCCGATCACGGCATGACCTTGCCGACACCCGGAATGTCACCGCAGCGCCTGTTCGGATCGCAGCGGTTCGTGCGTCATGTCGCCGCCGACGCAACCTGGCAGCCATCGCGTCTCGCCGGCTTGGAAGTGCGCGACACCGGCATCGCCGAAGCGACCGTCGGAATCGCCTCGGTGGGCGTGCTGCGAAGAACGCAAGCATCGACCGCGGTCGAGCAACCGACTACTCACATCCATTCCGGCGAACTGCTGTTCGTGTTTGTCTTGGACGGCGAACTTGAACTGACCGGCAGTCAACTCGGTCACCACCGTCTGCGAGCCGGCGACAGTTGCGTAATCCCGGCGGGTGTCGAACACGCACTGCTCACCTCCCCGGATATCGAGTTGCTGGAAGTGCGCCTGCCGGCGTGAGTCTGTTTCGCCGCGGGAAACGCGCAGCCGCCGATGTGACGCAATCTCGCGTGTTGTCGCCCTGCGCTCATGGTGCGACTCCCGGCTGCGGGGCCGGCGCGGCCGTCAATGGCCAGCGATCGAGAATGCAATGTTCGCCTCGGCCGACAAGACTGTGTACGAGCACGAATTCACGCGCGGTCCAGGCAATACGATCGACCCGCCGCGATGCGACTGCTCGATCATCGTAAAGCAGTGTGAGGTGTGGAGTGAATCGTCGATCGACCATTTCGGTCAGTCCAACCTGTTCCAGTTCTCCCGCAAGCGCGTCCCGCAATGCGTGCAGCCTGGACAGATCGTCACCGCCAAGCATCACCAGCGGCCGCTTGCGTGACCGCCCGCCGAAGCTCGACACTCGATCGAATGCGATCTCGAACCGCGGTTGTACGACCCGGCCCGCCGCGACGCGTGCCGCCGCGATCACGCTGCGCGGCAGGTCGGTGTAATTCCCGAGAAAGTGCAAGGTAACGTGCAGCCGCTCGGCACGTATCGAATTGCTCTTGAGTGTCAACTCGTTGCGCAAGGCGCGTGCCAGACGAACGATGCACGCGACGGCATCGGCATCCGGGAACAGCGCAAAGAACAGGCGAACATTCGGCCGCGGCGCCCCGATCCTGCCGAGTTCACATGGTCTCGCCACAACCGTTGTCCTTGTTGCGCATGAATTCGGGTGCCGTCCCTGCATCCCGGCAGGCTGCCCGGACCGGCCCGGGTGCTGGCAAGCCTGTGGCTCACCGACCTTTGTTGCCGCTGCGCGGCGCGAGCGGTTCAAAGGGACCTGCCGTCCCGCGGGCGCTTGTCACACCGTTCACGATATGATGCCTTGACCGGCCACGGGTGCAAGCGTAGCGTCTGGTGCGAACTCACACGCGGCGAATTGCGGGGATTGGGATGCGCGATCCTACGCACGTACGAATGAATATGCTCTCATCGATGAGTCGGTTTTAAGCGCACTCCGCGATGTTTCCGCAAGACCACTCAATACTGTCTCACATGCTCGCTGCGCGCACGTGCAGCCGACAACGCCTGCTTTGCACAGATCAGAGCATTCCCGTTGTGAACATTCATATCACCAATCGCGCGTCTTGAATGAAGGAGACCAGAACATGAACCACTCGGCCGGCAGTTTGGTGGCAAATCGCACCGTCAGGAACAACGCGTCGGTCGATCGCGAGCAACAGCCGCCAATACGCACGGGTGTTCGCCGTATCGCCCTGCTTGCACTGACATGCGCGGCGCTGGTCTTGTCGACCTTTGGCGGCAATGTGCTCGCCAAGGGACGGCCGGCGACGAAAGCCGCGACCGATGCACCCACGGTGAGCACGATCAACGGCAATCCGCTGACCATCCGCGTCGGCAGCGACTTGTCGTTCCAGGTGCTGAACGCGCAGGTACCCGGGTTCGGTCAGTTCTATCCGACTGACAACACCGACACGGCCGACTATGGTTGGTTTGTCGCTGCCGGCGACACGCTGTACGGCCCGGACTTTCTCGCCCATCCGGGCACCACTGCCGTCACTATCGATGACACCCCTTTCTCGCCGATATCGATCAGCGGAGTGTCGGGGCGCGGGACTTCGAGCGATCCGTTTGTGGTCACGGTTGTCGGCGGTATCGGAAACACCGGCCTTCAGGCCAATTTGACCATCGCCTACATCAACGGCAGCAACTTTTTCGCGAAAGAGCTGTCGGTCACCAACAACGGCTCGGGCAATCAGAACATCAGCGTATTTCTTGCCGGCGATCTCTATCTCGCTGGTGAGGACAGTGGTATTCCGCTGCGCGAACCGACCTCCAACAGTCCCGGCGGCAGCGATTGCGGGACGCCCGCCAGCTATTTCATTCTGCTGATTCCGCTGACGCCTGCGGATCGCGCGACGGCCACGACCTATCCGCAGATCTGGTCGCAGGTGGGCCAGTTGCAGCTCGACAATATGGTCGCGAACGTTGGTTGTGCGGACAACGCAGCGGGCCTCCAGTGGAACCGCAACGTGGGGGCCGGCAGCAGCACCGAAATAATCGCGGCGACCTCGTTCGGTGATATTCCCGAAATTACGCAGTTCAGCGTGGCACAGGTCACGCCCGACAACGGGACTCCCGGATCATCGGTCGCCGTCACGATTTCCGGTATCGGATTCGAGTCCGGTACGAATTTTGACTTCGACTCCGGAATCAGCGTCAACAACCTCGTCATCGTCAATGCGAACACCGCGACGGCAACGCTGGCCATTGCAGCGGACGCGATGCCTGGTAGTCGTACCGTCATCGCGACGCAAGGTTCGAGTGGTTTGATGGACAGCCTGCCGGACGGATTCCGGGTTCTCGCAGCCACCGCGCCCGGCACCGTCATGCTGCACGCGATTGCGAGCAGTCCGGGGCCGTACGGCATAGGCGACACGGTGAACTACACGCTTGGCATTACCAACGGCAGCGACAGCGCGCTTGGCGGGCTGACGGTAACGGCCGCGCTGCCTTCGCAGTTGTCGATCGGTTCGGTGCAGTGCGATGCGAGCGTGGCGAACGGGATGCTGACCTGGGCGATCGGCGGCCTTGACGCCGGCGCGAGCGCGAGCTGCACGTTCACGGCGAATCTGGTCGACATCATCGCCGGCTGCCAGATCAACTGCCAGCTCGCGGTGCATGTGACGGCCCAGTACGACGGTGGTCAGACCTCGACCGTCGCGGCAATCGGCACCTTGATCCCGCCGCAGCCCGAGTCGACGACGGTCAGCGGCGCGCCGACCACCGAACCTTCCGAGAAGCCCGGCCTGTCCGGGGACGGATCGCTGGTGATCTTCCAATCGCTCGAGAAGGATCTGGCCAGCGCCCCCGACACCAACCCGGGTGGCGCGGATATCTACCTGCACGACCGGCGCAACGGGCAGACGCGCCTGCTCAGCCGCGATGCCTCGGGCGCGCGCCTGTCCGGCAACCTGCACGATGCGCAGATCTCGCTGAATGGCCTGGGGGCGGTCTTCGTGCGCGATCCAACCGGCGCAGCCGCGGCCAAGGACGCGGGCATGTCCTCCGTGTGCAACTCCAATCCCGACGGCCTGTTCCAGTTCACGTGTCCGACCACCGGCATGAATGGCGCGCCGCTGGATGGTGAAAGCGAATCGCCGTCGCTGAGCGCCGATGGAACACTCATGGCGTTCTGCTCGGCGGCGACCAATCTCGTGCCGGACGACACCAATGGCGCCAGGGATGTATTCGTGCGCACCGTCGCGACCGGTCAGGTGAGCCGCGTGAGCGTAACCGCCAACGGCACCCAGGGCGACGGCGACAGTTGCGCACCAATGATCTCGGGCGATGGCCGTTACGTCGTGTTCACGACGACCGCCGAGAACCTCGGCGGCGCGAGCACCGCGCAGGTGGTACGCAAAGACCTCACGACCGGCCAGATCCTGCCCATCTCGCAAAGTGCCGGCGGCACGCCCGGTGATGCCGATGCCGGACCGCCGAGCATTTCCTCGGACGGCCAGCGCATTGCGTTCGCCTCGCGTGCGTCCAATCTGGTGCCCGGCGCCGGTGGCGGGCGACGCAATGCGTACATCTTCGACGGTCGTTCCGGCGGCAGCCAGTCCAGTGCAAAACACCTGCGCAAGAGCGGCGCGGCCAACGCCGGGCTCGGCGTCATCACCGGTCAGGGCGGTCAGCAACCCAACCAGGACATGGGTGATCCGAAGATCGCCTGCGGCGGTGGAGCGGTCAGCGTGACCTCGGACGCAAGCAATCTCGTCGGCGGCGACACCAATGGCGTGAGCGACTACTTCGTCTATGGCCTCGACAGCGACACCATCGTGCGGCCGGCACCGCTGGCGACCGGCGCCCAGCCCAACGGGCCGAGCCAGAACTCCACGCTCGACTGCGAGGCGACGGTCGGCGGCTACGACACCAACGCCACCGGTCCCGGCAATCCGAACACCAATCCCGATGTGATCGGCCAGAGCGATCCGATGCGCAGCGATACCGCTGCGATCACGCTCGACAGCTCCTACAGCGGCAACTGGTACGATCCGGGCCAGAGCGGCCACGGCTTCCTGCTCGAGGCACTGCCGACACCGCACTTCTTCTATGCGACCTGGTACGTGTTCCAGAACGGTCAGCCGTTGTTCCTGCAAGGCGTCGGCAACGCCCAGGGCAACACCATGGCGGTCGACATGTTCAGCACCACCTCGACGGCGTTCCCGGTCGGATCGGGCGGCCCGATCACGGCGCCATGGGGCCGGGTAACGTTCACGTTCACCAGTTCCGATGACGGCACGGCGAGCTGGCAACCCACCGCCGCCGGGTTCACGGCCGGCTCGATGAACCTTCGCCGCCTGACCCGGGCCGCACTTGTCGAGGCCAACCGGCCCGGCGCGACCAATGCCTGTCTGAGCGGCATCTGGTACGACCCGAACAACTCGGGCTACGGTTTCGACCTGGAGTTCAGCGACGCCGACAACGGCCAGCGCATCCTCGAGGCGTTCTGGTACACCTACCAGCCCGACGGCTCACCGTTGTGGCTGAACGGCATCGGCTTTGCGTCCGGCAACACGATCGACATGGATCTGGTGCAACTGGTCGGCAGCGGCGCCAACTTCCCGCCCGCATTCGTCGCCGACGGCATCAGCCTGATGCCCTGGGGGCACGTCACGTTGCGCTATACCGGTACCAGCCGGCTCGATGTCACCTACAGCTCGACCCTGCCCGGCTACGGCAACGGCACGTTGTCCAACCTCAAACCGTTGTCCGTGCT
>JBAUWF010000083.1:0-116093 GCA_049583635.1 Rhodanobacteraceae bacterium
GCATCACTATCTGGCTTTCGTGGTGCCAGGCGGAAGGTCGATCTGCAAGCAGGTCCGAAAAGATTTTGTGCATCTGTTCGACGGTTTGCGGAGGCCGGAACACGTCTTCCCAGCGACGCCCGATGATCTCTTCGCGTTGCCACCCCGAAATGCGCAGCAGGTAGTCGTTGCAATACGTCAGCCTGGCGTCCCGGTCCAGCATGATGGAAATCAGCTCGACATTGTCGAGTATGCCGCTCAAGCGCCGCTCGCTTTCGTGCTGGGCGCGCTCGGCCAGCAACTGAGAGCGGGCGAGCAGTGCCAATCCAATCCGGCTGGCGATCTGTGACGCGAATGCGATCTCGTCATCTTCCCAGTGATGGGCCTGATGCACGTACGCCAGACACAGCACGCCAAGATGCTTGCCGGACACGTCGATCATCGACTCCAGCATGGACGAGACACCCAGCGGTTTCAGATAGGCTTCGGCACGGTCGCTTGTGCGTGCGTCAGTCAACGCATCGTCCGCAGCAATGTAGTGGGCGTCTTTCAAGGCCAGGAACTCGGTTGCAAAGGCATCCTGCGGCAACGCGACTCCAGCGGAATGGCGGGCAGCGTCGGACTCATAGAGATCGCTGCAATCAAGCTGCGTTTCCTCCGCGTTGAACAGCCAGATGCTGGCACGTGCCACGCCGGTGGCAAGGGCAACCTGCTCGGTGACGGTGCGAAAGAATGTGTCGATGTCGTGATTGGATTCTTTTTCGGCCATCGTGATGGCATCGAGTGCAGCCGCGTGCGCGATCATCCTCTCCGAGCGCTCGTGTCGCGTTCGCTCCAGTCGCCTGCGGTCGGTGATGTCGCGAACTATGCCGACGGCATTCCATTTCCCTTCGAGCTTGACGGCTGAGAGGGATATTTCGATCGGGAACTCCGTGCCGCCCTTTCTTATGGCGCTCATTTCACGCAGCGTGCCAATCGCCGCACCCTCGCCGGTTTCACGGAAATGGGCGAAGGCTTCCCTATGGCTTTGCAGGTATTGCGGTGCAGCCAGCAGCGCGTGTAGATCCTGGCCGATGGCCTCGGTGCTGCTGTGACCAAAGATCGTTTCGGCGGAATCATTCCAGAAAGTGATCTGGCCGTCGTTGTTGATCATCAGAATGGCGTCGTTCGCAGAGGCTGCGACTGTCCTCAGGGTTTCCTCGCTTTCGCGCAACCGTCGTTCGGCGGTGGTCCGTGACGTGATGTCTTTTGTCAGCAGGATGAGCGACCGCTTTCCGTTCACCACCATGGCGCTGCCGGAGATCTCGATGTCCAGCAGCGTCCCGTCCTTGCGTTGCACGTGCAGCGCGAATTCGGCGCGTTCTATCTCGGAAGCAAGCGCTTGACGCAGCTTTTCGGCAGCGAACGCACGATCGCTCGGTGCGATGCGGGCAAGTGGGTCGAGCACAAGCATCTCATCGGCGCTGTAACCGAATGTTTCAACATATGCGGGATTCGTATAGGTGTACTTGCCGTCCACGATGATCGAAATGCCGAGCAGGGAGTTATGCGCCATGCTGCTGAATTTCGCTTCGGATTCGCGTAACGACACACTGACCCGTTGCGCTTCGCGCAGGGCAGTCTCCAGCTCGGTGGTTCGTTGGCGCAGCTGCGCTTCCACCGCAATCGCTGACTGGGTCGGTCCCGCTCCGTTCCCTTGGCCGCTGGCGGCGGATTTAGCCATGACGTTCTCCGATTCATGGCCTGTCCGCGGTATTTTGGTTGGATGCCGGGACTTCCTGGCATCCGCGGTCTGACTCGATCATCGACGCTTAGCGGGACAGCTTGCGGCGAGCAACGTGAACCCATGCGAACTGCGGAAAAGCGCAGGAACTGGCGCGTCGGCTTGAATGAACGCTCAGGTGTCACCTTGCCCGACCTTTTCCCGACCGATGCAGCGGTGATTGCCGTCAGGATCCTCGGTCATCCTCGCCGGATTGGCTGACTCCAGAAGTGGAATTTTCTCGAACGGAAATGGGGTCCGCTTCAATTGTCCATTTGCGACGTGGCAGCAACCGATCCTGAGGTGGCCCGGCTTTCTTGAATGTGGCAAAACAGGACCTGCCCTTGAGGTTGTTGTTCCGAGTCCCGTTTTCGACCGGCCATGCGTGCTCATGCCTGAACCACACGTCAATCTCGCGCGCTGATGTTTGCCGCCGGTAAAGCCCGCGTGTGTTCTGCTGCAGGCACAACCGCTTCGACAGTTTTGCAAGGGAGACCAAAAATGAAAAAGATACCCGCCGGTACATGGATCCTGGTCGCCGACGGCGAAGAGGCACGCCTGTTCCGCAACGCAGGCACCGACTACAAGGCGTCGCTGGAACAGGTGGAACTGCTCAGGCCTCGTGACCTGCTCAATGATGGCCCTTCGGGTCACCGGCCGCCGGAGTCCGACGAGCAGTCCATCGATGAGGCCACCTTCGCCAAACAGCTGGCGCACCGGCTGAACGCCGCTGCCCTGCAGAACAAGTACCAACATCTCGTACTCATGGCCGATCCGCAGACACTGGGCCAGATGCGACCACAGCTGCACAAGGAAACCGAGCGGCGCATCATCCGGGAAGTCGCCAAAACCTTTACCAACGCACCCCTGGAAGACATCCAGAACGCCTTGCACGAAGAGTGAATCCATCTGCGCATTTCAACCCCGTTTGCGCAGACCGGCCATATGTACCCAGGCGCACGACATGCAGATTCAGCTCACGCGCCCAGCTCGGGCGGCTCAACATGCAGGAAGTGCAGGAATACTGTTCGATCGCAAGGCGGTCAAAACGGCAAAAACCGGGGTCAGAGTGCACTTTCTTGAAAAGTCGACTCTGACCCCGGTTTCGACCCCGGTTTCCGGTTCCACCAATCAGATCGGCGTGTCCTCGGGAAATTTCTTGCGTACTTCTGCAAGCATCCCCTCGAACAGCTCGACAGTCCGCTCGCACATGAGCGGGAGGCCCATATTCTTGGTCACGACGTCAGGAGTGGCCCCTTGCGTCAATGCAAGCGCGATCTTTTGATGCCGGGTCAATTGCTCATCCATAACGTGTCCTCGCATAGGTGGGTGCCGCAGTTTGTAGCCTACGCTGATGATCCGGGGGACGCACACAGGAGGCCCTGCGTCTTTGGCAGCCTGCCGATTTCCTCGTTGCTGACGGAGTCCAAGCGTATGCTTTGGCCGCCTCGTGTGCGCAGCAAGTGACGTGTTGTCGCATCCGATCGACGACGCGCTTGAAGGAGATCGCCATGTCCGCAGCCCATCGTGACGATTAGCGACTCCCAATGCAGTTGACAGAATTTATCCCGGACCAAATCTGGTTGCTGGATTATCCCGTTGAGTACGCGGGATGCAGGTTCAATGCGCGGATGAGCATTGTCCGATTGGCAAACGGCACTTTGATGTTGCACTCGCCGTGTGACATGGATGACGCTACTGCGAAAGCGGTTTCGGGGCTGGGTTCAGTCAGCTGCATCGTTGCCCCGGGATCCTTTCACTACATGTATGTGGCGAAGGCGCAATCCCGTTTTCCTGCGGCCAAGACGTACATATGCCCTGGTGTTGAACGCAAGGTTCCGCGTCTGCGTTTCGATTGGATACTGGGAAATTGTCCTCCGAATGAGTGGGGCGACACGATGGACCAGGTGCTCATTCGAGGCAGCCGATTCATGTGGGAAGTCGCAATGCTGCACAAGCCGAGCAAAACCCTGCTGCTTGTGGACGCCATAGAAAACTTCACCGACCAGACCGCCAACGTCAACTGGCAGGTGAAGGCCTGGTTCAAGCTGTTTGGCATGTGGAACAAGCCCAAAGCGGCGCCCGAGTATCGAATAGGCTGGAAGGACAAAATTGCGGCCCGAGCATCACTGGAAGAAATTCTGGAATGGGACTTCGACAGCATCGTGTTGTCGCACGGCGACAACATCACAGAAAACGCGAAAGAGCTTGCGCGTCAGGCATGGACGCCGCCGCTCGAAAGAACGTAGTTCGTTCGCGACATCCCCGGTTTTGAGTGGCTGTGAGGTTCCGTGTGATGCCATCCAGCAACGGGTATGGTGTTTGAGTACGGCTCGTGGTGCGATGTGGCGACAGCCACTGGAACAGCCCGATCGTGATGGACGGCCGGATCGCGCTGCTTCCGCGTTGCATTGCCCGCATACACTTCATTCTTTTTCTTCCGAGCGCAAGGGCCATCGCTCACTCGAAGACGCATGCCGGACGCTGTTTCTGCCTTCAGGTTGTTGCGGCTGCCGGTCCTGGCTCCCTGGCGCCCATGATGAGCAGCCACAACGTGAACGCCACTTCACCGAGTTCGAACGGAAATGCGTAGTTCGAGACGGTGTTGTACTGCGCTGGCATGAACAGGCCGGCGTAGCACATGACCAGATAGGCGATGCCATTGACGATGAGCCAGTACCCCAGGAAACGCGGGAACCAGCGCGATTTCAGGATCAGGATGGCCATTGGGAAAAGCCAGATTCCCCAAAGGAGTTCGGAGCAGACGGTTACCTGGAAGGACACACGCGTGAAGAAATAGGCGAGTGCATCGCGCTGGGGTTCGCTGAACACATTCAGGTAGTCCGCGCCCCGCACCAGCATGAGTGTCGCTGAATCGCTCGCCGTACCGGCGAAGGAAATGGCGGCGGGCACGACGCCGCCGGTGATCACCAGCAGCATGGCCTGGTACCGGTCGATGTCCTCGAACAGGCGATAGAAGGCGAGCGTCAGGAAGATGAGTACGACGGCGCCGGCCAGTTCACCGGCGATGCCGACCTGGAACAGTGTCTGATGGGCCGCGATGTTGGCGGCAGTGGCAGCCGCGTCCCCATGCACGAACAGTTTGGTGGGAATGTAGATCAGATTCAGCGGCCCGACCAGAATGAGCAACAGATACCAGCCGCCGACGATCCGCGCATTCTTGTTCAACGTAGTCATGTCTTCTCCTCTGCAAGGGCCAGGTTGCGCCATCCCGTCATGGCGACGACGCACGAGTTGCGGCCCCGTCGTGATCACCGTTGCATGCTTCGCTGTCGAGTACCGCCTTGGTCTCCTCGAACATCGCCAGTGCCCCGGCAGCGGTCTCGTCGATGCACACCACGCCGAGCTTGCCGTACTCGGACAGCGCACCGAGCAGATTGAACACGACGCCGCGCTGGCTGGTCGGGTCGAACAGCAGGCGCCGCGACACCAGGATGTCGATCAGGTCTTCGGGCGTGAAGCGCCGGTAATGCGCGGACTGCAGGGTGTCGGTGGCGTAGTAGCAGCGCTCGTGTCCCATCGGCGTCAGGTAGCGCGCGCTTGCCGCGTCGTAGCGGCCTGCGGTCAGGTACTGCAGCATGTGGAAAGGCAAAGTGGTGCCACCCTTGCGCAGGTTGATCTCGATGGCGACGTGGCGCCATCCGGTTGCGTCGCGGTGTGACACGAAGTCGACCGAGAAGCGCCCGAGCACGCCGCGATCGCGCAATACCTCGCCGACGCGCCAGCCGGCGTCGTGCAGGTCGCGGCGGTAGGCTTCGCGAGCCGGGAAGGTGCTGCCCAGGAAGATCTGTCCGCTGGCTCCGCCGAGGGTCTGGTCATGGGTCGAAATCAATTCGAGGTTGCCGATCGGATTCACGCGCAACTGCACCGAAGGCGAGCACTTGTCGGGTCCGTCGATCCACGTTTCCACGATGCCGCCCATGCTGCGGAATTTTTCGGCGTAGTGCTCGAAACCTTCCTCTTTGGCCTCGCAACACAGGCGCGTCGGAAGTTCGCGCCGTACCCATGCGGCGGACACCGCAGCGTCATCGCGATCGAAGTCGAAAACGGCATTCCCTTCGCCCGAGAAGCCGTCGTTGTGCTTGACCACGCAACGATGCATGGCCGGGTCGGCGTGCTTGAGGCGAGCGATCGCTTCGGCGACGTCGTCGAGGTCGCGCAGGTTTTCCGCGCCATCCGGAAGCGCGACGCCGGCGGCGCGAAACGCCTCACGGCTGCCGCTCTTGCTTCCCCAGCGGGCGAGCGCCGGATCGCAGGCGTAGAGCGGAATATCGAGCGCGATGGCCAATGCGGCTTCGAGCCCGGTCGCGTTGAACACCGACAGGTGGGCGTTGGCCGGATCGCCGATCGCTGCGCGGATGCGCCCGATCAGCCGTGGCCGTTCCAGCAGCTTGCGGGTGAGCGTCACGGGCGATGCGTCGGAGGCCGACAGCAGAGTCAGGCGACGGCGCGCGTGAGCGGCGGGCACGCCGTGCAACAGGCTCAGGTAGTAGTCGATGATCACCGAGTCCAGCGGCACGCTGGTCATGAACACCACACGCGTGTTCGGCAAGCGCAGCCACATCAGCATGCTGAGCTGGCGTTCCTCGTAGTGGCGCACGCCGTCGATCTTGGCGAGCGTGTCCGCATCCAGGCTCAGGCCCGGCACGACCACGATCGTGCGCGGTGCCAGAGGATCGCTGAGGAAACGCTCGAACATCGGGCGCAGCCGCTGTTGCAGTTGCGCCAGTGCCAAGTGGTCGTAGGCAAACCCGTTCGACATGGAGCTTCGATCTCCGCTTGCGCCACCGGCAAGCTCTGCATGGCGACAGTGCATGCGCTCGATCCGGTGCCGTGCGGTTGCGACTATGCCCGAGCCATCGCCGCGCCTCCAGTACCGCGCCGTTTGCGACGTCGTGCGGGGCATGGCTTCACCGCGTGCGCGAGATGCGCGACACTTCGCCGCCATGCCGGTCGATGCCTACACAGCTCCGTTCCATATTCATGCGGGTTCGCAGCGCACTTTCCTCGTGGTGTGCGATCACGCATCCAACGCGCTGCCGGATGAATATGGATCGCTCGGGCTGACGGTGCGCAATCGGCAGCGGCACATCGCCTGGGATGTGGGGGCGCGCGGTGTCGCCCTGGCGCTGGCGCGGAAGCTGGATTGCCCGGCTGTGCTCGGCGGGACGTCGCGGTTGCTGATCGACCTCAATCGCGGCATCGACGATGCCAGTTCGATCCTGGCCGAGAGCGACGGCTCGACGGTGCCGGGCAACCGGACCATAGGTAACCGCGAGCGCGCGGCGCGCGTGCGGCAATTCCACGCGCCGTACCACGCGTGGATCGATGCGTACTTCGACGAGCAACTCGCGCTCGGTGTGCGGCCGACCCTGGTCTCGGTGCACAGTTTCAGTGCCCGCCTGGGAAACTGCGAACGTCCGTGGCCGGTGGCGATCCTGTGGCATCGCGCACGCGAGCCGGTGGCGGCGCTGATCGACTGGTTTGCGGCGCACGGCTATCGGGTCGGTGACAACCAGCCTTACGACGCCCGCATCCTGCCCGGCTGGACGCTCGAACACCACGCCTTGCGCCGCGACTTGTTGCACGCGCTGTTCGAAGTTCGCAGCAACGAGATCGAAACGTCGCAGCAACAGGAGGAGTGGGGCGCGCGTTTGCATCAGGCCATCGTGGAAACGCGGTTTGGAAACCCGGGCGCGCAGACCCGCGACTCGTCCGGGGAGGGAGCGGAGCACATTTTCTGATCTGGACTCTGGTCCTCGTGCGGCGCGATCGAAGTATGGTTGCTTGAAGCCATGTCGTGTCCGGCACCTCCTGCCCGGTGTCGCAGATGCGAGGCTGACACACACGCAAGAGAAAAAAGAAAAAAGGTGTCAGGGACAATTTCCGACATTGAGCCGGGCATCTGGATGAGGTCGCTGCGCGACGTGGGCCGGGCGACTATCCGTGGTCGAGCCATGCCGGGAATGCCGCGGCGCGCGCCGATCCGTTGCTGACTCCGCATCCCGAGTACCTCGCGCTGGGTTCCGACCGGGCGGCGCGGGCGGAGGCCTATCGGGCACTGGAGGCATTGCCTGATGCGCTTGTCGACGACATCCGCCGCTACCTGCAACAACAGAAAGCGCTTGGGACGGATCGCTTCCGCTCATGGGTCGAAGCCAGGACTGGCCGGTTCGCCACCGTCCGGCCGGTTGGCCGTCCACCGCAGCGATCAAATTGTCCCTGACACCTTTTCGGTGCAACTGAAAACGGCGGCATCGTTTCGACGGCGGGCCGTCCCCGGTAGAATTCGAACGGCGGCACAGGGAGAGCGGCTCCTAGGTGTCTACGAAAGGCGGGGCGATTCAACGGCCAGGATATGCCGGAGGTCTGCAACTGGAAATGGAAAGGATGACACCGCGATGGCGCTGCGACTGATCGAGATGGTGTTGACCGAGAAGGACGGCGCGGAAGTCCAGGAGCTTCTCAGGGAGCACCATGTGCTCGAACACCGGCAGATCCGACTGTCGGACGGGGAAGTGCTATTGCGGATCCTGGTGGAAGCCGAACGTAGTGAGGCGGTGCTGGATGTTCTGGAGGAACGGTCTGCCGGTAAGGAGGGCGACCGGGTGCTGGTGCTGCCTGTCGAAGCGACATTGCCGCGTGCCGAGGCGGAGCCAGAGCCAGAGCCGGAGCCGGAGCTAGAGCCAGAGCCGGAGCCAGAGCCGGAGCCAGAGCCAGAGCCGGAGCCAGAGCCGGAGACAGCAACACCAACAGCAACAGCAACAGCGCCCGAACCACCGCCGCCCGCGGAAAAACCGGCGGGACGGATCGGCCGGGAGGAGTTGTATGAGGACATCAAGGATGCCGCCCGCTGTTCGCGGGTCTATCTGGCGATGGTCGTGTTGTCCACCATCGTTGCGGCCATCGGTCTGTACTACAACAGCGTGGCCATCATCATCGGTGCGATGGTGATTGCACCCTTGCTCGGGCCGAACATGGCGTCGGCGCTCGCCACGGCCCTGGGCGACATGGCACTGCTTCGACACGCGCTCCTGACGGCTCTGGCCGGTATTGCGGCGACGATGGTGTTGGCGGTAGTCATCGGCGTGCTGCTCCACGTCAACCCGGCAGAGCCGGAAATTGCGTCGCGCGACGCGGTGGGCATAGGCGACATCGCAGTGGCTCTGGCGTCCGGCGTGGCGGGGGCGCTGGCATTCACGACGGGCGTGTCGACGACGCTGATCGGGGTGATGGTGGCGGTGGCGTTGCTGCCGCCGCTGGTGGCGTTCGGGCTGCTGCTGGGCGGCGGGCATCCGGCGCCGGCAATGGGTGCGTTGTCCCTGTTCCTGATCAACCTTATCTGCGTGAACCTGGCTGGCGTGACGACGTTTCTGGTGCAGGGAATTCGCCCGGCCACCTGGTGGGAGAAAGATCGCGCCGCAAAATCCACGCGCATTGCCATCCTGCTGTGGGCGCTGCTGCTGGCCGCATTGATCGGCATGATCGTGTGGTTTAGACCGGAATGAACCTCGCCAATCAACAACGGGGTCAAAACAGGGGTCAGAGTGCACCTTCCTAAAAGGTCGACTCTGAACACCCGGTTCCGTTTCCCACACTATTTTTTATTTTTTTGGAATTTCACTTCGGCCAGAGCCAGGCAAAGATCGCGCCGGTGATCAGGCCGTAGATGATGCCGTCGATGACAGCCTTGGTGACGTTTTTCCAAGGTTCCCCCACCCAGATGCCCTGTGGTAAGGCACCGAAGGCGTAGGCCATGATGCCCACGGTGCCGGTGACCTGGAGCACGTGCAGGGCATCGGTACCGCGGGCCAGCGTGATGGCGCCGAGGTAGGCACAGAAATAGGAGACCAGCAGGCAGAACACGAACCACTGCGCGAGGCTGGTGCCCATGTTGATCACGCCGTTGGCGCGTAGCGTCACCAGTCCCACCGGCCCTTGTTTGAACTTTTCCTGGGTCTCGGATTTTTTCATGTCTTCCATCTTGCAGGTTGGCAGCATGTACATGCCGGGGCCGGGATTGCCTTTGCGAATCGCGGCACGGACCTCATCCTCATTGGAGAAACTTCGATAGTCCGGCATGTGCCAGAATTTGAGCACCATGTGCAGGATGCTGCTGGCGATGAAGACGCCGACAGCTGAAAGCAGGATCGGAAGCCAGAGATGCATGGTCGAGATCATGGTGGACTCCCTGTTACTTGTTGGTGTGTTGGGTGAGGTTCGAGAATTCTACCCCGCGTTTGCAAAAGAAGGTGCAAGGCGGCAGCCTCGGGAAAACAGGGGTCAGAGTGCACTTTCTCCAGACGTGTCGCGCTTGGACGTATCGTTCTTGCGCGGACGGATGAAACGCGCCGCGTTGGGCCGATGGACCAGCGGTAAAGCACATCCACGCAGAGCGACGGATGCACCAGCATTTGGCCATCGTCCTCGAAGGTGAGGAGTTCCTCGTCGAAGAGCGTGTCAACATGAACCGACAACAATATGCCGTTGTGGCCGTTGATGCGTTCGGCATTGCCGGCTTCCCGCCAGGGTTTGAAAACGCCGCCCCGGCGCGTGGTGGTCCATGCGGACCCAGTTCCCGGCTTCGTCAGGAAACCCTGCGATTCAAACGGCTGATTGCCTCATCCGTTTTTTGGCGGTTTCCGTGCATGGCTCTGCTGCGTACCATGCAAGGTGCGGCGTCGAGTCGCTTCGATTCGTTTTCGAAGGGGGGGTTCCAAGGTGAAGATCTCACGTTTTCTGTCGGCGGTTTGTTGCGTGATGTTGCTGGCAGGTTGCGCCACTAATCGCAGCTACATGCGCCTTGACATTTCACACAGTTCGGCCACGGTCACGAAGCCCACCGGGAAGGCGGTGGTCATCGACGCCGTTCAGGACGCACGCAAATTCGAAGACGATCCGTCGGATCCGAGCGTGCCTTCACTCAAGAAAGGAGACGACTACAAGCTGGACGCCGAGCGGCGCAAACGCGCCATCGCGCGCAAGCGCAACAGCTGGGGCAGGGCGATGGGCGATATCGTGCTCGAAGATGGCCAGACGGTGGAGACGCTCACGCGCGATCTTGTCACGGACGGATTCGCCCGTCATGGATACCAGGTACTCGCATCGAATGCGTCGCCCCCGGCCGATGCCGTCCATGTCGATGTCACGATCGATGAATTCTGGGCATGGTTCACGCCGGGAATGTGGACAGTGGACATGGAAGGCAAGATCCATACCTTGATTCGAACTTCCACGGGCGTGCAGCTGGACGTGCGCGCTTACGGCAAGAATTCGGGCGGGTCCGGAAAGGAGGCCAACTGGCGCGAGGCCTTCGATCGCACCTTCAGGGATTACGCAGCACGCTTCGACGAAGCGTTCAGCCGTTCGGGGATGTGAGCCAAACAGGGCTCAGAGGATCAAATCGGGCAATACTTGTCGCGGCGCTCGGCCGGCGCCCGCAGAATCTGGCTCAGGTAGTACCCGAGCAGATCGCGCGCAAGCCCGGCGTGCGCCGCCGGAACGAGATTGCCGGCGTCGTGCAGCCAGGCGTCGCTGCAGGAAGCGACGCTTGCCGGAGCGGCTGCGCAGCGGAGCAGCGCGTCGAATGCGTGCCGGTAGCGGTGAAACGCGGCATGATTCATTGGTGTGCCGTGGCCCGGTACCTATGGCCTGTATTTGCTGCCTTGGATTGAGGGGCCGCGGGGTCGCGATTGGTCAGGAATCGGGAAGCGCCGGGTGCCCGAGCGGGGATTAACATGACGGTTCGATCCACACCGAGCCCGATTCCTGCGAGTGAAGGAAAACATCATGGCGGAAAAGAAACCTGCAAAAGCGGGCACGCGGCAATCCACCAAAAGCACCGGCAAGTCGGCCAAAGGATTCACGGCCGAAGAACGCGCTGCAATGTGCGAGCGCGTCCGGGAGCTGAAGGCGGAAGCGCGCGCGAAGAAGAACAAGGCGGAAGGCGAAAGCAAAGTGCTCGCGAGCATCGCCAGGATGCCGGAACCGGACCGCGCGATCGCCGGGCGGCTGCACGCCATCATCAAGGCCAACGCGCCGGATCTCTCCCCGAAAACCTGGTATGGCATGCCCGCCTATGCCAACCAGGACGACAAGGTCGTGTGCTTCTTCCGCCCTGCGCACAAGTTCAAGGACAGGTACGCGACCTTCGGCTTCAACGACAAGGCCAAGCTCGACGAAGGCAACATGTGGCCGACCGCCTTCGCGCTGAAGAAACTGACCACAGCCGAAGAGAAGCGGATCGCCGCGCTGGTGAACCAAGCGGTCGGTTGAAAGGGTCCCGCTGCACGCGACGCCCGCTATCCGGCGACTTGCTCAGGCTCCATGGCCTCGCGCCCATTGCACGATGCCGGCGCTGTTCATCGCGCCGGCCTGGCGCGCCACTTCGCGGCCGCCGCGGAAAAGCGCCATGGTGGGAATGCTGCGGATGCCGTAGCGGGCACCGAGTGCCTCCTCCGCTTGCGTGTCGACCTTGACCAGCCGCACGCGCGGCTCGAGTTGCGCCGCCGCTTGCGCAAATTGCGGCGCCATCATCTTGCACGGGCCGCACCACGGCGCCCAGAAGTCCACCAGCACCGGGATGTCGTTGCTGGCCAGGTGTTTCTGGAAGCTGGCTTCGCTCACTTCCAGCGGTTTGCCCTGGAACAGCGGCTGGTGGCACTTGCCGCACGCGGGCGCTGCGCCCAAACGCTCGGGCGGCAGGCGGTTCACCGCTTCGCAGTGCGGGCAGACGATATGCAGTGCGTCGCTCATGGTTGACCCTCAGGCCGGGTGGCCCTGGTGTGGACATGCGACCGATATGGAGGCGGAACCTTCGCAGGGAAGGGGCGGGAAAGCGAGCGAAGCGGCTGGCCGACCCGCCGGTTGATGCCGATCAACAGAGGCCCCTCGCTGTCGCCCGACGATGGCCGGATTGCAATTCGCGGCCGTGAAGGAATCGAGGACAAGAAACAGGAACAGGGGGTCAGGTTGCACTTTCCGCCGTTGGTTGGCAGCGTCACGCGTTGGATGATGTGCCGCGGAACGCCGCCCAAATCGAGTCGTGGTCTGCGCGGCGTGGATATCATGTATGTGGGGATATCCACGCGTTGCGCGTGGTGTTGGCGTTGTCTGTAGGCTTGCGCGGCCGGTTCGTGTCGGAAAGTGCACTCTGACCCCGGTTTTGCGGGAGGGGGAAACCTCCTCTCACTGCTACTATCATGTAATGACGCTGCACGCACACGACCCTAGGCCGTCTCCCGGAGCAGATGGCGGGAAACATCATCATCGATGGCGGGCCGGTTTCGGTGACCGCTGAAAACGTGCTCAGGGGCTCGACGGCTGACGCCGAACAGGCGGCGGAAAGCATCCGGTCGAACCCTCGAGGTTCGACGACGGATCAGGATGAGCTCATTGCCGATGTTCTGGCGGGAGACCGCAAGGCGATCGCGGTTCTCGTGGAGACATCCACCGATGCGGTGTACAGTTTTCTGTCCCGACGGATCGATCAGCAAGAAGTGGTCGAAGAGCTTTGTCAGGAAGTGTTTGTTGCCGCCTGGCCTCAACTTGGACGATTTCGAAAGGAGGCGAGCCTGACAACCTGGTTCTGTGCGATCGCGCGCCACAAGGTGGCGGACTACTACAGTCGGCGGCTTCGGGAAGTACAGCAAGACGATGCGGATGAAGAGAATCGCGGGGCACATCCTGAACCGACGCAGGTTATTGACTTCGAGGCAAGCGTCGATCGCCAGCGGACGGATGCGAAAATTCGGGACATTCTGTTGCGGATGCCCGAACGCTACCGGATAGTTCTCCGCTGGCGATACTGGAACCACCGATCTCTGGGTGAAATCGCCGAGATGACTGGAAAGACCGAAAAAGCGGTGGAACGGTTACTGGCGCGGGCGCGCGCCGATTTTGCGCGGAGGTGGAACCGTGAATAAGCGGCCTGCAATTGCCGACGACCAGTTCTTCCAGAATCTGGCCGACGACGAAGACATTGCCGTGTCCGCGCCGGCTCGTTTGAAGGCAAGGATCCATTCGGCACTTGTCAGGGAGTCCCAGAAGGAGTCTTCACTGCGAGCGCTTTCCGAAACCCGCCGGGCAGGGTACGAGCTTTGCCGCTGGGAGAAGGTGATGCAGGTCGTACCGGGGGCGGGAAGTATCAATCAGTGCCGCTTTTGCCACGCTCGCGTGTTGGCCGAGACCCTGGCGCACGCGCCGCTCCCGTGGTCCGGCTGTCCCTACGCGCAGTTTCATCGGCCGTAAGTCGGCGCAATCAAAACCCGGGGTCAGAGTGCATTTTCCCGCGCCAGGAAATTCGACTCCGACCCCGGCTTGGTCCGCAGTTCGCGCAAGCGGCAAAAATGCCGATTGCGGGGCTCTGAGTTCCATTCGCACGCGTTGATCCGAATACCCGGCGAGTTATTGATCTGGATCAAGCGATTGTTTTGCGTGCGGAGCAGCATGTGCGGGTCAGCCGGGTGTGCGCTGCGGCGCATCGGCGACGAGGTGGATCGGAACGCCTCTTGCCCGGCGCTCCCGCTGCTGTGACATGCAACAGCGGTCCAATTCGTGTTCGATCAGGAGGGATCCTCATGCTCATGCGTCCTCTCATAGCCGTCCCATTGATCGCTCTGGGTTGCCTGGCAACCGCTCAGGCATGGTCGCAATCCGCGTTGCTCAAGCAGGCTCAGGCTCTGTTCAAACCAATACCCGCCCAGCCACCGACGTTACCGGGCAACGCCGCAACGCCCGCCAAGGTGGCTCTCGGCAAAATGTTGTATTTCGAACCGCGCTTGTCCGAGAGCCATTCGATCAGCTGCAACTCCTGCCACATGATCGGGATGGGTGGCGTCGATCTGCAGGAGACGTCGCTGGGCCATCGCTGGCAACATGGCGGGCGCAATGCACCGACGGTCTACAACGCGGTGTTCGATGTCGCCCAGTTCTGGGACGGGCGGGCAAAGGATCTCGAACAGCAGGCCGGCGGGCCGCTCGTCAATCCGGTCGAGATGGACACGACCGAGGCGCACGTCGTGGAGCAACTCAAGGGCATCCCCGGTTACGCACCGGTATTTTCAAAGGCGTTTCCGGGAGAAGCCGATCCCATCACCTTCGCCAACGTGCGCAAGGCAATCGCTGTGTTCGAGGCGACGCTTATCACACCGAACGCGCCGTTCGACCGCTATCTCGACGGCAACGCCAAGGCACTCGACAGCGGTCAGTTGCAGGGCCTTTCCCTGTTCGTCAACAAAGGTTGTATCGCTTGCCACAATGGCATCAACATCGGCGGCGGCATGTATGCCCCATTTGGCGTGGTCGAACGCCCCGGCGCGGATATCCTGCCACTTGGGGACAAGGGTCGATTCGCCGTCACCAAAACGGTGAGCGACGAGTACGTGTTTCGCGTACCGTCGTTGCGCAACGTCACGCTGACCGCTCCCTACTTCCATACCGGCAAGGTCTGGGACCTGCGCCAGGCTGTCGCAATCATGGGCACCAGCCAACTAGGCGCCCAGCTCACCGATGACGAGATCGACAAGATAACGCAGTTTCTGGGCTCACTCAGCGGCGAGCAACCGAAGGTCACGCTGCCGATCCTTCCGCCCAGCGTTACCGAAACGTCGCGCCCCAAACCTTAGGCGGCTGGAGTGCGCCGGAAAACAAGGGGTCAGAGTGCACTTTCTCCAGACGTGTCGTGCTTGGACCTAGCGTTGTTGGGCGGACGGCCGATCTTGGCGCGGCGGCGCGGCCGGATAGTTGGGCTTCGATGGCCAGACGGAAGTGGTCGGGACCGAGGGCGTGTCGGCGCTGCAGGTGGGTGCGGATGGCGTTGATGTCGTTCCGGGAAGCGTTCCATCGGGAGTGCTCGCCAGGCGATACATCGTGCTCGCTGCTGGTGCCGAGCGAGAGATAGCTGGCGTGCGGCCGCACCAGCGGATCGTCACGGCCGAAGGCGCTGCAGGCGTGGCTTGACCACGGGCAGGGGTAGAGAAGTGGGTCGGCGGTCATGCGGGCGCGAACGGGGTTGAGTTTGATATAGCGCTGGCAGTGCAGCCATCGGTTTGCATTT
Source organism: Rhodanobacteraceae bacterium (assembly GCA_049583635.1). Lineage (GTDB taxonomy): Bacteria > Pseudomonadota > Gammaproteobacteria > Xanthomonadales > Rhodanobacteraceae > Dokdonella_A. Next base: position 15,819 of record JBAUWF010000083.1, read on the forward strand.
GATCGCCTCCGTCACCATCTTGGCGCTTGTTGTGGGCGTCATCATTCCGAGGGTTGCATCCCTCTCCCGTGGGAGAGCACTCGTGCGCCAAAGGCAGGTGGGAAGTGTGGGGTTGTCGCCGTCGTGATGGCCATCCTGGTGTGGGCGGGCTGTCCAGGATCAGGGGCTGACGCATGCACGTAAGCACGACCGTCCTGTTGGTGAGCCTCGCTACGTTCGTCTCGACTCTCGTGGGCGGCTTGTTTGCGCTCCGACTGCGAGACCGCCTGCACTTGGTCCTGGGCTTCAGCGGCGGCGCGGTTCTGGGTGTCGTGCTGTTTGACCTGATTCCGGAGGCGATCTCGTTAGCCGGAGTTCGCTTCGGTGCCCCGGTCACCATGGCGGTGCTCACGGTGGGCTTTCTCGCCTACATGGTGCTGGATCGCGTCGTCGTGCTGCACGGCGGACCGGATGCCGCAACACCGCGATCGGCGCGACGCGGCGTGCTGGGTGCCGGGAGCCTGTGTGTGCATAGCTTTCTTGATGGCTTCTCGATCGGACTTGCTTTCAAGGTGTCTGCATCCGTGGGTGCGGTCGTTGCCGTTGCCGTGCTGGTTCACGATTTCTCCGACGGGATCAACACGGTCGGCCTGATTCTCAAGAACAAAGGCAGCGATCGGAATGCGTTTCGATGGCTGTTGGCTGACTCGATTTCGCCTATCGTCGGGGCCGCATCCACGCTGATGTTCACGCTGCAGGGGCCAATACTCGGACTGGGGCTGGCGGCTTTCGCGGGGTTCTTCCTCTATATCGGAGCGAGCGATCTCGTGCCCGAGAGCTACCACGAACATCCCAAGCGGTTGACCACCTTCATGACGATTCTTGGTGTCGCAGTTATGTTCGTGGCCATCCGGTTTGCCAGTGGCTGATCGCTGTCCAGCCCGGTCAAAGGCAGCAGCAAGACCAAACCGGGGGCAGAGTAGGTTGGCGCCGTCTGGCGACGCGGCGAGTCCACTCGATCAATTGGGCCTCTCCCCGCGAAAGCGAGCTGGAACCCAGGGTCATCGGCCACTATCCGCAGACAGGAATCGCTTCTCGAGAATCTTGCTCGGCAACGGCTTGCTGAACAAAAATCCCTGTATCTCGTCGCAGCCCAGCAGGCGCAGCAAGCGCTGCTGTTCTTCGGTCTCGACGCCCTCCGCCACGACATTCAGCTTCAGCGAATGGGCGAGGTTGATGATGCCGGTCACCAGTGCCAGCCCCTCCTCGCCGACGGTCATGTCGATCACGAATGAGCGGTCGATCTTCAAGGTATGCACGGGTAATTTGGCGAGATAACTGAGCGAGGAGAAGCCGGTACCGAAATCGTCGATGGCGATGCGGATTCCCAGGGAACGAATCGCCTGCAGGCTGACGATGCTGGCTTCCGCCATGATCACGCTTTCGGTGATCTCCAGCTCCAGTCCATCCGCCAATCGTGCATCGGTGGCGATCAGCTGTGCCATCTCGTTGATGAAGCCGGGATCACGCAATTGCAGCGGCGACACGTTCACTGCGATACGCACGGCAGCCAGACCCGAATCAAGCCAGCGCAGGTAGTCTGCGGCCGCCTTGTGCAGTGCCCAGCGCCCGACTTCGTTGATCAACCCGATTTCCTCAAGGATCGGGATGAACCGGTCGGGCGGCACCAACCCGGTGTGCGGGTCGTTCCAGCGCAGCAGCGCCTCCACGCTGGTGACCTTGCCGCTCGCCAGCTTCATCTTGGGCTGGTAATGGAGCACGAATTCCTCGTGGTCGAGCGCATCGTGAAGGTGATTTTCCAACGCCAGCTTGCTGGCCACGGTGTCCGTCATTTTGTGTGTGTAGAACAGATAGCGGTTCCCGGTCGCCTTGGCTTGTTTGAGCGCCGCCTCGGCGTTCCTGAACAGCGTTTCGGCATCGGCGCCGTCCTCCGGATACAGCGCTATGCCAACCTTCGGGGTGACCCTGAACTCGGCGCCATTCAGGCGGAACGAATTGTCATGAAAGGCTTTGATGGTTTTGTCGACGAACCTTGCCACATCGCTTTCCTTCGTGGCTTCCGGCATCACGATCGCAAAATGATCCGCATCCATCCTTGCCAGCAGATTGACATCCCCTGTGCTCCGGGTCAGCCATTCCGCCACCTGCTTCAAGAGTGCGTCGCCGGCGGGCCGGCCGAGGCCATCGTTGATGCTCTTGAACCGTTCGAGATCGATCAGCCCAATGGCAAGCCTGTGCCCGCCGCGGATCGCGATGCGCAGGTACTGCGCCAACCGTTCGAGAAACAGGCTGCGGTTGGCCAGCCCGGTCAGCGCGTCGTAGTAGGCGAGGTAGTTGAGCTGTTCCTGCTTGTCGATATGATCGATCGCGAATGCGATGTCACCGGCGAGTTCCTGCAGCAGATTCAACTCTTCGTCATGAAAGAAGCTGCTCTCGCTTGCGTACAGCGCCAGCACGCCGATGGCCTCGTCCGCCATCATCAGGGGCAGCACGATCGCCGAGCGGACACCAGCCTCCGCGTATATTCCGCCGAAGACAAGCTGCGGATCTTTGGCTGAATCGTTCGAGACGATGGTCTTCCTGCTCCTGATCGCCCGCGAGACCATGGTCTTCGAAGCAAGCTCGTCGTGCGACAGGGTCATCCTTATCTTGCTCATGAGGGCATCGTCCTTGCCCTCCGACGCCATCAGGACGATCTTTTTCGTTGCGCGATCCACGACACCGATCATGGCCATGCGAAAGCCGCCCGCCGCGACCGCGATCCGGCACGATTCATGGAACAGCTCGTCGCGGTCGCTCACGTGCACAATCAGGGTATTGATGCCGCTGAGCACGGCATGTACGCGAGTGAGATAGGTGACCCGGCCCTCCGCTTCCTTGCGCTCGGTGATGTCCATCGCCAGGCCTTCGATGATGAAATCGTCGCCCTCCGACCAACCGCCGATGGCCCGATCGTAGAACCACCGCCAGTCCCCGGCGGCGGTCCTGATGCGATACTCGATCTTGAAAGGTGTGCCGGCCTTGTAGTCCTCGATGGCCGCGGCAACCATGGCGTGGTCGTCCGGATGAATGGATTCATTCCACAGCAACGGATGGGCACGAAGATATTCCATCGAGTAGCCGAGGATCGAGGCGACTCGGGAAGAAAAGTAGATGCCTCCCCGGTTGCTGGAAAACGCGTAGATGACATCCGGGGAGTTTTCGATCAGGCGCTTGTACTTGCTCTCGCTCGCCTGCAGGGATTGCTGCGCGTGCTTGCGTTCGGTGATATCGCGGAAATACCAGACCCGCCCGTAGTAGCGACCGTCCGCTCCTCTGCAGGGCGCGGAATAGCGGTCGAGTATCCTGCCGTCTTTCAGCGCGATTTCGTCGCGACTCGTCTCGTCGAGGTGCTCGTTCAGATACTGGATCCGCGCGACAAAGCCTTCCGTATTTTCCACCAGGCCGGTGACGGACTGAAGCACCGGCGCATCCACACCCGCGCCCACCAGCTGCGGGGAAAGACCCCAAAGGGCGATGAACTGCTGGTTGTAGGAGATGATCAAGCCGTTCTCGTCAACCACGAGAATGGCATCGAGCGACGTTTCCTGTTGAGTCTTGAGGATGGCATTGCTCAAGATTATTTGCGTTTCCACCCGCTCGCGTCGCGATTCACGATCGAAGTTGTCCAGCGCGAAGCTGATGTCGGCCGCCATTTCGAGCAGCAGCGCGCGCGCAGCTTCGTCGAAGGCATTGATCTCCCCCGAATACACAGTGAAGGCGCCCACGGCGATGCCATTGCGGTGCAGTGGCAGCGAGGCTGATGCGGCAAGGCCGGCGCGCGCAGCGTGATCGCGCCAGGGGGCGGTTGTCGGGTCTGCCTGGAAATCCTGGCACCAGTACGGACGGTCCTCGCGGACGGCAGTGCCCGTCGGACCGCGGCCGAACTCGCTGCCGGGATCGACCAGCACACTGATCTGGCGCAGGTAGCCGGTGTCATCACCGAAACTGGCGACCGGCTGCAACGCTTGGGTCTGTGCGTCGATCAGGCCGACCCGGGCCATCTTCATGCCGCCGAACTGCACGGCGGCGCGACAGACCTGCAGGAACAGATCCTCCTCGCCGTTGCTATGCACGATGGCCTTGTTGGCCTGGCTCAGGGCGGCATAGAGATGCGCATGCCGCAGGGAGCTCGCTTCGGCGGCCTTGCGATCGGTGATGTCGCGGATGTTGCACTGAATGACCTTGATGCCATCGCAGTTGTAAGAGTTGCTTACGAATTCGACGTCGACGAGCGCGCCGCCCCGGGTCATGAGCGCAAGGTCCTCGTAGCGCACGTAGCCCGTGAGCTGCAGCTGGACAAACATGTCCTTGCTCTCGGCACGGTCCGCGAATGCGCCAACCTCCCACAGTTTCTTTCCCAGCATCTCCGCATGCGAATAACCCAGCATATGGATCAGGTAGGGGTTGACGTCCTCGATCTGGGCGGTGTCGGCATTGACAAGCAGGATCCCGTCCTGGGCTGCTTCGAACAGCCGGCGGTAGCGGCCTTCCGATATCCGCAGCGAGTTACGCACGAGATCATCAGACGCATCAGCAGCAGTTGATCGCCGGGAAGACGGAGCTTGCATCAGCGGAGTCCCACGAAATCTCAGAAACGTTCACAGGAACCATCCTAGGCCGATTGCACAGTGTTGTCCGAACCTCGGTGCTGCCGGTTCCGGGGGCATTCATCTTTCCGGACATCCGAGCCGCATGGGAGAAATCAGGGATCGGGTCGCGTGTGGAAAGCCTGATGAACGACGCCATTCATGTTCAGCGCAACCTCGGCTTTCCTCCTCGCTGGTAAAGCACTGGTAAAGCATACAGGGACTAGATTGGGTTCCAGGTGGGACCTGCACACAGGGTCGTGAAGGCCATCACGCTGCCGGGGGCGCAGAACGATGGTCGATGGCAACATCCAAGGGAGGCCTAAATGGAAAGCGGTGTCTTGCTAGTGAATGACTGCCGACCGCGAGCGCAATCGCTCCAACTGGCAGGCTTGCCGGTAGTCAGCTTCATATCGATCCAGTGCGGCAACGATGCGACTGCTAGCGTCCTTCGCCGCAGGAGTCGCGCTGATTCGCTGAGGATTCGGATATGAACGCACGCGGATGGGCGATGGTGTTCCTCCTTGCGTATGCGCCGGTGGCATATCCAGGGCCGGACACCAACGGCGGCTGGACCGTCGTCGGTTGGAACAATCTCGGCATGCACTGCATGGATTCCGACTATTCGGTGTTCTCGATCCTCCCGCCATACAACGTAATCCAAGCGCAGTTGATGGACCCTTCGGGACACCTGATCACATCGGCAGGTGCGTATCAGGTCACGTTCGAAGCGATTGCCGATCCCGCCGGTTCGATCAACACGACCTCCATTGGCAAGACCAACTTCTGGCTTTACGCGCAGTCGCTGTTCGGGCTTCTCGATCCACTGCCGCTGGACACCGGGCTGACCGGCGTCGAGATGCCGGGTGCCGCGAACACTCCGCAGCCGCTCTCGTTCGATGCAGTCAATGGGTGGTGGATCGCCGAAGGCGTACCGCTGACGCCGTACGACGACGCGCATGTCAAGAACACTTATCCACTGTTCCGCATCAGTGCACGCGACAACGCGGGCACGCTGCTCTGTTCCGCGGATATCGTCGCTCCGGTCTCGGACGAGATGACCTGCAAGTCTTGTCACGCATCCAACAGCGGCCCCGCCGCGCGGCCTGACGAAGGCTGGGTCGACGATGCGAACCCGGAGCGCGATTACCGCCTCAATGCGGTACTCCTGCACGACGATCGCCAACGCGCCAATCCGGAATATGCAGGTCAGTTGTCGGCGGTCGGATACAACCCCGAAGGTCTGTATCCGACGGTCACGCAGGACGGCAATCCGATCCTCTGCGCAACATGCCATGCGTCCAATGCACTCGGCACGGTCGGGTTACCAGGCGTGCGACCGCTGACGGGCGCTGTACATGCGTTGCACGCCGGGGTCACGGATCCGGCGACGGGCCTCATTCTCGATGACGAGACCAATCGCTCGGCGTGCTACAGCTGCCATCCCGGATCAACGACGAAGTGCCTGCGCGGAGTAATGGGGAATGCGGTCGCCGCTGACGGCAGCATGGCGATGCAGTGCCAGAGTTGTCACGGCTCGATGAGCAAGGTAGGTTCGACCGGCCGCGAAGGATGGCTGGATGAACCCTCGTGCCAGAATTGTCACACTGGTACCGCAACGAACAACAACGGCGAGATCCGCTATACCAATGTGTACGATCTCAACGGCGAGCCGCGGATCGCCGTCAACACAACCTTCGCGACGACGCCCGACGTTCCGGCACCGGGATTCTCGCTGTATCGGTATTCGGCCGGGCACGGTGGCGTCAAGTGCGAGGCGTGCCACGGCTCGACGCATGCGGTATTTCCGAGTTCGCATCTCAACGACAACCTGCAGAGCATCGAGCTGCAGGGACACTCGGGGGCGCTGGTCGAGTGCGCGGCCTGTCACGGGACGTCGCCGCGTACGATCGATGGCGGGCCGCACGGCATGCATCCCGTCGGCCAGAGCTGGGTGCAAGATCATGCCGACGCAGTGGAAGGCGGTGGCACGCAGGCCTGCGGCGCCTGCCATGGCGGTGACTATCGCGGAACCGTGCTCTCGTATAGCAAGGCCGATCGCGTCCTCAATACCGAGTTTGGCACGCGCACTTTCTGGACTGGTTTCCGCATCAGCTGCTACGCGTGCCACAACGGTCCGTCAAGCGACCACGGCAACCCGAATCACCCGGCCGTAGTCAGCGATACGTCCGCGTCGTCGGACGGCACGCCGGTCGCGATCGCGCTCAGCGCGACCGACGCCGACGGCGACGCATTGACCCTTCGCATCGTCTCGCAGCCGGCCCACGGCACGGTAGCCTTGTCGGTCACCACGGCGACCTATTTTCCCGAGCGGGGCTTCACCGGCACCGATACGTTCACCTACGCAGCGTGGGACGGCGACACCGACTCGAATCTTGGCTCGGGAATCGTCGAGGTCGGCAGCGATGTGATCTTTGTCGACGGATTCGATGCGCCCTGACGGGCGGAATAGGGCAGCTAGCGTCTTGCATGCGGTGTCGCGGGGTGCGCCAATCGTCCGGCGGGTGCGTGCACGTTGGCGTAGTCGAAATGGATATCGGTGTGCGACTTGCCGTGCTTGCCGCCGACATCCATGTCGATGGTCTGGCGCAGCAGCAGGCCACGCGATTTGGATACCCACAGCGTGCCATCGACGGTGCTTCCCTCGCCCTGATCGTCGTGGGTGCCATAGACGGCGGCTGCCTCAGCGCCGACGCTTTCGTCACCCAGACGGGTGCAAACCGTGTGCCTGGTAGCGGCGGATTGACGGATCTCCTGCGCCCTTTGTTGCGAGTCGTAGGGTATGGACCGCCACTTGCCTGAAATCTGCAAGTACATGGCGTTACCGGTGATGACGACCTCGCTGTCGGACGGCGCTTCCATGAACGCGGCCGTACGGTGTATGTATTCGTGCACCGGTGTTACCGCCATCTTCTGCAGGGCGTCGAACACCGGCTGGCAGTTGGTGCCTGCATCGGCTGCGGTGGTGGCGCCGACGGCCAGCGACAATGCGCAAACAAGGCATGGAGGCAACTTCATCGCAGGCTCTCCGGTTGGCATGCGTGTGCCGTACAGACTGCCGCCTTGACGTGGTTGCGTCGTTTCCATCCGGATGGTTTTTTTCTGGCAAATTTCCTGCTTCACGAATGAGTGGGGCCATCCGATGTTGAAACAGCGGAAAACAGGAGTCATGAAAACAGGGATCAGAGTGCACTTTCATCGACAGGGCGTGCCGTGCACGGCCGGCCGATGGTGGCGGGTCCGGCGCGTCGTCCGAGTTGGGCTCCGATGGTCGCACGGAAGCGGTAGGGGCTCAGGGCGTGCTGGCGTTACAGGTTGAGGCGGATGGCTGTCAGGTCGTCATCGGGGATTGATTGCATTCGCCGGCGGCCGAGGGCAGACCGCTGAGGTGGCCTCGCGGGTTTCGGTTTTCGTGGTGCCTTCCCATCCGGACGATGAACCCGGAAATCCGACACGTTCCGAAAAAATGCAGCCGGACTATCGTGTCGGCGTGACATGTCGGCGCAAATCAGATTGCGACCTGCCTGCCCAGGTCATCGATTGCGCTGCGGGGATGTGATGGGACGCGGTCGTGTCCTGGGTTTTGCGCGCCATCCAGACGAAAAGGCGATCGCGCCAGCGCGCCATGCTTTTCTGCTTGCGCCTCACGGGCGAGCCGTTCAACTCGCCCGTGAATGACTTGCAATATTCTAGTTCGCTGGCGCCGCCACTACTGGTGCGAAGTTCGCGTGCACCAACATCCAGCGTCCATTCTGGTTGACATAGACGCGCGTAGACTTGGCAATGCTGGGTTTCACTTTTCCGTCACGCGACTTGATCATGCCGGCGTAGTTGTAGGTCAGGATTGCCGTTTCGCCATAGAACTGAACCTTGGCATTTTGCATCTCCGACACGATACCGACATCCCCGCTCTGATTGGCGGCGTCATAGAACTTCGCCGCCATCGCTTTGCCGTCAACGCGCGTGGGTAGATCGGCATTGAACTCGGTGTAGTCTTCGGCAACGTTGGTCCAGGCTTCGGAAGTCGGCTTCATGGCGTTTTCGGCCGCCCATTGGGTCTTGGCCAGAGCAATGATTTCATCGGCATTGCCACTTGCGGCGATGGCCTGGTTGATTGGGATCGCAATCAATGCGAGTGCAATTGCAGCGAATACCAGCGGCGAAACAAGTTTGCCCTGAATGCGGCTCATGAGGTGTCTCCAAGTTGGTGGGATTAAAAGAATGAGCACAGGTAATGACGTGCAAAATTGAAACTCAAAATGAATTGCACAAAAGGCAGTCGGTGCAACGGGACTGTACGTACCCACTGAGTGACACCGAACTTCGACTATACAGGAAATCAATCGATTAGGTGTTCTGCCCCGTCTGATTCTTGAACGATTAATCAACCGCTCCGATTTTCCCGGAGGCTCCAACTCCTGGGAGGATGGAGCTATGCAAATAGCAACGGTATAATGAAAAAATAACGGAATCCAGAGGTAATTCAGAGTGAGGATCCATGGGAGTGCTTTCTCTGATTATCTTGAAACGAGACGGCGATTACCCCGGAAGCTGCGGGCTGCGCCAGCGCCACGGAAAATTCTTTGCTCGACTGACCCCGATCCGCGGACCCACCTGCGGCCTGGTGGGCGGCGGCGTTCCGTCGGTCCGCACGCTCACCCCGCGATCGTCGAGGACGATATCGGCGCCATCGAAGCTGCCATCGATCCCGAGTGCTTGCGTCAATCGGGCGGGACCGCTGGCCAGGTCCCGATCGCTGTGCGCCAAGGGCCTGGCCTTGCGCATCAGTTCAATTCCCGCAATCGGCCGGATTGCGCGGACAAGCACGCCCCAACCCTGTCCCTCCGGGCCGCAGACCGTGTTGCAGCACCAATGCATGCCGTAGGTGAAATACACATACAGGTGCCCGGCCGGGCCAAACATCGTACGGTTGCGGCTGGTCGGGCCGCGAAAGGTGTGCGCGGCAGGATCTTCGGCGCCGCAGTAGGCTTCGACTTCGATGATGCGCCCGGACCGTCCATCGTCGCGCGCCAGGATCTTGCCCAGGAGTTCGGGCGCGACGGTTCTCGGGTCGCGCTCGAAGAACGAGCGCGGCAATCCCTGCAGATCGGGTTCCCCCGCCTTGGCGTCAGTGCGCTTGATCATCGCCTCCGGGTCAGCGGCTCAAGAATTCCAGCAGGACGATCGCCTCATTGTGTTCCTCGTCCCTGGCCCCGTAGACCAGCGTCGCCTTTCGCGTCCCGATCTCTTTCTTCAGCTGCGCGACCTGTTCGCCGTTTTTCTTGAGCTCGGCCCGATAGCGGGTGCGGAACTCCTTCCACTTGGCGGGATCGTGGTCGAACCACTTTCGCAGCTCTGTGCTTGGGGCGATTTCCTTCATCCACAGATCGACGCGTGCTCTTGCCTTGGTCAGACCGCGTGGCCAGAGCCGGTCGACGAGTATGCGGACGCCGTCGGATGTGTCCGCCTGCTGGTAAACCCGTTTGATCCTGACGTTCATTTCTGTGTCTGACCTTCCGCGTCGAACACCTGAGCAACGTGAGCCACTACACCACCACGGCAACCATCAGCAGGATGAACCCGATCACCGCGATCAGCGCGTGAATGTAGATCAGCGGCTTGGGTAAACGAAAACAGGGAAAACATGAGAAAACAGGGGTCAGAATGCACTTTCATCTAAACCGCAGCCATTTCTTCATCCGTGAAATACGAGAGTTGTTCACGGGCCACGATCCCCATGATGCTGCCATGCTCGTACATGTCTCGTCCATCGCGCGTGACGCCGGTTTTCAAAAGCGTTCTGAACTCCGCCAGCGAGTAGCCCTTGAGAATGACCAGTGGCGGTGCGTTCAGAATCTCCTTGGGAGTTTGGTGATGGCAGTCGACGCAACCGACAAGGTAAACAAGTCGCTCCCCCGAAGGTTGCGTCGGCCTGGCAACCACAACGGGAGGGGCTGGAACAACCGTAGAGCAGGAAGAATGGCAGGCAAGTTGCTACGACTGTGAAGCGGCACTCGAATCATAAGAACCTCCCATTTGTGAGCAGCTAAAGGAACGATGTTGAACGGCGGGCCACAAGATCGCTCGTCGAGCTTTGCGAGTGACAGCGCGCGAGGCACGTCCGCGCGAACGACGGTTTGGGTGATTCAATTGCCGGACCGCTCACTCGCCAACCAGCGTCACGTCAAGTCCGCCGATCGTCGCCGGCGCAATGGCGACCGAACTTCCAGACGTAGCCGCCAGCATCTGTCGTTGGGCGAGAAACGTCTTGGCTCGCTCCAGAGAATCCACCTGAAGCACGATTCACGCATACCGGGCGACAATGCACTCACGAGCTGAATGGAGGGGCCGGCGCCGAAATGAAAAACATCCCCCTGCTCTTGCCCGGGCGTATCGATCAGCTTGCGCCACTCCTGGCGCGCGCGGTTCAGATCCGTCACTCCGACCACGATCGCTTTCAGCCGGCGAACTCCCAACGGACCGCCGCGCGCTCGTGCAAGTTCGTCGGCTCCTTTTTTGTGCATGTCGGCGACCTTCTTGCGAGCTTTGTAGTCGCAGATGAACGCGACGTCTGAAAGACCCGGTCCATTCAGACCGGTATTCGTCCAGCCAACTTTTTTCTTGCCCCCGGGATCCTTGAATGTGTACACGTCAGGCTTGGAATAGGCGACTCCCCTGCGCGCGAGCTCGGCAGTAGCCGTCTCGGTATCGCCGGCGGGTTCGAATGCGAGCATCTTCCATTCGGTCTTCAACACCTCGCCCTTTGCAACCTCCCCGGTAGCGAACTCGAGCGCCGTATTTCCTACAGACAGCCCGCCGCTGGCGAAGCTGCCATAGGATCGGAATGGCCACGCCACCGGCAGTCCGAAGGTATCCCTAAAGATCCGAAAGAGGCGCTCGGGATCGGTGGTCGCCGCGAAGAAGTGATCGACGGTAACAACAAGCGGCGCTCTCGACTTGGGGATCTGAGACTCGGCGCTGGTTTCCTGGTCGTCGTGCCATTGCCCATTGCTCGAGGTCGCGGCAAGCGCAAGCGCCACCAAGACGGCCGTGATGTGGAAGTGCTTTGTCATCGGATTCTCCCGTCTTAGAAAATTTGTTGCACCGTGCCGATCGCCAGTTTGCCGGTGGCGTTGCGCGTTCCGGCTAGCGCACGTCAGGCGCTGCGGCAGCATCGACTGACTGTGATGTTCGCCGCGAAGCATCACGCACGGCGTCGGCGGCATCGAGCACGCGCAGGAAATTTTCGCCAGCGAGTTTGCGCAGGTCGTCATTGCTCCAACCGCGCCGGGCGAGTTCTTCGAGCAAGTTCGGAAACTTCGACACGTCTTCCAGACCGGCGATCGTGAAATCGATGCCGTCGAAATCGCTGCCGATACCAACGTGGTCTATTCCTGCAATATCGCGAACATGCTCGACGTGGTCCGCAACATCGGCGACGGTGACCGGTGGAGCCGGGTTCGCCTTTTCCCAGGCATCCATCAACGGCTTGGTTGCATCGCGATTGCCGTCGTATTCCTTCAGCAACCGGGTTGCATACGCGCCACCGGCGTCGTACCAGTCGGAGTACGCCTTGCGGGTGAACTCCGGCACGAACGACACCATGACGATGCCGCCATTGGCGGGCAAGCGTCGCAGCACATCGTCGGGCACGTTGCGCGAGACATCACACAACGCCGCCGCGGAGGAATGGCTGAAAATCACCGGCGCAATCGATTGATCGAGCACATCACGTGCGGTATCGCTGGATGAATGCGAGAGATCGACGAGGATGCCGTTCCGTTGCATCCAGCGCACTACCTGGTTGCCCAATGGTGACAGCCCGCCGAATTTCATCGGGCCGGCATGCCCGTCGGCGAGTCTGCTCGGTTCTTCGTAGGCGAGGATGTCCGAACGCAGGCCTTCGGCGGCGAGGCGCCTGATGGTCGCCTCATCGGTGCCGAGGCGGTCGGGATCTTCCAGCGCCAGAAGAATGGCGATCTTGCCGGCGGCATGGATGGCGCGAACCTCGGAGGAGTTTTGCGCCATTGCCAGGTGATCGGAATAGTGCGCAACCATGTCGCGCGTGAAAGCGAAACCCTTCAGCGTGCCGGCAAGATCACGCTCGGATTCGATATATCCGGAATTGAGCAGTTGTGCCCCGACCATTCCCTGCTGCCAGCGCGGGATATCGGTGTGTCCGCTGACGTGACCGCCAATATCATAGGCATCAAGTCCGCGCGGGCAGCCTTCTCGGCACGCGTGATAATGAACAAGCAGGTCATTGTGACCGTCGACCAGAGGGGTTTCACGCAGGATGGACGCAACGCGCATCCGGATCGGCTCGACCGAGCCGCGCACTGCCGCAGTGTGGCAACCCGCCAACGCAAGCCACACACCTGCAAACGCGAGCGTGGGCATGAATCGTTTCATGGCAAGGTCATTGCGACACAGAAATGAGTCGAGGAATGATCCAGCTTGGGTATGGCACGAGCCCTCTCCTATTCCGGTTTCGCAAAAGTCTTGACCAGCGATGCATCGAACTTGATCGTGCCAGCTGTCTTTGTGCCGGCTGCGTCCATTGTCAGGGTTCCAGCCAGGCGATCCGCACTGTCCGTGCCGAGCTTGAGTGCGCTGCCGGCCACTCCACCGCTGAAACTCGCAGGATCGATGCGCGCCGCCCAGGAAACAAGGCGTGGATCGTCGCCAAGGTCGAGCCGCAGGAAATCAAAGGTCAACGATCCGACGCATCGGGTGTCTTTGCACGCCTCGATGGCGGCTCTCTGGTCCGCAGCGGTGAACACGATGCTACGGATCGTCTTGCCGGCTTCGTAGGGGTCCGGACCGATGATGTAGTACGCATGCATCAAGTCGATCTTGAATGGCTTGTGCGCGCTCTGAATCGTCAGGGTACCGTTGGCGCTGTTGGCGTCAGCGGCTCGGATCGGCGGTGGGACCGCCAGCAACATTGCCGCGGCTGCGAACACCGGAAGGAGACGGGGGCCCGGAATGCTCATGAAAGTTCCTGTGTGAAAGCGCAATTGCGCTTTCATGTCCACGCAATGTCGCATGCGAAAGGGCCACGCAGTTCCAAAGGCACAGGTCAGGCCGTCCCGGCCTGACAGGCAAGACGCGACGCCGCCGGGTCACGCAAATCAGATTGCGACCTGCATACCCACGGTCATCGATTGCGCTGCGGGGATGTGATAGGCCGCGGTCGTGTCGTGGGTGTTGCGCGCCATCCAGACGAAAAGGCGATCCCGCCAGCGCGCCATGCCTTTCTGCTTGCGCCCGGCGAGCATGTCGATCTGGCCGACGATGTAATGGATCTGGTCGAGATCGAGTGCGAGGCCATGGTCTTTCAAACCCGCAAGTTCCGATGGAATGTTCGGACCCTGCATGAAACCGTAGTGCAGCACCAGCCGGTAGAAGCCGTCTGAAACTTCGCTCAGTTCCAGTCGTTCTTCCTTGCCGACTTTCGGGATCTGTTCGACGATCACCGTCACCAGGATCACCGTTTCATAAAGAACGCGTGTGTGCTGCACGAGTTTCTGCAGTGCGGGCGGAGCCTGCACCAGTCGGCCGGTGAAGAAGACTCCGGTACCTGCAATCCGCGACACCCCTTCGCTCTTGATGCGCCCGATGAACGTGTCGAGTGCGATCGTGCTTTCCTCGATGCGTTCGGCCAGCAGCCGTGAGCCGCGCGTCCAGGTCGTCATCACGACGAACAATCCGAGACCGATGACCAGCGGCAGCCAGCCGCCCTCGGGAATCTTGACGATGTTCGAGCTGAGGAAGCCGAGATCGATCGCCAGGAAGCCGACCAGGAAGGCCATCGCCGCCGTGAGGCTCCAGCCACCACGTTCACGTGCCACATTGAAGGCCAGCACAGTGGTGATCGCCATGGTCGAATTGACCGCTACGCCATACGCAACGGCCAGGTTGGTGGAGGACTGGAACACCAGCACCAGGCTGATTGCGGCGATCATCAGTACCCAGTTGACCAGCGGCATATAGATCTGCCCGCGAGATTCGGCCGAAGTCTGCTCCACGTGGAAGCGCGGCAGGTTGTTCAACTGGATCGCCTGACGTGTCAGCGAATAGGCGCCGGTAATGACCGCTTGCGAGGCGATGCAGGTCGCGGCCGTCGCCAGGATGATCAGCGGATACAGCGCCCACTCCGGTGCGAGATGGAAGAACGGATGCGCGATCGTGTGCGGATCGGCGATCAGCAACGCCCCTTGTCCGAAATAGTTGAGCAGCAGCGCCGGCAGCACGAAGCCGAACCAGACCATGCGAATAGGGGTGCGTCCGAAATGCCCGAGATCCGCATACAGTGCCTCGCCACCAGTGGCGACCAGGAACACGGCGTACAGGATCAGGAAACCGGAAACGCCGTTGTTCAGGAAAAACTCGACCGCATACCACGGATTCACCGCCAGCAACACGATCGGCGCGTGCATGATCCCGCGAATTCCGAGCACCGCGAGCACCAGGAACCATAACAACGTGACCGGGCCGAACACCGCACCAACGATTGCCGTTCCGTGGCGTTGCATCGCAAACAACGCGATCAGGATAATCACGGTGATCGGGATCACGTACGAGTGCAACGACGGCTCAGCGACTTGCAGACCCTCGACCGCGCTCAGCACGGAGATGGCGGGCGTTATCATGGTGCCGCCGTACAGCATCGCTGCGCCGGCCAGTGCCAGCAGGATCAGCGCGCGTCGTCGCCGTTTGTCCTTGTCGGCGTTCGGTCGCAGCAGCGCGAGCAAGGCGAAAATTCCGCCCTCTCCGCGATTGTCGGCGCGCAGCACGAAGGTCATGTACTTGAGTGAGACGACCAGAATCAGCGTCCAGAAGACCAGGGACAGAATGCCCAGCACGTTGTCCGTAGTTGCCGGCAGCGAACCCGCGCCGACGAAACACTGCTGCAATGCGTAGATCGGGCTGGTCCCGATATCGCCGTAAACCACCCCCAGCACCGCGAGCGCCAGCCCGGCGAACGGCTGATCCTGGGGCGCGGAGGAATAGGAAAATTTCAGCGCCTTCAGAGACGCGTTGCGTCCTTTTCCGGTTCCATTCGGTTGAGCCATCTTGGCATTTGTCTCCGGAACGCGCAGACGGGCCGTCTCGGGTCGCTGGCGGTCCGGCCCGGAACGACCAGTCAGGGTACCTCACACAAGGTGCGCATGATGTAAACGACGCGCCGCATCGCGCGGAAAGACGGTGCTTGGGCATGGCCATGTTTTTTGCGCAATACTTCCGACATGCACAGACTGTTGCTGGGGGTGTTCATTCTGGCTCTTGCCGGATCGGCGCATGGTGCCGAATCGGTGGCGCCCGCGGCACGGACCATCATCCTCGTGCGACACGGGAACTACGTTGACGATCCGGCAGCCGATGCGCATCTGGGACCGGGACTATCGCCGCTCGGTGTGGCGCAGGCGCATCTGGTCGGCGCTCGATTGGCGGGGCTGCCGACGCGCTTCGACGCGCTGTACACCAGCCCGTTGCAGCGCGCGCGCGACACGGCGGCGATCATCGGCGGAAGCTTTCCGGGACGCCACTTTACGGTGCTCGACGACTTGGCCGAATGCACGCCGCCGACACGCCGCGCCGACATCATGAAACAGGAGAAGCCCCGGGATCTTGCCGCGTGCAAGGCTCAACTCGAGCGCTTGTTTGCCGAATACTTCAAACCGGCTTCGGGCGCCGAACGTACCGAGCTGTTCGTGTGTCACGGCAACGTGATCCGTTACCTCGTCACGCGCGCGCTCGGTGTCGATACGATGGCGTGGCTCACGATGTCGATCGGACATGCCAGCATCACGACGATTCGCGTCGAGGCCGACGGCAGCGTCAGGGTCATCGCCGTCGGCGATGTCGGTCACATCCCGCCGAACATGCAAACCGGTTCGATCGACGACAGCGATCACAGTCTGGCCATACCCGCGTTGCCGTAGGCGCAGGCACAGAAGGGCAGGGGGTGCATTGGATTCGGGTGCAGGGAATCGGCACGCATCATTTCGCCAGGCCTCCCAACGGAGGCCTTTTTGCTGCGCGTGGTGACGACGCCGATCATGACTTTCGGCTCATGCACTAGTATCAAGTAAACACTATAGTCAACATCAGACTATACGGGAGGTCCGGCTGGATCGGACGACGCGCGTGCCTGCCACCGAATCGCATCTGTGGAAGTTTCACAAGGAACTCAGTGCCGGCATTGTCTCGCTGGTCCTGCTGGCCGTGATTGCGCGCGCCAAATCGCCGATGTATGGCTACCGCATCGCCCGGCACCTGGACGACACCGGCGAAGGCGTGCTCAGCGGCAAGCAGAGCGCGCTGTATCCGGTGCTGCGCAATCTGGCCGCGGCCGGATTGCTGCACAGCGCAGTCGAACCGTCGGTCTCCGGGCCGCCACGCCGCTATTACCGCATCACCACTTTGGGTCGTCGCGTACTGGCGGATTGGACCGACGTCTGGACGGCCACCCGCGATTTCGTCGACGCCGTGATCGAGGAGGAACCAACATGACTGCGCCCGTGCCACGCACAATCGAGGAGTACCTGCAGCAATTGCGTGCCGCATTGCGCGGTGCCGACGAGGCGCTCATCCAGGATGCGCTCTATGACGCCGAGGATCACTTGCGTTCCGAATTTGCCGATCATCCGGATGTCGCCGAAGCCGACTTGCTGTCGAAGATCGCGACCAGCTACGGCGCACCGGATGAGGTTGCCGATATTTATCGCGATCAGGAAATCAAGGTTGCCCGCGCACTGTGTCCGCCGCCACCGCCGCCGCGCAAATCGACGATGGGACGATTCTTCGGTGTCGGCGCCGACGCTCGCACTTATGCGGCAATGTTCTACATGCTGTTGGCACTGCCGACCGGAATCTTCTACTTCGTCTGGACCGTGGTCGGAATCAGTCTTTCGCTCGGCACGATGATCCTGATCATCGGATTGCCGCTGGCAGCCTTGTTTATCGGCACGCTGCGCATGTTGTCGCTCATCGAGGGCCGCATCGTCGAGGTCATGCTGGGCGAGCGTATGCCACGGCGACCGCTGTACAGCGAAAGCGATAAGCCGTTGCTGCGGCGTATTGGCGCCATGTTCACCGATCCGCGCACCTGGTCGACGATGCTCTACATGCTGCTGCGCTTGCCGCTGGGCATCGCCTATTTCGTGATTGCCGTCGTCGGCACGGTAGTGCCGGTTGCCTTCGTGGTCGCGCCGGTCGCGCACCTGCTGTGGGGTTTCGGTGTTATCCGCATCGACGGCGACACGATATTTGCATCCACCGGGTACTGGAACGTGCCGCCGATCATTGTCGAACCGGTTCTGTTTTTACTCGGTATCGTTCTTCTGTTTACGGTGCTGCACCTGGCACGTGGCATCGGGCGCTTCCAGGGTGCGCTGGCCAAGCACCTGCTGGTACGTGCACCGGCCGGTTGAACCTGCCGCCGAGCACGGGAAATCCTTCGTGCTGAGCCGTTCGACTCGCTCGGGACAGGCATAGCGTAGCGAAGTCGAGGTATGCCATTCGCTACCACGCGTTCGACGCTTGTGTCGGGCTGTTAAGCTCGTCGCTTCATCCGGAACGAGCGGGATCTGTGCGGCAATTACGCGAAGTGGAGTTCGGACCGACCGATCGGGGACTGCGCGACGATGTCAGCCGACTCGGCCGGCTGGTCGGCGAATTGCTCATCGAGCAGAAGGGCGATGCGTTCTTCGCGCGCGTCGAGGCGGTGCGCAAGGCCGCCATCGCGCGCCGCAAACGCAATGGGCCGCTGGCACCACTAGCGGCACGCCTGCGCGGACTCGACGCTGCGACCGCGGATGCGCTGAGTCGCGCGTTTGCGACCTATTTCCAGGTCGTCAACATTGCCGAGCGCGTGCATCGCGTACGTCGTCGACGCCAATATGAGATCGCGGGTGCCGATCCGCAGCCGGACGGTCTGCACGACGTGTTGCTCAAGCTGCGCGCCGCCGGCGTCGGGATCGACGACCTTCGTTCGGTGCTCGTGCGCCTCGATGTCGAGCCGGTTTTCACCGCGCACCCGACCGAATCCACGCGACGCGCGCTGCTGGAAAAGGAGCAGGATATCCTGCGCGTGCTAGTGGCCGACCTCGACGGTCCGCGCACGCCGCATGAGCGCGCAGCCGACTGGGCACGCCTGCGCGTGGCGCTGACGACGAGCTGGCAGACTGCGGATTCCTCGCCGCTGCAACCGACGATTGCGGATGAACTCGAACATGTAATCTTCTACATCGCCGATCCGATCTATCGTGTACTGCCGGCCTTTTACGAGGCGCTCGAGGATGCGGTGCATTCAGCCTATGGGACCGAAGTGATACCGCCTCGCGTGTTGCGTTTTGCATCGTGGGTCGGCGGAGACATGGACGGCAATCCGAACGTCGACGCCGGGACCATCGCGGCAACGTTGCGCACGCAACGCGAACGCATCCTCATGTGCTACCGCCGCGAGTGCGATCATCTGGCGCGCACACTCAGTCAGACCACCGATTGCGTCGCCGTCGCAGCGGCCGTGCTGCAGCGCGTGGCGGAATACCGCGAACGGTTGCCCGAAGCGGCGGCGCGTATCCGTCCGCGCCACGCCAACATGCCGTATCGCGTGCTGCTGCGACTCGTCGGTGCGCGTCTCGCCGCCACCGGCGAAGATGCGCCGGCCGGGTACCACGATGCGGACGAGTTCGCCGCCGACGTCGACTTGATCGCCGACAGTCTGCGCGCACACGCCGGACTGCATGCCGGATGGTTCGCGGTGCGCCGATTGCGCTATCGCATCGAGACGTTCGGCTTTCACCTGGCACGCCTTGATCAGCGCCAGGACTCGCGTGTCCATGCGGCGGCCCTCGCCGAGGCGTTCGGTACGCTTCCCGAAGACTATCGCGCGCTTGCGCGTTTGCTTGCGCCGTACGCGAGCGGCAAGAGCGTCCTCCAGCGTGGCCTCGCGGAACGCGCGGCCCCTGCGTCTTCGGCCGTCGATCAAGTTGTCGAAAGCCTGCGTTTCACCGTAGCTGCGGCCCCGCAAGCTGTCGGCACCCACGGCAAGTCGCCGCTACACGGGTCGGAGGACACATTCGGCAGAGTCACGGCGGTATTCCGCAAGATCGCCGAGGCGCGGCAGCGTTACGGCGATGCGGCACTCGGCATCTACATCATCAGCATGGCTGGTTCCGCAGCCGACGTGCTTGCGGTGCTGGCGCTGGCCCGTGCCGGCGGCCTGGTTGCGGAAGATGGCAGCGTCCCTCTCGACATCGCACCATTGTTCGAGACCATCGGCGATCTGCGCAATGCATCGCGCACCTTCGCCGCGCTGCTTGCCGATCCCACCTACCGTGCGCATCTTGCCGCACGTCGCAACCGCCAGTCGATCATGCTTGGATATTCGGACAGCGCCAAGGACGGTGGCATGCTGGCCGCCCGCTGGGCATTGCAGCGTGGCCAGGTCGACCTGCTGGAGGTCGCGCGCGAAAACGGCGTGAATGTCGTGTTTTTTCATGGCCGCGGCGGTTCGATCAGCCGCGGCGGCGGCAAGACCTCGCGCGCCGTCATGGCGGCGCCGCGCGGCGCCATCGACGCCCATCTGCGCGTGACCGAACAGGGCGAGGTGATTCACCGCAAATACGGCATGCGCGCACTCGCGCTGCGGACTCTGGAGCAGGCCGTCGGCGCGGTGCTTGCCGCGACCTTGCGTCCGCGCCCGCCCGATGCGCGCGAGGCGCGCTGGCGCGAGGTCATGGCGCGATGCGCCAGCGACGGCGAAGGCGCCTACCGCGAACTGGTCGGCGCGACGCCGGACTTCGTCGACTACTTTCGCCAGGCCACCCCGATCGACGTGATCGAGCGCATGACACTCGGTTCCAGGCCACCGCGTCGCGGCGCCAGCGGCGGCGTGACCAACCTGCGCGCGATTCCATGGGTGTTCGCCTGGACGCAGTGCCGCTCGAATCTGCCGAGCTGGTACGGCGTCGGTACGGCGCTCGAGGCCGCAGTCGCACGTGGAGACGAGGACACACTCGTCGAGATGGCACGTGACTGGCCGTTCTTTCGCACGCTCATCGAAGATCTCGAGATGGTGCTGGCCAAGAGCGACGCGGATATCGCCGAGCGCTTTTCGCAGCTTGCCGGACCGTTGCACGCGAAGTTCTTTCCGCTGCTCGCCGCCGAGTACAACCGTACCCTCGAATGGGTATTGCGGCTGCGCGGCAACGACGCCCTGCTTGCCGACGACCCGCGTCTGGCGCTGTCGATCCGCCTGCGCAACCCGTACGCCGATCCGATGAGCCTGATCCAGGTGGATCTGTTGCAGCGCTGGCGTGCGTCCGGTCGTCCGGACGACGCCGTCCTCGGCGCCCTGATCTCGAGCGTGCACGGCGTCGCACTGGCTTTGCAGAACACCGGCTGAGCGCCCCTTAAGTGCGCTGCTCGATCCGCTGTTCGTGTTTGCTCAGCTCTCAGCGTTGCACACAGACCTTGGGTGCCGGGATCGATATCGAGCGCCGCGAACGCGGCATGGATGTCGGTCGCCCAGCCGCTGCGATCCACCGTTTTGGCCGGCAGCAAACGCACGATTTCCGCGCGCACTTTGGCAGGACGACGCAACGGTTTCTGCCCGCGCTGCGTTGCACAGTCGCCCAGCAGGAGCGCCGCGACGACGATCACCGCAACCGGTGCAAAGGTGCGCTTCATCCGCATTGACAACGCTTGTCGGCATTTCGGTTCATTTGCCACGCTACTCGATTGAGTCAATCGGCATCCTGGCCATCGGGGAAAGCCGGCGATACACACATGCCCGGTCTCCCGAACCGGAATGGCCACCGCGAGCGGTCTGCAGCGATGCACTCGTCGATCCGGTGCGCCGGAGGCTCTGCACTCCATTTTGATTCGGTTTCGGTATAGATTGGAAAGAAAGCCGCATTGAAATCGATTGCACGGGGTCTGGTTGACCTCACCCAGCTCAAAACCAAGGGGTATGTAGTTTGTGGAACAGCTTCGGGAAGCCCAGGAGTTCCATCGCACGTACGATCGCATCAGCGATGCGTGTGTGGCACTCGACATGGACTGGCGTTTTACGCACGTCAATGCAGAGGCGGGAGATCTGCTCGGGCGCGATCCGGACGAACTGCTTGGCAAGAATATCTGGGTCGAGTTTTCCACCGCAGCGGACGTGTGCCTCCGCCTCGCCTGCGAAAAAGCGATGGCTGAGCAACACCCGCTCACGCTCGAGCACCACTACGCGGCCCACGATCGCTGGCTCGAGACCCGCATTTATCCATCGCCCGACGGCCTGACCGTTTACCTCTTCGACGTCACCGGACGCAAGCGCGCCGAAGAAATGCAGGCCGGGCAGCGCAATATCCTGGCCGGCATCGCGGCGCAACAACCACTTGTCGAAAGCCTGACGCAGATCGCCCGTCTGCACGAGGCGCTCAACCCGGGCTCGCTGTGTTCGCTGCTTCTGGTCGACACCGCGCGCAAGCATCTGCTGCATGGTGCCGCGCCAAGCATCCCCGATGCCTACAGCAAGAGCCTGCATGGATTGGAGATTGCCGACAAGTGTGGTTCGTGTGGAACTGCAGTCTGGCGCCGCGAGCGGATCGTCGTCGCGGACATTGCCACGCATCCGTATTGGAACGACTACAAGGATGCCGCACTTGCACACGGCTTGCGCGCGTGCTGGTCGACACCGGTGTTCGGCAGCTACGAGCAGGTATTGGGAACATTCGCGATCTATTACCCCGAGCTGCGCGAGCCGAGCACGCAAGAGCTGCAATTCGTCGACGACATGCTTTCGATCACCGCGATAGCGATCGAAAGCGACCAGCTGATTTCGCGCCTGCGCGAGCGCGATTATTTCTTCGACATGTCGATGGAAATCTATTGCATTTTCGATACCGTGACAGAGCGTATCGTTCAGGCCAACCCGACCTTTACCGAGCTGACCGGTTACAACCAGGAACAACTGGCATCACAGCATTATTTGGAATTCGTGCATCCGGACGACCACTCGATTGCACGTGACGCCGTCACGTATCTCAACGGGGCGGGCATGCGTGTCAGTGAAGTGGTGTACCGTTTCGTATGCAAGGATGGCAGCTACCGATGGCTTGCATGGGAGTCGATCGTCGGACCAAACAACCTCGCTTTCGCCGTTGCACACGACGTGACATCGCGCCGCGAGGCCGAAGCGGCGCTGGCCTATGCCGATACCCACGATGCGGTAACGCGTTTGCCGCACCGTCTGATACTCGAGGAGGCCCTGGCGTCGATGTTGCGGGCCTCGAACTCGGTGTGGGTGCTGCTGGTCGGTCTGGACCGGTTTCGCACGATCAACGAGTCCATGGGGCACGTCATCGGCGACGATGTACTCATGCGCGTTGCACAGCGGCTGCGTGCGACGCTCGGGGAGAATGGCCATATCGCGCGCTTTGCCGGTGACGAGTTCGTCGTCGCGGTCCCGGATTTGAATGAAGGCTCGGTGCTGGAGCTTGCCCAGCGTCTGCGCGAAGCGGTGATGCTGCCGATCGACGGTGGCGATTACCGGATCGTGCTCACTGCCAGCATCGGCATCAGCCATTCGCCCGATCACGGCCAGTCGCCGGAGGATTTGCTGCGCCGGGCGGAAGCGGCGATGACGCGCATCAAGCGCAAAGGACGCGACGGCATCTGCAAGTTTTCCGCACAGCAGATGCGCGATATCGAGGAACGCCTGGTCGTGGGCCGATGTCTGCACGGCGCGGTGGAACGTGGTGAACTGGAACTGTATTACCAGCCGCTGCACGGCACGCGTGAAGGCACGTTGACCGGCTTCGAAGCGTTGTTACGCTGGAATGACCCCGAGCGTGGCCGTATTTCGCCGGTCAGCTTCATCCCGATGGCCGAGACGCTGGGCTTGATGCCGGAGATCGGGCAGTGGACCGTCAATGAGGCGTGTCGCCAGGCGCGCGTCTGGCTGGATAGCGGCCACAGCGACTTCACGATTGCGGTGAACATTTCAGTGCTGGAACTGCAACGCACCGGGCTGGTCGCGCATATCGGCGGCGCCATGCGTCGGCACGCGCTGCCGGCCGGCGTCTTGATCATCGAACTGACCGAGAGCTGGCTGGTGGAAAACGTCAACAGGGTGCGCGGCACACTGACCAAGCTCAAGGAACTCGGCACGCAACTGGCGCTCGACGACTTCGGCACCGGCTATTCGAGTCTGGCCTACCTCAAGGATTTTCCGATCGACAAGCTCAAGATCGACCAGAGCTTCGTGCACGGCCTGCCGGATGAAGCCGACGACGCCGCCATCGCCCGGATGATCGTCGCGATGGCCCACCAGTTGCACATGAGGGTGGCGGCCGAGGGCGTGGAAAACCAGGCGCAGGCCGCATTCCTGAAGGGAATCGGCTGCGACGAGCTGCAGGGCTTCCACTACGGCCTGCCGGTCACTGCCGGCGAAGCCGAAGCGTATTTCGTGCAGCCGACCGCCTCCGGTTGGCGTTGACGCTTTGGTACGGTCCGAACCGGACATTTGCCCGGAGCCCGGCATCGTAGGCGCGAATGCGAGGGGCACGTATTCGCCGGCGCAGGCCGCGGAACCGAAGTCGAACACCAGCGGCGGAAGTTTGCAAAGACTCCACCCTGATGCCACGTTTCGCGTGGCGCCGCGTCGGCAGGTCGCGAGTCCGGTCACGGGATCAGCGCAACGCCCGGTCGGCCGTTGGGCGCGACGAAGAGGCGGCCGAAACCCAACGGGTACTGCTCCATCGCATGGAACGTCACGCGAAGTCGGGCACTGCCTGACATGACGGTTGCAGTCAGCATTGAACGGCGCAGCGGCGGTCTCGACCAGGATCGGGCCGGTTGCTGGTGCGCGAACGATCGCTGCGTGTTCGCACTCGCCGACGGTGCCGGCGGAACAGCCGGTGGGACGCGCGCCGCCGAACAGATGCTGCGCGAAGCGCAAGCCCTGCATACGCGGATTCACCGCTCACCGATGGATGCGCTCGACGCAGCGGAACTCGCGCTCAGCCGCCTCGGTGGCCAGTCGACCGGAATCGTCGTGGAGCTGTCCGGCGGATTCCTTCTTGGCGCGAGCGCGGGGGATTCTCGGGCGTGGCTCCTCGGAGACGTCATCGTCGAACTGACTCGCCTTCAGCGGCGCCGCCCGTTGATTGGCGACGGGGCGCTGCCCGTTGCGTTTGGTCCATTACCGTTCCGCGAAAGGCTGCTGATAGCGAGCGATGGCCTTTTCGACTACGCGCATGCTGGGGCCATTGTCCATACCGCTCGCGATGGCGATCTCGCATCATGCGCGCGAGCACTGGTCGAACTGCCGCGGTTGGCGGACGGTTCGTACCCGGACGATGTCGCTGTGGTGCTTGCCGAGGCTTGCGCGGACGCACAACAACCCTGAGAAAGGGAAGGGCGAACAGATGGTTTTCATCACTGGCACTCCTCGAATCCGCTGTTGAACAGGGAATTGCGCTTGCCGGCCCCGGCCCAATAACCGGCGTCGAGAACCCAGCCGGCTGCCGATGGATTACCGGTCACCGGTTCACCGATGGTCGCTTCAAGATGCAGGCAACCGGCAGGCGACGCACTTGAACCACCGCCTGCGGCGATGACGTGCGCGTCAATGGCCATTTGGGCGTTTGCTGGCCCGAAGAAGAGACCGAAGGCGAGCACCACCGCCAAAGTGACGAGCAGGTCCGGCTTGGCGCTTCGTTCCCGGTAGCGGGGGATGGGACATGCGTCGTTTCGATTCACATGTTGACTCCGATTCGTGCATCAGGAGTTCGAGCCGCGCGCTTTTGCGCCTGCTCAAGGAAACGCAAAGGCGCGCAGTCGGGTGCCATAGCCGGATCGGCGAGCACGGGACTCCGAGGTACGCTGGTCGCAATGTGCGGGGATGTGCCGTTCGGCTATTGCGGCGGCATGTGGCAGCGGCTATCTTCGGCTGTCGCTTCCGGGGAGAGTCTCAATGCAAATCCGACTTGCTGCCAGCGCCGTGCTCGGCGTGTTGTGGCTTGGCGCCTCGGGTATGACTACGCGAGAGTATGGGTCTATCTTCGGTAACTGTCGGCGGCGAATTTGCCCGAAACAGGCAAACATTGGTGGATGACCAGTTGCCACCCGAGCTTGCAAGGCAAATCGGGAAGTATTCACGAAGAAAAGCCTGTTTCCCACATCCACCCAGGGGGCGCCATGAGCATGTCTTATCGATCTTCAAGTGCAACCATGGCTGGCTTCGTGCTTGCCGCGGTTTTCGCGTCGACGGTCTTGACGGTGGCTCGTGCTCAAGTGGCGTCCGCGGATGGCGCAGCGCAACTCGACGCACTGACCACGCCTGATCCGAGCGGTGCGCTGCGTACCTACACGCCGAGCGGGCGCATCGACACGGACAATGCGTTCTTCCAGGATCTCGGCAGCAACGGACGCACCTGCAATACCTGCCACCGCCAAGCGGAGGACTGGACCGTAACGGCCGCCGAGGTGCGCCAGCGCTTCGATGCGACCGACGGCCTCGATCCGATTTTCCGACCGGTCGATGGCGCCAACTCGCCGCTGGACGATGTCTCCACCGTCGATGCTCGGCGTATCGCCTACAGCATGTTGCTCAGTCGCGGCGTGATTCGCGTCGGCCTGCCGATTCCGGACAATGCCGAATTCGCGCTGACCGCCGTTGATGATCCGTACGGTTACGCGAGTGCCAGCGAGTTGTCGCTGTTCCGCCGACCGCTGCCGACGGCCAATCTGGCTTTCGTGACCAACGTGTTGTCGGATGGCCGCGAAACTGCAGTGCCGTTCCTGCCGCCGATGGATGCCGGGGTGAACCATGCCGATCTGGTCGCGAGCCTCAGTCATCAGGCGCTCAATGCCACGCTCGGTCATGCCCAGGCAGCGGTACCGCCGAGCGACGAGGAAATCGATCAGATCGTGCGCTTCGATTTGAGCCTCTCCACCGCGCAGATTCGCGACAACCAGGCCGGCTGGCTCAATGCCGACGGTGCGATCGGCGGCCCGCGTATCCTGGCCAACGAGCGTTTCTGGATTGGCTTGAACGATACGCTTGGCGCCGACCCGACCGGCGAAGCGTTCAATCCACGCGCGATGACCCTGTTCGATGCCTGGAGCTCGCCGTCGGTCTCCGGCAGTGCGCGCCGGATGCGCACGGCGATCGTGCGCGGCCAGGCGCTGTTCAATTCGCTGACCTTTCCGATCAGCGGTGTCGGTGGCCTCAACGATGTGCTCGGCATCGATCCGATCGAAGGCACCTGCACGACCTGCCACAACGCGCCGAACATCGGTGATCACACCGTGGGACTGCCGCTCAATATCGGCATCGCCGATGGCAGCCGGCGCACGCCGGACATGCCGCTGTACACGCTGACCAACAACACCACCGGCGATGTCATACAGACCACCGATCCGGGCGTTGCCCTGATCACGGGCCGCTGGGCCGATATCGGCAAGTTCAAGGATCCGATCCTGCGTGGCGTTGCCGCGCGCGCGCCGTACTTCCACAACGGCTCGGCCGAAACCTTGCTCGATGTGATCAACTTCTACGACACGCGCTTCAACATCGGCATGACCGCACAACAAAAGAGCGATCTGGTGGCGTTTCTCGCGGCGTTGTAGGCGCGCGGGTACATCAACGCGTTGGTAGTGGGTTGTGGGATGAAATTCAGCCCCGGCACTGCCCCCGATGGTGGCCGAGAAGCGCTGTCGGGTCTGGTAGCCCGGATGCTTGAGGGGAGTCTGGCAACCCATTTTTTCCAGCGCGGATCGGCGTGCAGCGAGTGCAGGAACGGTGAGGCGTAGGCGTCTTGCAGCCACGACCCGCCCGCGCCCGACGACTCGTCGGGACCGACCTGGGCGCGAGCCCGTTGCAGCGAATCGAACGCGGCGTCTTTCTGTCCCAGGTAGGCATGCACTTCGGCCAGCCGCACTGCGTTGGCGATGCTGAGCGTAGTGGCCAGTCGTTCGCTGGCGGCCTTGGCTTCGGCAGAGCGTCCCGCGGCGGGACCGGCCATTGCCAGCACCGCGTCGCGATCCGGGCTCTCGGGCAGGTTGTCGATTCGGGCCAACGCGTCGTCCGGCTTGCCCTGAAGCAACAGCACCAGTCCGATCTGTGCGTCCATCGCGCCACGCCTGCGCGGATCGAGCGCGGCGACGCGCTGAAACTGTGCTTTGGCCTGCTCGTAGCGGCCGGCGTATACCAGATAATCGGCGAAGTTCTCGATGTACCCGACGTTGAGTGGATCCTGTTCGACGATGCGTTGCCATAGCGCCGCCGCTTCGTCATTTTGGCCGCGCCACGTCGCATCGTCTGCATCGAAGCCGAGTACCAGTGGCGCGTTCGGGTCGAGTGCCTTGGCCTTGTAGTAGTGCTCCCAGGCTTTGTCGTAGTGGCGTTCGGCCGCGTAATAGTTTGCGGCTCTCAGTTGCGCTTCAGGCAGTCGCGGATCGAGCGCGAGCGCACGGTCGACCGCGTGTTTCATCGCGGCCAGCTCATCGCTTCGATTGCGGCCTTTGTCGTCCAGCCGCACCCGATGCACGCCGGCCACACCGGCCCAGGCGCGCGCGTAATCCGGATCGTCGTGCAGTGCCAACTGGTACTGCTCCAGGGCGCGGTCGAGGTCTCCATCGCCCCGCCGGCCGAAGAAAAACCGCGCCTGCAGGAAATGCTCGTAGGCTTTCGTGTTGGTGGTTTCGTTTGAGCGTGCTGCACCGGGCTTGCCCAGTTGGAGCTTGAGCTCGTGGGCGATTGCGGTCGCGATTTCGTCCTGAATCGCGAGTGCGTCTCCCGCGCCACGATCGTACGTGTGCGACCACAGGTGCGAGCTGTCCGATGTCCGGATGAGCTGGGCCGTAATGCGCAAGCGATCGCCCGATTTGCGCACGCTGCCTTCGACCACGTTGGAGACATTCAGGCGCGCGGCGATCTTGCCGATATCCGCTGCTTGCCCCTTGAACGCGAACGACGAGGTGCGTGCGATCACGCGCAAGCCGGGAATGCGCACCAGGCGGTCGATGATTTCCTCAGCCATGCCATCGGCAAAGTACACTTGATCGCCACCGGGACTCATGTCGTCGAACGGCAGCACCGCGATCGATGGTTTCGCCGCGGCGACCGGGGGTGCGATCGCCGGCGGTGCGCTGGCCGGCGCGGATTTGGGCTCGTTGCGCTGGTGGGCGATGGCCCACCAGGCCGCCAGCAACAGCAGTGCAAGCATCGCGAGGTAGATCGGGCGGTGCGATCGGCCCGGTTGGGTGCGTACCGGAGCAGAAGATGGCGCGATCGGTTCGTTTTCGGACGCGGCCGTATCGGGCCCATTGACCGGTGCATCGAATAGATAGCCGCGCCGCGGCAACGTGCGGATCGCAACCTGGTTGTGGTCGTCGATCGCGCGGCGGATCTCCATCAGGCACTGAGTAACCGAGTCTTCGGTGACGACAGCAGGGCTCCATACTGCCTCCAGCAACGCATCCTTGCTGACCAGCTGGCCGTGGCGCTCGACCAGAAAACGCAGAACCTCGAATGCCTTCGGCCGCAACGGAACATCCGCTCCGGCCTTGAGCAGCGTGCCGCGCTCGACATCGAGTGCGAACTCGCCGAATCGATAAATGTGGTGGGCTGCTCCCGGGGTCGACATACGCCAATCCTGCGACCAGAAGCGCAATTTCGCCAGAAATTCGTGGCTTCTTGATCCTTTCTTGAGGCTTCTATCCTTACTCCAACGGCGCCGGCAGGCAAGCTCGGCATACCCGAATCCCTGTGCGTGCTCACACGCCGAATTCGCGCCGAATCCGCGAATGCTGCATCGGCGCACCACAAACAACAGGCGGTCACGGCGGGGAAGGGCCCTTGCGCACACCTTGCGCAAGGCAGCACAAACGCCAACGGAGACACTCATGAATATCCATGCAAATCATCGTCAGCACATGCGTTCCACGCGCGACGGATTCCGTGCTGTAAATGACAGGAGAGGTCCGGTGAAGGCTGTAGTCAGCGGCGTGACAATTGCCATGCTGTGTGCCGCGGCCGCACTGTGGTCGTCGGCGTCGCTCGCGGCATCCGGCGACGCGAAAGATGCACCGGACCCGCAGCATCACGCGGTCGGCCTGGTTCGGGTGGTGCGCGATGCGACCGCGAGGTATCGATCCCTGTCCGCCGCCATGGCAGATGGTTATGTACAGGCCACCGAATGCGTCAGCAGCCCGACAGAGGGGGCCATGGGCGTCCACTATGCGCGCCTCGACCTGTTTGGCGATGGTGTTTCCGACCCGACGCAGCCGGAACTCCTGGTCTATGAGCCCACCAGTTATGGATCGATGCGGCTGGTGGCGGCCGAGTACGTCATCTTCGCCGGCCTCTGGGACGCGGCCCATCCGGGCGTGGCGCCGGACTGGCTGGGGCAGTCCGCAAACTACATCGGTTTCCCGAACCGTTTCGCGCTGCCGGACGCCGTTTACGAACTGCACGTGTGGGCGTGGAAGGACAACCCCGCCGGCACGTTCGCGAACTTCAACCCGCGGGTTACGTGCGAATACTACGATCCTCAGAGTTGAGTCGCGCAACCCTTGTCCGTCTTGATCAAGGGGCAGGCGCTGGCCCGCTGTGACAGGGGTCAGCGTCGGATTCCACGCTCCATGACCAGCTGGATGAATGGGGCTGTTGAGGCGGCATGGATCTATTCCGCAACTTTCGTTGTTTGATCCGAAGACAAATAGTCAAGGGAGATGCATCGACCGCTCATGAACGTGAAATCCATTTCGCGTGTGCTGATCAGGATGATCGTGACGCTGGGCGTCGTGGCGTGCTGTTTGCCGACGCGTGCCGTCGCGGATATCGCCGGTAGCCGAGATCATCCGCTGCTGTCGCGCTATCCGGGTTCGGAGATCATTGCCTACGAGGCCAAGGACTACGATGCAATCCTGATCGCGAGCGACAAGAAGTCACACTGGGTTACCGGCAAGATGACCTGGATCGTTTACCAGGCAGCGGCCGACAACTCGACCTTGCAGATCTATCGCAACTATCAGGTCGCGCTGGCCGATGCCGGCTTCGAAGTCGCGTACGCATGCGAACGCGAAGCTTGTGGCCGCGATTTCATCAAGCACTCGATCAATGCAAGGGGACGCATGGTCGGCGGCGCGGAGTATTGGATGCCCGGCTCCGGGCGCTATCTCGCCGCCAGCAAATCCGACAGCAATGGCAACAAGACCTGGGTATCGCTGCTGGTACACGAGCGCGACCGCGCCGGCACGGTAGCGATTCGCGAGTCGATCGTCGAGTCGGGCAAAGCGCGCGCAGTGAACCTGGCGAGCGAATTGGAAGCCAATTTTCCGGGTGCGCGCCGGTTTGGCGGGCTGTATCGCAAATACGATGAAGCGAAAGTGCCGGTGGCTGCAGCTGATCACAATGAACTGACCCATGTGCTCGCCCTCGAAGGCGAGCTGCAGTGGAAGGTTTATGCCTTGCCGCGCCATATCTCCGGCATAGAGGTGCTCACAAGTTATACCCACGCCTTGCACGACGCCGGCTTCGAGGAAGTTTTCCAATGTGGAGGCAGCGAGTGCGGCAACGCCTTCATGCGTGAGTCGCTGGCACTGAGCCGAAGTATCACGAAAAACGGAGACCACTGGATCGAGGATTCGGTGTTCTACAGGCTGATGCGCCGCGAATCCGCGTCCGGCACGGTGCACATGGCGATTTGGGCGTACACGCAGCCCAATGGTTACGACGCCGTGCGTGGGTTGCGCGTCGTGGCGAAACCACTGCGGCTGGGCTTGATCAAGGTCTCGGCCGAAGCCATGGCGAAAGAACTGCGCACGGGGGGAAAGGTGCAGATATACGGCATCTATTTCGATGTCGACAAGGCGCGTGTGCGCGCGGACTCCAAACCGGTGCTGGACGAAATCGCACGCATGCTCACCGCAAACAAGGACATCGCCCTGTATGTCGACGGCCATACCGATTCGCAGGGCGAGGACCCATACAACCTCGACTTGTCCGAACGCCGAGCGGCCGCCGTTGTCGCGGCACTTGTCGACGAGCGCGGAATCGATCCGGCTCGACTACAGGCGCGCGGATTCGGTGAGTCCAGACCGGTGGCGTCGAACGACGCAGAAATCGGTCGCGCAAAAAATCGGCGTGTGGAACTGGTCATGCGGCCCGGCAGCTGACCGGTTGCGACCAACGTCAATCGGGCTGCGATCACGCGCCGGCATGTCGCAATCCGGTGCGCGATGTCGTTCTACTGGATATCCGGGCGCGGCCCGGCCGAACGAATCATCCGGAGGGAGTCATGCACGTCCTGTACCGATTGTCCATTTCGGCCGCCGGGTTGGCTGCCTGGCTGATATGCGCCCTCGCGTTACCGATCGCGACCGCGTCCTCGGCGCGGGCGCAGGCCGCGACTGCAGACAACGCCGCGCAGCGCGATGCACTGACCACGCCCGATCCCAGCGGCGCGTTGCGCACCTACACGCTGAGCAGGCGCATCGATACCGACAACCCGTTCTTCCAGGATCTCGGCAGCAACGGGCGCACCTGCAACATCTGCCACCGCCAAGCCGAGGGCTGGACCGTGTCCGCCGCGGAAGTACAACAACGTTTCGACGCCACGGACGGCACCGATCCGATCTTCCGTCCGGTCGATGGCTCGAATTCGCCGCTGGCCGATGTCTCGACCGTTGATGCGCGGCGCATCGCCTACAGCATGTTGCTCAATCGCGGCGTGATCCGTATCGGCCTGCCGATTCCGGACAATGCCGAGTTCACGCTGACGGCAGTGGACGATCCGTACGATTACGCCAGCGCCAGCGAATTGTCGTTATTCCGCCGGCCGCTGCCGACGACCAACATCGGTTTCGTGACCGGCGTGATGTGGGATGGACGCGAAACGGCGGCGCCGTTCCTGCCGCCGATGGATGCCGGGGTCAACACGGCCGATCTGGTCGCGAGCCTCACTCATCAGGCGCTCAATGCCACGCTCGGTCATGCCCAGGCAGCGGTGCCGCCGAGCGACGAGGAACTCGATCAGATCGTGCATTTCGAGCTTGGCCTCGCCACCGCGCAGATACGCGACAACCAGGCTGGCTGGCTCAATGCCGATGATGCAATCGGCGGCCCGCGTGTGCTGGCCAACGAGCGCTTCTGGGTCGGTTTGAACGATACCCTCGGTGCCGACCCCACCGGCGCCGCGTTCGATGCGCGCGCCATGACGCTGTTCGACGCATGGAGTCTGCCTTCTGTCTCCGGTAACGCCAGTCGGATGCGCCTGGCGATCGTGCGCGGCCAGGCGCTGTTCAACTCGCTGACCTTCCCGATCAGCGGCGTGGGCGGACTCAACGACTCGCTCGGCATCGATCCGATCGAGGGAACCTGCACGACCTGCCACAACGCACCGAACATCGGCGACCACACGGTCGGCCTGCCGCTCAATATCGGCATCGCCGACGCGAGCCGGCGCACACCGGACATGCCGCTGTACACGCTGACCAACAACACGACCGGAGACTCGGTGCAGACCACGGATCCCGGCTTGGCGTTGATCACCGGGCGCTGGGTGGACATCGGAAAATTCAAGGGGCCGGTGCTGCGCGGCGTGGTCGCACACGCGCCGTATTTCCACAACGGCTCGGCGGCGACCCTGCTCGACGTGGTCGATTTCTACGATACGCGTTTCAACATCGGCATGACCGATCAGCAGAAGGCAGATCTGGTGGCGTTTCTGAGTGCGTTGTAATTGGACGCGTCGCGTCGTGAAGTTGAGACATCCCTCCGCGAACCGTGGGAATTCGGCATTCTGGCTTCAGGCATGACTTTTTGCCCACAACACTCATCGTCGCTGCGAAGTGAGCGAGGTCCTAAACTATCGGTCCGAGACGTTCCATCCGAGAAACCATCGATGGGCTCGTTCGTCTTTCGTTTTGCCGTCCTCCTCGGCGCACTGCCGATCGTTTGCGTGCCCACCACTGCACGCGCGTGCGCGACCTGTGGCTGCACACTGAGTACCGATGCGGCCACCGGTCACACCGCCCAACCGGGTTGGCGTTTCAGTGCCGATTACACGTTTATCGATCAGGACGAGTTGCGTCACGGCAACGGCAGCGCGTCGCCCGAGGACGTGATCGACCACCCGTCCGACCCCGGCGCGGACGAGAGCGAGATCGAGAAGAACACGACCAATCGCTATCTCAATCTGCGTGCCAGTTATCGGCCAGACGCGAACTGGGGCGTGACGATGCTGCTGCCCCTGATCTCGCGCGACCATACGACCTACGGCGAACACGAGGCCCCGTTTACGCCGGATCTCATAGCGCCCGATCAGGTCAGCGGCGCGAGCGTGAGCGGGCTCGGCGACGCGAGCCTGCTGCTGAGCTACCAGGGATTTCTGCCGACGCACAATTTCGGCGTGCTCGCCGGCATCAAGCTGCCGACCGGACGCTATGGTGGCGAATCCGAAGATGGCGATGTCGTAGGCGATCCGGTATTTTTCCATTCGGGTCCGCTCGCGGGCGAAGCGCTCGACACCAGCTTGCAGGCCGGTACCGGCAGCACCGATGTCATCGTCGGCGCGTACTACTACCAACCGGTCAGCCAGAACTTCGATGCGTTCGTCGATGCGCGATTTCAGGCCGCAGTGTCCGAGCGTCTTGATACCGAAGGCGCGGACTTTCGTCCCGGCGATCAAGCCACGCTGAGCACGGGCCTGCGCTACGAAGCGCATGCGAACTGGGTGCCTCAATTGCAGCTCAATGTGCAACACAAGTCCGCCGACCAGGGAGAACTTGCCGATCGCGCGAACAGCGAGGGCACAGCTGCGTATCTCAGCGGCGGAATCAGCGCGAGCCTGCGCCGCAATGTGCAGATCTACGGTTTCGTGCAAGTCCCCGTTTACAGCGATCTCGGCGGCTACCAATTGTTTCCACACTGGACCGCGAACGTTGGAATCAGCGTGGCGCTGTGACGATGCCGCCAGTCGCTCGCCAATCGGCTCATCGTGCAGATATCAATTCGAAGCATGCCGTGGTGACCGGGTTTTCGACGGTATCGGTTGCGCGCGCGCGCTTCATGACCACGCTCATGCTGGTGCTGATCGCCGTCTGCGTGCCCCCAACCCTGGCCAATGACCTCGTCGTCGGACAACGCGCGCCGCCGATCACGCTGACTACGCTCGGGGGCAACCAGATCGACACGCGCAACCTCGTCGGCAAGGTCGTGATCGTGACGTTCTGGGCAACCTGGTGCGAACCATGCCGTGAAGAACTGCCGCTGCTGTCGCACTATTTCACGTTGCACAAGAACGATGGACTGGTCGTGCTCGGTTTCAGTCTCGATCCGCCCGGTGCAATCGAACGCGTGCGCGCAGTCGCACGGAAACTCGATTTTCCGGTCGGCCTGCTTGGTGATCTTCACGTTCCGGGCTACGGTCGCATCTGGCATCTCCCGGTTAGTTTCACGATCGACCGGCAAGGTCGCCTGGTCGACAACGGATGGGACGACGACAATCCGGTGTGGACGCAAGCGCGCCTGAAACGCGTCGTCACGCCGCTGCTGCACGGCGAAGGATTGAGCGACGCGCGTAGCGCACAGGACCTGCCAAATAGATAACTCAGTGATCGGCCACAGAGACGAGGACACAATGACCCACAACAAGTTGCCCGACATTCCCGGTTACGACGTGGAGGCGGAACTTGGCCGCGGTGGCATGGGTGTGGTGTATCGAGTTCGTCGCCACACGGACGGGGCTATCCTCGCGCTCAAGATGATCTTGGGCGGTCGTGGTGCGTCGTTCGCGGAATTTGCCCGA
The DNA here is from genome assembly GCA_049583635.1 of Rhodanobacteraceae bacterium. Classification (GTDB taxonomy): domain Bacteria; phylum Pseudomonadota; class Gammaproteobacteria; order Xanthomonadales; family Rhodanobacteraceae; genus Dokdonella_A. The sequence continues at coordinate 51,289 of JBAUWF010000083.1, forward strand.
TTCCGGATCGAGGCTGAGGCTATGGCGTGCTTGAACCACCCGAACATTGTCAAGATTCGCGATGTCGGGTTGCATGCCGGATACCCATACTTCGCCATGGAGTTCGCCGAACGCGACAGCCTCAGACAAGTGATCTCGCACGGCCCCCAGAAACCCAGGTGGGCGGCCGAGCTGGTGCGAACAGTAGCCTTGGCTATGCAGCACGCCCACGATCGCGGGATGCTGCACCGCGATCTCAAGCCGGCAAACGTACTCATCATGGAGGATGGGACGCCGAAAGTAACCGATTTCGGCTTGGTGAAATTCGCCAACCCAATCCGCCGAGTCAGCGAAATGCACTGTACGTTCACGGTAAGCTTGCTCGATGTGGAACTGGGCCGGCTTGCCAAGGAATTAGGGGCTCAGTACCAGTCGGTCGCGGACGCTCCGGTAGCCAGCGAGGACGAAATAACGCGCACCGCTTGGGAGAGCTGTGCGGCCAGGACCGGGATTCTTGGTGATGCGACACGGCTTGAGTCCGTTCGAGCGTTTGTAAGCGAAGCACGCCAACAAGGTAAGCAGGAGGCACTGAACCTCGATGGGCTGACACGGGGCGGCACAATCATGGGCAGCCCGAACTACATGGCTCCGGAACAGGCATCAGGGGATCTCGCTCGGCTCGGACCACGCACCGATGTGTACGCATTGGGTGGGATCCTGTATGAATTGCTTACCGGTCAGCCACCATTCCGCTCGGAAAATGTAATGAACATGCTCGTGCAAGCTTGTTCGGCGAAACCCACACCTCCGCGGCAGTTGGTCCCGCAGATATCCAGCGATATCGAAGCAGTTTGTCTCAAGTGTCTGGAGAAGCAGCTCGACTCGCGCTACCAGACTGCCGCTGCACTCGCGGAGGACTTGACGCGGTTTTTGGACGGCTATTCACCCTTCGGATCCGTGCCGGCAGCGGCTGACGCTGGGCCGGCATCTCGCCTCGAGACCGGCGACATACTGTCAACGGTTCCCCAAAGTGCCCGAGCAGCACAATCCAGAGCCCGCTCGCCCCGCCGTTGGTGGCTGTTTGGACGGAATCAGCCCGAGGCCAGTGACGACCGAGCCGAACCGGGCGTAGCGGACGGCGGGGCGTGATCGGTTTCGGACTCCCGAGCGGCAGGACGAGGCGACACTACAAACCGGACAGTAGTTAGGCGGTGCGGGGACACAAGCGCATGACCAACGAGCAAGAAGAGGAACAGCCGTGCACCCATCATGAGGAGCGTATGCACGCTGCGCAGGAGCGAATGCAGGCCGCGCACGCGAAAGCGTGGTGGCGCAACATGACCAAGTTGGTGGGAGAGAACGACCAACAGCTTGCCGTGATCGGGCCGCGTGCCAATGCGACAGCCGAGGATTTGCGAAGTCTGGGCGCGGCGATTGAACGCTGGAAGGCCGGGTTTCCACAGGCACGCCACATCTGGGGACTAGCTGATCTCCTGGAAGGCCGTCATCCGCGAACCCCGCCAATGTATTTCATGATACCCATCATTGTTCCCCTCGACGGAGGCCTCGAGTGGTTGGAAAAAAGTTGCCAGCCGGTGGCCCTGGTTCATGTGGCCGAGGGAACGGATATGGAAGCGGCTGTAAGCAACCTGTCCGATTGTCTGAGCGCCGTTGACAGCAAACTGGCCTTTATCGAGCACCCTGCGTCGTTCTCCTATTCCAGGCGGTAGGTCGGCATCGGCTACCTTCCACGCCGTAATTGTCCGAGACCCATGGCCAAGCTGATTGCAATCTCCAACGACGAGCGACAGGAATTCGAGCTGTCGGCGTTCAATTCCATTGGGCGTCACCCGGACAACACCATCCAGATCCGCGACCGCATCATTTCCAAGGAGCACGCTCAGATCCGCCGCAGCGGGGATGGTGTGTTCGTTCTACGCGATCTGTCATCCCTGAATGGGACTTTCATCCGCGGCGAGCGCATCGTTGACCGTGTCCTGACCGACGGAGACGAGATCTGCATGGGCTCGACCAGGCTGCAGTTCGTGGTGCAGCCCGAGGACGAGGTGCTGCAGAAAGTTACCACGGCGCCCGGCCTCACCGAGAGCCTAATCCGCCAGACGATTGCTCCGGACACGCGCGAGTTTCTGCCCGAGAGCGCGATCAGCGACCAGAAACTGCTGCGGCGCGACTACGAACGTCTGCGCATCGGTCTGGAGCTGGCGCGCGCCGTCGGCTCCGTGCTCAATCTGGACACGCTGCTGCCGAAGATCGTCGACAAGACCTTCGATCTGGTCGGCGCCGACCGCGGCGCTATCTTGCTCATGAACACTAGCGGGGAGCTGGTGGCACGCTACGTCAGGACCCGCGCGGGAAAGGACGACAACATCGTCCTGTCCAACACCGTCATCGACGAGGTCATGCGCAGCAAGGCTGCCGTATTGTCTTCGGATGCCATGGCGGATTCGCGATTTTCCCGCGCCGACTCGATCATCGTGCAGGGGATCCGCTCGACCATGACGGTTCCGCTGCTGCACGGCGACGAGATGCTCGGCATCATGCATCTGGACTCGCGCATCGCGGCCAATGCGTTCACCGAAAAGGACCTTCAGATCTGCACCAGCGTGGCTGCCCAGGCCGCCATTGCCATCGAGAATGCCCGCCTCGCCGAGCGCATCGAAAAGGAAGCCGAGACCCGTGTTCAGATCGCGCGACTCATCCCACCGGCGGTGGTGGAACAGGTCATGAAGGGCGCACTGGTCATCGAACGCGGCGGCCGCCTCAGCGAGATCACCATGCTGTTCGCGGACATCCGCGGATTCACTTCGATGTGCGACGGCAAGGCGCCGGACGAAGTCGTCTGGACCCTCAACGACTACTTCGAGGCGATGGTCGATGTGCTGTTCAAGAACAACGGCACTCTCGACAAGTTCGTCGGCGACTCGATCATCGGGCTTTTCGGGGCGCCCATCGCTCTGGAGAGTCCGGTCGACAAGGCCATCCAGTGTGCGCTGGACATGCAGGAGGCGTTGCGCGAGTTCAATCGCACGCGCATGTCCGAGGGCTTGGAAGAGTTGCAGATCGGGATCGGCATCAATACTGGCGAGGTGATTACCGGCAACATCGGATCCACGCGAGCCATGCAGTACACCGCCATCGGTGATGCCATGAACGTGGCCTCCCGCCTGTGCGGGCTGGCGCAGCCCGGCGAGATCCTCATTTCGGAGTCGACTTACGCTGCCGTCGCCGATCGTTTCGAGGTGCAGCCGCTGTCGCCGGTCAAGGTCAAGGGCAAGGCTGCCGAGCTGCGCGTGTTCCGGGTGCTCGGCGCCGCACACGCAAACTGAATTGGAATCATGCCGAATTAGGGCGTGCCGAACTGAAATCGTGCACCGAGTCGCGCAAGGGGAAAACTGATGACTGATCTTTCCGGACGTTCGATCGCGCAACATCAGGTTCTGGCGCGCCTCGGTCGCGGCGGAATGGCCGACGTTTACAAGGTGCTCCATCCGGGCCTTGCAATCCACCGGGCACTCAAGGTAATCCGGCCGGAACTTTCCAGCAGTGGCGATTTCAGGGAGCGCTTCCAGCGCGAGGCGCAGGCCATTGCCAGCCTGCGCCATCCGGGAATCGTGCAGGTGCACGATTTTGGTGAACAGGATGGCTTGTACTACATCGTCATGGAATTCATCGACGGCAACGACCTCGCCAGGGAACTCGCGCAACGCGGCAAGTTGCCCGTCAACGAAGGGTGCCGGATCGTCATGGAGGTGCTCGACGCACTCTCCCAGGCGCACAAGGCCGGCATCGTGCATCGCGATGTCAAGTCCGCGAATATCATGCTTACCAGCGCCGGACGCGCGATCCTTACCGATTTCGGCATCGCCAAGATGCTGGAGTCCGAATCCAGCATGACCCAGACCGGCACGGGTGTCGGCACCCCGGCCTACATGGCACCCGAACAAGCCAAGGGTTTGCGCGACATCGGGCCACGTGCCGATATCTACGCGATGGGAGTTGTACTTTACGAGTTGCTCACGGGCAGTTTGCCCTACGACGCCGATACGCCGCTGGCGGTCATACACAAGCTCATCAACGACCCGATTCCACTGCCGAGGAAAAGGAACCCCGGCATCCCGCGCGCCGTGGAACGCGTGATTCTCAAAGCGACGGCGAAGAATCCCGACGCAAGGTACACCAGTACGCAGGACTTCAAGGTGGCCCTTAAACGAGCTCTGGGCAAAGTTCCACCCGAGGCGGCGACGACGCAAATCGTGCGTGACAACACTGCCGCGCCGAGGTCGTCGTGGCGGCGGCGGTTGGTGCTTGGTGGGATCGCCGCACTGGCACTGGTCGGGGCGATCGGCTTCGCCTATGTCCAATCCCGCTCGCCGGCATCGTCCGATTCCCAAGCGACCGACCCGTGGACCGCGAGCAAGTCCGCCGAAACGTCTGCGAAATCGGCATCAAGCAGCGCGACCTCGGCGCCGGCGCAACAATCGGCCAAGGATCTACAGCGGTCTTCGGTCAGTTCGGAAACGGCGACTGCGCAGCCCGACACCAAAGCCGCCGTCCTGAACCGGACCGAACACGGCAAGATCGCGATTATCGGCCAGACGGCTAGATACCCTTTTGCGGCGCGCGCGGGCGACACGGTAAGCGTAGCGCTAAGGCCCGAATTCAAGGCCGCATTCATGACGTTGCGCGCGCCCGACGGCAGCCAAGTTGCAACCAGTAGTGGTAATCCTCTTGTGCCCCGGGATCTGGTAATCCGGAACCAGAAGTTGCCGGCCGACGGGACCTACACCGTGGAAATCGGCGGCGCGGGAAGCAACAAAGGGGCGTATACATTGGGCATCGCTCGGCCCGCCTATCAAAACGTGCCGCTCAAATTGAATACCGAAACGGCAGGTCATATCGATTTTCCCGGCAAAGGTTATTGGTATCGGTTCGAAGGACACGCGGGCACCCGAATCCGGATCGTGTTGAGCCCCGGGTTTACAAATATGTATCTGGGGCTGTACGCGCCGGACGACTCAAGACTGGCTTGGGCTAGCGGCAACCCTTACGTGGCCAACGACCTCGAGATCCGTGATCAACCTCTGGCCGTCGACGGACGATACGCCGTGCTCGTAGTCGCAAACGATGCCGGCACCGGCAAATACGCACTGGCCGTGACCTCACATTGATCGGTGCAAGCCGGTGTAGTCAGGAGGATTCCTCGATGGAAACCATGGCGCACCGCGCTATTGATCCTTCGGACTCTCGCGCCGACCTACCCAGAGTGGAGTTGCGTTATCGCGGCCAATTGCTGCAACTGGATGCATCGTCGCCGCCGTGTTCGCTCGGGCGCCGGGACGATTGTTCGCTGATGATGGAATTTGAACGCGTGGCGCGCCAGCACGCGCTGATCGAATACGCGCGCGGCTATTGCATGATCCGGGATCATTCCACCAACGGCACTTGCTTGACCTTGGGCGACGACAGCGAACCGTATATACACCGCGAAACAATGCGGCTCGTGCGGCATGGCACGATCAGCCTGGGCAGCAGCGCCGCGACCAATCCGGATCACCTGGTGTCCTTCCGCTGCGTGGTGTGAGCTGCGGTCCGTATCGCGCCGGAACAAGGCTTCGCGTCAGCGAAGCTGCCGCTTGATGGACTTGCTGCGAAAAAAGCACGGCTTCCGATTTTCCGTGAGGTTGGTATGCTCGCGATATCCTCGAATTGCCAACGCCCCGGATCACGCGATCAGAGTTGTCCGGCCGGCTCGCACGGCGGGCCCCGTTGCGAATCGGTCATGTCGACCACGGGAGAGCTCATGATCAAGAATTGCCTGCGTACCGTTCCAGCCGCTTGTCTGGTGACCTTGTTCCTTACGGCCTGTAGTGGCGCTTCCCCCGACAGCGACTCGGCCGCATCGGTTGGCGGCTCACCGACGGCGTTACCGCAACGCGCCGGCGCCAATACCGGGCAGCTCGCATCGTTCGCGGGTGAAGATATCTGCAAGATCCTGTTGCCGGCCGACATTCAACGGCTGTTTGCGCCGCAGGCTGAGGTGAAAACGACGCCGCGGATCAGCAAGCGGCGCGCAGCTTGCAGTTACGTCTGGCCCCGGCCCGACGCCGAGGAGCGCCGCAAGGCGATGATGGCGGAGATGGTCCGGCAGATGCACCCGGGCGGGGATGCAACGAAGTTGGCATCGCGCGCGTTTTCGACCAACTATTCGATCAGTGTCAGTTTGCGTGAAACGCGTGCCGGACCCGGGAATTTCGTCCCGAAGAAACTCTCCGATACGGAGATTGAGGCCCGTGTCCAGCGGGTGCGCAAACGCGCCGAAAAAAAATTGACCGACACCCAGAAACAGGTTGTTGGCGCACACGGAGTCGAGCGCATGGCCGGCGACATGTTGCGCGCGGCCAACGAGCGCAAGGTGGTCGAGGGTGTTGGCGATGCCGCCTACTGGAGTTCTGTCGGCAGCGGGTCGTTGCGGGTGCTGGTCGGCCATCAGGAACTTGTCATCGGGGTCAATGTGGCGGATGACGAGGCCGGGAACCTGCAAGCGGCGAAGAACATTTACCACGCGGTGATGCGCTGAGCGCAACGAGGCGTTGCGTGATCTGGTGCGTGGGTGGAATGCGGCCAGGCATTACCTGCGCCAGGCGCGGCAACGACTGAAGTCGTTCCTGCTCATGCACGATGTGCGCTATGTCGGTCGGGCCAGCCGGGAACCGGTACATTGACGCTGGCTGTTGGAGTTGGTGTTTCCAGGCCCCTGGTCGCAGATTGCGTTCGCCAAACACCGACGCGCGATCGAATATCCAATGGCGCAGCGCGAGCGACTGGAAACGGCACGGTGCGAAGCCGCGCCGCAGTGGCGGTTTCACCCCGTGGTGCAGGCGATCCAGGCTTTGCGTGGCGTGCAGTTCGCCGTCGCCTGCTACAGATCGAAAGTGTCCCCGGCCACCGTGTTGCCGCCATCGAAGCCGTCGCTGAAAACCGGGTCGCCAAGGTAACCCTGGACATAGGCGGCGCCAGGCGTGAAGGCTTCGTCTTCGGGACCGCCGACGATGACGGTACTGCGGAAAGCGACCGATGTGCCGTAGGCCTTCTGGCCCCCGGCGTCGGAAGCGATGAGTTGGCCGTCCGCCAGCCAGTGGCCCGGCATGTCGCGCAGAAAAAAGTACACGGCTCCGGAATTTTCGGCTGCCTGATCGTCGCCGGGCGCGCCGACGACAATATGATCGCCATCGATCGCCACCGCGCTGCCGAATCCGTCCGTGTCGGCACCGGCGGTGAAGATGATGGGGTCGGCGTTGCTGGTGCCGTCGAAGATGAATACGCGCCCCGCAGTGCCGGTGTTCTGGGGCGACGGGGCTCCAATGACAACGGTATACAGGCCGAACAGACGATCGACATCCACAGCGGCGCCGTACATATCGCCAGGAACGGGATCGGTCGGATAGGATTTGCTCGACTCGGTCCAACTGCTAACGATTTGCGAGCGGCCAAAGACATACACCGCGCCGGTGTTGTTGCCGAACTGGTCATCGAGTGGGGCGCCCATGACCAGACGGTCACCTCGAATGGCTAACGCAGTGCCGGTTTCGCCGGCTTCGTTGCCCCCGACGAGCGAGTCGCTGTCGGACAGACGACCGATCGGATCCCAGGTCCCTATGCTATTGCGCAAGAACATGAAGACGACGCCCTGGAAGACGTCGGCTCTGGGCGCGCCAATGGCGATCGTGGTTACCTCATTGGGAGGATCCTCATCCGGCACATCGGTCGAGATATCGACGGCAGTACCGAATTCGTCCCCGGAATTGGACGGATCATTCGGGAGGAGTTTCGCATTCCGCACCCAGGTGCTGCCGTTCCACTCGAAGACGTAGGCGGCACCGGCGTCGTTGCCGGCCTCGTCGTCATCGGGCGAGCCGACGACGATCAGCTCACGATCAACGGCAACATTCGAACCGAAACCGTCGAATTGATTCGCGTCGGTTTCGGCCGTGAGCTTCTGCTCCTGAACCCAGGTGTCGCCGGAGCGCCGGAACACATAGGCGGCGCCGGCGTTCGTTGCCTCCTGGTCGTCGCCGGGGGCGCCGATCACGGCAACGTCGCCGTCAATGTCCACTGCGTGGCCGAAGCCATCCGAATTGTCGGCGTCTGACGCGGTAATGCGTTGTTCCGGGCCGAGCAGTGCCGCGTGGCCAAGCGCTGGGACGAGCAGAACGGCGAGGGCCGCACCCGACCAGCACAGATGGAGCAAACGATACTGAATCATAGAGCCTCCCTCAGGCATCTACGCGTTGACACCGTAAACACACTTTTTCGCACGAGTCAACAAGGCCGCGATCCGGGATGTCGGTAGCGGGTTGATTGACCGGATGTCGACCGCATCTCGCAGGGAATGTGGCAGGCGTATGCTGTAACGCAGAGCCTGATCAACGTTTTCCGGAGATGGTGATGGCAACCGGTTGGGCCGGCGACGGCGCCGTACAGGACCAGATCGACGCGACGGTCAAGGACGCGATCAGGCGTGCTCGCAGCGAAATGCGACGCGGCCCGAGTCGCACACGTTGTGAAGAATGCGACGAGACGATCCCGCCGGCGCGGCGCAAGGCGGTGCCGGGTGTGCGTCTGTGCGTCGCCTGCCAGGAATCACACGATCGCGAAAAGGCCGGAGTCGGCGGCTACAATCGTCGCGGCAGCAAGGACAGCCAGTTGCGCTAGAGCAACCTTGCAAACAACGCGACAGCGGGCCGTGCGCGTCCGTGCGCCGGTCAGGTGTCGAAAGCCCGGCCCCGCCTCCGGCATGAAGTCACGTTTTCTCGTGCTGCAACAGTACAACGGCCTGGTCGAGCTTTTCGGTGTATGCGTTCAACACCCGCGCGACGATTCCGGCGTACTGGTTGGCCTGATCGAACTGATGCTGTTCAATCGCCTCGCGCACGCCGGGCAGTGTCTTGACGCCATAGCCGGTCAGGAGGCCCGGCGCGTAGATCATGTGGCGATACCATGCGCGTCCGGGCAGACCGTTCGGATCCAGCAGGCTCTGCTCGATCGACTGGAGTTGCTGATCGACCTTGCGGTCCGCAGCAGATAGGGATCCGCCGTCTGCAGTGGCGACTGCCCGTGCATAGGCCTTGTCGTATTTTTGCGCGCTGGTTTTCAAGCGGGCGACGGCATTGTCGAGTGGCGCGAGATCCAGATACGGCACCGCGGTCTCGCGTGCCGGCGGCAGCAGGGTCTTGGTCGGATCGGCGGCAAGCTCGAATACGTGGCGATCAAGCAGCCGCGCCAACGTCTCGCTGTGTTTGCGCTCGTTCGCGGTGAGCTTGTGCAATTGGTCGACGTAGTCACCGACGGTGTCGGCGAAATCGGAGAAACGCAGCGGCAGCACCCGGGCATCCGCCATGCGCAGCACCACGTGTCCGGCGACCTTGGACAGCGCGACGCCGTAGCTGAAATCCGGATCGCCGAAGCGCACGTAGTGATCGAAAGAGTCGTACAGCGAATGGTAGACGCCACCCTGCTGATCCTCGCCGTCGAAGCCCAGGTTGAGCGAGGCAATGCCCAGATGTTGCAGGAAAGCGCTGTAATCGGAGCCGGATCCGAGCGCTCCGATCGGCAGATCGCCGTCCTTGGCGGCGATCTTGGCAAGCCGCTTCCGCTCGGCATTGGCGTCATCGGCAAGGCCTTCGACCTCGATCGCGGCGCGCAGGCGTTGGCGCACGCTCACACCGGTCTGCGGATCGTTGACGCCCTCTGCAACCTGGTTGAGCAGATGCTGCAGCGGATGGCTACCCTCGGCGAACAGAAACCCGCGTGAATTGGTATCGGAATTGACATAGACGACGGCCTTGCGGCGAAGCTCGTCCGCATGCGTTTCGGCCCATTCGGTCGAACCGAGCAATCCGGGTTCTTCGCCATCCCAACTCGCATAGACCAGCGTTCGTTTCGGTTTCCAGCCCTGTTTGACCAGCGCTCCGATCGCCTTTGCCTCGGCCATCAAAGCGACATTGCCGGCGAGCGGATCCCAAGCCCCGAACACCCAGCCGTCGTGGTGATTGCCGCGCACGATCCACTGATCGGGCATCTCGCTGCCGCGTATCATTGCGATCACGTCGTAGATCGGTTTGCGTGTCCAGTCCGACTTCACGGCAAGATGCACCTTCGCCGGTCCCGGGCCGAAGTGATAGGTGATCGGCAGCGCACCCTGCCAGTCTCTCGGCGCGACCTGGCCGCCGAGCGCCGCCAGCAACGGCCTGGCGTCGCCATAGGAGATGGGCACAACCGGAATCTTGAGTACGGTCTTGGCGTCGGTGAGCGACAGACGTTTCGCGTCCCGGGTGGCGCCGACATTCGGCGTCAACGGGTCACCGGGGTAGATCGGCATATCCTCGACCGAGCCGCGTTGCACGCCAGCTTGAGGTCGTGTGCCGCCCTTCGGGTAGACGTCGCCTGCGCGATAACCGTCTTCGTGCGGATCGGAATAGATGATGCACCCGATCGCGCCGTGTTCCCATGCGAGCTTGGGTTTGAGTCCGCGCCAGCCGGCGCCGTAGCGCGCGATCGCGATCCTGCCCTTGACGCTGATGCCGCGGCGATCGAGTTCCTTGTAATCAGCCGGCATGCCGTAGTTGACGTAGACCAGTTCGGCGGTCACATCACCATCGGCGCCGTAAATGGCGTATGGAGCCAGTACGTCGGCGATCTGCTTCGAAGTTGCATCGCCGGCGATCGGCGGTTCGCTCAGCGATGCGGTGTATTGCGTCGGAGCGAGCAGTTCGAGCGAATGCGATTTGAGTGTCGGATAGAGCACGTCGAAGGTTTCGATATGCGCGTCCCATCCCCAGCTCTTGAACTTGTCCAGCGTGAAGTCGGCATTGGCCTTGTCGTGCGGCGACCCGACCTGATTTGGCGCCGACGACATGGTCTTGAGCCAGTCACGTTGGTCGGTGGCGTTGAGTTGCGCATCAAATCTGTTTTCGATGGAGCGCTCGCCGGCAGCGTCGGGCGCGGCGAATCCGAACATCCCGTCCGCAGCAGTGCTGAGCGCTGTGGTGTTGTCCGCCGCAGTGTTGTCGGCGGCCGGGGCGCTCGCGCCAGCGGACAGGATCAACAGCCCGCCGGCCACGAGCAGTGCGATACGCAAGGCGATCGCGGGCATTGGCATTCTCCCTCTGGGTCTGGGTCGATACAATCTCCCCAGAGTACCCGATGCGGCCGCAGCGCGAACAGGCTGAAAGTTGGGTTACCCGATTATTGCCCGCTGGTCCAGTGGGCGTATTCGGATTTGGAGATCGAACCGTTGCGGTTGCGGTCGGCAAAGGTGTAATCGTTTGCCAGCAGCGGGTAACTCACGGCTTCGTCACGGCTGATGTTTCCATCAGCGTTGCGATCGAGCTGCGCGAACGTCGGGGCGGGTCCGACCGGTTGCGCGGCAGGTTGCCCCCAGTTGACGATCAGCGGTCCGTTGGCGGTCTGATACGTCGTCGTGTGCGTCGCATCGTTGCCCGCTTGCATTGAATCGGTCTGCGTCTGCGCGATGGCTGAACCGGTGAGCACAACCAGTGCAAGACCAGTGGGTAGGCGAATGTTCATGGCATCTTTCTCCACATGTGATGAATCGGCAAGGAAGCCCTGCGCTTGCGCCGGCGCCGCTGGCGTCCAGTCCGGTTGGGTCAATGGGCACCAGTCCCTGCGACGTGGAGGCTTGACGACATGTAGCGCGTGGACGTTGTGAGGAACTTGTCCGGTTGTGCAGGCATTTCCCAAAGCAAGTGAAAGCTAATCCATTCGGCTTAACCCAGACAGAACGAGCAACGCGCGCAAGTGTGAATATTCGAATAATCTCCGACGGGCAGTCCACTGGACGAAGCGCCGGGCTGCACCGAGAATGCGCGGACACCGTCGCAAACAGCTGCAATCGGATTGCCGATGAATTTCACTGGATTTCTGGGACGCACGGGTTGGGCGTCGTTGGTGCTGGCGCTGGCGGCCTGTTCCTCGGTGCGCCCGGACTTTGTCAAACTTCCGTCGCGTGCCATCGCACCGTCGTTGGATACGGCGACCGCGCGCTATGTCCACACGGAAGCCTCCGCGCACCCGGGTCAATCGGGTTTTCGCCTGTTGACACTGAACAGCAACGCACTGCTCAGTCGTATCGCACTGGCCGATCACGCGGTGCATTCGATCGACGTGCAGTACTACATTTTCCACAACGACGCGACCGGGCGGCTGGTCGCGCAGCGCCTGCTGGCCGCGGCGGATCGCGGTGTGCGCGTGCGCATCCTGCTGGACGACATCAATGTTGCCGGCCGGGATCGCGAACTCGCCGCGCTCGATGCCCATCCGAACATCCAGGTACGACTGTTCAATCCGTTCTATTCGCGCGACCGCTCGTTGTTGTCACAGGGCCTGCAGATTTTGTTTGACGGACGTCGGCTGAACCGGCGCATGCACAATAAATCGTTCATAGTCGACAACGACGTCGCGATTGTCGGAGGCCGCAACATCGGCAATGAGTATTTCAGTGTCGGTGATGCGCCGCAGTTCCGCGATCTCGATGTCGTCGCGATCGGTCCGGTCGTAGCGGCCGCATCGCGCAGTTTCGATGCCTACTGGAACAACGACGCGGCGTATCCGGTCAAGGCATTTCGTACCACCCACGCCAATGCGCGTGACCTCGATCACCTGCGGCACTTGCTCAAGACTGATGCGCGTGCGTTCGCGCAGTCCGACTATGCGCAAAACCTGTTCAATGCATTGCCTGGCGGAGCGAGCGCGGCGCGACGCGGCGAGTGGTTCTGGGGCGACGCCGAGCTGCTGGCCGATCAACCCGAGAAGGCCGATGTCGACAAGCACAACCGCGCGTTCCGTATTGGTCCGCAGCTAAAGACCATTTTGCAGGCCGCCCAGAAACAACTTCTGTTGATCTCGCCGTATTTCATTCCGGGCGACAGCGGAACGCGGTTCCTCGCCGGCGTCGTGCAGCATGGTGTCAGCGTGAAAGTACTGACCAATTCGCTGGCCGCCAACGACGAGGCGGTGGTTCATTCCGGCTATGCACGATACCGTCGCCGTTTGCTCGATGCCGGAGTGGATTTGTATGAGTTGCGCCCGAGCAAGGCAAACGCATCAAAGACCACCAGCTTTGGTACTTCCTCGGGAGTCAGTCTGCATGCCAAGGCCATGGTCGTCGATCACCACTTGACCTTTATCGGCTCGCTCAACATCGATCCACGCTCGGCCGTGCTTAATACTGAAATGGGTGTCGTCGTCGACAGCCGGGGGCTGGCTGAGGCTGTCACCGAGTATTTCAGCAAGGTTTCGGCTCCGACCAACAGTTATCATGTCGTGCTCTCGCCGGTGAACGGGAACAATGGCGTCTCACGGCGTATCTTGTGGGTAACCGAGAAGGATGGACACCGAGTCACCTATACCCACGATCCCGATGTGAGCAGGTGGAAGCGACTGCAGTCGGCCTTGTTTGGCCTGCTGCCGATTGAGGGGCTCCTTTAAGGGTTCGCCCGCCATGGATGCAGTCGGTGTCAGCGTTGTGGTTCGCACTCAAGGCTTGCCCTGTCCGAGTCGGGGGGTGCCGCGTTTCGACGCCATGTAACCGGTGGGACAGCTCGGACGGCTTGGGAGCGGCCCGGTCGCACGTCGCTGGCGACTCGGTTACACTGCGGGTGCTGTGTTTGCACGGTGCTTGTCCATGCGGCGTCGATCACCGCTTCGCCGCGTCGCTTCAGCCGCGCCTGCAATCCGGCGGTGTGCATGCCTATCAATCGGGCATGTGCGAGCAACCTTGAAATGTTCGTGGAGAGCTCCATGTCGGATCGACAGATCGGCACCGTCAAGTGGTTTAACGAAAGCAAGGGGTTTGGTTTCATCAGTCGCGATAACGGTCCGGATGTGTTCGTGCACTTCCGATCGATCGCCGGCGACGGGTTTCGTACGTTGCAGGAAGGACAAAAGGTCAGTTTTCGCGTGGTGCAGGGCCAGAAGGGTCTGCAAGCAGAAGACGTAACGACTGCCTGAGTCGCCCGTATCTGCGGTCGTTCGGGGGCCGCGGCGCGCGCGCCGCGGCCCCCTTTGTTTTCGCGATTCGGTGCTGTGCGATACGTGGTTTCTGCGCGACAGCCGAGCCCGGGCGCTCCCAGCGGAGACAACGTTCTACAGGAGGTAACGACTATGCTGCTGCTTAACGTGCGCGGTCTTCCGCGCAGCATGACCGAACACGCGCTTGCCGAGTTGTTTTCAAAATACGGGCGCGTCCACAAGCTCAAGCTTGCGATGGACCCGTTCAAGGACGAATGCCGCGGATTTGCCGAACTGGCGATGGAAGGCCACGAGGCACGCGCAGCGATTGCCGGCCTTGATGGATCGACCCATGATGGTGCGTCGCTGCGCGTCGGATTGGCCAGCGATCGGCCACATCGGGGCCGGCGCTGACAACGGCCCTTGCGCCGACAAGGCACATTATTTGGAGTCGTCGCCCGATTGGGCCTTCGGACTGATTGACCTCGGTCCAGCGCATGACTTCCGCCTCATGCCGTTGTCCGGATGGACGCGATAATCTTCCATCGCCGCGTCGGTTCGATAGCCGTGCGGTTGCGCCCGGGCGTGCGTGTCCGGGCACGGCCCGCGAGGGTCGCCATGTTGAGGGAGGAACCATGCGCATCCATCCAGTACTGTGTCTCGGCGTCCTGTGGTTTGCCGTTTCCAGCGCGCAGGCGCTGACAGTCGACGAACTGGTCGCGAAGAACGTCGCCGCGCGCGGAGGGCTCGACAAGATTCATGCGATCAAGACCCTCAAGTTAGAAGGCAAGCTGCTGATTGGCGGTCAGTTCGAGTTGGGCTTCGCGCAATTCAAGAAAGCGCCGGACCTCGTGCGAGACGAGGCGACACTCCAGGGCCTGACCCAGGTGCAGGCGTGGAACGGCAAGGAGGCCTGGCAGATTTCACCGTTCCAGGGTCGCAAGGACCCCGAACGCATGTCCGCCGATGATGCCAAGGCACTGGCGGACGATGCGGCGATCGCCGGCCCGCTGGTCGACTGGCAGGCTCAGGGCAACAAGCTTGAGTATCTCGGCAGTGAGGACATCGACGGCACCAATGCCCACAAGGTAAAGGTCACACTGAAGAACGGTGATGTCGAAACCGTGTATCTCGATCCGGACTATTTCCTCGAGATTCGCACGGTTTCGACCCAGACCGTGCGTGGCACGCAGGTCGAGTCGGTGAGCGACTACGGTGATTACGAGCAGGTCGAGGGCGTGTATTTCCCGTTCTCGATCGCGACCGAGACCAAGGGAAGCGGTCCATTCGGCAAGCAACAGATAACGGTCGAGAAGGCCGCGGCCAATGTGCCGATGGACGATGCGATTTTCGCCTTCCCGGCAACCGCCGGCGCCGGCCACTGAGCGTGAGGATCGACACCATGAACCATCTCAACCACAAGCATTGCATGATGGCGGTGCTCGCCATCGCGTTGGCCTTGGCGCTCGCAAGCGCGCAGGCGGCTCCCGCTCCCGCGCCAAAGGGTTCGGCAGCATTCGACGCCGGCGCGATATCCGGCCTGGGCGCGCGCAACATCGGGTCGGCGGCCATGAGCGGGCGCATCGACGCCATCGCCGCGGTGCCGGAAAAGGACGGAAAACTGACGATTTACATCGGTTCCGCAAGTGGCGGATTGTGGAAATCTCCGGACGGTGGCACGACCTACAAACCGGTATTCGACAAGCAGCCGGTGCAGTCGATCGGTGCCGTCGAGATTGATCCCTCCAATCACCAGAACGTATGGGTCGGCACCGGCGAGCCGTGGACGCGCAACACTGTTTCGATCGGCGACGGCGTCTACAAGTCGACCAATGGTGGCGACAGCTGGACCAACGTGGGCCTGAAGGACTCGGAGCGCATCGCGAAGATCCTGGTCGATCCGCGGGACGGAAACACGGTGTACGCGTGCGCGCTCGGCAAGTTGTGGAGTGATTCGCCCGATCGCGGTCTGTACAAGACCGGCGACGGCGGCAAGACCTGGAAGTTGATCCTCAAGGGCGGCAACCTTTCCACCGGCTGCGCTTCGATCTCGATGGACCCGAAGGATCCGAACGTGATTTTCGCCGGCATGTGGGATTTTCGCCGCAAGGGCTGGACGTTCCGCTCCGGTGGAGCATCCGCCGAGGCGCCTTCGGGCAGTGGTCTGTACCGCTCGGACGATGGTGGCGCCTCGTGGACCGAGATCACCGCGTCGGCCAACAAGGGTTTCCCGACCAAGCCGTTCGGACGCATCGCCGTGGCGATCGCACCGTCGAACGCCTCCATCGTCTATGCGCTGGTCGAATCGACCGATTCGGCGTTGTTCCGTTCCGATGACGGCGGCAAGACCTGGGACAAGCGCGACAAGAGCCAGTTGATGGTGTGGCGACCATTCTATTTCGCCAACCTCATCATCGATCCGACCGATCCCGATCGCGTGTTCAAACCGGATCTGAGCCTGATCCAGAGCGTCGATGGCGGCAAGAGCTTTGCCAATGTCGGCGGCGGCACGCATGGCGATGTGCATGTGGTCTGGATCAATCCGCTCGACACGAAAAAGATCATCGAGGGCGACGACGGCGGCGTCTGGTATTCCAAGGACGGCGGCAACAAGTGGTGGAAGGCGAACAATCTGCCGGTGTCGCAGTTCTATCATGTCAGCGTCGATGACGCCGATCCGTTCCACGTGTACGGCGGTCTGCAAGACAACGCGTGCTGGATGGGCGATTCGGCCTATCCGGGCGGAATCACCAACTCGCAGTGGGAAAATTTTTGCGGTGGCGACGGTTTCTACATGTTCACCGATCCGTCCGATCCCGATTACATCTACATGGAGACGCAGGGCGGTGCGGTCCAGCGGACCAACCGCTACACGCATGCCTCGCGCGACATCCAGCCCAAACCCGGCTACAACGAGAAGCTGCGCTGGAACTGGAACACGCCGATGGTGCCGAGCCCGAACGAGAAGGGCACGGTGTACATGGGCGCGCAGTTCCTGTTCCGTACGCGCGACCACGGCCAGAGCTGGGATCGTATCTCGCCGGATCTGACCACCAACGATCCGAAAAAGCAGCAGCAGGAAAAATCCGGAGGTATCACGGTCGACAACTCCGCCGCCGAGGCCTACACGACGATCTTTTCGATCAGCGAATCACCCAAACAGGCGGGATTGATCTGGGTCGGCACCGATGACGGCAATGTGCAGGTCACGCGCAATGACGGCAAGAGCTGGACCAATGTCGTAGGCAATGTCAAAGGGCTTCCCAAAGGACTTTGGGTATCGTGGGTGCAGGCAAGCAACTTCGATGCCGCGACTGCCTATGTCGCGTTCGATCGCCACAGCTTTGGTGACATGGGCCCTTACATCTACAAGACCACGAACTACGGTCAGTCATGGATTGCCGTCGTGACACCGAAAAATAACAAGGGGTTGCGTGGTTATGTTCATGTCATAAAGGAAGATACGGTAAAATCCGGGCTGCTGTTCGCGGGCACCGAATTCGGCCTCTGGATATCGATCGACGGCGGCGCGAACTGGGCACAGTTCAAAGGTGGCGATTTCCCCGCGGTCGCGGTACGCGACCTCGCGATCCAGCAGCGCGATGCCGACCTGGTCCTCGGCACTCACGGACGCGGTATCTGGATCATCGATGACATCACACCATTGCGCGCACTGACGCAGGCGACGCTGAACAGCGAGGCGACCTTCCTTCCCTCGCGACCGATACAGCAGCGCATAGACGCGTTCGGTGGCTGGGTCGACGGCGATGCCGCGTTCACCGGCCCGAATCCGCCCAACGCGGCGGTGATCACCTACTACCAGCGCAGCCGTCATCTGTTTGGCAAGATCAAGATCGAGATACTGGATGCTTCCGGTCAGGTCATCGACACGGTCCCGGCCAGCGTGCGGCGCGGGATCAACCGCGTCAACTGGACCATGCGAACCAAGCCGCCACGTGTGCCACCCGCCGCACAAGTGGCGTTCAACGCGATCCAGGGGCCACGTGTTGTGCCCGGAACCTACACGGTGCGCATGATCAAGGGGAAGGACACCTTCGAGACCAAGCTCGATGTCGGTCTCGACCGTCGTGCCAAGTTCACGGTTGCCGATCGTCAGGCGCAATTCGACGCGGTAACCCGCGTGAAGCACCTGTTCGGCGACATGACCGATCTCGTCGCGAAGATCAACGCGGTACGAACCGAGGCTGTGTCCGCCGCTGCAAAAGTGCCGGAGGCCGATACCATGCACAAACAGCTGGTCGGACTCGGCGACAAGGCCAATGCGATCCGCAAGAAGATCGTTGCGACCACCGAGGGCGGCGCGATTACCGGTGAGGAACGGCTGCGCGAGCACACCGACCAGCTCTACGGAGCGATCATGTCCTACGAGGGACGACCGGCCGACTACCAGATGGCGGCCATCGATACGCTCACGCGAGAACTCGGCGACGTGAAGAAGGCCTTCGCCGATTTCGAGTCCGGCGATCTGGCCCGGACCAACGCCGCGCTCAAGGCGAAGGGCATGCAGGGGATCACCGTGCCGGCATCCATGCCCGAAACCGGTGACAACGGCGGCAAAGTGGACGCGGGGAATGCCTCGCACACGCTGCGGGAGCGGGATTGACCGGCATCCACGCCGCCCGGGTTTGAAGCGCCAAGCTGCCGACGCCGTTGTCGGCAGCTTGGCGTAACCGGCCATGCGGCATCGGCCGGTTTGCCAAGGAAACGTGCGCGCTTGCCGTTGAGGCGAGCGGAATCCGGGTCTAGCGATAATCGCGGTGGCATGCATCGCATGCCTCGCCGATGGCGGCGAGCGCCGGGAGCCGGCGCTCGCAGTCCGGTCCGGTCGCCCGCGCCATCGCAATCGCCTGGCGCAGACGCGCCACATGGTTCGCAAAGATGCGATCGGGCGGTTTTTCCGGTTGCACGGCCGGTTCGATGTCGCCCGAGATCAATGCCAGATGCGCGAACGACGATTCGAGGTCGGCGTCGGCGCAATGGCGGGCGCGGATGTCGTGCCGCGCGCCGGCGAGTTCGTGTTGCATCACCTGCATGATCGAGCGTGGCCACACATCACGCGCAAGCAACACATTCTGAACCGTTGTCGCTGTGAGCGCGCCGATCGCGAGGCCGATGATCAGACAAACCAGATAACGCATGCGCGGACTTGTGCAAGGGCAACCTGCGCACCATGTTACCCTCGCGCGCCGTCATGGATACCACCTATGAACGCTTCCGCGGCATCGACCGCCTGTACGGTGCAGGCAGCGTAGCGCGTCTCGCGACCCGGCACGTTGCCGTCGTCGGCATCGGCGGGGTCGGCTCATGGGCGGCGGAGGCGCTTGCGCGAAGTGGCGTCGGTCGCATCACGCTGATCGACGCGGACGAGGTCTGCATCGGCAACACGTCGCGCCAGCTGCACGCACTCGACGGCGCATACGGGCGTGCAAAGGTCGAGGTCATGGCGCAGCGGTTGAGCGCGATCAACCCGTCGGCCGATATCGTGGCGGTTGCCGATTTTCTGACTCCATCGAATCTGCCGGCGCTGCTCGATCGCGGCTACGATCTGGTGCTCGATTGCTGCGATGCTTTCCGGGTCAAGGTGGAGACCATCGTCTGGTGCCGTCGACGGAAATTGCCACTTATCGTGTGCGGCTCGGCGGGCGGGCGCACCGACCCGACGCGTGTCCTGGTGCGCGATCTGGCGAAAACCGAGCACGATGCATTGCTCGCGCTGATCCGCAAGAAGTTGCGCGACGAGTTCGGATTTCCGCGCGGGCCGAAGCGCTACTTCGGTGTGCTGGCGGTTTACTCACTGCAGAATGTCAGTTATCCGCAGCCCGATGGCAGCGTATCGGGCAAACGCTCGAAGCTCGCGGCAGATGCGGCGCTGAAACTCGATTGCGGCAACGGTCTGGGTGCCGCGATGCATGTGACTGCGGCGTTTGCCTGCGCTGCGGTGGGCCGCGCATTGCAGCAGTTGCTCGCGGCGCCGGCCTGATCCGGCCCGCGGCCGGTCGACGAGCTAGACCCGTGCTGGCAATGCGAACAGACGTTCGGCATTGCGCGATGTCGCTGCGGCGATATCGTCGCGATCCTCGCCGCGCAGCGTCGCGATCGTTGCCAGCACATCGACGAGCAATGCGGGTTCGTTGCGCTCGCCGCGGTGTCCGGACAGCGGCTGATCCGGTGAATCGGTTTCGAGCAGCAGGAATTCGATCGGCATGTCGGCTACGGTGCCACGCAACCGCCTGGCCCGCTCGTAGGTCACCGGGCCGCCGATGCCGATGCAGAAACCGAGCTTCCACAATTCCCGGGCCTGCTCGAGGCTGCCGGAAAAGCTGTGCACGACCCCGCGAAGACCGCCGATGCGTCGCAGCTCGGCAATCACCTCGTCGAGCGCGCGCCGTGCATGCAGGATCAGCGGCAGACCGACGTCATGCGCAAGCTGCACCTGGCGGCGAAAGCAGGTGCGTTGCCGCTCGCGATCGGGATCATCGATGTAGAAATCGAGACCGCATTCGCCGACGGCAACCGGATTTTCGCGCTCGATCCACGAGGCCAGTTCGTCGAGATGCGTCGGGCGATGTTCGGTCATGAACATCGGGTGCAACCCGTAGGCCGGAAACAATCCCGGCTCACGCGCGCACAACATGCGCAGATTGTCGAAGCCGGACAGCGCGATCGCCGGCACGATCTGTCGCGTCACTCCGACCGCGCGCGCACGTTCGAGTACCGTGCTGCGATCCGCGTCGAACCCGGCAACGTCGATATGGCTGTGGCTGTCGATGAGTTCCGGCATGTCATCACGCTAGCGCGTAGCCCGCGCCGCGTCGAGAAGCGCGTCAGGATGCTTTCTTTCGCAAAGCGGGGAGCTCTTCACGTTGCGTTTGATTTTCCCTTCCGATGCGAATCGGGGGAAGGTGCCCAAGGGGGCGAGCGCCGCAAACGCTAGAAGCGCACGGGCAATTGGAGCAAGCGCGTTCACCTTGCGGCTCAGCGCCCGTTTTCCCGTCGCAATTTCTCGGGCATCCTGCACCTGCGCGCCTCGACAGGGCTAGCAGGCGCCCCCATTCGCCTGCATGCGGGAGTGCCGCGCAAGCTCGCTATCAATCGAGGCCGGGACCACTTCAATAATTGAGGAAATCCATCATGCACATGAGCCGCTTTTCCAGCCTGATCATTGACTGCCAGGGCGCCGACCTGACCGAAGCGGCCCGATTCTGGTCGCAGGCATTCGGTCGTCCGCTGAAGGAGGGTGCCGATCCCTCCAAGGACAAGTACGTCCCGCTGGTCACTGGCGACGACGAGCCGGTGATCGAACTGCAACGCGTTGAACACGAGAGTCGCGTGCACCTCGACATCGAAAGCGACGACATCGAAGCCGAAGTGCGCCGACTTGAAGCGCTGGGCGCGAAGCGAATCGAAGCGATCGGGACCTGGGTCGTGATGCAGGCGCCGAGCGGTCAGCGCTTCTGCGTCATTCGTCCGCAACGCGGAGCGATCGGGCCGCACGCGAATACCTGGGATTGATCGCGATGTCGTTGTGCGGCAAACGGCGGGATGGCTGACCAAGCTTGTCGTTCGATAGGACGCTTTCCGGCGCCGGAAAAATTTCCGTGGCAGCACACGGGCGGCAGTAGTATGGTTATTCTGTTGCAGGGACAGCGCAGCTGTTGATGACAGGTTGGTGGAAAGAGCGGAATTTCGAGCTCGGTAACGCCGTGACAGTCCCCGGGGGAATCGAATTCAAGTTCCGATTCACCCGAGGCCCGGTTCTGTTGCGCTCCAAGTCATTCCATCGAGGTCTGTAGGCTATTCAACTTTTGACGTCGGCTCGCCATTCTTGGCGCACCGCGCTGCGCCGAGGAGGCAAGTCATGGCACGCGATCAAGTACCCACATTGCAGGAGTTTGTCGAGGGCCTGGAGAAACGCAATCCGGGACAACCGGAATTCATCCAGGCGGTCAAGGAAGTCGCGGAGGGCGTCCTCGAACATATCCGCGAGCATCCCAAGTACAACGAATACCAAATCCTCGAGCGGATGGCCGAACCGGACCGCGTGATTTCGTTTCGGGTTTGCTGGCACGACGACGAAGGCAACGTTCGTGTCAACCGTGGCTACCGCATCCAGAACAACAATGCGATTGGTCCCTACAAGGGGGGCATCCGTTTTCATCCGACGGTCAATCAGAGCGTCCTGAAATTTCTGGCCTTCGAGCAGACGTTCAAGAACGCCCTTACCGGCCTGCCGATGGGCGGCGCCAAGGGTGGTGCCAACCTTGATCCCAAGGGCAAATCCGATGCCGAGATCATGCGCTTTTGCCAGTCGTTCATGTCCGAGCTCTTCCGCCACCTCGGCGAAGACACGGACATCCCGGCCGGCGACATCGGAGTCGGCGGCCGCGAGATCGGCTACATGTTCGGGCAGTACAAGCGCATTACCAACCGCTATGTCGGTGTTCTCACCGGCAAGGGTATGGAGTTTGGCGGTAGCCCGATCCGAATCGAAGCCACTGGCTATGGCGCGGTGTATTTCATGGAGAACATGCTCAAGCGCGTCAACGAAGTGATCGACGGTCGCGTCTGCCTGGTCTCCGGTTCCGGCAATGTCGCGCAGCACGCGGTGGAGAAGATTCTTGCCCTTGGTGGAAAGCCGGTCACGCTCAGCGACTCCGACGGCTTTATTTTCGACAAGGACGGCATCACCACCGAAAAATTGGCGTTCGTCAAGAATCTGAAGAACAAACGCCGCGGGCGGATCGAGGAATACGCCAAGGAATTTGGCGCCGAGTATCACGCCGGCCAGCGACCGTGGCCGGTGCCGGGCGAATTGGCATTTCCCTGTGCGACCCAGAATGAAATCAGCGCGGACGATGCCAACGTCATGTTGAAAAACGGCGTTGTCGCCGTCGCCGAAGGCGCGAACATGCCCTCCACGCTGGACGCGGTGAAGCTGTTTCAGAAGGCCAAAATCCTGTTCGCGCCCGGCAAGGCCGCGAACGCCGGCGGCGTCGCTGTCTCCGGCCTGGAAATGAGCCAGAACTCGGCCCGAATTACCTGGAAGGAGCCCGAGCTGCAACGACTCCTGCGCGACATCATGCAGGAGATCCACGATCGATGTCAGCACTACGGCGGCGTCGCCGGCGAGACCCGGTACATCGACTACGTCAAGGGCGCCAACGTCGGCGGTTTCGTCAAGGTTGCGGACGCGATGATTGCGCAGGGGGTGGTGTAGTACGGAAATGAAGGCTTGCGCAATGCAAACTGTCTTCTCACCCGATGCCACGTGCGTTACGCACTCAGGCTATGCGCTCGTCGTGATCGCGAAGATCAAGCAGCGGTCATCCACGGCTGCACGCTTCAATTCAGAACCCCGTTCCGCCGCAACCAGGACAATTGCAGCGTCACGTATCCCGGTGCGTAGTTCGGCCGCGCGTGCATGTCGTGGCCGTTGGTCCGGATGCCGTGACCGGCAGTGGGAAACGACACTACCAGGTCGCGCGGATTGCCGGCCCCGGCAAGACCCGCTTGCCACCGACGGAAGGCGATATCGGGTGGGCTGAACGGATCGCTGCCGCCGAGCAATACGAGCACCGGCATGTGCATCGCGCGGATGTCGGCGGCGGGATCGTAGGTCGCCACCCAAGCCCATTTTTCGCGCTCCGCCGTGCTGGGAATGACGCGCGACAAGCCCAGTGCGGACGACCACTTCTTTCCTTTTGCTGCTGCAATCGCGGCGAGCAGGCCCTTGCGGTCGCGACCCGTCGCCAGATAGTCCATGTAACGCTGAACCAGCGGCCACGCCGCCCGCCATTCGGTATCGCCGAATCCGCCGTGGCGCAACCTGCTCCGATATCCGTATTCCTCGACCTCACGCGGCGTCGCACCGCCGCCGGTGACGCAGATCGCAAAAGCGAGCGCCGGTTCCTTGCGTGCAACGCGTGCGATCAGCCATCCGGATTGGCTGATACCCCACGCGCCGACCCGCTGTGCGTCGACGTGCGGCAGGGCCCGCAGGAAGCGAATGCCGGCGAGCGCATCGTCGGCCAGATCATCGAGACTCTCACGCGTCCAGTCGCCACCGGATTTGCCTACGCCCTGCTTGTCGTAAACGAGCGTAATCAGCCCGTGCGATGCGAATCGGCGCGCCAACGCAGCCAGTGGTGTGCGAGACTGTGGTCCCGAACCCGGCATCAGGATCATGGCGGGTCTGGAGCCTTGAGCTGCGGGCAGGTACAACGTAGCGGCCAGCCTAACACCGTCGTGCCGGAACGTGACGTCACGCGACGTCACTTCCATTGAAGCCGCACAGTTCGCCAGGCAAAGGCCAAGGGTCAGGACTGCGAATGAACGAAATGACGATTTCAAATCGGCGATCTCCAGACTGGCATCCGTGGAATTGGATCGCACTCGCCGCGAAACGGCCACTGAAGAATGCTGAAAACTGCTGAAGATCATCCGGATGCGCCCGCGATCTCCCGTGTCCGGGTCGCCGACCTGACGGTCGACCTTGGCAATCGCACCGTATCGCGCGGGAAACGCAGGCTGCCTGTCCGCGGACGTTCGTTTCAGCTACTGCAGGCGTTGATCGAACAACACCCGGATATTGCCGAACACCGTCATCTGCTCGAGGTGGTCTGGCCGAATCGAATCGTCACCACCGACGCACTCACCCAACGCGTGCGATTGCTGCGCCAGGCGCTGGACGACACGCGCAGCGACGACGGCTACATCGCCTCGGTGCACGGCCAGGGATACCGCCTGACCACCACGCCGCAACCATTGTCTGCTTCGGCCCCGGCCCGACATACCGGCCCAGGCAACCTGGTGTACTGGCTCGTACTGGTCGCAGTGATTATCCTGCTATGGCTGTTGCTGCGGCCGGGAAACGCACACATCCTCAAACATTTCTTCAGACATCTCCTGCCCTGACCGAAGATAAGGCAAGACAAGGGGACGGGGGCAATCAATTGTTCTACTTCACCGGTCGCTCCTGCCCGAGTGTTCGGGCGATCGCCGGTAGGCGGGTCAGTCGCGCAAAATCTCCAGGAGTTCGCTCCAACGGTTCACCGCAGCTTGGGGCCAATAACTTGCTCAAGGCGATGCCGCTTCGCGGCGCGGCCTGATTCAAGTGTTGGGCAAGTTGCAGGATAGGAAAAGTATGGATGATCGATCGCTTCCATCGGACAAAGACTCTGAGTCGACTCATCCAGATTTCTCGCGCTGGCCGGGTATCGCCGCTACCGAATGCGCGCATGATGCTGCATGTGGGTGCGGCGGCCATTGAAAATTTCCTCGTGGTCGGCGAAGTCTTGGGGACAACCAACAGCTAGCTCGCTCTATTTCGCAACGGTGAACTGGACCACGGACAGGAGATTGCCGTCAGGATCACGGAACCACGCAACTCGCGAGCCATCCGGAGTCACCAATACACCTTTGGTATCGTGTGGAAGGCCCGCGAACTTCTCCAGCGCAACGCCCTTGTCGCATAGAGAATCGACTGCCTTGTAGACATCGGGTACCGCGAAGCCCAAAACGGTGTGTTCTGTGGGTGCAGTAGACGGCACGGGGGACACTCGAAGGTCGGTCCCGCCAACATCGAAGACCAGGGCACCATCGGATCTGGCCTTCAAATCGAGCCCCAGTACATCACGATAGAAGGCTTCGGCTTCCGAAATACGAGAGGTGCAGACGATTGACTGCAGCTTGGATCTGGAAAACATCGTTCTCTCCATTGGTCGTGGGAGACCCACACGAGAGAGCGAAGCAGGCGAGGACATTGCGTCGTCGTCTGCTGAAAACGCGAGAGCCGCGACATGCGCGGCTCCGGAAGGTGGGGAAAGGTTATTCTCCGCCCGACAGGCTTGTCAACGCCTGGTCACACGATCGGGTCGAAGAGTTGTCGATTTGCTCGTTCCGCAACCAACAGCGTGGCGTCTCCCGTCACACCGCTACCGCCCCGAAGTTTGCAGCCAGGTCCCGCAGGTTCGCGATGGAGAAAGGGCGACCAAGGCTTGCGGCCTGCCGACGATCATTCGAAACCGTTGGCGAAGATGGTGTCGTCCGGAACGCCGAGGGTGCCGTCGAGGTTGATGTTCTGTGCCTTGATGTCGCCGTTGAAGTTCGCGTCGGCATCGGTCCAGGTGTAGGCGGCGTAGCCATTGGTGCTGATGGCGCCGATGAGGCGCGAGGTATCGGTCGGGGCCGTCTTGATGTCGACGATGTCGCCTGGAAATGCGTAGCTGCCGTCGGCGTTGATGCTTGCGACATGGACCGGCATCGGACTGGGCGAATCGTTGCTGACCCAGGCGGCGAGAAAGCCGTTGGCGCGGGGCAGGGCGCGCATCTGTGATTGGTCGGTCGAGCCGAGCGGCACCAGCACCCGACCGCTGTCGCCCCACTGGCGGTCGCCGGCACTGTCGATGCGTTGTGCGTAGACGCCGATCTGGCTCTGGGTCATCAGATCGGTTTCGCGCCACACGGCGTAGATGTCGCCGGTGGTCGCATCGTAGGCGCCGCTCGGCTCGAAGTGGTTCTGCGAGGCATCGGTCGATGCCAGGACGCCATTCTGCGCAAATGCCTGGCTGCCGTCGGCCATCACGTGTTGCACGCGCACGTCGCCTTCGTTGGAACCCACGGTGTACCAGACGAACACGGCTCCGCCTGCGCCATCCGGTGTGAACGGTGGGAAATAGCCGAATTGCAGCGCGCCGTTGGTGCCGCTGAACACCTCTACCGGATCGCTTCCCCACAAGGCGCTGCCATCCGCCGCGGCGAGCTTCTGCGCCCACAGTTCCCGATCGAACGTGGATAGTTGTGCTCCCCACGACGCGATGAGATCGCCGTCGGTGTCGCCATGGAGATCGGCAAGAAAGAAGAAACCGCTGGGAGGTATGATCGATACGCCGTTCGGTCCCCACAGCACCGAGCCGGCACCGGAAAGCTTCTGCACGACGACCGAGCCGTCGGACCCCGACCAGGCGACGCCGACCGTGCCGTCGCCCGTCGACGCGATCTTCGGCGAGTTTGCGCCGCCCGCATCGTTGGATACGACGATGCCGCCGGGGGTCCACAGCAGGCTGCCGTCCGGCGCGATTTTTTGGGCGACGATCTGCGCTATCTGGTTGCCGTCGTTCAACCGGTACGCGATCAACGCGTTCCCGTCCGCATCGATATCGAGTCCGTAATCCTGAGTCGAACTGAAATCGCGGTCGGCCACAAGAATGCCGTTGTGCGCAAACTGCTCGTTGCCTTGCGCATCGAGACGCTGCAGGTAGACGTCATAGCCGCCGGTACTGTTGTCGAACCAGCTGATGTAGAAACCGCCATCGCCGGTCGGCACGATTTTCGGCTGGACCTGCTCGTTGCTTCGATCCGCGATCACGAGATTGTTCGCGGGATCGCCCGACCACTGTGCATGGGCAGGAACGGCGACGAGAATTGCCAGCAGGCAACCGATCGATGACAGGCGCATCGACGAGGAACGCGGTGGGAAGTCGGACATAGAGCGGTTCCTCCGGGAGGCTTGGCGGCAATACTCGCCCGCGCGGCCTTGCCTTGCGCGTGTCGAGGTGCCTAGTTTATACCCCTCGCGTCAGGCAGCCACATCAGGGTCGTGGCCGCGCACCGCGCTGCACGACGAATTCAATTGATGACGAGGCTGGGATTGCAATCCGTGCTGTTCAATCGGAAACCAGCCAGGCAGCAAGGCCCAGAAACAATCCCATGCTGACCACGTCGGTTGCGGTGGTCAGGAAAATGCTCGAGGCCGTCGCCGGGTCGGCGCCAAAGCGCTTGAGCATCAGCGGCACACCGGCGCCGGCAAACCCGGACATCGCGCAGCTGCCGGTCATCGCGACAAACGTCACCACGGCGAGCCACAGGGCGTTCGACTGCTGTTGATGGTTCGCCAGCAGATACATGCCGACCGCAGCCAGCAATCCGGTGAGGGCGCCGTTGACGAAACCAAGCCACGTTTCCTTCCACAGCAGGCTCGAGGCAGCCCGACCGTCCATTTCACCGAGCGTCATGCCGCGCAAGGTCACTGCCAGCGCCTGACAGCCAGTGTTGCTGCACTGTCCGGACAGCACCGGCAGAAACACCGCCAGCAGGACTACGCGGTTGATGGTGCCCTGAAACACGCCGACGACCGCGCCCGCGACAAAGGCGGTGAACAGATTGAGTTGCAGCCATGGAAGACGGAATCGCAGGCTGCGTGCCCACGGCGTGGTCAGGCGTTCCTCCTTTTCCACGCCGACCATCGAGCCTGCCTGCGCGCTGATTTCGTACGCCTGCTGTTCGAACAACGTCGAACCGCGCACTACGCCGAGCAGCCGTCGTTCGCCGTCGCATACCGGATACACCGGGTAGTGGCGTGACACCACTTCGCGCATGGCGTCGATCACCCTGGTTTCGGGATGCAGCGCAAAGGGCTCGCGCAGCATGATTTCGTCGAGCGTCTGATTGGCCCGCGCAAAGGCCAGTTCGCGAAACGCGACGACCCCGAGCAGTCGCTGGTCGCCATCGACGACATAGATGTAGCTGATCAGCGTATGCGACAGCACCGGTCGCAACGCCGCGATGATGTCGCCAACGGTCGTTTCAGCGTTGAATGTGCCCGGTGTCAGCTCGATCAATCGGCCTACCGAGTGAGCCGGCCAATCGCGATCGCTGAGCCATTGACGGCCTTCGGCGCCCGCGTGTGCAACGACCCGTGCGCGCAACTTCGGGCTGAATCGGCCCAGTATCGCGACTGCGCGAGCGCTGCCGAGTGCCTGCAGCGATTCAACGATGGCCGAGTCGGACTCGTTGGCGAGTCGCGCGGCGGCGTCGGTCGCATCCAGCGTGCGCAGTTGATCGGCTGAGACTTGCGAATTTTCCATCGAGCGATACCGGCGGCTTGTGAAATGCTAGCAGGGAATCGAAGGCCGCCTGAACCGTGCCACCTGGTCGTGTTGTCAGGCGCAGTTCATCGGCGCGTGCGAGACTTTTCGGCAAAGACGATGAGAGGATTCGCGGTGAAGACAGGACTGATATCGATGGTTTTGACAGCGGGGCTGGTGTGCGGCTTGGGTGGTTGTGCCACCTACCCGGATTCAGGTTACTACGACAGCGGATATGGCGGGTACAGCCGACCGCTCCGACATATCTGTGCCAACTGTGGCGTCATTACCGGCATCCACGAGGTCTACGTGCGCAATCGCACGACTGGTCTGGGCGCCGTCATCGGCGCGATAGCGGGTGGCGTACTGGGCAGTACCATCGGCAAGGGGAATGGGCGTACCGCCGCAACGGTCGGCGGGGCCGTGGCCGGTGGATTTGCGGGCAACGCCATTGAGCAGAACAACGACCACGGTGGTGAACGTGCCTGGCGGTTCAGCATCCGACTGGAGGATGGGCGTTACGCGACTGTTACCCAACTCGATCGGAGCGGGCTGCGCCGTGGCGATCCGGTCGTGATCCGTGGTAATCACGTCGAATTGCGGCGCACTCGAGGCTAGAGTTCCACTTCAAGGAGAATTGACGTTTAAGGGACAATTGTTCGGCGGTTTGTTCGCGGCGGTGTTTGCTTTCGGCATGGCAAGCCAGCCGTCAGCGGCGCGAGAAAATTATCATCACGCGTGCCGAAATTGCGGCACCGTGCGCAGCGTTGAGAGCATCGGTCACAAGGACAAACATTTCAGCGCCGGAACAGCAATCGGTGCGGTGGTTGGCGGGGTACTCGACAATCAGGTCGGAAAGGGTGAGGCCGCAAGGCAGCGACGGTTGCCGGTGCGGTCGCCGGTGGGGCGGTGGGTCATCAGGTCGAGAAAAAAACCGTGATGATCGCCTCTCCTCCTATCGTATCCGCGTGTGCATGGACAACGCACGTACGATCAGCGTCGAGTAACGGCACCGCGACGGCTTGCGCCGAGGTGATCGCGTGCGTGTCGGCGATGGCTACGTCGACCCGTTGCGTTGACCTGCTCAGCGCATTTAGAAAAACGCCGGCAACACGCCGGCGTTTTCTTGTGTCGCAAAGGCCGGGTCAGTTTGCCCGGTAAAAATTGTGCGCGCCGATCGTTGCGAGCGGCGGTCCGGTGATCCAGTCGGGCGACACCGAATTCGCGACGATGAAATGATCCGCGTGCGGCACGATGAGATTGCGTTGTCCTCGCGGCAGCGACCAGGTAATGATCGCACGACCGGCAATTTTCCATGCCTTCTGCCAAGCTTCGGCATTCTGGAACTCGAATTTGCGGCTGGTAGTGGACAGAGCGAACTGGTCGTGCGCGCGCACGACATTACAGACCGTATCGCCCCAGTGCCCGCTCTCGTGACGGCGCATTGCGACCTCGGCGACGGCCATCTGGCCGATCGACGATTCGCTGCGCGCTTCAAGATAGACCGTTGCGGCCAGACAAGTCTGGTCCGCGATTGGCTGTGGCAACAACGTGGTGATCCACAGCAACCATGCGAGTGTCATAGGACGGACCTCCTGGGTTCAGACGCACACAAAACGACGCAGCGACCAGTGCGAAACAAATGTCGATAGTGGTTTGGCAGTGGTGGAGCGGCAGTGCCGCGAACAGTTGGACGACTTGATTGTCCGCCGGGACAATCGAAGTGGCGGTGCCGGGTTGGCATCCGCTCGACAGCACGGCTGTCGCATCCTGTTTATAGTTCTGGCGCCGGCGCGAGGCGATTCGCTGCACGACACCACCGGATTTGTCTGCCAGTCACGGCGGTCAGTCCGGAACGTTTCCGATTTCATCCAGACGGAGTGCCGAAGAATCCGCGTTCGCCGCCGATAATTCGTTCAACAGCCGCCTCGATGAAGCGAAGTCGCGCGGAGCCTACGCGATCGGCTTGTGCTTGTCACCTTCTGGGGCCGCCGCATACAGGAATTGTTCAGCTTCACCGTTCGCCATGCGACAGGGAGCAGAACTCGCGCGAGATACTGCTGACAGGACAATCGGGTGACACTATCAGTCGATCGGAATTCAACAGCGTTGCCGGCATCGTTGCGAGCAATTCCGAGCCACCTTGCTCGTTGTTCGCTCCATGGAGGATGGTACCCACGGGTTGGTCGCCGTGGAGCACACGGGTGCCGGGCGTTGGTACCGTGTCGCGGCCGCACAGTTGCAGTCGAACCAGTGATTGTTTGTTGCCGCCTCGAAAATGCAGGCGCGCGATGATTTCCTGCCCCGGATAGCAGCCTTTGTCGAAACGGATCGCGTCGAACCGTTCGAGCCCGAGCGCCTGGGGCAGGAACTGACCGGCAAGCGAGGGTACGAGAAATGGCAGGCCGGCAAGCACATCGGCCATTGCTGCGTTGTTATCGTAGGTGCGGGTACCCACGGCAATTGGTGCGAGCAGCGTGGCGCGTGGTACCGGCCCCGGCTGGGCTAGAGCATACCCATCGTCGCGCGCGTGCAATGCGTATGCGTCGCTGTCACCGCGCTCGCCAGGTGGGCAACTTGCCTGCATCTGTGACGCCCAGTCGCCGAGAACATGCAGTTCGACACGCATTCGCATGACGAACCGTTCGAGTGCGCCGGCCATGTCACTTGCGCCGCCGCGCGCCAGCCAGATCAGAAGGCGCGTTGGTTGTGGCCGCAACAGTGCAAAAAAGTGCAGTGTGCGTCCTTGTGGATTGAGCCACGCACTCCATTGCCAGCGGCCCGGTCCAAGCGAACGCACGTCGCTGGTGAACTGGGCGTGGGCAAACGCGAGCGCGTCGAGTCCGTCGATCGCGAGCAATTCGTTGTTGACCGGTATGTGCGTCATCGTGCGGGTCAGTGGGTGTAGTGCGACTCCTATAATTTCATCTGCGGCCGTATTGCCCGTGCGCAAGGGCTGCGCGGACCAGGGAACCTGCACAAGTCGTCGCACGTGCTCTTGTTGTCAGGCTCGATGAGTCGGCAGCGGGCGATCAGGCCCTTGGGCCGCAAGGATTTGCGGGGTTGTGGACGCATGTTGGCGTTGTGCGGAATTTCCCGGTAGAACCCGTGCGGGCCTTTCAGCGCACCGCCATTGGCACATCGAAGGTTGTGTCCGTGTCCCGCTGGGTTTAACCTTCGCGTGGTTCAGCCTGCCATCCACGAAAGGGGATCGACGAGACTCCAACGCCTGCCGCGAGTCACGTGCACGTGCAGCGAGTGTTGCAGTCTGGCGTTTGTCCAAGCATGCCCTGACCGGCGGCAGTGCTGATCGATTCGCCACAGCGCTGCTGTGAGCGTCCGCCGGCAACAACGAACAAAGCGCAAGGCCAGCCATGGTACAGACGGTCCGACCATTGTCTCCGCACCTCTCGATCTACCGCTGGCAGATCCAGATGGTGACCTCGATCTTGCATCGCGCGACCGGCGTGTTTCTGGTGTTCGGGGCCGCGCTTGTATGCATCGGACTGCTCGCGCTGGCGAGCGGGCCGGACGCGTTCGCATCGCTGCATGCCTTTTGCGCTTCATGGTTCGGGTTGCTGCTGCTGATCGGCTGGACCTGGTGTTTCAGTTTCCATCTGTTGAACGGTGTTCGTCATCTGCTGCAGGACGTCGGCTGGGGCTATCGCATCGGTCAGTTTGTCCGCAATGGATGGCTCGCGACTATCGGCTCGATCGCCCTGACGGCGTTGGTCTGGATATGGGCCCTCAGTGCCGGAGGTGTCTCGTGAATGCCGATTTGCGCACGCCGCTCAAAACAGTCCGCGGTCTCGGATCGGCGCACGCTGGCGTACATCACTTCATGGCGCAACGCCTGACTGCCGTCGCACTGCTCGGGCTCGGCTTGTGGTTCGTGTATCTGGTGCTGATTCTGCTGCATGCCGATTATGCGACTGCGCGCGCGACGTTCGCCGCGCCGGTCAATGCGGTGCTCATGATCGCATTTGTCATCGCGCTGTTCTGGCATGCGCAGCTCGGGTTGCAAGTCGTCGTCGAGGACTATGTGCATACGCGCGCAAGCGAGTTTTCGCTGCAGATTGCGATCAAGTTCCTGTGTTTCCTCGCCGCGCTGGCCAGCGTCTTCGCCATCGTGCGCATCGCCCTCGGAGGCTGAAGGCACCATGCAGAGCTACAAGATCGAGCAGCACGAAGCCGACATTGTCGTGGTCGGCGCCGGCGGGGCGGGGTTGCGCGCCACGCTGGGTCTTGCGGCCAAGGGCCTGCAAACGATCTGCCTGACCAAGGTGTTTCCAACGCGTTCGCACACGGTTGCCGCGCAGGGTGGTATTTCCGCAGCGCTCGGCAACATGGGCGAGGATGACTGGCGTTACCACTTCTACGACACCGTCAAAGGCGGCGACTGGCTCGGTGATCAGGATGCGATCGCATACATGTGTCGCGAGGCGATCCCTGCGGTAATCGAACTCGAACACTATGGCGTGCCGTTTTCGCGCACCGATGACGGCAAGATCTACCAGCGTCCGTTCGGTGGCATGACCACACATTACGGCAAGGGCACCGCGCAACGCACCTGTGCGGCGGCCGATCGCACCGGCCATGCCATCCTGCACGCGCTCTATCAGCAATCGCTCGCGCACGATGCGCGCTTCGCGGTCGAGTCGTTTGCGCTGGATTTGATCTTCGACAACGATGGTGCTTGCTGCGGCGTCCTCGCGCTCGACATGACCGAGGGGACACTGCATCTGTATCGTGCTCACGGTGTGGTGCTGGCGACCGGCGGCCATGGTCGGGTGTATTTCACGTGCACATCGGCGCATACCTGCACCGGCGACGGCGGCGGACTCGTGTTGCGGTCGGGCCTGCCATTGCAGGATATGGAGTTCGTTCAATTTCATCCGACCGGCATCTACGGCGCCGGTTGCCTGATTACCGAGGGCGTGCGCGGTGAAGGCGGCTATCTGACCAACTCCAAGGGCGAGCGTTTCATGGAACGCTATGCGCCGAATGCGAAGGATCTCGCGTCGCGCGATGTGGTCAGCCGCGCGATGACACTGGAAGTACGCGAAGGTCGTGGTGTCGGTGAGGAGCACGACCATATCAATCTCAATCTGATGCAGCTCGGCGCCGATGTGATTCACGAGAAACTGCCGGGCATTGCCGAAAGCGCGCGCATCTTCGCGGGTGTTGATGTGACCAAGGCGCCGATTCCGGTGTCGCCCACTGCGCACTACACCATGGGCGGCATTCCCACCACGATGCATGGCGAGGTGGTGCGCCGGCTGGGCGACGATGCCGATGCCGTGGTTCCGGGGTTGTATGCGATCGGCGAGGCGGCGTGTGTTTCAGTGCATGGAGGTAATCGTCTCGGCTCCAATTCGCTGCTTGATCTGGTCGTGTTCGGTCGCGCAGTAGCCGATCGCTGCGCCGCGCAGATCAAACCGGCCATGAGTCACCGTCAATTGCCGGGCTCCGCCTGCGATGCCGCACTGGAGAACCTTGATCGCATCCGTCATGCCAACGGCACCACGCCGACCGCTGAAGTTCGCCGCAACATGCAGCGCACGATGCAAGCCGATGCAGCAGTGTTCCGCACCGAAAAGACGCTCAAGGAAGGTTGCGACAAGTTGGCCGAGGTGTTCGCTTCGTTCGAGGATGTGCACGTGAGCGACCGGTCATTGATCTGGAACTCCGACCTGATCGAGACGCTGGAGCTGCAGAATCTGCTGTACAACGCGGTCGCGACGATCAACTCGGCCGAGCAGCGCCACGAAAGCCGCGGTGCGCATGCGCGCGAGGATTATCCCGATCGCGACGACACCAACTGGATGAAACACACGCAGGTGACGGTTGATGCAAAGGGCAAGTGCCGTTTCGATTATCGCCCAGTCCATCTGAACACGATGACCGCAGATGTCGATTCGGTGCCGCCGGCTAAACGGGTGTATTGAAAAGGCTTGACGTTTCCCCGCGAATTCACGTACTTACGTCTTATTACTTCATTGCATCGTACGTCCTATGTCTTACATAAACGGATTCACTCATGGCTGAGTTCCGACTTCCGAAAAATTCCCGGATCAAGGGCGGCAAACACCATTCGGCGAAGCCTGGTGCGAAAGACATCCGCACGTTTCGCGTGTACCGCTGGAATCCGGATGACTCCGAGAATCCAAGCGTTGACAGCTACGAGGTCGACCTCGCCGAGTGCGGGCCGATGGTTCTCGATGTGCTGATCAAGATCAAGAACGAAATCGACGCCACCTTGACCTTCCGACGGTCCTGCCGCGAAGGCATCTGCGGTTCGTGCGCGATGAACATCGACGGCACCAACACGCTGGCGTGCACGCGCGCGATATCTGATTGCGCAGGCGGCGACGTCAAGATCTATCCGTTGCCGCACATGCCGGTGGTCAAGGATCTGGTACCGGATCTGACCCAGTTCTACGCGCAATATGCGTCGGTGAAACCCTGGATTCGCACCCAGAGCCCGGCGCCTCCCGATCGCGAGCGTCTGCAATCGAAGGAGGACCGGGCCAAGCTTGATGGTCTCTACGAGTGCATTCTGTGTGCGTGCTGCTCTACCAGTTGCCCGAGCTACTGGTGGAATGCCGATCGCTATCTCGGACCGGCGGTGCTGCTGCAGGCATATCGATGGATTGCCGACAGCCGCGACGAGGACACTGGCGCACGTCTCGACCAACTTGAAGACCCGTTCCGGCTGTACCGCTGCCACACGATCATGAATTGCACGCGCACCTGTCCCAAGAGCCTCAATCCGGCCAAGGCAATCGCCGAAACCAAGAAGCTGATTGCTGAACGCGCCGGGTCCTAGTTTCGTGACATCGCCAGTCGATGCCGGTGATGCGCCGCCCCTGTGATGAGCCTGCCTGACACCAGTCGCTTGCGCTGGCGCTGTCGTCGTGGCACGCGCGAGCTGGATGTGCTGTTGCGCTGGTGGCTTGATGAGCGTTACACGATGGCGGACAGCGCAGCGCGCGAGGATTTCGCTGCGTTGCTGGAGGCACAGGATCCCGACCTCTGGGATTGGCTGATTGGTCACGGCGAACCCGACAATCCGCGTCTCGGCGCGATAGTCGATGAAATCCGCAATTACAGTCGCGTTTGATTATCGAGTCTCGGCCGCACTCGCAGCGTGCGCGGCCGTTGTCGTGCTGCTTGCAAGCGTGGCGGTGCTGGCATGCGGTTTGCCCTTGCCGCTTTCCATCGTTGGGGCAACGGTCCCATTGCTTTCGGGCACGCTTGCGCTGTGGCGATTCCAGCATCCATCGCTGCGGCGCGTTGCCTATGGCGAGTCCGGCTGGATGGCCGTTACCACCGAGAATGACGAAGAGCCGGTGCTTCTGCGTGGTCACGCACGTTGCGGCCCTTTGCAGGGGCTCGACTTCGTGCGCGCAGACGGTCGGTGCCTGCGCGTTGTGCTGACACCGGACAACGCGGACACCGACACGCGTCGGCGCCTGCGCTTGATCCTCGATCGCGCCGAAATCGTACAAACCTGATGTCAGCAGCTGCCTTGCCGTAGTGCCGGGCTTGCGGCACTCTCGCCGTTCGGCGCTGTCGCAGGATGCGCTGGCCGCTCGGGTCCACCGGGACCGTAGCGGCACGACCAAACCGGTGCCGCCTGTGTTGAATGGATCAGAGCATCCCTAGGATCAGAGCTGGAATGTTCCGCCCCCTCGAACTGTTCATCGGACTGCGTTACACGCGCGCCAAGCGGCGCAATCATTTCATCTCGTTCATCTCGCTGGTTTCGATCCTCGGGATCGCGGTCGGCGTGACGGCGTTGATCACGGTGATCTCGGTCATGAACGGCTTCGACAAGGAGCTCAAGGACCGCATTCTCGGCATGGTCGCGCACGCGACCATATCGGGCATCGATGAAACCGTACGCGATTGGCCGGCGGCCTTGAAGCTTGCGCGGGCGAACCCGCACGTTGAGGGCGCCGCACCGTATGTCGAGCGTGAAGCGATGCTGCAGGGATCGCGCGTCGCCGGTGCGTTGATCCGCGGTGTGCTGCCCGACATGGAGCCGCATGTTTCGGATATCGACCGGAAGATGATTGACGGAAAACTGTCGGACCTGAAAGCGGGCGGCTTCGGCATCATTCTCGGCAAGGAACTGGCGGAAACGCTCGGCGTCGATGTCGGCGATCACGTCACCGTATTTGCGCCGCAGTTTCGTGCCTCGCCGATTGGTGCGTTGCCGCGGCTGAAACGCTTCACCGTGGTCGGCATATTCGAAGTCGGCATGCAGGAATACGACGCCGGCCTCGCCGTCGTGCATATGGACGACGCCGAAAAGCTCTACCAGCTCGATGGACCGACCGGCATTCGTCTGCGTCTGGACGATCTGTTCCGCGCATATCCAATCGGACACGATCTGGCACGCGAACTCGGTCAGTCGTATCAGGTCAGCGACTGGATGCAGGGCCACAGCAACTTCTTCAAGGCCGTCGCAATGGAGAAGAAGGTGATGTTCCTGATCTTGTCGCTGATCGTTGCCGTGGCCGCATTCAATCTGGTGTCGACGCTGGTCATGCTGGTTACCGACAAGCAGGCCGATATCGCGATCTTGCGCACACTCGGTCAGAGCCCGAGGAGCGTGATGGGTGTATTCATGGTGCAGGGTATCCTGGTCGGCACCCTCGGTATCGCGCTCGGTGTGATTTTCGGCGTCGCGCTTGCGCTCAATGTCGCCGCGCTTGTGCACTGGATCGAACAGACATTCGGCATCGTGTTCCTGTCGCCGGATGTCTACTACATCAGCGAATTGCCGTCCGATCTGCACTGGTCGGATGTTGGTTGGATCACCGCGATTGCGTTCGTTTTCTGCACGTTTGCGACGCTCTATCCTGCGTGGCGTGCTGCGCGCACCGAGCCGGCCGCCGCGCTGCGCTACGAGTAGGAGCGAAGCCTCATGACCGACATCGTCCTGCGCGCCGACGGCATCGCCAAGACCTACGCGGAGGGCGCACTGCGCACCGATGTGCTTGCCGACGTCAGCTTCGTGCTTGAACGTGGCGACATGATGGCAATCGTCGGGGCCTCGGGCACCGGCAAGAGCACGCTGCTGCATATCCTGGGCGGGCTCGACACGCCGACAGCCGGCAGCGTTGAGGTCGAGGGCAAGACGATATCGCAATTGTCCGATCGCGAGCGCGGCGAATTGCGCAATCGTTCCCTCGGCTTCGTCTATCAGTTCCATCATCTGTTGCCGGAGTTCAGCGCACTGGAGAATGTTTGCATGCCACTGCTGATCCGTGGCGTCGCTGTCGCCGACGCGCGCGATCAGGCCGCCGCATTGCTTGATCGCGTCGGGCTCGGCGCGCGTCTCGAGCACAAACCCGGCGAGTTGTCCGGTGGGGAACGTCAGCGTGCGGCAGTCGCGCGCGCGCTGGTCACGCGACCGGCCTGCGTGCTCGGCGACGAGCCGACCGGAAACCTCGACGAAAAGAATGCAAGGCAGGTCTACGAACTGTTGCTCGAGTTGAATCGCGAGATCGGTACCGCCCTGGTGCTGGTCACCCATGATCACGCACTCGCCGCGCGCACGGACCGCGTGCTGGAACTTTCAGGCGGACGCCTGCACGGCGCCGCGCAATCCGGGCCCTGATCATGCGCAGGGCGGTCGGTATTGCCGACTGGCATTGCGTGCGCGACGTATTGCGAATCCCGCAGCCGACTTCAGGCGCGCTGCTCGCGGTATTCGCGGGCGCGCTGGCAGCGCATTTGTTGCCCTCGCTTCCGGGCGAAACCCTCGATTACGTTCTGCTGGTTCTTGCTGCGCTGTTGCTGTTGGTGCGGCGCGTGCCGCTTGCGGTTGCCTGCGTGATCCTCGGGTTCGCCTGGTGCGCGCTGCGCGCCGACTGCGCGATCGTCAAGCGATTGCCGAATGTATTGGAAGGACAGGACATCCAGGTCGTCGGTCGGATTGTCGGTTTGCCGGAGCCACAAGGACACAGCAATCGCTTCGATTTTCGCGTGCTGAGCACATCCTTCGATGGCCAAACGATCCATTTCGGCGGCCACGTGCGGCTCAGTTGGTACGACACGGCGCCGATGCTGCCAGCGTGCTCGCACTGGGCGTTGACGTTGCGGCTCAAGCGCCCGCGCGGTCTGATCAATCCGGGCGGTTTCGATTTCGAGCGCTACGCGGCACAAAGCGGCATCGTCGCGACCGGTTACGTTCGAGACGACGTGCGCAATCACGAGCTATCCGACGGCGATGGCTGGTGCGTGGACCGCTTGCGCCTTCGCATCAGCGATGCGATTGCCGCCCATGTTTCAGCGGGGCCGGTTACGGCGGTGTTGCAGTCGCTCGCGGTCGGCGACCGGCGCGCGCTCAACGAAGTCGACTGGCGCGTGTTGCGTGCCACCGGCGTCAGTCATCTGGTGTCGATCTCGGGTTTGCATATCGGCTTGTTTGCGGTGTTCGGCGCGTTGCTTGCGCGAGGCTTCTGGAAGGCATTCCCGCGATTGACGCTGAGCTTGCCGGGACCATTGCTGGAAGCGCCGGTGGCGCTGGGTTTCGCATGCGCCTATGGCGTGCTCGCCGGTCTCGGCGTTCCGACGTTGCGCAGCCTGTTGATGGTCGGAACGGCCTTGCTCGCGCGCCATGCGCGGCGAGCTCACTCCTTGGTGCGTACGCTAATGTTGGCGGCGCTGGTGATCGTGCTTTGGGATCCGCTGGCGCTGCTCGCCCCGGGGTTCTGGCTTTCGTTT
Organism: Rhodanobacteraceae bacterium; assembly: GCA_049583635.1. Lineage (GTDB taxonomy): Bacteria > Pseudomonadota > Gammaproteobacteria > Xanthomonadales > Rhodanobacteraceae > Dokdonella_A. The sequence goes on from JBAUWF010000083.1 coordinate 90,942, forward strand.
GCCGGCGTGGGTGCTCTGTTGCTGATCCTGTCGCCGCGCTCGGGCAAAACGCTGTGGTGGCGCGAAATGCCGCGCGCGCAAATCGCGCTGAGCGTGGCACTGCTGCCGCTGACAGTGTGGTTGTTCGGTCAGGCGTCGTTGGTGGGGCCGCTGGCCAACCTGGTTGCCGTGCCATGGGTCAGTTTCGTGGTCGTACCGCTGGTCGTCGCGGCGGGAGTGTTGTTGCCGTTTGCGCCGGTGTTCGGCATTCCACTGCTCAAGTTGGCCTGGATTGCGCTGGGCCCCTTGTGGTGGCTGCTTGAAAGGTTGGCTGCGCTGCCGCTCGCGCAGGTACATGTTCCTGAAGCCTCGTGGTGGAGCCTGCTGCTGGGGTTGATCGGTGTCTCCTGGTGCCTTGCCCCGCGTGGTGTACCGGTGCGCTGGCTCGGTCTCGCGCTGGTTCTGCCGTTGGTGTTTCCCGTGCACGACACACCGAAGGTCGGTGATTTCGAGGTACTGTTGCTCGATGTCGGACAGGGCCTTTCGGTGCTCGTGCGCACCGCCGATCACGCCTTGCTCTACGACGCCGGTGCGCGCTATCCGTCCGGGTTCGATCTGGGTGATGCGGTGGTGGTTCCGGCCCTGCGGGCGTTCGGCATCGATCGTCTGGACCGGCTCATCATCAGCCATGGCGACAACGATCACGCCGGCGGCGCGCGTGCCGTGGCGCTCGCCATGAAACCGCGCGTCAGTGAAAGTGGTGAACCGGCGCGTCTTGCGATCGTGGCCGGTCAATGCGTTGCGGGTGACCATTGGGTCTGGAACCAGGTGCAATTCCGGATCGTTTCGCCCCCGGTGCGCTTGCCTGCGGCCAACAACGATCGCTCATGCGTGCTCATCGTCACGGGCCGCCACGGCAGCGCATTGTTGCCCGGCGATATCTCCGCGCATATCGAAGCCACGCTGCTCAAGGGAGTCGGTGCGATGCGTCACCCGTTATTGCTGATCGTGCCACATCATGGCAGCAACACCTCGTCCAGCAGCGCCTTCATCGAAGCGCTGCGGCCCGATCTGGCGCTGGTATCGGCCGGCTATCACAATCGCTTCGGGCATCCGCGCCCCCAAGTCGTCGCGCGCTATGCCAAACATGACATCCTGTTATTCGGAACGCCGCAATCGGGTGCAATCGACGTTCGCGTGGAAGGCTCGCGGCTGTTGTCGGCGCGCGAGCGGGTATTGCACCGCGCCTGGTGGCGCGAACCATGATTTCGTCCGTCACGCGGCGGACGTGACCGGTTCGACATGGACCCGGGCAGCGCGCTGGTATGATCGCGCCTGGAGCGTCTTTACAGGCATCGCGATGAGCTATCTGAGGAGTTGTGCCGCGTGTTCGAGATTCTGACTGCCGGTGGCTGGGCCATGTTGCCGATCCTCGTTTGTTCGGCCTTGGCGCTGGCGATCATCCTGGAACGCTTCTGGTCGTTGCGTCGCGCAGCGGTGATACCACCCAACCTCGGTGCGGAAGTGCGCGAGTGGGCGCGCGCCCGCTCGCTCGATCCGCAGCATGTCGAAGCCTTGCGCACCAACTCGCCGCTTGGGGAACTCCTCGCGGCAGCGCTCCTCGTGCGCAACCGGCCGCGCGAAATCGTCAAGGAGCGCGTCGAGGATGCCGGTCGTCACGTGGTGCATCGGCTTTCGCGGTTTCTCAACACGCTCGGCACGATTGCCCTCATTTCGCCGCTGCTTGGTCTGCTCGGGACCGTGTTCGGCCTGATCACGATGTTCTTTGCGGTCATGATCAGCGGCGTCGGCGATCCGTTGAAGATGGCGGGGGGTATTGGCGAGGCGCTGGTATGCACGGCCAGTGGCTTGTGCGTGGCGATACCCGCGTACGCATTCCACCGATATTTTCGCGGCCGCGTGGATGATTTGTCGATCGAGATGGAGCGCGAGGTCAATGCCCTGACCGACGAATTCGCGCTGCCGCTCGGTGCGCCGGATGCGGCACCGGCGCAGCCGGTACGCGCGGTGCGCTGAGGTCTCCGATGCGCATTTCGTCAACGCGAACACGGCGTGAGGACGACTTCGAGATCAACGTGATTTCGTTGATCGACGTCTTGCTTACCCTGCTCATGTTTTTCGTGCTGACCACAACGTTCGTGCAGCAGGCGCGCATGAAGGTAACGCTGCCACAGGCCGAATCCGCCGAACAGGCCCAAACACCCGACGCACTGACCATTGTGATCGACCGTGACGGTCGCTTTTCAATCGGCAACAATGAAGTACTCAATCCCGGCCTCGAATCGTTGAAGAACGCGATCGGACGCGTTGCCGGCGACAGCCGTGATCAGCCGGTAACGCTGCGCGCGGATGCGATGACTCCGCATCAGGCCGTGGTTACCGCGATGGATGCACTCGGCGAACTCGGTTTCACGCACTTGAGCATCGCGACCACGCCGAACGCGAATCGGTCCGCGCGGTGACCGGCTCGTGGCCACAGCCGGCCGACGCGGGCGCCTGGGCCATCTATCGACGCCTGCTCAGGTACACGCGGCGCTACTGGGTGGTCGCGGTGATCGCGGTGCTCGCGATGATGGTCGATGCCGGTTGTCTGACGTTGTTCGCGCGCGAGATCAAGCCGATGCTCGACGATCTGTTCATCGAGCGCGATCCGACCACCATTTTCTGGATGCCGGTCATCATCGTGTCAATCTTCCTGGTGCGCGGGATCGCGTCGTACGTGACCGACTACGGCACCGCATACATCGGTCTTGGCGTCGTGCAACAGATGCGCGAGGCGGTATTTCGCAAATATCTCAGGTTGCACTCCACGTTTTTTGATCGCGAATCCTCCGGTCATCAGGTCTCGCGCATCAGTTACACCGCCGAGCAGGTCGCGAAGGCATCCACCGACGCGGTCAAGGTGGCGGTGGTCGACGGCCTGACAGTCATCGGCTTGACTGCGGTCATGCTGTATTACAGTTTCCGGCTCACCCTGGCTCTGCTGGTGATGGTACCGCTCGTGGCCGGACTCGTGATCACGGTGAGCCGGCGTTATCGACGTATCGGCAGACGCATCCAGGGTTCGATGGGCTCGGTGACCGGCATGGTCGATGAAGTGGTAGGCGCTCATCGCGAGGTCAAGGTCTATGGCGGTCAGGGCTACGAGGGTGCCCGATTCGATGCCGTCAGTGAGCACAATCGCCGGCTGAACATCAAGGTTGCCGCGACCAACGGCATCGCGACCGCACTGGTGCAGGTTTTTGCAGCGCTGGCGATGGCGATGATCGTCTTTTTTGCGACGCGTCCGAGCATGCTCACGCAGATATCGCCGGGCACCTTCACCGCACTGATTCTCGCGATGGGCGGCGTCCTGCCGTCGCTCAAGCGCTTGACCACGGTGCAGGCAAATCTGCAGCGCGGGGTGGCCGCGGCGCAGGATCTGTTCGTCATCCTCGATCTTGCCGGCGAGGCCGATACCGGCACGGTGGTACTTGGTCGCTGTCGTGGCGACATCGAATTGCGCCATGTCGTGTTGAGCTATATGCAAACCGGCAACGCGGCGTTGCACGATGTCAGCGTGCATTGCGTAGCCGGAACGGTTACCGCGCTGGTCGGGCGCTCGGGCAGCGGCAAATCGAGTCTCGCAAGCCTGATACCACGTTTCTACGAGCCGAGTACCGGAACCGTGTTTCTCGATGGCCGCCCGCTGACCGACTACACCCTGGACAGTCTGCGCGGACAGATCGCCTGGGTCGGCCAGCAAGTAGTCCTGTTCAACGACAGCATCCGGCGCAATATCGCCTACGGTGCGATGAGCGACGCATCACCGACAGAGGTGGAACGTGCGGCGCGTGCGGCCAACGCGATGGAATTCATCGAGCGTCTGCCGGCCGGGCTGGACAGTCCGGTGGGCGAGGGTGGCGCGCTGCTCTCGGGTGGTCAGCGCCAGCGCATCGCGATTGCGCGCGCCTTGCTCAAGAACGCCCCGATCCTGATTCTGGACGAAGCCACGAGCGCGCTCGATACGGAATCGGAGCGCCTGATCCAGGATGCGCTAGGGCACCTGATGCGCGATCGCACCGTGCTGGTCATCGCACACCGGTTGTCGACGGTCGAGCACGCCGACCAGATCATCGTGCTCGACGACGGACGTGTCGCCGAACAAGGCAGTCACTCCGCATTGCTGGAGCGCAACGGGCACTACGCTGCGTTGTACCGCATGCAGTTTCGTGACAATGCCGGAGCGGAGCGCGCTGCGGCCAACAATGCGTTGGCATGACATGGCGCTCGCCGCACGCGTGCAGCGGGTCTGGTACGGCGACGATGCACCGCCTTTGTGGTTGCTCGCGCTGGTGCCGGTCTATCGCCTGCTGCGGGCGCTGCATCTGGCTCCCTGGCGTTTCGGTTTGCGCCGGCCGGCCCGGATTGGTGTGCCCGTGATCGTGGTCGGCAATCTGACTGTCGGCGGCAGCGGCAAGACCCCGCTCGTGATCGCGCTTATCGAGGCGTTGCGCGCGAACGGCCTGACGCCCGGCGCCGTCAGCCGCGGCTACGGCGGAAGTGATCGCGGCCCGTTGTTGCTGGACGATCGATCCGATCCGGCGCAGGTCGGTGACGAGGCCTGCCTGATTCAACGGCGCACCGGCGCCAAGGTTGCGATCGGCCGCGATCGCGTTGCGGCCGCCCGCCTGCTGGTCGATTGCGGTGTCGATGTGATCGTCGCCGACGACGGCTTGCAGCATCCGGCGCTTGGTCGCGATCTGGAAATCTGTGTGATTGACGGCGAGCGTCGTTTCGGGAACGGACGGCTGCTGCCCGCCGGTCCACTGCGCGAATCGCTGGATCGAGTGACGACGTTCGACTTTCGCGTATGCAACGGTGGCACGCCGGAGCCCGGCGAGATCGCGATGCACCTGGTCGGATCAACTGCTGTTGCGCTGACCGATGCATCGGTCTGTGTGCCGGTCGCGGATTTCGTCGATCGTCGCGTGCACGCGGTTGCCGGCATCGGCAATCCGCAGCGGTTTTTTTCGAGTTTGCGACGATCGGGTATCGAATTGGTGCCGCATGCGTTCGCCGATCATTACGCTTATCGCCCGCTTGATCTGGACTTTGGCGACAACTTGCCGGTGGTGATGACCGAAAAGGATGCCGTCAAGTGCGCCTCGTTCGCGAAACCGGAGTGGTGGTGCGTGCCGGTCATCGCCGAATTGCCGGGCGACTTTCAGGAGGCCGTGCTGCGCAGCTGTGGTGAGTCGATCAATTGCCGATGAAGTTTTTTTTGGCGACAGCCTGCTTGGCGGGCGGCATCAGCACATCCACGTCCAGCATTTCGCCGTTTGCACGATTGCGCCATTGCTGCGTGCCCAGATTGTGCCGGATCCCGTCAAACTCGGATCCGGCCACCACGCTGCCCGCACGCACAAGCGCGACCGTATAGCCCCACGGAGCCTTGACCAGTATGCGTCGCCCGCTGTCGCCAACGGATATCACCACGGCATGTTCAGTCATCATGGTCTCTCTCTCGTATTCGCACTTCGACGCCGCAGGTACGGCAAGCGTGCGCATTGCATCGTTCGCAGTCAATACCGTTCTACTTCGGCGGCTCGCTTCATGCGGCGAACAAATCCCGCATCGGGCTGGTTTCAGCGCAGCACCCGTACCTGCACGCGCGCAGTGGCGCCACTCACGGCCAATGCCGTGATGGTCTGATCGCCGCGCTGGGTGAACGCGTGTTCGAAAAACCCGGCGCCGCGAGTTTTGCCGGCGAGTTTGCCATTGATCAACCAGAGAATATTGCCGGCCACTCCGAGCGCGCGCACACGCACGCTCGCGGGCTTGTCACTGTTTGGTGCGCGCGCGATCGCCGCCTGATCGGCTATGCCGGCGATGCGCAACGCTCCGATGTGATCGAGCCCGTCGTCGGGACAGCCGGGGGCGAGCACAGGCAAGCTCGAGCGTCGCCGCAGGTCGCGCGACAGCCACGGATAAGCAAGCGCTGGCCAGCGCGCGATTTCGGTGTCGACAAACGCACCGGGGTGACATCCGTTGCTTAATCGCAATCCGCTGTGCGCGTCGACGCGAACATGCACCAGACCGGCGCTCCACACTTGCGCATCGCGTTCGGGCGGGGTCGGCGGAATGACTCCGTTCAGCACCCACGCTGTGCGTTTTTGGTGACAAAGTTCCGGATGCCCCGGATCGTACGCGAGGCCGAGCGGCCAGCACACGTCGACTTGGGAGACGCTGGCCGGCGGCGGTCGCGGCGCGCTGGACACTGCCGCATGCGGCAGGCTGTCGACGATCTGGAACATGAGCGGCAGCGCAGTCACCGCACCATATTGACCTGGCAGCGGCGTACCGTCGGGGCGACCAATCCACACGCCGATGGTGTAGCGACGTGTGCTGCCGATCGCCCAGGCATCGCGGTAGCCATAGCTGGTACCGGTCTTCCAGGCCACACGCGGATGGGTGCCCGGATCGAACGTGTTGCTGGCATAGCCGGGTCGCGGATGCGCTTCCAGTATCGTGCGCACGATCCACGCTGCACCGGGCGACAGCACACGCCGGTTGATCACCGGATCGGCAGCGGTGAAACGAAGCCGTCCGGCGAGGCCGTCGCGGTTGAGCGCGGCATAGGCGCCGACCAGATCCTCGAGTCGCGCACCGACACCGCCGAGGATAATGGTCAGATTCGGATCGACCCCGCGCGGCAATCGCAAACCGACACCGGCATTGGCCAGGCGCGCGGCAAAACGTGCAGGATCGACGCGATCGAGCAGATCGACCGCCGGCACATTCAGCGACAGACGCAACGCTTCGGCGGCGCCGACCGGTCCCTCGAATGCGCTGTCGAAATTGCCCGGTCGATAGCCGCCGAACGACTGCGGCGCATCGACCAGCAGACTTTCCGAATCGATCACGCCGTCATCGAGCGCGAGCCCGTACAGAAACGGTTTCAAAGTCGACCCGGGTGAGCGCCACGCGCGTACCATGTCGACATGTCCGAGACGCGCTTCGCTGCCGAACGCGCCGGACCCGACATAGACGCGCGTTTCCATCGTCGCGTTGTCGACAACGAGGACCGCGGCGGAGGTGCGGGCGGGCAGATGCACGAGGTACGCATGCACCCGCTCCTCGAGCGCGCGCTGAAGGCCGGCGTCGATCGTCGACCGGATCGTGGACGCGTGCGGTTGGGCGTAGTGCAGCCGGCGTGCCAGCAATGGCGCCGACAGCGGCGGGTGCAGCGTACGTGTCGACACTGGCTCGATTTCGGCGTCGTGCACGTCGGCCTTGCTCCAGATACCGAGATCGGCCATTCGTTCGAGCACCTTGTCGCGCGCCGCACGCGCAGCGGACGCATGCCGGTCGGGTCGCAGACGACTCGGCGCCTGCGGTAGCACGGTGAGCAGCGCGGCTTCGGCGCGCGACAACTGCGTCGCGGACTTGCCGAGATAGGCCCATGAGGCGGCCTCGACTCCCTCGATGGTCCCACCAAACGGCGCGCGTTCGAGATACAGCGACAGGATTTCGCGTTTGGACAGGTGCACTTCGAGCTGCAGCGCGCGCAAGATCTGGAAGAGCTTGCCGCCGATGCTGCGCGAATGCGGTTCGAGGATGCGTGCGACCTGCATGGTCAGCGTCGAGCCGCCCGACACGATGCGACGATGCACGACCATCTGGCCGAATGCACGTGCCAGCGCGAACGGATTTACGCCCGGATGCCACCGGAACCAGCGATCCTCGTAGCCGAGCAGCGCTTGCACGTATAGCGGTGAGACTCGTTGGGGTGTCACCGGATAACGCCACAGCCCGTCGCGATCGGCAAACGTGCGCAGCGGCGTGCCGTCGCGCGCGAGCACCACGGTGCTGCCCGCGGTATCCGGCAGCGGCAGCGGAAACAAGCGGTCGAGAACACCCGCGATCGCGAGTACGACGAGCAGCGCGAGCACGATGCGCCGGATATGGCGCGTCCCTCTTGTCACCGCTGCACCGGGCATGGTCACTTCATTTGCCGGTCCGGTTGCTCCAGACGGCGCAGCTGCGCGCATGTTGTTTCACTTGTTGCGCACATAAACGACTTTCGGCCGTCCGCTGCCCTGGCTACGGCGCTCGATGTCGAACAGGGTGCTGGCCGCCATCAGTTGGCTGAGCTTGCCGTAGCCGTAGCTGCGTGAATCGAAGTTCGGGCGTTGCTTGGTGATGATCGATCCGACGCCGCCGAGCCCGGCCCAGCCGTCCTCGTCGGAGGCCGCGTCGATCGCGTTGCGCAGCAGGTTGACCAGGCCGCGGTCCTGCTTGAGTGCGGCCGGACCACGCGGCTCGAGTGGCATCGCTTCGTCCGGCTTGCCGGTCAGGATTTCGGTGTAGATGAACTTGTCGCAGGCTGCAACGAAGGGCTCGGGCGTCTTCTTCTCGCCGAATCCGTAGACGATCAGGCCGGACTCGCGGATGCGCGCCGCGAGACGCGTGAAGTCGCTGTCGCTGGAAACGATGCAGAAACCATCGAACCGGGTCGAATACAACAGATCCATCGCGTCGATGATCATGGCCGAGTCGGTCGCGTTCTTGCCGCGCGTATAGCCGAACTGCTGGATCGGCTGGATCGAATGCACCAGCAGCGTGCTTTTCCATCCGGCAAGACGCGTGTCGGTCCAGTCGCCGTAGGCGCGCTTGACCTGTGCGCTGCCGTACTTCGCAACTTCCGCCAGCAGGCCCTCGGCGATAGCCGGTTGGGCATTGTCGGCGTCGATCAGGACGGCAAGTTTCTGGGTGGGCTCATTGGCCATGGCGGTTCCGGCAGGTATCCGTTCAGGGGTGCGCTGGGCGTGATGGTACCGCGAGCGCGCATGCGGCTGGGTTCACGCGACAATCGCTGTCCATGCGGCGCTCGCAAACTTGTCGCGCGCGAGCGCGTGCGCGCGCGCGAACTCATCGGCGCGCAGCGTCTCGTCGGCAAGGCCGTGCCGCCGCCGAAACGTTTCGATCATGCGCGCGATCACGACGCGGCGCGGCAGGCCGGTCTGGCTGCGCAGCGGATCGACGCGTTTTTGCGCGCTGACGGTGCCCTTGTCGGACAGTTTCTCGCGGCCGATGCGCAACACCTCGAGCATCTTGGCCGCATCGATATCGTAAGCCATCGTGACATGATGCAGCACGGCCTGTCCGCGCCGCGCCTGCGCCGCGCCGGCGATTTTTCCGGTCGAGGAGACGATATCGTTGAGCGGCTGATACCACGCGCGAATGCCCAGATCGGCCAGCGCATCGATGACCCAGGCATCCATGAATGCGTAGGCGGCCTGAAACGACAGACCCTCGACCATCGACAGCGGTGCGTAGATCGAATAGGTGATGGTGTTGCCCGGTTCGATGAACATCGCTCCGCCGCCGCTGATGCGACGCACGACTTCGACACCGTGCCGCCCGGCGCCGTCGGCGTCGACTTCGTTGCGCAACGATTGAAAACGCCCGATCACGATCGCCGGGCTTGCCCACTCCCACACGCGCAGGGTCGGCGCACGTCGACCGGCCGCAACCGCGTCGACCAGTACTTCGTCGATCGCCATATGCAAGGCGGGCGATTGCGCCGTGGTGTGAATCAACTGCCAGTCGTGATCGTCCCAACTGCTGTGGCTCATGCGTCGACTCCGGGATCGAGTGCCCGTCGAATCGCAATTGCAATGCCTTCGGGCGTAATTCCGTACAGGCTGACATCTGCGTCGAGCGCAGCTCGCACGGCAGCGACGACGTCGCCTTCGAGAGTATTTGCCGGCAGGCCGTTCAGTGCCGCGTTGATGGTGTCGAGTGCACTTGCGGGTTCCAGGAAAAAATCACCGCTGACCTGCACGCAGGACAGTCGTGCACGTTCAATTTCGAGATCGACGACAACGAGCTTGCCGCCCGGAATCTTGTATTCGCCGTGCATGCGCGTGGCGGCGGCGGATGGGTGTGCGTCGGTCACGTGTTCGGCACGGATCAGCGCGCCTCGGCGCCGTCGAGGAATTTCACGACACCGGTTTCGACGGCATATTCGGCACCGACGATCATGAGATCGCCGCTCAGAATCAGTTGTTCGAGAAATGCCGAGCCGTGGCTCAAGTGATTCACCGACGCGCTGACGTTGGCGCGCACCGCGTGGCGTGCGAGCGCGTCGAGATCGTTGCGCAACTCGGTCTTGAGCAGCATCTCGACCGACGGGCGCACGCGATCCACGATCGAGCGCAGATTGCGCGATTGATTTTCCGACGGTCGGCGCAACTCATCGAGTGTGGTCTGGATCGCACCGCAGCGTGTATGACCCATGACAACGACCAGCCGGATGCCGAATTGCGCCGCAGCAAATTCGACGCTGCCGATCTGCGAGGGCGCGACGATATTGCCGGCCACGCGGATCACGAACAGATCGCCGAGGCCCTGGCTGAACACGATCTCGGCCGGCACGCGCGCGTCCGAGCAGCCGAGAATGATCGCGAACGGGTCCTGCTCGGCACTCGGCGCGACCTGACGCGAGTGGTTGGCCAGCGTGGCGGGGTCGCGGGTACCCGCGACAAACTCGCGGTTTCCGTTGCGCAGACGATCGAGAGCGAGATGTGCCGGAGTCATTCAAGCCGGGGCGTCGGTAAGGTCGGGCAATTATCCGCGATACGGATGCCCGTTGTCTGCGCCGTGAGGATCGGTGCCAAGTGCCGGGCAAGCTGGATGCGGCGTGACCGTGCGCGCGGCTTATTCGGGCAGTTTCGCCGATTTGCGGACGGCCCGGCGCGGCGCGAGTTCGCCGAGCAACCGCAACAGCGGCGTCATTGTCAGCCCTTGCACAAACACCGAGAACGCCACCACCGTGAACGCGACCGAGATGATGACATCGTGTTCGGGAACATCGGCGGGAAGGCCAAGCGCCAGGGCGAGCGCCAGTGCGCCGCGCAGCCCTCCCCAAAACAATGCGTGCTGATGATTCAGGGAGACGCGATTCGTCGAGCGCGCGAACAGCGCGCAGCAACCATAGACCGCGAACGCGCGCCCGATGGTCGCCAACGCGATCACGAGCGCGGCAACGCCGAGTACGCTCAGTACATTCTGCGCGAGCAGGCGCATGCCGATCAGCAGGAAAATGAGTGAGTTGACCACAAAACCCGCGTATTCCCAGAATGACTCGACGGCCGCCCGGCCGCGATCGGAAAACGCTTTCAGTGAACCGGTGTTGCCGATCAGGATGCCCGCAGCGAGCGTCGCAAGGACGCCCGAAAAATGAAAGTATTCGGCGAGAAAGAATGAACCATAGGCCGCCACCGTCGAGAACGTGATTTCGATCAGATGGTCCTCGGTGCGCCCGGCGAGCAGCAGGATGGCGGCGCCGACCAGGCCGCCGCACGCCGCGCCGCCGACGAACGTGATGAGAAAGTCTTCCGCGACGCCACCGGCGCTGACTGCGCCACCCGCCATCGCCGCGAGCGTGACACTGTAGAGCACGGCGACGGTGCCGTCATTGAGCAGGCTTTCCGATTCGACCAGCAGGCGCAGCCGCCCGGTGACTCCGGCTTCCTTGAACGTCGCAATCACCGAAACGGGATCGGTCGCGGAGATCAGCACGCCGAGCAGAACGGCCGCTGTCAGCGGCCATCCGGCGAAGTAGTGAAGGCCGGCGGCGGTGATACCGCTGGCCAGCAGTACGCCGACGGTGGCCAGCGTCAGAACGACTGCGGCGTCGTCACGCAGCGCGCGCCAGTGGATATGGAAAGCGGCTTCGAAGATCAGCGGCGGCAGGAACGCCGTGAAGATCAGGGTCTTGGTCAAGCTGACATCGAACGTGACCGGTGAAAGGGCGAGGATCACGCCGGTCAACGTCAGGCCCACCGTATATGGCAGATGCAGGCGCCGCGCGAGCATCGCGACCAGCGCCGCGATCAGTAGAAACATCTCGATCTGACCGATACCCAACTGCATGACGTGAACTACCCAGGGTTGTTGAACATGCGCTGATTCATGCCGGCGGCATGTTCGATGCGCAGCGCATGCAGCGTGTCGTCGCGGGATCCACGGAAAGCCGCCGTGTGCCGATGTCGTCGCCGCATGCGAAGCACGCGCCATACGTCCCCGTCTCGATGCGGCCGAGGGCGCCGACGATCCGCGTCAGCTGCCGCTGGCGTCGCCGTTCGGTCTCCTGTGCCATCTGCTGCATCTGCAGCGCGTCCATGCGTGACAGCCGACCGACGCGCGCCTGGTCGAGTTCCACCGGCTCGGCAGACTCACGCGACGATTGGGCGAGTTGCTCTATCTCCAATTTCGCTTGACGCAGCGCGATCCTGAAGGTCTCGATCTGCGCCGCGTTCACGGTATTTGTGTTGCGGGCGGAGCCGAGCGGCACGACGGCGTACATCGCGCATCGCAGAGGGCAGTCGCCGGGGCGGTAATGCGCCGCGTCCAGAGCTTCAAGGCAAATCCGCCGACGCGCACCACGGCTCGGGTACGCGGGCGAAACAACCCCGTGTGACCACGCTTGCCGCCGCGATCGACCGCAGCTGCCCGGTCCGGCCGCCAAACTGTCAGATCTTCCATGACATCCACCCATGCCAATGCGCCGCGGGTGATGTGGCAGATCGTTCCGCCGGTATCAATGCGATCATGGGTTCTCCCCTTTTTCCTTGGCTGCAGAACTTGCATCGTCGCGGAGTCGCACAGGTTGCAATTCTGGTCCGCTCGCGGAAACGAAGCAAACGCGGCTCGCCTGGAGAAGCCCTGACAGCCAGGTCCATTGTCCGTCACTGAAACCCACTAGTGTGGTCTTCGTCCGGACTATGCGGCACTTGCCGATTCCATCGCGGGGCAGACTCGCTTAGGCTTGCGACATGAATCCCGATCAAGCGCGCCCCCCACGTTCCCTGATCAGGGATGTGCTTCTGTTGCAGTTGAAACTGCTGCTGGACGCGTTGCGCGACATTGCACTCGGGCCGCTGGCACTGAGCGCCGCCATGCTGGATTTCCTGCTGTCAAGACGTCAGACGCCGCGCTATTTTCGTCTGGTCCTGCGACTCGGCGAGCGCAGCGACGAATGGATCGATCTGTGGTCGGGCGCGCGCGATGCACCGGATGAGCCGCGCGAGAACGTCGACGCGCTGCTCGGACGCGTCGAGGAGGTGATTCGTGATCCGCGCACCGGAGCCCGGCGCGCGCGCGTGCTCAAACGCTGGGCCGAACGACAGTTGCGGCGCGCACGACAACAGGCCGACATGGGTCCCAAGGGATCAATGCATGAGTGACACGAGCATGCGCATTCTGGTTGCGGACATTGGTGGCACCAATGCCCGTTTTGCACTGGCCGACCCGATGGCGAAGATGCCGCTCTTGCGCGACAGCATCCGCGATTATCGCGTCGCCGACTTTTCCGGTTGCACTGAAGCGGCGCGGCATTATCTGGACGATGCGGATGCGCACCCGGTGCGCGGGATGTTTGCCGTCGCCGGTCCGATCGTCGATGGCAGCGTGCGTTTCACCAATTCCGATTGGGTGATCGACAGCAAGGCGGTCGCCGCCGGGATCGGCCTCGACACACTGCAGTTGATCAACGACTTCGCGGCGATGAGCCTGAGTCTGCCATTGCTTGCGGACGGCGATCAGCGCCTCCTCGGTACGCCACAACGCAAACGCTTCAACGCCGTCGCAGCGCAGACCTTTGCCGTGCTGGGGGCCGGCACCGGCCTTGGAGTCGGCGCGCTGCTGCTGCGTGACGGGCGCGCCATGGCGCTCCAGACCGAAGGCGGTCACATGAGCTTTGCGCCGCGCGGTGCCGAGCAGATCGGTATTCTGCAGCGGCTCGCGGCACGTTTCGGGCATGTATCCAATGAGCGCCTGTTGAGCGGAAGTGGTTTGGTGAACATATACGCGGCGCTGGCCGACATGGCGGGGGCGAACGCCGAGCCGCTCGTCCCCGAAGACGTGACGAAGCGTGCCGAGGCGCACGCGGACACGTTGTGTGTGCGTGCAGTCGAGATCTTCTGCGAGGTACTCGGCGCGGTGGCCGGTGACCTGGTCCTCGGGTTTGGTGCCTGGGACGGGGTCTATCTGAGCGGCGGCCTGACACCGTTGTTGCTGCCCTGGCTTGAGCGTGGCGACCTGCGTGAGCGCTTCGAGGACAAGGGGCGCTATGCCGACAAACTACGCGCGGTTCCGGTGAGTGCGGTACTCGATACCGACGCCGGTCTGCTCGGCGCCGCCGCTGGCGCAGTGATTGCGGCGGGCGGAACCTTGGTGGATTGAGCAGTTTCCATGCGACAGATCGCAACCGTGCTCGTACGCCATCCAAGGAGCGTCGCACGGCTCGATGCGATGACTGGACGCAACGACAATGGCTGCGGGCCCGATCCGTTGTTGCCGCGAACGCATCCGTCACACGACATATAGCGACTGGAAGGAGGGTTACGTGCCCAGACGTCATCATGAACGCCATGCGACCGGGCGCATGGGCTGGTTGCGTGCGGCCGTGCTCGGCGCCAATGACGGCATCGTTTCTACCGCAAGCCTGGTGCTCGGCGTCGCCGCCGCGCATGCCGGCGAGCACAGCATCCTGATCACCGGTGGCGCGGGTCTGGTGGCCGGCTCGATGTCGATGGCTGCCGGCGAATATGTGTCGGTGCACTCGCAGGCCGACAGCGAGCACGCTGAACTGCAGCGCGAGCGGCACGAACTGGCGACCAATATCGATGCCGAACACAAGGAGCTGGCCGGAATCTACATGGCACGCGGCCTGGATCCGGATCTGGCTACGCGGGTGGCCGAACAATTGATGGCCCACGACGCGCTTGATGCCCATGCACGCGACGAACTCGGCCTTACCGAAACGCTCAGGGCGCGACCGCTTCAGGCGGCCGGCGCGTCGGCGCTCAGTTTTGCGCTCGGCGCGGCATTGCCGTTGATTGTCGTCGCCTTCGCGCCGCAGGCGTGGCGCTCGTCGCTGGTATTTGTCCTGTCGCTGGCATTTCTTGGCGCACTCGGCGGCGCGGCGGCACGCTCGGGTGGCGCCAACGTCGGCATCGCTGCGCTGCGCGTCACGTTCTGGGGTGCACTGGCAATGGCGGTTACCGCGGGTATCGGTACGCTGTTCGGAATTGGTGGCTAGCCTAGCGCGCGAAAAGTTGTCCGCTGTCGGTCAAGGCCTTGAACTCGAGCACGTTTCCGCTCGGATCGCGCACGAACATGGTCGCCTGTTCACCGGGCCGCCCATGATGGCGCACATGCGGCTCGATCACGAAGCCGACGCCGCTCGCGCGAAGGTGTTCGCCGAGCGCTTGCCATTCGGCCATCGGCAGCACGACGCCGAAGTGCGGAATCGGTACGTCGTCGCCGTCGACGGTGTTCGACGCGCGTGGCCCTGCATTTTCCGCAACCAGGTGAGCGACGATCTGGTGACCGTGAAAATCGAAATCGATCCATTGATCGCTGGCGCGTCCCTCGCAACAACCGAGTATCCCGCCGTAGAACGCGCGTGCTTCGGGCAGCGAGGTGACGGCCAAGGCAAGATGGAAAGGTGGCAGATTGGTTTGCATGGCGGATTCCGTCAAACGGCGCCGGTCGCCCTGGCGCGTCGGTGCGTGCGTGAGGCCCGTTTTCAGATGGTTGGTGAACTCATGTTCCGGTTGACCTGGCAGAGAATTTCACGTCGTTACGTCTTCGCCTTCAACGAAGCCTCCTGGGCGGCGGCCAGTTCAGCGTCCGCCGCTGCCGCGCGCCTGATCGCCGGACGCGAGGTTACGCGGTCGATGTACGCGCGGATCACCGGCAGCTCCGGCACCAGCTTGAAGCGTGTGGTCCAGTCCAGCGCGGTGCCCCACAACACATCGGCAGCGCTGAAGGTTGCGCCGAGCACCCACGGCCCTTTCGACAACTGGTCGGTCAACGTCTTGAGCATGGTGTCGAAGTCGCCGTACGGCGAAGTCGACGGCGCCGTCGGCTCGCGTTTCATCGCGCGGTCGATCAGGGCCGGTTCGAACGACGAACCGTAATAGACCATCCAGCGCAGATACGGGCCGCGCAGCGGATCGCCGATCGGGGGCGCGAGCTTCTTTTCCGGGAACAGGTCCGCAAGATACAGATATACCGCCGGTTGTTCGGTAATCAGCGCATCGCCGTGCGTGAGGGCCGGAACCTTGCCCATGGGGTTGATCGCGAGATAGGCCGGCTCGCGTTGCTCACCGGTCTTCAGGTTCAGTACGTGCATCTCGTATGGCACAGCGAGTTCCTCGAGCAGCGCGCGCGTGCCGCCGGAGCGCGATTGCGGTGCGTGATGAAATGTGAGGGTGTGCCGCCTGCTCATTTTCGGACTCGCGTTCAGTGTTGCGGGTGGAGAGTACACCTGCGCCACTCGGCATTGCACCCCAGCAGGATCGGCCGCATGCTGACGGAAGAGAATCGGCGTGACGTCGCATGACCGATTCGTCGAGCGTCATTGCGCCCGGTTGCGTTGGGGTAGTCTGATGCATGGAGTCACTGGACCCACGGTCGATCTGGCCAAATTGTCCGACGGCATTCATCGTGTCGATCTCGTCGGCACTGGTCGCGCGTTCGTGAAGATCCGGCATGGCGCGGCGGCTGGATTTTTCGCCGCCGAGGCACGCGGACTGGCGGCGCTCTCGAATGCCGACGCGATGCGCGTGCCCGAAGTGCTGGAGGTGAGTGAAGACGGGATCGCACTCGAGGATCTCGGAACCGGGTGTCCCGCAATTCTCGATTGGGAGCGCGCAGGAACCGGACTTGCCGCATTGCACCGCTGCGCCGGCACCCGTTTCGGCTTCGAGGCGCCGGGCTGGTGCGGCGACGGCAAACAGGACAATGCCTGGGACGACGACGGTTTCCACTTCTTCGCCGAACGTCGCCTGCTACCGCAGGGGCGGCGTGCGCTGGACGCGGGCAGGATCGAACGCGACGACATGTCTCGTCTCGACGCGGTTTGCAAGCGCTTGCGGGAGCTGCTGCCGGCGCGACCGGCCGTGTTGGTTCATGGCGATCTGTGGCTTGGCAACCTGCACGCATGCGCGAATGGTGAACTGGCTCTGATCGATGGCGGCGCGGTGCACCACGGCTGGGCGGAATCCGACCTCGCCATGTTGACCTTGTTCGGCGCACCACCCGGCACTTTTTTCAAGGCGTACGAATCCGCGGCGGCCGTCGATCCGGACTGGCGGCAGCGCGCGCCGCTGCTCAATCTCTACCACCTGCTCAATCATCTCAACCTTTTCGGCGGCAGCTATCTTGGTGCGGTTCGCACTACGCTGAAGCACCATGCCTGACGGCGTCGCGCCATCGGCCGGCGTTGTCTGCCCTGTTGCTGCCACATCGTTCGTTCATGCGCCGGACGCGACGTTGCATCGGTGCCAAAATCCGGCTCCGATCGGGTATGGCACCAAAATTGCTTTACTGCTGGCAGCTACTCAGGAGTTGGGCAGAATTTCATGGACGCATTCCGATCATTTGCACCGTCATCCGGCGAGCAGGCGGCCAGTTTCATTGCGCGTGTTCACGTGCTCAGGATCATTGGACTGGCGCTGGGTTTTCTCGTCATTGCTCCAGTGCTGTACGCCAATGGAGCGTCGCTCGCCAAATGGACCTTGTTGGTCCTGTGCGGGTTTGCGTGGCCGCATATCGCTCGCTCGCTGGCCGAGCGCGGTGCCAGCGCGCGACTCGCCGAAAGTCGCAATTTGATGGTCGACTCGATCCTGGGCGGGGTCTGGATCGCGTTGATGCATTTCAATCTGTTGCCGAGCATGGTCCTCGTCACCATGCTGGCAATGGGCAATATCGTGGTGGGCGGCCGCAAACTGCTGTTGCGTGGTCTCGCTCTGCAAATCCTCGCCTGTGTGTTGGTGTCGCCAGTCGAGGGTTTCGCGTTCTCGCTGCAGACCACTCTGTTCGAGATGCTCGCGACGATTCCTTTCCTGGTGTTCTACCCAACCGCCGTCGGCGCCACCATGTACCAGCTGACGCAACGTGTGCGTCGACAGAACAAGTTGCTCACCCAAGCCGGCAGCATCGACAGCCTCAGCGATCTGCTCAATCGCGCATCGTGGGAACAAGCGGTTTGTAGCGTGCTCGATTCGCATACGAGAAGCGAACGTTCCGCGTCGTTGCTGATGATCGATATCGACCATTTCAAAGGCGTCAACGATCGATACGGACATACGGTCGGAGACGAGGTGATCAGACGCATCGGTGCGGTGATTCGGCGTTGCCTGCGCGAGTGCGACGTTGCCGGCCGCTACGGTGGCGACGAGTTCGGCATCGTGCTGTCAGGCGCCGACGCGGCGACGGCCGGCGCGATTGCCGAGCGTATCCGCGCCGGTGTCGCCGCGGCTGGTTTCGAGCATGCGGCGGACCTGTGCTGCACGCTCAGCATCGGTATCGCCCAGATCAGCCACGATACATGCAGTGCACGCGATTGGGTCGCTCAAGCAGACGCCGCGATGTACGGTGCGAAGCTGGCTGGTCGCAATCGCCTGGCCGCTGCGTGAGGGTGAGTCTCCACGCTGTAATGATGTGACGCAAATGTATTGGAGGTCCCATAAGATCGGATGTGCCGCGAGCAGGCCTATCCCGGCAACGCCGCGTAGCAGGCGGCGCGCGGAACCTACGATCCGGCCTGTCTCAACTACATGCTGAGCAAGCTCACGATCATGCAGTTGCGTGTGAACTGGACTGCGATACGCGATGGACGCAAGGCTTGGCTGGCGTTCAATGACAAATTCCGCAATTGCCACGGCCCCGGATTCCGCTGGTGCGCGCCGCGATGCCCGGAGGCAAACCTGAAGCGCATCCGCGGCAGCCGACCAAGGTGACAGGGCGCGATGTGGCGGCTCAGTCGGCGGCCGCGTCGTCGGACAGGCCGAGCAACTGACGCTCGATTGCGAACACATGCGGATCGTCGGCGTTCATGTCACGCAATGCCGCGGCGAGGTGCAACAGATAGTCGCGGTTGCTGCCGCTCGGCCCCGATGCTTGCGCGATGTGGCGGGCGATTTCGATGCTGGGCGCTGGTCCGAGGAAAGCGGAGTTTGCATCGGTGGCGATGTACACCAGACCTTCGACCGAAGTGTCGTCATCGAACAGGATTTCCGTCGCGTGGCGCAGGTAGCCGTTTTTTTCGCGATGATCGAGATGGTCGAAGACTTCGGGTGTGATCAGATAGGCTGTGCCCGCGCACACTGCGTTGGCTGCGCGGATCAGCGTGACGACGCGTCCCGGCGCATCCGCTGTGCCGCGATGATCGTGGGAACCCTGCCAGAAGCGCCGCGACCATCCGTGAATGTGCGCGGACCGACGCTTGATCCATGCGAAATCCGCTTTCCAGATCAACGAACCGTAGCCGAACAACCACAGCGTGTCGCGGTCGCCGAATCGATCCATTTGGCGATTGCTGGCGGTCGTGTCGGCGAGTGCGCGACGTGCCGCGGATTTACTTTCCGTTGAAGAAGGCAAGGAAGTGCGGCGAGAAAAAGGCCGGATCGGGTCGCCGGTTCGGATCGGCCTTGCGTGCTTCGCCGATAGCGGCGCGCGCGATTGCAAGCGCGTCATCGTCACCAAGTCCGGCCTCGCGGTAGGCTGCGGCGGCACGCAGGATCTCCGCATGCCAGCGCAATGTGCCGTCGGCCTTGATCCGTCCCGAAAGCCGGATTACCTCATCGTACTTTCCGGCAAGATAGGCATCGAGCAGCGGGCGCAGAATCTCGGCCGGACTCGGTGGACGCGGCGGTTGCACTACGGGTTTCGGAGTCGGCCTGTGCGGCGGTGTGCGGACGATGGCGGGAGACCTGCTGGACGGCTTTGGCACCGATTCGGGCGACTTTGCAGGTGGTTCGGTCGGTGTCACCGATGGCGATGTTGCCGGGGTTGAGGGCTGCGTGCTGGCGACATTGCGTGTCGCGCAATCGCTGCGTGCGCGACTTTCGGTCGCGCCTAGATCGGCGGTGCTGGCGGAAAATGCCTTGGCTGCAGGTACATCCCAGTAACGCAACGCGGCGCTGCAATCGCCAAGCTTGTAAGCTGCAAGCCCCGCGTAGTGTTGCGGTGCGTAGGTCTCGTAGCGTTGGCCGTACAGTCGCACGCGCTTGGCCGGTGTGGCGTTGTCAGCAGCCGCGCTTTGCATATAGCGCCTGGCCTCCGACCACTTTCCATCGTGGATCGCTTCGAGACCGCGCGCATAATCGTCGCGCCAGCCGGCCAGCGCGTTCGCCAGATACGCGCAGCCGAGTCCGATCAGGGCGACTTTCCACAGACGCGGCAGCGCGCGTCGCCGGCGTTGCGTGAAGCCGTTGTCGCGAGTGCCGGCTGAAGCCACGCTAGAGACCGGCATGGCGCAGATAAGCGTCGGCAGTCAGCGATTGAAAGCGCGCAACGGTCTTGATGGTGTCCTTCGCCTTGACCCGAGCAAACAGCGAAACTCCTTTGCTGATACCGGGATGCGTGACCGTGACGTAATAGCTGCCGGCCGGCAGCTTCAGTCGCAGCGGCGTATCGTGGTCCGTCGGCAGGCGCATCGGTTCGCGATTGGCATCCAGTACCTTGTCGACGGTACCCCAGGGCAGGGCGTTGATGACCAGTTCACCTTTTTGTGCCTCGAGTGCCTCGTCATGCTTCTGCTGCAACAGTGCCCAGCGTTTCCCGCCGTCGCTGGCGATCGCATCGAGCGCCGGTCGCGCGCCGAGAACGCTGCTTACCGCCTGCGCCGACGCAAGTGCGGCGTTGACGGCATCGACCGTGTCGGCTTCCTTGATGTCGGCTGCCAGCGCGTCGGTCAGGTTGTGCTCCAGCGCCGCCGTATCCTGCTTGTCGCGACGCGCCACGACCAGTTCGTTGGCGATGAGCTTTGCGTGCTCAAGCGAGATCGGGCGTTCGGAGATGAGATCGGCAATGTGCTGCATGCGTTCGCGCGCATCCTTGGCGGCCTGGCGCTGTTGTCGCGCACTCGCGATTTCGCCGGCGACATGCTTGAACTCGGCGGTGTTCGGGTAAAAACCGTTCGCGCTGGTCAGCAGCGCCGATGCGTCGTCCAGATTCCCGCGTTGCAGCTCTGCGGTCGCCGTATCGACGATCGCTTTCGGTAGTGATCCGAGCAGCACGCGTGCATCCTTGTTGGTCGGCTCGGTTTTCAGCAGCGCTTCGAGTACGTCCCTGGCATTGTCCTTGCCGGGCGGCAGCAGGTTGCCGTTGGCCAGCGATTGCCGGGCGATGTTGAGTTGCGAGGCGATGGCACTGCGCCGTGCTCCAAGCTTGCTCTGCGCTGCGGCCAGCAATGATTTCGCTTCGTTGTCGTCAGGATCGACTCGCAGCGCAACCTCGGCGAGCGTCAAGGCGCGTTCGAAGTTCTTGTTGCTCTGCGCCGACGTAGCATCCTTCATCAGGCGCCCGGTCAACTCATTGCCGAATGCGGCGACCGCCGGCAGGCGTACGTCGAGCGCGCGCGCCTCGAAGAACAGATCGACAGCATTATCGCCGGCTGGCCGGTCGATGTGACTCTCGTCCAGCGCCTTGCGCGCTCGCGCGAGCAAGTCGGCCGCCTTGCTCGCTCGCGTAGCCATGTCCTTGGCGTGCTCGACGGCGAGTGCGAGCGGATCGAACGCGATGTCGTTGCCGAAATTCGGTCGCAACGCGTCGAGCATCGAGCTTGCCTCGTCCAGGTGACCCGCATTCAACTGTGCACGGACGCGGTCGAATTCAGTCTTGGTCAGTTGCGCGATGCGCAGTTGCACGGTGGGATTGCTCGGGTCGATCTTGCGCGCCGACGCGAGCAGCCCATATATCGTGTCCGCTTGCGCACCGGGTTCATTGGCGGCGCTGGCGGCCTTGTTGAGCAGCTCGGTAACGCGCAGCGCATGTTCGCGACTGTTGCGCTGCTGCTCGATATGCGCTGCAAGCTGCTCGGAGGCCGGGTCCTTGGGTTTGACCAGCAGCGTCTGGTTGATCAGCTCGCTTGCGGCGTCGAGATCCCCCTTGTTCAGCGCCTGCTGGGCCTGGCCGCGCATTTTTTCCGCCAGCGTATCGACCAGTTTGACAGCCTGACGATTGTCGGCATCGCGTTGCAGCACGTTCTGCAGATATTCGAATGCATTGTCGCCAGGTGGCGTGACAAGCTTCTTCCCGGCATCGATGAGATTGCGCGCCTCGTTCAATTCGAGGCGCGTCACCTGCTCATCGTTCGTCGACGGCGAGCCGGGGCCGAAAACGTTCCACAGGATCGCGCCGAGCCCCAATGCAACAACAACCAGCGCGGCCACGGCCACGCCGCGCCCGCCGCGCAATGCAGGTGCCAGGCGGGTCGGATCGAAGCGGCTGAGTGCCGAGGTTTCCCTGCTGCGCTGATGCATGTCCAGCGTAATGCCGTGGCCGGCTCCACTCGAATCACCGGAGAATCCGAGTCGGCGCAACTGGCTGGAGGACGTGCGGCTGTTGCCTGCGCGCAAGCGCATGCCGAGTGTCTCGTTGCTCAGGATCAGGCTGCGCAGCGCCTCGACGAACTTGCGCAAGGTCGCATAGCGATCGTCCGGCTTCTTCGCCAGCAGGTGGTCGAAGATCGGTTGAAACATCCCGAGTTCCGACGGCAGCGGCGGTGGCGGCTTCAGCGCGTGCGCCATCAGCACCGCCATCGGCGTCTCGTCGGCGAACGGCACGTTGCCGGTCAACATTTCGTAGAACAACACGCCGAGGCTGTACTGGTCGGAGCGGCCATCGATGGCCTGGCCATGCGCCTGTTCCGGACTCATGTAGGTCGGCGTGCCGAGCACCATGCCGGTCAGGGTGATGCGCGTGGTCGCGCCGTCGGCGTGTTTGGCGATGCCGAAATCGGTCAGTACCGGCGTGGTCTCGTCGCGAAACAGGACGTTGGAGGGTTTCAGGTCGCGATGAACAACCCCCTGCTTGTGCGCGAGGTCGAGCGCGTTCGCCAGCTGCACGACGATCGCGATCGCTTCGCTGAGGTCGAGCCCGCGGCGCAGGCGCTCCGACAGCGTGCCGGCCGAGAGGTACTCCATTGCGATGTAGGAGATATCGGGGCGCGTGACGATGTCGTACACCGCAACGATATTGCGGTGCGGCAGCTTCGCCATCGTGCGCCCTTCGAGCAGGAAGCGCCGCTCGAAATCGGAAATGTCCGCACCGCTCGCATCGCGGCGCATCACCTTGAGTGCAACCTGGCGATCAAGTGCCTGCTGGAGGGCGAGATAGACGGTAGCCATCCCGCCGACGCCCAGTTCGCGGATCAGTTCGTATCCCGGCAGTTCTTGCGGCAGACTCGACATCGCCCCCTCGCTCCGTGCGGCGATGATAGCAGAGCGGGTGTGGGCGTCGCGCGCCGTCGGCGAGGGGTTTCCCGCGCCATCAGGCGCCGCTCACGACACGCCGAGAGTCGTCAACCAACTTGCTTGCGCATGGTGAAACCATCACCCGCACAGCGGGAGAATGGTGAGGGGGCGTCGTGCGACAGACTTGCCCTCATCCCCGTGCGGTTTCTCCCCGCAAGCGGGGAGAAAAGCTGCTCAGTAGCGAAATACTCCCGACACGGAGTAGGTATCCACGTCTTTCGACAAGTCGAAGCCGAAATCGACCTGGAATTTCGAGAACGCAATACCCAAGCCGCCGGCGTAATGGGTCTGGCTGCCGCGGCCTTGCGAAAACAGCGTCGCCAACGCCACTTGGGCTTGCGACTGTCCAGTGGTGCCGTCTCCGGGCGCTCCAATGTAGCGAAGCGAATGCGCCGGGTCGTGCCAGATGCCTGCGCGCAGATTGACCGGATGGGTTGTCAGGAACGTGTACTCGGCGCCGAGATGGACTTCGGTGCCATCGGAGACGCGAAGATTTGAATCGTTGTACGGAACCAGCGTGCCATCCCCCGCCGGAACCTGAAACAGCGAACGAATACCGCTGCTGAGTTCGGAATAGCGCACCCGGTTGACATCGAGGTCGATGAGCAGCGCTTCGGTAGGCCGGTAACTCATGCCGAGACCAAACGAATCGGGCACGTTGAAGTCGACACCGGTAAGACTGACCGGAACGCTCGAAGTCCCGTCATTGTTGAACACGGTACTCATGGCCTTGTAGCTGAATGTCGGCGAATGGCGATAGACCAAGCCCAGGCTCCATTGGTCGGTCAACTGATAGCGCAGACCGAGGCTCTCGCCGACACCGGTGTCATTGGCGCTCTGGACTTGCATGTTGACTGGTATTCCGTTCGGCATACCAGTCGAATCGAGGTTCGATCGCGTGTCGCTGGTCTTGATGTGGAAGTCGTAGTATGAGAAGCCGGCGCCCAACGAGAGTCGGTCGCTAATTTTCCATGCAGCCGAAACACCGTAGTTGATAATGCGCAATGACGAGGTGGCGGAGAATGGAAACAGGTTGAACTGACAGGCGTCCTGACCGGGTGCACCGCAGAAAGGATTGCCATCGCTGTCGTTCAAGATCAGCGCCGGCAACGAAACGGTTGCGCCCTGCGACGAAAAATTGGATTGGTAATTGAGTACTTCGTGCCGATACATTGCGATCGCCCAGCGATCGTGCGGGAACAACACGGAAAGGAAAGCGAGGTTGTTCTTCGAGCTGTCCGCATTGCCGTGATCGAGACCGCTCGCATCGAAACCGTTCGAATCGGCGACTGCGGTGCCACCATTGACGAACGGCAGGCTGTAACTCGAATGACGCACCTCGGCTGAGATTTCGGTTTGTCGTGGTTGGGTCAGGCCGGCCGGATTGGTGTACGCGGCCGTGGCGTCGTCGGCCAGGCCGATGAAAGCGCCGCCCATGCCGAGGCTGCGCGCGCCCGGGCTCGAGAAACTGAACGGGATGCTGGCGTTGGTTTCCGAATCGGTCAACGCGAATGCCGGCACGGCAGTCACCGCAAGTGCAGCAAGAATTGCAAATCTCAGCGTCTGACTCATGATGATTTCCCTGGTCGAGGTCGGTGCAACATGTCAGCCATCGAATGGCGGCCCGACGGCCCAAGGCAACATTGCCTTAACACTCCGGAATTTGCAATCCATGCCGGCGCTCACCCACCACATTCGCGCCCGGCAAGCACGGACAACGGTTTGAGGTTGGACAACGTGCCGTTGCCGTAGCCGGGCAGGGTCGAGCTGTAGGTGACATCGAGCCGGCTGGTACCGGTATAGCGCAACGTGACGTGCCCCCAGGGCATCAGGC
>JBAUWF010000084.1:0-22851 GCA_049583635.1 Rhodanobacteraceae bacterium
TCGCCGGAGTCGGAGTATTCTGGGCGCCCGTCGCCGTGGGGCTGATGTACGGTCCGCGCTACGAGCCGGTCGTCAATGTGCTGCGCATCATGATCGCGGTCGGTGGCCTTACCCTGGCCGAGGGCGCGTTCGGTGCGTTGCTCTCGACCACCGATAATCAGCGTTTGCGCGCCGGATTTTCAGTCGTTTCTATCGCGGCTACCGTGATCGCGGCAATCGCATTGATCCCGAAATACGGCTTGATCGGCGCAGTCCTCGCACATGCAATATCGCGCCTTGCAGTCGTCGCCTTCACGACAATCAGCATTGTTCGCATCATGCACCTGCGGCTGCCGTGGCGCGAACTGGGACGACTGTTTTTCGCGGCTGGGCTCGCCGCGCTGCTTGGCACGGCAATGCTCATGGCGGCACCGGGCAAATGGATGGGTTTCGCGGCCGGAGTCGTTTACGCACTGGTATTAGTTGGTGCCAGCGTGATCATGCGGGCCTGGCGGGCCACCGATTCAGGATACGCCCTGTTGCTGATGCGCCGTTTCCCGTCGATCAACCGCTTTCAACCACGTATCGAGCGCTGGGCCGCGCGGCTTCCGCAGGACGACTGAAGCCTCAATTGGACGGTGGAAATTTCGGTTGTTCGGCTGAGCGGGTCAATTGTTGCTCACGACGAGCCACCGCAACGTTGGCACGAGCAGTGCCACCTTTCACTGTTTGACGGCCCGGGCAATCGATGAGCTGTTCCATTCTTCGCCAATATGCAGATAATGGGACGGGGATCATGATCGAGACGCAAGCTGCGAGCGGTAACGCATAGATCGTTGCGTCGCGCTCGATCGGCTACCGTGCACCGGGGAGGCGCCGTGAAGCGGCAACGCCTGGCAGCATTCATCGAAAAGGCTGGCATTAGCAGAATCCTGGCGAAATGCCTGCCGGCGAGGGGCATCGTCGGGCTCAATTACCATCGCATCGGCGATGGCAGTTTGTCGAATCTCGATCGCGGATTGTGGAGCGCGACCCGGGACGGTTTCGACCAACAGCTTGCCTATCTGAAGCGCAATTGCGATGTCATTGCGCCGGCCGACATCGACGAGGCCCGCAAGGACACCCGCGGCCTGCACGTGCTGGTCACGTTCGATGATGGTTATCGCGACAACTACGAGGTGGCATTTCCGGCACTGCGGGATCACGGCATTCCTGCCACATTCTTCATCGCTACCGGCTTCATCGACAAGCCGTGTCTGCCGTGGTGGGATGAAATCGCTGCCATCGTGCGTACCTCGCCGCACGATACGCTTGAACTTGAAGGCTGGCTGGAAGAGCCCCTTCCCATTCGTCCTGGTCAGCGCCAACAGACCATTGAAACGCTGCTCGCGCTCTACAAGTCGCTGCCAACGGCGCGAGCCGAGGGTTTTCTCCGCGAGTTGCGCGCGAGTGCGGCGGCGCCGACAACGCAATCGGCGGCCGAGCGGCTATGGATGACCTGGGACATGATTCGCGACCTGGCTGCACATGGCATGACAATCGGCGGTCATACCGTCAACCATGTCGTGCTCGCCAATGCATCCCGGGAAGAGCAATGGCAGGAGATTTCCGGCTGCACGCAACGGATTGAACACGAAGTCGGCCTGCCGGTCCGCTATCTTGCCTACCCCGTAGGCGGCCGCGACACGTTCAATGCCGATACGCTGGAATGCCTGAGACAGGCCGGCATACGCTATGCGTTTTCATACTACGGAGGGTATGCCACAGCCGAATCCCACCCGTACGATATGCCGCGAATGGCCATGGAACCGTACATCGATCGCGAATGGTTTCGTGCCATTGTCAGCGTGCCACGTTTGTTCTGTCCGATGTATTGCTGATCCGGCGCATTTGCCAGTAACTTCAGCGACTTGGGGCGTTGCTGAAACGGCCGCCCGGAAAAGTGGACCGCATATCTTCCAAATGACTGCTTATCGATGAGTCTGCCCACATTTCGTGTATCGTGGCAGCGGCGCGCGAATCACACCGGAACGGCCCCAAATTCAAGGCGAATGGACAGATTGCAACCAGTGACGTGGGGAGGCTATGGATAATGTGAGGCTGCGCCCAGGGAACCGGGTATTGGTGCGAACTCCCGAAGAGATCTTGTCGACGCTCGGTGGAGACGGGACACTCGATGGCGTTCCCTTCATGCCGGAAATGCTGGCTTGGTGCGGCAAGCCTTTTCGTGTCCAGCGTCGAGTCGAGAAGACCTGCGTGGACGGCTGTTCATTTAGACGTTTCCCGGCCAACGACGTTGTGATCCTGGACGGCCCGCGTTGCGACGGCAGCGCTCACGAGGGATGCGGGCATGCATGCAGGATTTTCTGGAAAGAGGCCTGGTTGCAACCCATCGACGCCACGGTCACGACAACCGGGACATCCGAAGCCGGGCTGGCGGCGCTGCGTGCCCGCCTGAAGACAAAAGCGGACGAACAGCATTACTTTTGCCAGTCGACCGAAATCTACAAGGCTACCGCGGCTTTCACCAATCGCCGATGGTTGACGGTGCGGATCGCACTCAGGGAAATCCGCAGTGAAGATCTGTCCGTCATCGCGGTGTCGAGATTGGTCGTGCGTTGGTTCCTGCAAAAATGGCTGCGCGCAGGGGGATCTGACGAACGGCTGCGCGGTTCCAGCAAGCGAACACCCATTGAGGCGCTGGATTTGCAGCCCGGCGAAACAGTGCGGGTCAAGAGTCGCGCCGAGATCGCGAAGACGCTCAACAAGGCCCGGCGCAATCGCGGGCTGTCCATCAGCGACGAAATGACAAGATGCTGCGGACACGAGGCCGAAGTTCGCTATCGGGTCGAGCGCCTTATCGACGAAAGAACCGGCCTGATGCGGGAGATTTCCAATACCGTGACTCTGCGCAACGTAGGGAACGACGAGACGCTTGCCGAAGAGTGCCTTTGCTCATACCAACTGGGTGACTGCCCGCGCGGCGAGTTGATGTTCTGGCGGGAAATCTGGCTCGAGCGGACATCCGGCGCCGATCGGAGCAAATCGCATTCCTGAGCGCGATTTGCGCCAGCGAGCGCTTGCTTCCGCAACGGGAAACGGTCCAAATCTTGCATCGCCCAATCCCGCATCGGCTTCCGTCGAAGCCTTGGGGAAACTCTGAACAATTCGTCATCCCGGCGAAAGCCCACTACTGTGCGGAAGTTTCATCCGCTGCCCACCGTAGCAGTTGCCACGCTTTGCTTTTTGCACTTGCTGGTGTACAGGCGACTTGAACTTGCGAGCACACCTCGGCCCATCGATGACGCCATTCCCGCGAAAGCGGGAATCCGGTTTAATCTTGCGCAACCTACTGAATTGAAAACAGAATCAATATGGACCCCCGCTTTCGCGAGAGTGACGTCAACGTGATGGGTAGTCGTCTCGGTGATACGGCATCGATAGTCCGGACAGCAGTGGGCGAAAGCCGGGATCCAGTTCTTCAGCAACGTATCAAAAAGCTGGATTGCCTTTGCCGGAACGAAGAGTTCGATTCATTCAGAGTTCCCCTTGCGGCTGCACCTGGGTATAGCCAGCATGCCAGCAAGAGAATTTTCTTGCGATTTGCACCTGCTACCGCTTGTTTCCAGTGGCAGGTAATGTTGTCGCCAAGGCTGTCGCCGGCAGTCCGCCGGATCACGAGGTGCATTCGGATGAGTTCGCCACCGTCTGGAAGGATTTGGAATAGCACGTGCCTGAAGTAATCGACACCTACGAGCTGTCGCCCATGCAGGAAGGCATGCTGTTTCATGCCTTGAGCGACAGTGGCCGCGGCGTCGACATCGAGCAAATCGTCATCACTGTGGACGAAACGCTCGATCTGCCGCGGTTCAGACGTGCCTGGCACGCTGTCGTGCAACGGCACGCGATCCTGCGCACGCGGTTTCGCTGGGAAGACCTCCCCGAGCCCCGCCAGGAGATAGTGGCGGACGTGGAACTGCCGCTGACTGAGGCGGACTGGCGCGATGTGTCGGCAGAAGTCGCCGACCAGCGGTTTGCCGAGCAACTGGCAGCCGATCGCCATAGCGACTTCGATATGGCGCATGCTCCGCTGATGAGGCTCCTGGTGGCACTGCTGCCGGCCGGCCGGGCGCGGATTATCTGGACCTTTCACCATGCGTTGCTCGACGGGCGCTCTTTCGCCATCGTGCTGCGCGAGCTGTTCGTCGTGTACGACGCGTTGCGCCGCGGTGCCGAACCTGCTCTGCCACCGGCCGCACCCTACCGCGACTACATCGTGTGGCGCCGTTCGCTCGATCTGGCTGCAGCGCAAACCTATTGGCGGGAGTTGCTGCAGCGGTTCCATGCGCCGACGCCTTTCATGATCGACCTGCCCAAGGCCGAAGGCGGCGCGGACCGGCTCGACAAAGAACCCTTCGGCGTTTGCCAAAGGCGCCTTTCACGGACATTGACTGAACGCCTGCGCAGCGCGGCAAGCACCGCACAGGTCACGCTCAACACGATGCTGCAAGCGGCCTGGGCCGTGCTGCTGCATCGCTACAGCGGCGAGTCGGACATCGTCTTTGGCGCCACGCGTGCGGGCCGGCAGACCGGGCTGGATGATGCCGAAAACAGGGTCGGGCTGTTTATCAATACTCTGCCGCTGCGGGTGGGACTCGATGGCGACACGGTCATCGCTGCCTGGCTGCAATCGCTGCGCGCGCAACAACTGGCGGTGCGCCCGCACGAACACACGCCGCTGGCGGCCGTGCAGTCCTGGAGCGCAGTGGCCCGCGGCAAGCCGTTGTTCGAAAGCGTGGTCGTCTACGATCATCGCAGCCTCGATGCGCAGATGGAAAGCGAGGACGCGGCCGGTCGTCATTTCGAGTACGTCGGGCAGACAAACTTTCCGCTGGCGTTGATCGCCTACGGCGACGACGAGATGCTGCTGCGTCTGGAGTACTCGCGCCGGCGCTTTGCCGATGCCGCGATCGAGCGCATGCTGGACCATCTGTCGATGCTGCTCGCCGGGCTGGCCAGCGCGCGGGCCGAGCGCATTCGCGATCTCGATCTGCTCACCGAAACGGAACGTTCGGCGCTGACGGGCGGCAATGCGATCGCCCGCAGCGCGCCCGGCTACAAGAGCCTGCATGCTGGGTTCGAGAGGCAGGTTGCGCGTGCACCCGAAGCGACCGCCGTCATCTGCGGTACCAACCAAGCACGGGTCGAGCTCAGCTATGCCGAGCTCGACCGCCGCGCCGATGAGCTGGCCGGCCATTTGCGTGCGCTCGGTGTGGGGCCCAACCAGTTGGTCGGTTTGCGCTGCGAACGCAACGCCGATCTCGTCATCGGCATTCTCGGCATCCTCAAGGCCGGCGGCGCCTATCTGCCGCTGGATCCAGTCTATCCGACCGACCGCATCGCCTTCATGTTGCGCGATGCCGAGGTACGGGTCGTATTGACCCAGCGCTCGCTGGTGGACGAACTGTCTACGCTGCCGGTGACTTGCGTGTGCCTGGAAGAACCCATACCTGACGCACCGCAGGCGCTGCCCCTCGCCAGCTCGCCCGACGATCTCGCCTATGTGATCTACACCTCCGGCTCGACCGGCCAACCCAAGGGCGTGCGCATCACGCAGCACAATGTGCTGCGCCTGTTCTCGGCGACGGATGGCTGGTTCGGTTTCAAGCCGAACGACGTGTGGACGTTGTTTCATTCCTACGCCTTCGATTTTTCCGTCTGGGAACTCTGGGGCGCGCTGCTGTACGGCGGGCGCGTCGTCGTCGTACCGCAGGAAATCAGTCGCCACCCGGAGGCGTTCCGCGAGCTGCTGCTGCACGAACGCGTGACCGTCCTCTGCCAGACCCCGACCGCGTTCCGCCAGCTCATCGATATCGATCGCGCCTCACCGCCAGGCAACTTTGCCTTGCGCTATGTCATCTTCGGCGGCGAGGCGCTGGAATTGCAGAGCCTCAAGCCGTGGATGGATCGCTATGGCGAACACACGCCGCGCCTGATCAACATGTACGGCATTACCGAAACCACCGTACATGTCACCTACCGACCCCTGAGCCGCGTCGATCTCGATGCCGCCAGCGGCAGTGTCATTGGCGTGCCGATTCCCGACTTGCGCGTCTACGTTCTCGACCCTGATGGCCGCCCCGTCCCGCTGGGCGTCCCCGGAGAAATGCATATCGCCGGCGCGGGCGTCGCTGCCGGTTATCTCAACCGCCCGGAACTCACCGCCGAGCGTTTTGTGCCCGATTCGTTTCAGCTCGGCGACGTCGCCGTTGTGCCACCACGCATGTATCGCAGCGGCGATCTCGCACGGCGCCTGGACAACGGCGAGCTGGAATATCTAGGTCGCATCGATCAGCAGGTCAAGATCCGCGGCTTCCGTATCGAGCTCGGCGAGATCGAAGCCGAACTCGTCCAGAACCCCAAGCTCCGCCAAGTTGCCGTTATCGATCGCGAGGACGTTGCCGGCGACAAGCGTCTGGTTGCCTATCTCGTCGCCGAATCACCACACGCCGCGCTGATCGACGAGTTGCGTGAGACCCTGCAGCAGCGTCTGCCCGACTATATGCTGCCGGCCCACTTCGTGTTTATCGACACGCTGCCGAAAACAGCCAACGGCAAACTGGATAGGCGCGCGCTGCCGGCGCCGGAGAGCACCCGGGTCGACAGCAGTAAACCATTCGTCGCTCCGCGGAACAGCACCGAGCAGACGATCGCCGAGGTTTGGAACGCGGTGCTGCGCGTGGACCGGGTTGGCGTCGACGATCACTTCTTCGAACTCGGGGGCGACTCCATCCTCAGCATTCAGGTCATCGCGCGCTGTTTGCAGCGCGGCTTGCGCTTGACCCCGAGTGACTTGTTCAAGCATCCGACCGTCGCGCAGCTTGCGCAGGTCGCCACCGCTGCCTCGCCGATTCGTACCAAGTCCGATGAAATCCTCGAGGGCAACGTTGCGCTGACACCCATCCAGAAATGGTTCTTCGAGCAGCACTTCGACCATGCCCATCACTGGAATCAGGCGTTCATGTTCACGGTCGCCGCGAATTTCGACCCGTCGGCGCTTGAACAGGCATTCCGATCCGTGCTGCGCCAACACGACGCGCTGCGATTGCGCTACACCCGGCAGTCCGATGGCTGGACGCAACACTACGGCGATGCAGCGCCGGTCAGCGTCCAGCGCGTCGATTTTTCGCATCAGCCGCTTGCCACCCAGGCGGACGCCGTTACCGAACACGCTGCGCGCGTGCAAGAGCAGCTCGACCTCGCGAGCGCTCCGTTGCTCAGGGTCGTTCACTTCCAACTCGGCGACGCGATGCCCGGCCGCCTGCTGCTTGCGATCCATCATTTGATCGTCGATGGCGTGTCTTGGCGCATCCTTCGCGAAGACCTCGAATCGGCTTATCTCGCCGTCACCAGCGGCGTCGAACCACGATTCGAGGACAAGACGACGTCGATGCGTACCTGGGCCGAACGCAGTGTCGCGTACGCGCAGAGCGACCAGGTTCGCGTTTCGCTGCCGCATTGGCGCGCGATCAGCGAAGTGCCGCCCGTCATGTTGCCCGCGGATGCGGTTGTTGACGGATCGTCGCGTGCCGAGGGCGTGGTCACGCAGCTTTCCGAAGCGGAAACGCAGGCGCTGCTGCAGCAGCTGCCGAAGGTGTTTCGGACACAGATCAACGACGTGCTGTTGAGCTGCCTGGCGCGTGCGCTGCAACGGTTTACCGGCGGCGATCAATTCAGGATCGATCTCGAAGGCCACGGCCGCGAGCACATCGCCGACGATATCGATTTGTCGCGCACGATGGGTTGGTTCACGACGCTGTTTCCGGTCGCATTGCAGATCCCGGCCGACGGCGACGCGATCGACTGCCTGCTCGCGATCCGTGATCAACTGCGCCGAATCCCGCAGCGCGGCATGAGCTACGGCTTGCTGCGCTATGCACCGCGGGACGCTTCCGTGTCCACTGAGCTGGCAGCCACCAAACCGGCCTCAGTGCTGTTCAACTACCTCGGCCAGTTCGACGCAGTCGTCGCCGATTCGCAGCTCTTCGCGTTTGCCGACGAATCCACCGGCCCCTGGCGAAGCCCCGCCGCGCGGCGCACCCACACGCTGGAAATCGTCAGCTTGGTACGCGCCGGACAACTCGAAATCGAATGGAACTACGACGCCCAAGTGCACGCCATGGCAACGATCACCGGTGTGGCGGACGCCATGCTTGCGGCGTTGCGGGAGGTTCTCGCCATTGCGGCCGATTCGCCCGACGTGCGCTTCACGCCACTGGATTTTCCGTTGGCCGGCCTGGACACCGAATCACTCACGCGGCTGCTGACACGCTATCCGCGGGCCGAGGACATTTATCCGCTGACGCCGATGCAGCGCCTGTTCTTCGCAATGGAGTCGTCTGCCGCCGGCCTCGGCTTCGAGCAGTGGCAATTCCGCATCGATGGCTCGATCGATCCAGGTCTGCTGCGGCGCGCGGTCGAATTCGCCGCGGGGCGTCACAGCATCCTGCGCACTGCCTTCGTGGACGGTGCCACGCAGCCGCTGCAAGTCGTCCTGCAAACCGCAGCATTGCCATGGACCGAAGAAGACTGGCGTGGCATGACGGCTGCCGATCAGTCCGCACGCCTTGAAAGCCTGTTGCAAGCCGATGCGGCAACCGGTTTCGATCTCGCGGCGCCGCCGGCCATGCGCATCGAACTGCGACGCATCGGCGATGCGTGCTGGCATCTCGTCTGGAGCACGCATCATCTGTGCATCGACGGATGGTCCTGGCCAGTGTTCTTTCGCGACGTATCACGCGCCTACACGGCGTTTGCGGCCGACGCCGAACCCGCCAGCGAAGCAGCGATTCCGTTTCGCGACTATGTCGAGTGGCTCACGCACTCCGCGCCGGATTCCGCCGAGTTCTGGCGCAAACAATTGCGCGAATTCGCTGCGCCGACGCCACTGCGGCTTGGACTCGCGGCGCAGTCGACGGCAACCGTTGAAGCATCCGCGGAACACTTCGCCGAGACCACATTGCGCATCGACGCCGATACGACTGCCGCGCTGCGTAGTCTGGCGCGCAGCGTGCAGGTCACTCCGAACGTGCTCATGAACGCCGCATGGGTCTTGTTGCTCGCGCATTACGCGGACACCGCCGATGTCGTGTTCGGCGCCTCGTTCTCCGGCCGGCCGACCGAAGTCCGCGGCATCGAATCGCTGGTTGGTCCGTGCGTCAACAATATTCCGGTGCGCGTCGCCGTGCGCGCCGAACAGTCGCTCGCATCATGGCTGGCCGAGCTGCAGCACGCACAGTTCGAACTGGCGCAGCATCAATACGCACCGCTCGAGCAGATCCAGCAATGGGCGCAGATTCCGTGGCGACACCGCCTTTTCGACAGCCTGATCGTGTTCCAGAATTATCAAGTCGATGCCGATGCGCGGCGTGTCGGCGCCGCTGCGCAACTCACCTTGATCAAGGCGCCGGAGGCGACCAATTATTTGCTGACGCTGGCGGTGACGCTGGCGGACGAAATGCGCATCCGCCTCATTCATCGACCAGCAACTCTCGATACTGCGGACATTCGCCAGTTCGCCGTGGACCTCGACACCATGCTGAAGGCGATGGCAACGTTGGCGAGCGCGAACGTGGGAGATTTGCTCGCGCTGCTTCCTGCGGCGGTCCGCGGCAGGGCCAAGGCTCGAGGAGCCGTCAAGACCCGCGTCCCCGCTGGCCCCGACGACTCGGCGCCAACCAGCGACGCTGAACGCGTGATTGCCAAACTGTGGCAAGAGCTGTTCGAGGTTGAGCGCATCTCGCTGGATGACAATTTCTTCGAGCTTGGCGGTCATTCGCTGCTGCTGGTGCGGGCACATGCCGAGCTCAAGGAGCGGCTGAGCACGGACCTGCCGATCGTCGCGTTGTTGCAGTACCCGACGATTCGATCGCTGGCGCGGCATCTGGCGCAAGGTAGCGCCGATGCGGCGCGCGCGGACGCCGTGATTGATCGCGCGCGCAAACAGCGCGAGGCTAATGCCCGCCGCCGCAACCTGACGGGAAAGCGATAGTTCCATGGCCTATTCAGACGCATACGATCCGCTCGACGGCGTTGCCATCATCGGCATGGCCGGGCGCTTCCCCGAGTCGGGCAATGTCGCCGAGCTGTGGCGCAATCTGCTCGCCGGGCGCGAATGCATCTCGCGCTTCGCCGCCGACGAGCTGGAGCCGGCGCGGCGCGAAGACATGATTGCGCGCGCGAATCCGGACTACGTGCGCGCGCGCGGCGTGCTGGCCGATGCCGACAAGTTCGATGAACAGTTCTTTGGCTTCACGCCCAAGGAAGCGGAAATCCTCGATCCGCAGCAACGCCTGTTCCTGCAGGCGGCATGGGAAGCGATCGAACACGCCGGTCACGACACGCAGCGCTTTGCCGGACCGATCGGCGTGTTCGCCGGCGCCACTTCCAACAGCTACTACCTGCAGAATCTTCTTTCGCGTCGCGACGTGACCGACCCGCTGGGTACGCTGCTGGTGCTGATGGGCAACAACAACGACTACATCGCCACGCGCGTCGCCTACAAGTTCGACCTCAACGGCCCGGCGCTGAACATCCAGAACGCCTGTTCGACTTCGCTCGTTGCCGTGTGCACGGCGGTGCAGAGCCTGCAATCGTATCAATGCGACATGGCGCTCGCCGGCGGCGTATCGATCCAGTTGCCGCAACGGCGCGGTTATTTGTACGAGGAAGGCTCGATCCTCGCTCCCGACGGGCATTGCCGCGCCTTCGATCGCAACGCATCGGGAACCGTGTTCGGCAACGGACTCGGCGTCGTCGTGTTGCGCCGGCTGCGCGACGCAATCGACGATGGCGACACCATCTACGCGGTGATCAAGGGCGCCGCGTTGAACAACGATGGCAGCGCAAAAGTCAGCTTCACCGCACCAAGTGTCGACGGTCATGCCGGCGTCATCTCGATGGCGCAGTCCCTTGCCGGCATCGACCCGGAGACCATTTCCTACATCGAGGCACACGGCACTGGCACCGCGCTGGGCGATCCGATCGAGATCGCCGGACTCACGCAGGCATTTCGCGCCGGCGGCGCCGAGGATAACGGCTTTTGTGCGATCGGTTCGATCAAGTCCAATATCGGCCATCTCGATGTCGCTGCCGGCGTGGCAGGATTGATCAAGGCCACGCTGGCTCTGCACCACAAGATCCTTCCCGCGAGCATCAATTTCAGTTCGCCCAATCCCAAGCTCGATATCGACAACACGCCGTTCTTCGTCAACGCCAGTCGACGCGAATGGCCCGCGGGAGCGACGCCGCGCAGGGCGGGCGTCAGTTCGTTCGGGGTGGGCGGAACCAACGCGCATGTGGTGCTCGAGGAAGCGCCGCCGCCAGAATCCGTCGACGCAAGCGCCCGCGCCGAACAACTGCTGCTGCTGTCGGCACGCGATGCGGACGCGCTCGAACGCGCCGCCGCCAATCTGGGCAGCTACCTCGAGCAGGACCCGGCGACCGAGCTCGCCGACGTGGCCTGGACGCTGCAGGTCGGGCGGCGCCGGTTCCCTCACCGGCGCTTCGTCGCCTGCCGCAGCCGCGAAGACGCCATCGCACGGCTCAAGGCGCCTGACCCGAAACACACGCACGAATTCAGCACCGATGCGTCAGCGCCGCGCGTGGCCTTCATGTTCCCGGGGCAGGGCTCCCAGTACGTCAACATGGGGCGGCGGCTTTACGAGTCGGAGGCGGTTTTTCGGGATCAGATCGATGCCTGTGCACGCGTACTCGAAGCGCATCTCGATGTCGACTTGCGCGGCGTGCTGTATCCCGAAGAGGCGCACAGCGCCGATGCACGAACCGAGTTCACGCAGACCGCGATCACGCAGCCGGCGCTGTTCGCGATCGAATATGCGCTCGCGCAATTGTGGATGTGGTGGGGCGTCGAGCCCGCGGCGATGATCGGACACAGCATCGGCGAATACGTCGCGGCATGCATCGGCGGCACCTTCGATCGCGACGACGCGCTGGCACTGGTTGCCCGCCGTGCGCGCCTGATGCAGGAAATGCCGGCGGGATCGATGCTCGCCGTGCGCGCTTCGGCGGATGCGCTGGCCGTCGATCTCATATCCGGCACATCGATTGCCGCGCTCAACGCGCCCAACCTGACAGTGATCTCGGGGGATCACGATGCCATCGCCGAGTTCGCCGCCATACTCGATGCGAAGAATATCGCCCATCGAAAACTGTCGACGTCGCATGCCTTCCATTCACCGATGATGCAGCCCGTGGTCGCACCCTTCATGGCCATGGTCGAGGCAACACCTCGGCACGCGCCGCGCGCACGCTGGATTTCCAGTCTCACCGGTCAACTCGTGTCCGACGAGGAGGCTGTCGATCCCGGCTACTGGGCCCGGCAACTGCGCGAACCGGTGCAGTTCGTCGACGGCATCGGTCAACTCCAGGATGCGCAGCTCGCCTTGCTAGAAGTGGGCCCCGGACAAGCGCTGACGAGTCTGGCGCGCCAGCAGAATGGCCGCATCGCGGCCCAGTTGATCACCACGTCCCTGCATCCGGGCCAGGATTTCAGCGCGGATCTTGAATATCTGCTCGCCGCCACCGGCCGGCTCTGGGCCCGCAACGTCGACATCGATTGGCAGAAAGTGCACGGCGACTCGCGTCGCCGCGTGCCGCTGCCGACTTATCCGTTCAGACGTCAACGCCACTGGGTCGATCCCGATTCGCGTTTCAATGCATCGAACGCTTCGGCGAGCGCACAGTTGTCCGGCAACTTCGCTGCGACGCAGATTGTCGAAGCCATTGCCTCCCCCTCCGCTACGATCGCTGTCAGCACATCCGCCATGACCGATAATCGAAGCGCCATCATGATGTCGCGAATACAGGCATTGTTCGTCGAACTCTCGGGCATCGACGCCGCCAGTTTGCGTCCCGACGTGAATTTTCTCGAACTCGGATTCGATTCGCTGTTGCTGACCCAGGCGAGCAATGCGCTGCAAAAAAAGTTCAACACCAAAGTCTCGGTGCGCACCTTGCTCGAAGACTGCCCGACGCTCGATACGCTGACGGCGCACCTGCTGCCGCTCGTGCCCGAACAAGCACCGCCCGCCGCGCCGCTTGCGCCGGATGGGGCGGGCGCGCCATCCATGGCGTTGACTGGGGCGTCCGCTGCGTCGCTGCCCGGCGATGCGGCTTCGCTCGCCGGCACGATCGTGCAGCAACTGGCCATCATTTCGCGCCAGCTCGGCATGCTCGGCATCGATCCCGGCGTGGCGTTGTCCTCAATGGCCGCAGTGCCGGCCACGCCTGCGCCGGCCGATTCAACGCCGGCGCCCGCCACTCCGACCGCGCTCCCGATCAAACATGCGACCGGAACGGCGGCGACTCCGTCCGCCGCATTCGGTCCCTACCGACCGCCGGCGCGCGGCCCGACGGGCGGCCTGACCGATCAGCAGCAGCGCAATCTTGCCGCGTTCATCGAGCGCTACAATCGCAAGACTGCGCGGTCGAAGAGTGCGACCGATGCGAATCGTGCGCATCTTGCCGATCCGCGCACAGCCGCAGGTTTTCGCCAGGTCTGGAAAGAATTGGTGTATCCGATCGTGTCGGTGCGCTCATCGGGTTCGCATTTGTGGGATATCGACGGCAACGACTATGTCGATATCACCAACGGCTTCGGCATGATCCTGTTCGGCCACAATCCGCCATTCATTCACGAGGCCGTGCAAACGCAACTCGAGGTCGGCTACGAAATCGGTCCGCAGACCTCGCTTGC
Organism: Rhodanobacteraceae bacterium; assembly: GCA_049583635.1. Taxonomy (GTDB): domain Bacteria; phylum Pseudomonadota; class Gammaproteobacteria; order Xanthomonadales; family Rhodanobacteraceae; genus Dokdonella_A. Next base: position 13,757 of record JBAUWF010000084.1, read on the forward strand.
CGGCGAGGTCTCGAGGCTTCTGTGCGACATGGTCGGCATGGAGCGCGCCGCGTTCTGCAGCACCGGTTCGGAAGCGGTGATGGCCGCGATCCGCGTTGCGCGCACGGTGTCGGGTCGCGACAAGATCGTCATGTTCACCGGCGCCTATCACGGTATCTTCGACGAAGTGCTGGTGCGTCCGGCCGTGGGCGGCGACGGCCGCGCAATGCCGATCGCACCGGGTATCCCCGCAGCGATGATCGACAACGTGGTGGTACTAGACTACGGCGCGCCCGAAAGCCTGGCGACGATCAGGTCGCTCGCCGGTCAGCTCGCCGCGGTGCTGGTGGAGCCGGTGCAGAGTCGGAGACCGGAATTGCAGCCACGCGAGTTCCTCAAGGATCTGCGCAAAGTCACGGCGGACAGCGACACCGCGCTGATCTTCGACGAAGTCGTGACCGGATTTCGCGTGCATCCGGGCGGCGCGCAGGCGCTGTTCGGCGTGCGCGCGGACATCGCGACCTACGGCAAGGTGATCGGCGGTGGCCTGCCGATCGGCATGGTCGCCGGCAGCGCCAAATACCTCGATGCGCTGGACGGTGGTGGTTGGCAGTTCGGCGATGATTCCGGTCCTGAAGCCGGGGTCACGTTCTTCGCCGGCACGTTCGTGCGCCATCCGTTGGCACTGGCCGCCGCGCGCGCCGTGTTGCAGCATCTCAAGGACCAGGGGCCGGAACTGCAGCGCGGCCTGAACCTGCGCACGACGGCGTTCGTCGGGCGCCTGCACCAGTGCATCGCCGAATGCGGAGCGCCGGTGCAGGTCAATCATTTCTCGTCCTGGTTCTGCATCATCTTTCCGCACGACTTGCCGCTTGCTTCGATATTCTTCGCCGCGATGCGCGAGAAAGGGGTACATATCTGGGAAGGTCGCCCGTGCTTCCTCACGCTCGCGCATAGCGATGCGGATCTGGATCGCGTCGTCGACGCGTTCCACGCGACGCTCGGTGAAATGCAGGCGGCCGGCTTCCTCCCGAAATCGGCCGTGACTCCGCGCAAGGGCCGTGACGCGTCGGGCCGCGAGGCGTGGTTCGTGCCGGATCCCGAGCGGCCCGGAAAGTACCTGCAAGTCGACGAGGTGGTCGACGCCAATGTCTGACGCTCCCGTGACATCGTCGCGCGGCGTGCCGGTCGAGTTCGATCCGTTCGCGGTTGCGAGCGAGCCGTTCGATCTGACCGAACCGCAGCGCGAAATGGCCGCCGTGGCCTTGATGGGCGACGAGGCGAATTGCGCATACAACCAGTGCTATGTGTTGCAGCTCTGTGGCCCGCTGTCGCCGGAATCCCTGCGCAACGCGTTGCGTGACGTGGTTCGACGCCACGAGGCGCTGCGCCTGCGCATCGACAGCGCAAACGAGCGCCAGGAAATCCTGCCCGAAGTCGCAATCGATTTGCCACTGATCGACTTGAGCGCGCAGGACCAGATACAGCGCGATGCCGCGATTACACGCCTCATCGATCACGAAACCCATACGCCTTTCGTGCTGGATGTCGCGCCGCTGTGGCGAGCGCAACTGCTACGTGAAACGGCGGATCGCTACCGTTTGGTATTCACCGCTCACCATCTCATCGTCGATGGCTGGTCCTCGGCCGTCGTTTTTAGCGACCTTGCCAGGAGCTACGCGGCCGACCGGTTCGGCATGCCGGCGGCATTGCCGCCCGCGGCGTCCTATCGCGACTTCGTTGCCGACCAGCACAGCCCGCCGGTCTTGGCCGAGATGAAAGCTGCCACGGAGTTCTGGGCTGCGAAGTACGCTGCCGGTGTTCCGTCGTTCGAGCTGCCGCTCGATCATCCGCGTCCCGTGTACAAGACCTACACGGCTGGCCGGCAGATACTGGCGATCGACTCGACGTTGTACAGCGCGCTGCGCGCGGTCGCCGCTGAGCACAGAGCGACGCTGTTCGTTGCCCTGCTCGCGGCATTCGAAGTCCTGATGGCACGCTTGAGTTCCACCGAGGAACTCGTCATCGGCGTACCGATGGCGAGCCAGGCCCTTGAGGACAACGGCCATCTGGTGGCGCATGGCGTCAACACGATTCCGTTGCCGTGCCGTGTCGACCTGGAAGATTCCTTCAAGCAACACCTGCACGCAACTCGCAAGACGTTTTTCGATGCGCAGGCGCACCCGCGGCTGACTTTCGGCACGCTGGTGCGAAAACTCAGGCTGCCGCGCGATCCGGGCCGTACCCCTTTGGTTTCGGTCTTGTTCAACATCGACAAGCTGGGCAGTCCGTTCGATTTCGGCGAGGTGTCAGTCACGGGCGTTGACGCGCCGAAGGCGTTCTACAACTTCGAACTCGGCATCAACGCGATCGACGACGGCGAGAGTCTGCTGCTCGAATGCGACTACAACGCCGACCTGTTCAAGAACACCACTATTGCGCGCTGGTTATCGCACTATCGCGAGATGCTAACCGGCATCGTCGCCGATCCGCGCACGCCGATCTCGCAGCTCCCGTTGCTCACGCGCGCCGAAACGCAGCAGATCCTGGTCGACTGGAACGCGACGGAGCTCCGCATCGACGGCGACATGCGCCTGCATCGACTGTTCGAAACACAGGCGGCGCGGTCACCGCACGCGGGAGCGATCGTCACGGCAACCGAACGCTGCAGCTACAGTGAGCTGAACGCGCGCGCGAACCGTCTCGCACACCAGTTGCGCGGTTACGGAGTCGGGCCGGAGATCTTGGTGGGCGTTTGCCTGCGCCGTTCCGTCGATCTCATCGCCGCGTTGCTGGCTGTACTGAAGTCGGGCGGTGCCTATGTACCTCTTGATCCAAACTATCCCGCAGACCGCATCGCGTTCATGCTGACGGACTCGCAGGCACAAGTCGTGATCACGACGTCGGATCTGCGGGACGTTCTTCCGGCATGCGAAGCTCGGGTGCTCTTACTTGACCGGAATGCGGAGCTCGCGGACCATCCGGATACCGATCCCGAGCACGGCGCGCAGCCGGACAATCTCGCCTACATCATTTACACGTCCGGTTCGACTGGCGTGCCCAAAGGTGTGGCAATCGAGCACTTCAGCGCAGCCACACTCGTGCACTGGGCGGGCACGGTTTTTCCCGATGCCGCGCTACGCGGAGTACTGGCGTCTACCTCGGTCTGTTTCGATCTCTCGATCTTCGAGATCTTTTTCCCGCTCTCGCGCGGCGGGCGTGTGATCCTCGCCGAAAACGCGCTGCAACTGATCGAGCATCCAGCACGCGAAGAAGTAACTCTGCTGAATACCGTACCCTCGGCAATGGTCGAACTGCTGCGCGCTGACGGAGTACCGGATTCGACGACGACCGTATGCCTTGCGGGCGAGCCGCTATCCACGCGTCTCGTAGACCAGATCTACGGCACGGGGCATGTCAGGGAGGTCTACGACCTGTACGGTCCTTCGGAGGACACGACGTATTCCACATGGGCGCTCCGCGAGCGTGGGTTGCCGGCGACGATCGGACGCCCGATCGCGAACACTCGCGCTTATGTGCTCGATCCATCGATGAATCCGGTGCCGATAGGCGTTCCGGGACAATTGTTCCTCGGCGGCGCCGGATTGGCACGCGGTTACCTGAACCGCCCCGAGCTGACGGCCGAGCGTTTCATGCTGGATCCTTTCCTAGCGGAAACCGGCGAGCGCATTTACCGCACCGGTGATCTCGTAAGGTTTCGGCCCGACGGGAATCTGGAATATCTCGGTCGGCTGGACCATCAGGTAAAAGTACGCGGCTTCCGTATCGAACTTGGCGAGGTCGAGGCCGCGATCGCGGCGCACCCGGCCGTACGCGATGTCGCGGTGATCGTCCGGGAGGACACGCCCGGTGAGAAGAGGCTCGTTGCCTACGTCGCTGCCATGGCAAATCCGGATCTTGTCAGCGAGCTACGCGACACGCTGCGCCGGAGCCTGCCCGAGTACATGATCCCGAATGCCTTCGTGCGCCTCGATGCCCTGCCGCTCACGCGCAACGGCAAGCTCGATCGAGGCGCCTTGCCCGATACCGACGACGATGCGTTCGCGCGCAAGGACTACAAGCCCCCTCAGGGCAACATCGAGGTCGCGCTCGCCGCTATTTGGGCCGACCTGCTCGGCGTACCGAACCCCGGCGCGCGGGACAACTTCTTCGACTTGGGAGGGCATTCATTGCTGGCAATTAGGATGGCGGCACGCGTCGAGAAGGAGACCGGGCTGCGCTTGAACCTCCTCCGGATCGCCAGCGGTACGCTGCGCTCGCTTGCGGCCGAGTTGCAGGAGGCCCCGGTCGACAATGCCGTGGCGCCAACGCTCGGGCAGCGTATCCGTAACCTGTTCGGTCCTCGCGGATGACAGGCGATCCGCACATGGATCTCGACCCGCGCCCGATGCACCTGTCAGCGTCGCGAGGCAGGCTGTTCGCGGTGTTCCATGCGGCAAGAAGGCCTCGAGCGGGTGTTCTGGTATTTCCACCGTTTCTGCAGGAGCGCGCGCTGAGCTACCGCTTGTTCGCTCTCCTCGCGGACTCACTAGCCAAGCTCGGCATCGCTGTGCTGCGGCCGCACTATTACGGCACCGGTGATTCGGACGGCGACGATCTCGATTTCTCGCTTGAGAATGCGTGTGAAGACGCGAGCGTCGCACTCGACGCGCTGCGCGAGCGCATCGGCCCCGTGCCGATCGCCGTCCTCGGCGCCCGCGCCGGCAGCTTCGTCGCCGTCACGCTCGCCACCAAGGCGCACCTGCAAGCGCTGTGGCTGTGGCAGCCGGTAACGGATGGCGCGGCGTATCTTGCCGATCTGCGCCGCATTGACAGCGCCGAGCGCCGTGCAAATCCGCGCTTCCCGCACGGGGAACGTGCGCAACGCACCTGCTCGCACGAGTCGCTGGTTGGATTCCCGTGCTCCAAGCAACTGCTTGCCGAACTCGAGCAATCCCGCCTGCGGTCGAATGCGGAGTGGCCGGACTTGACCTTACTCGATCGGCCGCAGGCGTCGCCGTTGCTGCAGCCACGACAGAGGATCGATCTGCCACCAGCGCTGACCGCGTGGGAAGGTCAACTCGATTACGAGCACATTCCGGCGCCAGCGGTGCGCGAAGTCGCCGCAGGCCTGGCCACCAGGATGGGGGGCGCATGAATCCGGGGCATGGACGCGGCGACGAGATCGTTGAACTCGGCAACGACCTGTTTGGCCTGCTGAGCCGCCCCAGCGCCCCGTCGAAAGGGGTGTGTGTGGTGCTGTTGAACGCGGGCTTCCTGCCGCGTAGCGATCCGTTCCGTCTGCATGTCCGGCTTGCGCGGCGACTTGCGGCGCAAGGTTACGCGGTACTGCGTTTCGACTTGCCGGGCGTCGGCGACAGCCTCAGCCTCACCGAACTTCCGCAGTCGCGGCTCCTGCATGAGGTCTTTGATGCGCTCGGACGGCGCACCGGGTACACCCGCCTCATCGTCGGCGGTATCTGCGGCGGCGCGGATCTCGCATGGCAAGCATCGCTGGCCGATCCGCGCGTTGTCGGCGCCATTCTGCTCGATGGACTGGCACGAAAGACGTTCTCGTATAAACTGGGTCGCCTGCGCCGCGCGTTTCGCACGCCGTTGTCGAGGTGGCCGGACAAGCTTCGCCGGATGCTCCTCCACAGCCCCCGCGACGCGAACGCGATCACCGTCGAGTCCGAGCGCGGCTGGCCTGCGCCGGGTGTCGAGCGCGAACAGCTGCAGACACTTAGTTCACGCGGCGTGGAACTGTTTTTTCTGTACACAGGCGACACGTCATACTTCCTTCATCGCGGCCAGTTCGACGAAACGTTTGGGGCAGCGGCACGTTCTGCGAACGTGCAGTTCAGCTATTGGCCGGAAACCAATCATTTGTTCTACGACGAAGCCGATCGTGAGGAGCTGTTCTCCGCAATCGGTGGCTGGCTGCAACAGCGCCTGCCCGACTGAGGATCGCGCCGATCCGGGGCATGAACGTACACGTCATCCTCGCCGGGTGTGTCTCTAGCACGGCGCCGGAAGGAGGGTTTCATCACCCTGCCAGACTGTGCACCAACTCGCTCATCGCGCACATCCAACGCGTGGATTGTAGTCTTTCCGGTACCGCCACGGCGGCAGCAACCCAAGCAACTGGAGGCCTGATTTCTTCAGGGAGCATCGGCGGAGTCATCGCGAACCCGGTTTGCAGAGGACGGTTCGTTTACCAAATGTGCTCGCGACACGATACGGGAGAACGGATGCCTCCCCGGCCGCAGGTCGATCGACAAGCTGCTACGCTCCGATTCACTGGAGCGTCAGGGGCCTGCAAATGGACGATCTCGCCTTGAAGGGCGAACTTGTAACTGGCGAACTTGTAACTGTAGAGAAATATCCGGATCTCGGTAGCGACTGGGTCTCGCTGGAGGGTGTCGCCGACGGGTCGCCGTTTACCTCTTGGGCGTGGGTATCGGTCTGGTTACGTCATTTGCCGGCGCGTTACCGGCCGATGGTTTTCCGCGCCTGCGACCCCACGGGACTGGTTGCGCTCGGTTTGCTGGTCGATGTGCCTGAACGGGGCATCAAGCGTCTGTTCGGCAATCGATCGATCCGCATGCAGGAGACCGGCGCTACCGACCTGGACGAAGTCACCATCGAGTACACCGGATTGCTGATCCGGCGCGGTGCCGAGACCCGAGCTTATGCGGCTCTGTTCGATGAGTTGACTCGGCGAGACCGGCGCTGGCGCAGCTTGCGCATCAGCGCTTCGTCGCATGCAAGGGCGGTGTGCGAAGCGTTGCCGAGACCGCTATGTGCGTTCAGCGCGAACACGCAACCTTGCTACCTTGTCGATCTCGCGCAATTGCGCAGGGAGGGTGGCAACTATCCAGCCTGCCTGAGCAGCAGGACACGCAATCTCCTGCGCAAGACGCGTCGCGCCTACGAAGCGCTTGGACCCGTCCGCATGGCAGTCGCTCACGAGCCCAGGCAGGCACTCGATTGGCTCGGCGAGATGCGCATGTTGCATGATCGGCACTGGCAGAGCAAAGGCCTGAGGGGATCGTTCGCGAGCCGTTTTTTCTGCGCATTTCATTCGGATCTGGTTCGTGCGGGGACGCGCGGTGGCTTGACCCAATTGTTGCGGGTCAGTGCCGGGCCGGCAACCATTGGCTATCTCTACAATCTGCTGTGGCGGAAGCGAGTCTACTTCTACAATACCGGCCTGAATTACGGTGTTCTGGATCGTCATGATCGGCCGGGCTATCTGGGGCATTTGCTCGCCATCGAGAAATATCTGGTCGAAGGCGCTGACAGCTACGATTTCCTCGCCGGCGATCAGCAATACAAGCGTTCGCTCGGTACGCATCCAGTTGCCCTGCACTGGATCGACATACGCCCACGCGGCTGGCGTCTGGATCTCGAACACACGTTGCGTGCAATGAGCCGTCGCCCACTCAGTGATCTGCTCGCTCGCGGAAGCATCGGTCCGGCAGCCGATCACAACATCTGAATCCGTTGCGCGAGGGACGTACGTAACTGGTTGCCTGATGCGGAGCTTGTTGCGGCATTGAGCTCCGTGCTGCCAATGGGCACGCGCAAAATCCACTCAAGACCTTGATTGGCGCAGCACCAACCGGTCAGACGAACGATACTGTTGCGACCCGATTGGTCAATGTGGCTTGAGTGAATGCGACGAGTCGACCTTTGTTGCGGCCGGCGTTTCGACTTTCTCGTCCGCGCCGATATCGTAGGGTGCAACGCGGCGCTGACGATCGATATCATCGGTGACCTGCTCTAGCGCGATGCCCTTGTCGATCGCGGGACTACCATCGGGCAGATGCCCGGTGTCGTCGACCGAAAAGGCAGTTTCCACGCTGTGGGCGTCGACCCCCGAATGACGCTGCCATTGCGCGAACGAGCCCCCGATGACGAGGGGATGCGGTAAGCGAAAGTCGACAAAATTGCACCGCCCCACGGAGTTGTAATAGCCGTTCCAGTCGGTACCCGGGCTGCCATCCAATGCCGACAGGCCACCGAGGTCCGGGGACCAGCGAATCTCCAGGCAGTTCCCGCCATTCTGGATTACGAGATTGTTCCGGATAAGTGGATTGATGCTCGGCGGGCGCCCTGCCTTGGGATCCCAGTCCTGGAACGTGATGCCGAAAAAAATCGCCGCCTGATTCTTTCGTGCCGTATCGACCAGGGTGTTGTTGGCGACAACAGCGTCCTTGGCGGCGTACAGGCCGATGCCGGCCGAATCGGTATTGCGTATGAAGTTGTTGCGAACGGTGCCGCGAATCGACTCGTAGTATTTGGGGTTCACGCTCGGATCGAAGTATTCCTCGCCGGTGTCGAAGCCGACGCGGATGCCGCCGGACCCGGTGTTCTCGATGCGATTTCGCTGCACCAGTGCGTCGCTGGCGCCGCCCTTGAAGTACAGGCCGGTCGTGGCGATGTCGTGGATGTAGCAATCTTCCACCACCATGTGCGAGCCGTTGACGTTGTCGATGCCGTCGGCGTTCTTGGCTTGCTCCGAAGTGCCCGGCGGATAGATCTTGCCGGTGTTCCAGATCTCGCTGTTGCGGATCGTGACGTAATCCGATTTTGGCGTGATCTTGATGCCATCGCGACCCGTGTCATGGATCTTGAGATGATCAAGCACAACGTGCGAAGCACCAGTCCCTTTCTCTCCCCCACCCCGATACCAGTTGGTATCCAGCTTCACGCCGTAATAGGCAGATCCGCTGAGATCCAGGTCCGAGATATGGCTGCCCGATGCACTGGCATCCAGCCAGACGACGACACTGCTTTCCGGCGCATGAGGATCGCAATGGATATGGGCGTGCTCCCCCGGGTAGGAACGCAGCGTCAAGGGGACGCGCAGCCGGACCAGGCATTCGTTGTAGGTATTGTTTCCCTCAGGTCCGCGCAACATGACAGTATCGCCAGCTTTCGCCGTGCCGTTGGACGTGTTGAGTACGCGCATGACGGTGCGGTACGGCTTGGCCAACGTTCCGTCGCCTTTGGCATCGTCGCCGGTCGTGGAGATGATCCAGTCGCGTGCCAGAACCGATGCCGGTAGCAGCAGCAGGATCACCAGCAGGATTCGATTCACTTTCAGCACA
>JBAUWF010000085.1:0-14656 GCA_049583635.1 Rhodanobacteraceae bacterium
GTCAGGTTGCTGCTTAGGAATCCGAGCCGGTAGAACTGGACGCGCAGCTCGCTTGGCCGATGGCGCTGACGCAGGCTCTCGAACAGCGAATCGAGTCCGCGCTTGGCGGCCGCGTAAGCGACATTGCGCCCACGTCCGCGCACGCCGGCGACGCTGCCGAATCCGACAATGACGCCATGTGTCTCGATCAGTCGTGACCGCAACGCATGGACGATCGCGAGCGGAACGTACAGATTGATCGCGATGAGTTGGCCGATCGCTGCGGCATCGAGGGAAAAGTCATCGTCGGCGCGCGAGTTGCCGATAGCCAGCAGCAACGCGGTCGGTGCTGGCAAAGCGCCCAGCGATTCGAGTACCCGGGCGCCCGGGTCCGGCGCGCGGCCGAGGTCCAGTGCCAGCGCGCGCACTGCGACACCGAAACGCAGGTTGAGGTCTGCTGCCAACGCATCGACATCGCGCAGGTCCGAGGCCACCAGCAACAGCGGCGTGCCGGTGCGCGCGAGTTGCTCAGACAGTGCGCGACCGAGGCCGCTCGATGCGCCGATCACGATCGCAGTCACAGGCCAAGCCTCCGCGCAAGTTCCGAGGTGTGCAGCCCGCCCGGATTCGCATCGGCCAGTCGCGCACGCGCCGCGCTGAACTCGGGTATCGCGGAACGCACGCTGGTCGCGTCGAGCGTCGAATCCTTGATCAGATTCGGGCGACCGTCATGCGCGATCGCAAGTTCGGTCAACGCCTCGAGAAACGCTCGTTGCGAGGTTTGTACTGGCGCCGGCACATGTATCGCGAGTGCGATACCGGCACCGTCAAATGTGAAGGCGGTCGCTTTGTCTGTTCCGGCAAACAGCTTGCTCGAAATCAGCGCAATGCGTGGTCGCAAACGTGCAATACAGTCGCTCAACGCGGTTGCAAATTCATCGAAACGCGCATGCGGCAGCAACCATTGCGCTTCCGCGAATCCGGCTTGACCGAAGCCGGCAAAATAGGTGCGCGCCCGGTTTAGCGGAAACAGTGCGTCGGACAGCGCCAGCGGCGACTGCCCCGCACGGCACCAGCGCAGGCCGAGCCAGGTGTTGGCCAGCGCGATGCCGACTCGATTCCACAACGCGAAGGACAATGGGCGAATCCGCGCCGGCAGATCGTTGTCGGCACGCGCGATGCGTACCGGACGCGCGTCACGCTCGCCGGTCGCGAGCCCGATCCGGATGACGCCGCGACCGAAGCGATCAGGTCGGCCGTCGTGCCAGCCATAGAGCACCGGCGCGTTCGCTGCCTCACGCAGTACGCGCGCGGCCTCGAGGAGGTTGCTTACCGGAACGCGACGCAGCATGAGGCCGGTGGGTATCGGTGCGAGACGCAAGGTTGCTTTGACGATGGTACCGGTCAGGCCGAACCCCGCGCAGGTTGCCAGAAACAAGTCGGAGTTCTCGTTCGCATGGGTCATGACTGAGTCGGCGCCGGCGCGCCACAGCTCCATCGATTTGATCTGTTGGCGAAACGTGCCGTCGCGCGCCGGATTCTTGCCATGCACGTCCGCCGCGATGCAGCCGCCGATTGTCGCCGCGGGATGTCCCGGCGTGATCGGCAGATACCAGCCATGCGACAACGCGAAACGTTGCACATCGCCGATGTGCGCACCCGCTTCGACCGTCAGCAGCCCGTTTTCCGTATCGAACGCAAGCAGACGGTCAAATGCGCCGAGGTCCTGCACGATCGCGTCGTTGCCGAAACTCGCGCCGACGTAGGAGACGCCCGAGCCGCGTGCGATGCGCGGCCGGTCGGCCGGCAGCGCTTCGATCAGACGGTAGCGATCCGGACGCTGCAGTTGGCAGCGCGCACGAAACTGGCCGTCGAAGCTGGCCAGCTCGGTATCGGCAAATGCGAGACCGCGCACGGGTGGTTGTCGGGAATGCATATGATCGCTGCGTTCGCCTGTCACTGCGTGCTGTCCGCCTCGAACAGACGTTCGAGATCAGCCCGCGCTTCCCTTGCGCTTTGAATCAGGGCCGCTTCATCGTCATACACTGGATATTGCTCGCTCAGTACGCGTTCGTCATGCTGGCGAAAGCGTTCCACATGTTCGGCCGCGATCACGTGATCGTAGCCGAGTGCTTCGAGCACGTCGCGCGCAAGAACCAGACTGGAATGGAAGGTTTCGCGCACGACATCATCTACGTTCAGGTCCATCAGCTTGAACGCGTGCTGACGATTGCGTGCGCGTGCGTAAACCTTGACCCGCGGGAAATGGCGTTTGAGCAGCCGCGCCGTGCGCACGTTGGCATCCGGATTTCCGGTTGCCAGAACGAATACCTCGGCCTTGTCGGCGTGTGCGGCCCGCAGCAGATCCAGACGTGTCGCGTCGCCATAATAGACAATATTTCCGAAGCGCCGAATGAAGTCCACCTGCTCGGAGTTCTGCTCCAGTGCGGTGAAAGGGATGCGATGCGCCTGCAGGACACGCGCAACGATCTGGCCCACTCGACCGAATCCGGAAATCACCACGCGTGGATTGTCCTCGTCGATGGCATCGAACTCACGCGCGGGCTTCTTGCTGGCGCTTGGCGCCAGGTGCTCGCGTGCAAGCACCAGCAGCGGCGTTGCCGCCATCGACAAGGTGACCACGAGAATCAGCACATCACGCTGCTCGCGTCCGATCAGCTCGCTCCCGGCAGCGAGCGTGAACACCACGAACGCGAACTCGCTCCCCTGCGCGAGGATGGCGGCGAGCGCGATCGACTGCGCGTTGTTCTCGCGGGCCGGACCGCGCGCCAGCGCGAACAAGACCAATGCCTTGACGGTCAGCAGCGCAAGCAGCAACGCACCAATCAGTTCGGGCCGGTTGAGCACGAGATGCACATCGAGCGCCATGCCGATGCTGATGAAAAACAGGCCGAGCAGCAGACCCTTGAACGGCTCGATCTGCGATTCGATCTCATGGCGGTATTCCGAATCGGCCAGCAGGATGCCGGCCAGAAATGCGCCAAGCGACATCGAGCTGCCGGCCAGCTGCATGAGCCACGCCGTGCCGATAACCACCAGCAAGGCACTGGCGGTGAACACCTCGGCAATGCCGGTGCGCGCCGCTGCACGAAACAGCGGGCGCAACAAGTAGCGCCCTCCAACTACGACGATCGCAATCACGACGATGACCCTGAGCGCAGCCACCATGTGACCGGCGAAATCGGGTGCCGCACGGCTGGCACCGAGAGTCGGGACCAGCGCGAGGATCAGGATGGCCGCGACATCCTGAAACAGCAGGATGGCGAACCCGAGGCGGCCGTGTGCGCTGTTCAGCTCCTTGCGTTCGGCCAGAAGCTGCAGTCCGATCGCGGTCGAAGACAGCGCAAGGCCGAGGCCGACGACAACGGCAGAGCGCCAACCGAGGCCGACGAGCGCCGCGATGCCGCCGATTGCGATGGCCGTTACAACCATCTGCAATGCACCGAGGCCGAAGACGCGACGACGCATGACCCACAAGCGTTGCGGCGACAGCTCCAGTCCGATCACGAACAGCATCAGCACCACACCGAGTTCGCTGATGTGGGCCATGGCTTCGGTGTTGCCGACCAGATTCAGCGCGAACGGGCCGATCACGACGCCCGCGGCGAGGTAACCGAGCACGGCGCCGAGTTGCCAGCGCCGCGCGAGCGGCACGGCGATCACCGCGGCCAACAGCAATACCACGACATATTGCAGGGAGTATTGGGTTTCCAAACGACCTCCGCGTGCACACGGCGATTATGTCACGGTGGCGGGCGGTTCCCCGGCTATCCGACGCGGTTCGCAGGCGCTGCGGTTCTCATCCCATGCGACCGGCGATTGCGAAGGTAGCGGAGCGGGCAGCCGCCCGCCTGAACCTGGAGACCTGTCATGTTGCTCGTCAGCCCGCCACCCGCGCCCTCGCGAATGCACCGATCCGTCCCTCCTGCCATGGCAACGTCCATTCGCCCGACACGCATGATGCGCGCAGGCCTGCTTTGCTGGATGACTGCCGGCTTGCTTGTCCTTCTGGCGTTTCCCGCGGTGCGTGACAATCGGCAGTCTGGTGCCACCTTGCCGTTCTGGCTGGTTGTCGCACCCGCGATCGATATCGTGTGGCTGGCTTGGCGCGCGCGAAAATTCGTTCAGCCGCGCAAGCCGAGTCGCTTGCGTTCCATCCGGCGCAGGAATTCCTGCATGATGCGTCGATACAGGTCGGCGCCCAGATATGCATCCTCCACGCCGGCGTCAATCGACGGATTGTCGTTGACTTCGATGACTGCAAGCCTGTTGTGGTCCTGCTTGAGATCCACGCCGTAAAGGCCGTCGCCGATCGGTGCGGTCGCGCGCAGCGCGAGCTTGACGATCTCCTGCGGCGCATCGCCTATCGGCAGGGTTTCGAAGCTGCCCGAGCGCGCATTGCCCTTGGCGGTGTGGTTGTAGATCTGCCAATGCCCGCGCGACATGAAATACTTGCAAGCGTAAATCGCTTCGCGGTTGAGAATGCCGATACGCCAGTCGAAATCGGTGAACATGAATTCCTGTGCGAGCACCAGCGCGGTGTGCTGGAACAATTCCTCGGCCGCGGCCTTCAGATGCGCACTGTCCTCGACCTTGACGATGCCGCGTGAAAACGAGCCATCCGGTATCTTCAGGACGATCGGCAGGCCGAGCAGATCGGGCAATTCGGCCAGCTTCTTCGGCTCGTCGCGATAGAGAATCTCGGTGCGCGGGATCGGCAGCTTGCGTGTGCGCAACAGATCGTGCAGATAGATCTTGTTGGTGCACTTGAGGATCGAACTCGGATCGTCGATTACCACCATGTCTTCCTTTTCCGCCTTGTTGGCGAAACGGTAGGTGTGGTTGTCGAGGACCGTGGTCTCGCGAATGAAGAGGCCGTCGTATTCGGCCAGTTTGGTGTAGTCGTTCCGGGTCAGCGTGTCGACTTCGATGCCGAGTTGGTTGCCTGCTTCGACGAACAGCTTCAGCGCGCGCTTGTTCGATGGCGGGAAGGTCTCGTCCGGATTGACCAGCATCGCGACATCGAAGCGGAATTTGCGGCGCGCGCGCGGTTTGCGCCAGACCTTCTTCGAGAACTTGTCGAGTGACTGGGCGAAGCCATCCTCCTGGTCATCCGAGAGCGTGTGCAGGCCGGTCGGCTTGATCGCGCTGATCTGCCACATGCGGTCACGCTCGAATTCAATGCGCAGGATCGGCGCCGGGAATGTCTCGAATACCTCGTGTGCCAGATCCTGCAGGCTCGGATACGAGGTTTCGCCGAAATAGACCAGAATGCCGAAATCGGTCGTGTCGCGGCCGCCGGCCGGCAGGAACTTGGCCAGATTCTGGTTCAAGTCCGCGATATCGAGGCCATACAGGGATCGTCGCCTGAGATCGTTGATGGTGCGCACGGACGGGATGATCTTGTGCCCGCGCGCTTCGCCGAGCAGCGATACGTAGTAGCCGGTGCCGAGGTACTTGTAGCTGCGGCACAGGTTGATGACCTGGGTGCGCTCATCATCGGTGCCGACTGGCTCCTTCAGGTAGTCCTGCGCCGTGACGACGTTGTCGGCCGGGTAATACGAACCCCAGTCCGATGCTTTCTCGACGACGATGACGAGCCGACTCACGCGCGAATCCGGGCGACGCCAATGGGCGGCAGCGGCAGGCGAATGCGACCGCGGGAGCGGGTTGAACCTGGCGTATGTTCACATGGCATTTTCAACACGCGAAGTTTGCCATACGCCGCGGCAACCGGACGATGGTGCATGCTGCCCAGCACGTGGGGCTGGTTGCGTCGGGTCGCGCGACTCATCGCGCTCCAGCGGCCAAGCGTCCGGGCTGCTAGGCTGTTTGCAATGTCCGCGATCCGCGCAACCGGTCCGCTTTCCGTCACCCGCGTGCGTCGCGCGCGCGCCACCGATCTCGCGGCGCTTGTCGAACTCGAAAACCGGGTGTTCGAGACCGAGCGCATCACGCCACGTCAATGGCGACGCTACCTTGCGGGTGCGAGCGTCGAGGTGCTGGTCGCGACCTGCGCGGGTGCGGCCGTTGGCGCGGCCGTGCTTTTTTTTCGCGCGAAGAGCAATACGGCTCGTTTGTATTCGATCGCGCTCGCCGATGAGGTGCGCGGGCGCGGCATCGGCACGGCGCTGCTCGCCTCGGCCGAGCGCGCGGCACGGCATCGCGGTATTACTCGAATGGTGCTCGAAGTGCGCAGCGACAACGTGGCCGCGCAAGGTCTTTACGAGCGCCGTGGCTATCGACGTTTCGCGATCAGTCAAGGTTATTACGAAGACGGCCATGACGCGCTGCGTTACGAAAAAAATCTGGTCGGCGCAGAGTGCTGATGTCGCAGGTGCATCACCAACCGGCCTTCCTGAGTCTGTCCGCGGTGGTATGGTCGGCTGCCCGGGCGATCAAGCCACCGGCCGGTGCAAGGGTAACGGCAAATGCGCCGCCATCGACCAGCGGCAGATAAGCCGCGCTGCCATAGTCGGCGTCGATCCATGGCAACCATTGCGGAAATCGTTGCTTGAGGCGCCACACGTCGAGCGCTGCCAGTGGGCGGTCTGCGGAAAAATCGATCACACTTTTCGCTGCGGTGGACTCGGTGGCCGCGTCACGATAGCGCCCGCTGAGGCGATCCAGGCGATACAGCGCAGGCGCTCCAAGCACGACCGCGCGCGTATCCCATTTGATCACGCGTGCATCTAGTTGCCATTGGTCGCCATTGAGTTCGACCCGGCGCTGGCTGCCATCGGGAAATTCGATGTCGACTGCATAATGCTGTGGGCCTATCCGGTGCGTATCGAGCTTGGCCACCAGTGCTTCGGCTGTCAGTCGTCGATAGCCGAGCAGGGCGCTGGCGGTGATCAGGCCGATCACGGCCAGCAATACAAACACGAGGCACCACAGACCGCGATTGCCGGCCGCGAAGCGCCGACGCTCACGCCATCGTCGCCGTGCGCTCGCACCATGCCCTGCAGCGACCAGTGCACACAATCCGGCGAAGACGTACAAGGCGATCAGAAAGGGCGTCAGCGGCATCGGACAAGCATAACGGGTCCGTGGCCGACCGATATACTGTGCGCCGCGAGTTGCAATATCCCCGGTGCGGAGACTTCGGCATGCGTGTTCACCCTGCTTTACTGGTACTGCTGGCATTGATCGCGGCACCGATACTGTCTGGTTGCGGCAACAAGGGACCGTTGGTCACGCCCGATCACAAGCCGCCGGCGAAGCAGTCGCCGGGGGCACCTGCCACACCTCCGGGGGAAACCGTGTCCGCCTTCGGTGCCTTGCCGATATCCGGTGGGTCGCCCGCGAATGCCGGCGGGTTGGCCACACGCGAGCCAACGCGCCACGGCGCCGTGTGATCCCGTGGCGGTCGCCAATCTGCGTTTCACCAAGATGCATGGCTGCGGCAATGATTTTGTCGTGCTCGATTGTCGTGATCGACCTTTCATGCTTGATCGCGCACGCATTCGCCGCCTCGGCGACCGACATTTCGGGGTTGGATTCGATCAGCTGTTGAGCATCGAGCCAGCCGGGAACCGCGACTGTGCATTCTCCTATCGTGTCTGGAACAGCGACGGCAGTCCCGCGCGTCAATGCGGAAACGGACTGCGTTGCATCGCCGCCTGGCTCGAACGTGCGGGTGCGCTCGGTCCGGGGATGACGCGCCTCGAAGGTCCGGCCGGTTCCGTCGCGGTCGAATGGCTCGCGGACGACCGCGTACGCGTCGACATGGGCGTGCCGAAGTTTGCACCGCAGGCCATTCCGCTTGACACGGTGGAGGAGCAAGCCTGCTATGCGTTGGACATCGCCGGGCAGCGGGTCGACTTCGGCGCCGTGTCGATCGGCAATCCGCACGCACTGATCACGGTTGATTCGATCGCCGCTGCCGCGGTCGCCGAGCTCGGCCCGCAACTCGAGCACGCGCCGGTATTTCCGGAGGGTTGCAACGTCGGCTTCGTCGAAGTGGCCTCGCGCGACTCGGTCCGCCTGCGCGTATGGGAGCGTGGGGTTGGTGAGACGTTCGCGTGCGGCAGCGGCGCCTGCGCCGCGGTTGCGATCCTGCGTCGTCGCGGAATGGTCGATACCCGGGTGCGGGTGGAGTTGCCGGGTGGCACGCTCGAAGTTGCCTGGCCCGGAGCGCCCGCACCGATCTGGTTGACGGGTTCGGCCACCTTTGTGTTCGAAGGCGAATGGGCGGACATCTGATTGCGCCGCGCACGGCGGGAGCGCGCGATAGCGGGGGCAATGGCGCTATGCTCACGGCTCGCGTAGCGTATTTGCCGGTCAATGAGGAGCGAATATGTCGGATTTGAGCGTCGAAGACGATCCGGATGCGATGGAGGTCGCCAGCTATCTGCGCCGCCATCCGGACTTTCTGAAAGGATTTCCCGACCTTGCGCTGGCCCTGATGTTGCCGCGCGAACAAGGCCAGGCCTCGTCGCTGGCGAGCTATCAACTTGATGTACTGCGCGACAAAAATCGCGAGCTTTCGCGGCGGCTGCACAATCTGATCGAAATCGCGCACGAGAACGAGCAACTGATGGTGCGCGTACACATGCTCACGCTCGCGCTGATGCAGGCCGATGGGCTGGGCGACACGTTGCGGCGGGTCGCCGCGAGCCTGACCGAGGATTTCCAGACCGATCTCGTACGTATCGTGTTGTTCCGCGCCGATGCGGATCTGCCGGTTGCTGAGTGGCTCGTGATCGAAAAAGGCGGAGCGGCTGTGTTACCGGCATTCAGCGAGTTTCTTGCGCGCCGTGAACCATTGTGTGGACGACTGCAGCAGGACAAGCTCGATACCCTGTTCGGCAAACGTGCCGGAGAAATTCAGTCCGCCGCGCTGCTGCCGGTCGGTGAGATCGGCATGCTCGCGATCGGCAGCCTCGACGCCAACCGTTTTCATCCGGGAATGGGCACCGTGTTCCTCAAGCTCATCGCCGAAGCCATTGCCGCGGCCGTCGAACGCTTCCCGGCCGGCGGATGACGC
The DNA here is from genome assembly GCA_049583635.1 of Rhodanobacteraceae bacterium. Classification (GTDB taxonomy): domain Bacteria; phylum Pseudomonadota; class Gammaproteobacteria; order Xanthomonadales; family Rhodanobacteraceae; genus Dokdonella_A. The sequence goes on from JBAUWF010000085.1 coordinate 8,990, forward strand.
GCATGGCGCATGCCGCAGAAACTCCGCTGCAGCAAGCCATCTCGCCGCTTGCGGCCGATATCGACCACTATCTCGATCATCTGCGCGTCGAACGTCGTTACGCTGCCGGAACCATTGCCAACTACGCGCGCGACCTTGCGCTGCTGCTGCGCCACGCCGAGTCGCTGGGGCTTCGCGGCTGGCCGGAACTCTCGGTCGCTCAGGTCCAGTCACTGGTCGCTCGCGCGCACCGGCTGGGCCGAGGCGCCGGCAGTCTGCGATCGCTGCTGTCGGCCTGTCGCGGTTTTTTCGGTTTTCTTGCACGCTCGGGAAGACTTGCCAGCAACCCGGCGATCGGCGTGCGCACCCCGAAGGTCAAGCGCAAGTTGCCCGAAGTACTCGATGTGGACGAAGTCGCCGCGCTGGTCGCCCCGCCCGGAGACTCAGCCGAAGCGGTGAACGATCGCGCGTTGCTTGAACTGTTGTATTCGAGCGGATTGCGCGTTGCCGAGATCGTCCGGATACGCTGGCGCGATCTGGATGCCGACGAGGGCCTGTTGCGCGTGACCGGCAAGGGGTCGAAGACGCGCATTGTGCCGGTTGGTGCGCACGCTTTGACCGCGCTCGCCAGGTTGCGCGCGCTCGACGATGCGAATGCCGATGTCACGGTTTTCCGCGATCGTCAGGGCCGGCCGCTCACGACCAATGGCGTGCGCGTCCGGGTCAAGCGCTGCGCGCGCGCGCAGGGTGTCTGGAAACGCGTCTATCCGCACCTGTTGCGCCACTCCTGCGCCAGCCACCTGCTCGAATCCTCCGGCGATCTGCGAGCGGTGCAGGAACTGCTTGGCCACGCCGACATCGGTACCACGCAAATCTATACTCACCTCGATTTCCAGCGTCTGGCCAAGGTCTACGATGCCGCCCATCCGCGCGCACGGCGCAAGCGCAGCAATTGACCCGCGACCCGGACGCTCTTGGAATCGGCCATGCCGGCCCCACCTCCGGACTTCAGCCATGTCGGGACTGCGTTGATGCAACCGTTTCACGCCACCACCATTGTTTCCGTGCGCCGCGGCGAACATGTCGTGATCGGCGGTGATGGTCAGGTCACTCTTGGCAACACGGTGATGAAGTCCAATGCGCGCAAGGTTCGCCGGCTAGGCGACGGCGCCGTGCTGGCCGGGTTCGCCGGTGCCACGGCGGATGCGTTCACGCTGTTCGAGCTATTCGAGCGGAAACTCGAAAAGCATGGCGCCAACCTGACTCGCGCCGCGGTCGAACTGGCCAAGGACTGGCGCACCGAACGCCGCTTGGGCAAGCTTGAGGCGTTGCTCGCAGTTGCCGACAAATCGACGTCCCTGATCATTTCCGGCAACGGCGATGTGCTCGAGCCGGAAAACGGATTGATCGCGATCGGCTCCGGTGGTGCGTTCGCGCAGGCCGCCGCCAGGGCGCTGCTCGAAAATACCGAACTCGGCGCGCGCGATGTCGTCGAGCGTGCATTGACGATCGCCAGCGAGATCTGCATCTACACGAATCGAAACGTCACGATTGAGGAGCTCGGGTAGAAGCAGGACCTTGGGTTTCCGACAAGCGTTCGCAATTCAATGCCCCACGCTCCCATTTTGCGTTGGCGTTCACTTCCATCCTTCCCCGCCACTTGCCATGTCCGAACTGACCCCGCGCGAAATCGTCAACGAACTGGACCGCTACATCATCGGTCAGAATCCGGCCAAGCGCGCGGTCGCCGTCGCGTTGCGCGACCGCTGGCGGCGCATGCAGCTCGATCCGGCGATGCGCGAGGAAGTCACGCCAAAGAACATCCTGATGATCGGGCCGACCGGCGTCGGCAAGACCGAGATCGCGCGGCGTCTGGCTACGCTGGCGAACGCGCCATTCATCAAGGTCGAGGCGACCAAGTTCACCGAGGTCGGCTATGTCGGCAAGGATGTCGAGCAGATCGTGCGTGACCTGGCCGACAGCGCGGTCAAGATGGCGCGCGAACAGGCCAAGTCGCATGTGCGATCGCAGGCCGAGGATCGTGCCGAGGACCGTATTCTCGATGCCCTGTTGCCGCGCCGGCAATCGGTCGGTTTCGCCAACGAACCGCAGGCCGAGGATGCCCGCGCCAGCGATACGCGACAGAAGCTGCGCAAGCAGTTGCGTGAAGGCACACTCGACGAGCGCCAGATCGAGGTCGATGTCGCACAGTCGTTCGGTGTCGAGATCGTCGCGCCGCCGGGCATGGAAGAGATGAGCCAGCAGTTGCATGGCATGTTCCAGTCGCTGGCCGGCCAGCGCAGCCAGAAGCGCAAGCTCAGCGTGCGCCAGGCGCGTCCGTTGCTGATCGAGGAAGAGGCCGGGAACCTGGTCAATGACGACGAGATCAAGCACAAGGCGGTCGAGAACTGCGAGCAGAACGGCATCGTCTTCATCGACGAAATCGACAAGGTCTGTCAGCGCGGCGACTGGCAGGGCGCCGGTGTCAGTCGCGAAGGCGTGCAGCGCGATCTGTTGCCGCTGGTCGAAGGCTCGTCGGTATCGACCAAGTACGGCATCGTCAAGACCGATCACATTCTGTTTATCGCATCCGGTGCGTTCCATGTGGCCAAGCCGTCCGACCTGATCCCCGAATTGCAGGGCCGCTTTCCGATCCGGGTGGAACTCGCGGCGCTGACTGCAGATGATTTCCGGCGCATTCTGGCGGAGCCGCAACATGCGCTGACCAAGCAGTATGTTGCGCTGCTCGGCACCGAAGGTGTCGTGCTCGAGTTTGCCGAGTCCGGAATCGCGCGTCTGGCAGAGGTTGCCTTCGACGTCAATGAACGTACCGAAAACATCGGCGCGCGGCGCCTGCACACGGTGCTCGAACGCCTGCTCGACGAGATTTCGTTTGAAGCGACCGACAACGGCGGCCAGCATTATGCGATCGACGCGGACTATGTCGATCGTCACCTGGGCGCGCTGGTCAAAGACGAGGATCTGTCTCGATATATTCTTTGATGGCTTGAGCTGTGAGACGCAAGTAACCGGGAGTGCGGCAGCGCAATAGCGGGTGTCGAAATGCCCGAGGCTCCTTCGAACTTGCGCCCGACGGTCAAACGCCCGACCATATCGCCATGACAACCGTGGTTCCCTTCAAGGCACGCGGCCTGCGGGCCGAATTGCGCGAGGCACTCGAAAGGCGGTTGCCGACGCGCCTGTTGCGCGATCAGTTGCAGCCCGGACCGATCCACGGGTACGTGATTGGTCTGTCGCGTGATCATTGCCTGATCGCCGAAGTCGGCGACCATCTGCGCTTCGACGGTTATCTGGCCATCGCGATTGCCGATCTGACCACGGTCGAACCGGACCCGGCCGGTGAATTCGTAGAAAGGGCCCTCGCGCTGCGCGGCGAACGTCTGGCGATCCCGGAACGGTTCGAGCTCGACGATTGGGCTGCTATCGTACGCTCTGCCGCGAGGCTGGCACCGTTGGTATCGATCAATATGGTCGAGGATGCCGATGGCGAGATCAGCTATGTCGGCGAAGTCATCAATTTCGAGTCCGACGCGGTGATTCTGCGTGAAGTTGATCCAAATGCCGAATGGTATCCGGATACCGGCGCGTACGAGTTCGAGGCAATCGGTTCAATCGGCTTCGGCAGCGGTTATCTTGACGCATTGTGGCAAGTGGCAGGGCCGCCGACCGATGCGCGATCACCGCGGGCGCCGGCGAGCGATACCGTTCATTAGCCTCGTGCGTGCGATCACGCACTCGGCTGGGGCTTGCTTGTCTCGCCCTTGGTAACGCTGTCGCCCGTGTTCCGCTCGTCTCGGCGGCGAGCGGGTTCCTTTTGACATTGCCCCAAAAGTGGCCAAAAGGTCCGGTGGCCGGACGCGAAGTCGCCGGTGCTTGGCAAGCAGCCATCCCTGGAGCGCTGCCCGGCCCGCACCTCCGTGTGCGGGCGCTCGTCGGCGCGAGATGCGATTCAACGCATCGCGCGTCAAATACCCGGCGCGTCCTTTTCTTCTCGCCACCGGCGGCCCTCGCGACAGCGCATCCGTGTGCTGACGCTCGGCGGACGCGATCCTTCGCGTCCGCCCTTCGGGTGTTCTTCGTCGGTGGCTGCGATGCTCGGCACCGCGTACGGCACGAAAATCAGAGCCGTCGGGCTGCCAGATGTCGCTCTTGCTGTTGCTCTCGGGTCCCGCAGGTGGCGGCGGAACCCTGCAACAGCGCGCGAACAAGACACCTGCGACAGCTTCGCATCGCGACTACAATGCAAGTCATGCCGCAGCCGCAGCCGACCCAGATCACCCTGCACCGCGCCTCGCACGTGCTCGAAGTCGGATTCGACAGCGGCGAGACGTTTCGCCTGCCGGCCGAATACCTGCGCGTCAACTCGCCGAGCGCCGAAGTCCAGGGCCATGGGCCCGGCCAGCAGGTACTGGTGCCGGGCAAGGCGCATGTGAACATCGATGCAGTTGAAGCGGTCGGCAACTACGCCGTTCTGCTCAGGTTCGATGACGGACACGCAACCGGTATCTACGCTTGGGATACGCTGTACCAACTCGGCCGCGACCAGACGCGGAATTGGCAAGCCTATCTCGACGCGCTGGACGCATCCGGTTTGTCGCGCAGACCTTGAACGCGCGGATACGCGAGTGACGATCGAACCGTGAACGAGCCGCGCACCACCCATTTTGGTTATCGCGATGTGTCGGAAGCCGACAAGGCCAGGCTGGTCGGAGAGGTTTTCACGTCGGTCGCGCGCAACTACGATCGCATGAACGACCTGATGTCGTTCGGCCTGCATCGCTGGTGGAAACGCTATTTCATAGCGACCAGCGGGGTTCGCACCGGCGACAGGGTGCTCGATCTCGCCGGCGGCACCGGTGACATCGCGGCATTGTTGCGACCGGCTGTCGGTGACAGCGGTCGCATCATGGTCGGCGACGTCAATGCCGACATGCTGGCTGTCGGGCGCGATCGCCTGATCGACCGCGGGCTGGTCGACGGCATCGATTATGCGCAGCTCGATGCGGAGGTCCTGCCGTTTCCGGACGCGACGTTCGATTGCGTCACGATGGCGTTCGGTTTACGCAACGTGACGCATCAGGAACAGGCATTGGCCGAGATCCATCGCGTGCTGAAAGTCGGCGGTCGCGCGCTCGTGCTCGAGTTCTCCGCGCTGAAGCCCGAGCTTCTGAAGCCGCTGTACGATTTTCATTCGTTCCAGGTACTGCCACGTCTCGGAAAATTGTTCGCCGAGGATGAAGCAAGTTACCGTTACCTGGCCGAATCGATTCGCCGCCATCCCGATCAGGAAACGCTCAAGACGATGTTCGAAAGCGTGGGTTTCGCGCACGTCGACGTGCGCAATCTCAGTGCAGGCATCGTTGCGATCCATCGCGGTTACCGGGTGTAAAGGTCTGCAATGGCGGTACTTTTGCCACACGTTCGACCCGCTTGCACTTGGGACACTACTCGCGTTTGCGACAGCGACGAATCACGTGGATGGTCCGCGTGTGCGCGCCTTGCTGTTTCTGAAAGGACACGCTTCCAATGCCCATTTCCCGATTCGCATTCCTGACCCTCGCGTTTCTGGTCGCTTTTTCGGGACCGCTGCTCGCGGCCGAGTCCGGCGGCGGCGCCATGGACAAGGCCGATCACGTCAAGAAGGATGCGGACAAGGAAAAGCCCATT
>JBAUWF010000086.1:0-3910 GCA_049583635.1 Rhodanobacteraceae bacterium
AACGAATGGTTTTTCTGGGGCCGGCCGCTGCGCTGGCTGCATGCGCACTTCGGCGAGTCGCCGGCATGCGCGACGTTTCCGTCGCGCTACCCGCTTCTGGCACTCGACCGGATCTGGACCGCGCCGCGCCGTGCGCTGGCCGACATCCGCGTGCACGCCAGTTCGCTGGCGAAAGCCGCCTCGGATCATCTGCCATTGGTCGCGCAACTGGATCTGGCGGCACTGCATGCAGCGGGCCAAGCGGGTGCTGGCAATCGATATGCGCTGCGTGTCGATGCCGGCCGCATTTCGCCCGATTGCGTCGATGCGGCAGGGTAAATTGCATCCCGGCAACCGCTGATGATCGGCGATCGTGCTGGGTCTTGCTCGCGCCGGTGGCTGGCATGCGACTTGCGATCTGCAATGTCGCAGAGTGGCATTCGCCCGCTCGTGTGGAGAACCCCGGATGATCAAACTGGAAAGTGAAACAGGCGACGATCCTGTCGCCGGAAACGATTCGCCCGCGCGCCGCGCACGCGACGAAGCGGCAGCCACGGCAATCGACGCTGCCGCCGAGGAACACCACTGGAGCAAAAACTACGCTGACCGAAAGTACATCAAGCAGAACCTGGACTACGAGCACTATCGCCCGGCCTACCGCTACGGGTGGGAATCGCGGGCAACCTACGTGGACAAATCCTGGGATGACGTCAGCGATGTCCTGCGGGAAGACTGGAGCGCCGATCCGGCCAATTTCGAAATGCCGTGGGAGGATGCCGAACCTGCGGCGCGTGATGCGTGGGAACGCATCAGCACAGCCTATCCGGATCACTTCAAGGTTCGCTGAATCCGCTCACTCATCGTGCCGGGCGACGCCAAATGCCGCCTGCTTCGTTGACGCACATCGGCTGGCGACAGCGGGCGCGAATTCGTGAGCGGATGTGGCCGGACGACAGCTTTCCTGAGACCGGCGCACTGTCCCACCCGGATGGATCGACGCTGGTGAATCGCGCTCGCGCAACGTGCGCGAGAATCCGAAACCTGCCCGGGCCGACCGCGCAGCCGAACTTTTCCGGCGCCGCGCCGGTCGATGGCTGCTGCGCCGCGATGATCGCGGCGTGACTCCGGCGTACGCACGCCGCCGATGGTGGAGCGATCGGTGCCGCATTTTCATTGCAACTGCGAGCAGCCCGGCGTGCCTTTGCGGCACGTCTGGTCGCACACGATCGGCAGCGGACACGCGCGCCTGGCGCTGCGCGCCGACTGGCAGGCGCAGATGCGTCGTGCCCATGCGGAACTCGGCGTTCGCCATGTGCGCTTCCACGCCATCCTCGACGATGACATCGCGACGCTGCTCGACGAATGCGACACGTTGCTGTACGGCTTCCACAACGCCGACCTGATCATCGACTTCCTGCGCGACATCGGCATGCGCCCGTTCGTGGAACTGAGTTTCATGCCGTCGACACTGTCATCCGGCGGGCAGACGGTTTTCAACTATCGCGGCAATATCACGCCGCCGCGGGACATGGCGCAGTGGGATGATCTGATCGGCAGTCTGGTGCGTCACTGGGTCGATCGCTACGGTCTCGACGAAGTGCGCGAGTGGTATTTCGAGGTCTGGAACGAGCCGAACCTGTCGATGTTCTGGACTGGCAGCCAGGCCGATTATTTCGAGCTGTACCGGCATACCGCGACGACGCTCAAGGCCATCGACGCGCGGTTGCGCGTCGGCGGACCGGCGACCGCGAACAATGAATGGATCGCCGATTTCGTGTCGTTCTGCACGCGCGAAAAGCTGCCGTATGATTTCATATCGACGCACCATTATCCGACCGACGCGTTCGGCAAACCCGGCGACGATACCGAACAGCAACTGGCACTCGCGACGCGCGGGATCCTCAAACAGCGTGTCGAGAATACCCGCGTCGCGGCAGGCAACACGCCGCTGTGCTACACCGAATGGTCGAGTTCGTCCAACCCGTTCTTTCATCGGCACGACGAGCCGTACGCTGCGGCGTTCCTGGTCAAGAACTTCCTCGATGTCGCCGATCTGGTGACGTGTTACAGCTACTGGACGTTTTCCGACATCTTCGCCGAGAACTATTTCTCTTCGGTCCCGTTCCACGGCGGTTTCGGACTGCTGACGATCCACGGTATCGCCAAGCCGGCGTACCGCGCGTTCCAGTTGTTGAGCCGGCTCGGCAGCGAGCGCCTCGCGGTCGATGGTGACCACGCGACGGTCGATGCGACGGTGACGCGCCGCGAAAACCGGATCTGCATCCTGCTCGGCAATCACGCGTTTCCCGGGCACGCGATAGCTCGGGAGCAGGTCTCGATCGCGCTGACCGGTGCGCAACCGCTTGACCAGGTGTGGCTCGAACGCATCGATGAGGACCACTGCAATCCACGCAAACTGTGGGCATCGATGGGCTCGCCGCAATACCCGGATCCCGATCAGTTGCAGCGATTGCACGCGGCGTCCGAACTCACGCGCGAGGCCCTCGCCTGGAAGACGACCGGCGACGGCATCGCGTTCGAGATCGATCTGCCGCCGCATGCGGTCGCCGCGATCACGTTCGATCAGGCACCCTGAGCGCCGCGGCAACCCCATGGCGGCTCCGCACCTGCAGCCGGAATGGCAGGTCGCGCGCGCCGCTTGATATCCTGCCCGTCCTTTTCGCAGTGCCTCGCCCATGCATCGACGCGTGACCGAAAACATCGACGAAGCGCAGCTCGACCGGATTCAGCGCGACTCGTTTCATTTTTTCCCCGTGCACGTCAACCCGGCCAACGGACTGATCCGCGATTCGACCCAGCCCGACACGCCCGCGAGCATCGCCGCGATCGGTTTTGCCTTGCCGAGCTATGCGGTCGCGGTGGAGCGCGGCTGGATGTCGCGAAGCGACGCGCGTTCGCGCACGCTCGCGACCGTGCGATTCTTCCGCGATGCCGATCAGTCCGGCGCCGTCGACGGCGTGGGCCATCACGGCTTCTTCTACCACTTTCTCGACATGCAGACCGGCCGGCGCGCATGGCGCAGCGAGCTGTCCACCGTCGACACCGCGCTGCTGGTCGCGGGCATGCTCACCTGCGCGCGGTATTTCGACGCCGACGATGCCGACGAGCGCGAGATCCGCGCAGCGACCGCTGCCGTCTACGAGCGCATCGACTGGTGCTGGGCCCAAAATGGCCAGGACACGCTCACCATGGGCTGGACCCCGGAAAGCGGTTTTCTGCGCTGCCGCTGGGTCGGTTACGACGAGGCCTTGATCCTGTACGCGCTTGCGCTCGGCTCGCCGAGTTTTCCGGTTGGTCCCGAGGCGTATCGGCACTGGCTGGGCGGTTATCGCTGGAAACGCATCTACGATCTTGCGCAGGTGTATGCAGGCCCGTTGTTCATCCACCAGTTCTCGCATATCTGGATCGACTTCCGCAAGATTCAGGACAGCTACATGGCCGCGAAGGGCATCGATTATTTCGAGAACAGCCGGCGTGCGACCTATGTGCACTACGAATACGCGCGGCGCAATCCGCGCGAATTCAAGGACTACCACGGCAAGAGCTGGGGACTGACGGCAAGCGATGGGCCGGGACCGGCCACGCGAACCGTGCACGGGCGCGAGCGCACGTTCTATGGCTACCGCGCGCGCGGTGCGCCGTTCGGGCCGGACGACGGCACGGTCGCGCCGTGGGCGTCGCTCGCGTCGCTGCCGTTCGCGCCCGAGATCGTCCTGCCGACCGCGAAATACCTGCTCGATCTGACCCTGCATCATCCGAAGAGCAGCTTCGGATTCCACGCCTCGTTCAACCCGACCTTCCACCAGCGGCCCGGCGACAAGGGTTGGATCTCGCCGTGGCATTTCGGATTGAATCAGGGCCCGATCGTGCTGATGATCGAGAATTACCGCAACGAGATGATCTGGCGCCT
>JBAUWF010000087.1:0-6766 GCA_049583635.1 Rhodanobacteraceae bacterium
GCGTTTCCTGACCGGCTGTCCACCGACGGGCAGCCGCGGCTACGAAAGATTTCGTCAGCGTTGTAGAATTGAGGCCAGCGTCGCTTCCCGGGGAGTGCCGAACATGAAACGACCCGCCGTACTGACACGGTTGGTGCTGGCCAGCCTCATTTGTGCGCTTGCCGCCTGCGGCGGTTCATCCAACAGCTCGAGCAGCGCCCCGCCACCGCCGCCTTCCACCCCGCCGCCACCTCCGCCGCCGCCACCTCCGCCCGCACCGACGCTGGATCCGCGATACCTTGCGTCGGCACCGTCGCCATTTGCGAACAATTGCGATGGGGTTGCGCCGGTCGGCACGCTGTACGTCAACGCCGAAGTTGAACCTTCGCTGACACTCGACCCGACCGACGGGTCGGTGTTGAACGCGGTATGGCAACAGGATCGCTGGTCCACCGGGGGAGCGCGCGGCATCGTGAGCGGGCGTTCAACCGATGGCGGGCAAACCTGGACGCGTCAGGCGATGGCATTTACACGTTGCGGCGGCGGCAACGGTGCGAACGGCGGCAACTATCCGCGCGCGAGCGATCCGTGGATTACCGTTTCCAGCGACGGTACGCTCAACCAGGTCGCCCTCGCCTTCAGCGGCGGGGTGTTTCAGCCCGGTTCGGTCAACGCCGTCGTGGCCGCGCGCTCGACCGATGGCGGTGCAACCTGGGGCCCCACCCAGACGCTGATGCAGGACGACGCGAGCTTTTTCAATGACAAGGGCACGATCACGGCAGATCCGGTCACTTCACACTACGTCTATGCCGTGTGGGACCGACTGAGCAGCAACAATACCGGGCCGAGCGAATTCACGCGCAGCACCGATGATGGCGCCACCTGGGAGAGCGCACGCGCGATCTACGATCCGGGGATCAACAACCAGACCATCAGCAACGTCATCGTGGTGCTGCCGAACGGCATGCTTGCCGACATGTTCATCGAACTCACGGGTACTTCCGCTGGCGGTTTCACATCGACCATTCGCTTGATCCGATCAAGCGATAATGGCGATACCTGGTCCGCCCCGGTCAGCGTCGCCGACGACCTTGCGGTCGGCACGCACGACCCGGACACCGGTAATCCGGTGCGCGACAGTTCTCTCATCGCGGATATCGCGGTTGCTCCGGACGGCACGCTGTACGTCGTCTGGCAAGATTCGCGCTTCAGCAACGGCGCGCGTGACGCCATCGCCATTTCCGCCTCGCAGGATGGCGGCACGACCTGGTCCGCGCCAATCCTTGTCAACAGCGACCCGTCCGTGGCGGCGTTCACGCCGGTTGTACATGTACGCGGCGACGGTGTGATCGGCGTTACCTATTACGATTTTCGCGACAACACCAGCGATACTGCGACGCTGTACACCGATTACTGGCTGGCCGTCTCGACGGACGCAATGGCATGGGCGGACCACCAGGTTGCCGCACCGTTCGATCTTGCAGTCGCCCCGATAGCGGCGGCGCCCGGCGGCGGCTTTTTCCTCGGCGACTATCAGGCCTTGTCGAGCTCCGGCGCGCTGTTCATTCCGACGTTCGTGCAGACCAACAGCGCTAACACCGCCAATCGTACCGACGTGTTTGCGGCGCCGGCGGTTTCGGTGACCACAGCGGCGGCGCTCGCAATGGCGAAACGCAGCATGGTAAGGGCGCAACCAGTCGTGCCGGATCCGGCCTGGCGTCAACGCATCAGCGACAACATCGTGCGCGCGCTGCGCGCACGGCTGCCGCGCCAGGAGTAGGTCCTCGCCGCGCGACGTGCTACACCCGCAGGGTGAGACCGAGCGCAAGAAGAATCTGTCCGCGAATGTCGCTAGGATGACATTTCCCGGATGGACGGATCAGGTCATGTCGGCCGCACCCACGATGCCTCTCGAACCGCTCGAAGTGCTCACCGACGACGAGCGCATCGCACGCGCGACGGCGTTTGCCGACGAGCTGGCGCAACGCCGCAGCGTACGCGAGTTCGCGTCGACACCGGTGCCGCGTGAACTGATCGAACAGTGTCTGCGCGCGGCAGGCAGTGCACCGAGCGGCGCCAATCAGCAGCCGTGGCGTTTCGTTGCGGTGAGCGATCCGGGCATCAAGCGCCGCATTCGCGAGGCGGCCGAGATCGAGGAACGCGCGTTCTATCAGCATCGGGCGACGCCCGAATGGCTGAATGCGCTCGCGCCGCTCGGAACGGGCGCCGAGAAACCATTTCTCGAAACGGCACCGTGGTTGATCGCGGTGTTCTATCAGCGCTTCGCGCTCGACGGCGATGGTCGCAAGCACAAACGCTACTATCCGCACGAGTCGGTCGGCCTTGCGAGCGGACTGCTGATCGCCGCGCTGCACCGGGCGGGACTCGTCACGCTGACCCATACGCCGAGCCCGATGGGTTTTCTCAACGAGATACTCGAGCGCCCTCGCAACGAAATGCCGTTTCTGCTGCTCGTCGTCGGTCATCCCGCGAAAGGTTGTCAGGTGCCTGATATCCGGCGTCTGCCGCTGGAGGCGTACACGTGTTTCATGTGAACACCGCGCTCGTCGACGACGCGCGGAGACGCCAGCGATTCGCGCTTCCGGCGATCGACTCCATGCTGCGCCCAAGCTCGCGCAGCATCGCGGTTTCGCGACGACAAGAGACCGTGTCAGGCGCATATGCGTAGAATGGCGTACTCGCGTGGTGCTCGCACTCCGAATCGAGGCAAATGAGGGTGGTGGATGGAAGCCGGAGAGAGAAGCTTTGACGAGATGGGTTGGCCGGACCACGTCCGCGCGCCCTACGCACTGGTCGATGCCTGGCTCAAATCGCTCTCCGCCGAGCACCTCTCGCTCAAGCACCGCGAGGCCGAAGTGCTGTTTCGGCGCATCGGCATCACCTTTGCCGTCTACACCGAAGGCGGCGACCCGGAACGGCTGATTCCATTCGATTTCATACCGCGCGTGCTGGCGCAGGCCGAATGGCAACGTCTGCGCAGCGGCCTCGAACAACGCGCGCGAGCACTCAACGCGTTCATCCACGATGTCTACCACGATCGCGAAATCGTCCGCGCCGGGCACATCCCCGAAAGACTGATCCTGCACAACGCGGAGTTCCGTCCGGAGATGGCCGGACTCGATCTTCCCGGCCACATGTATTCGCACATCGCCGGTATCGACATGGTGCGTACCGGCCCGGACGACTACTACGTGCTCGAGGACAACTGTCGTACACCCTCGGGCGTGTCCTACATGGTGGAAAACCGGGAAGTCATGCAGCGCTTGTTTCCGGATCTGTTCCGGCGCAACCAGGTGGCACCCGTCGCGCATTATCCCGATGAGCTGCTCGCCACACTGCGCTCACTGGCGCCACCGAATTGCCAGGGCGAGCCGACCGTGGTGTTGCTGACACCGGGTATCCACAACAGCGCCTACTACGAGCACGCGTTCCTCGCCGACGAGATGGGCATCGATCTGGTTGAGGGCGCCGATCTTCTGGTCAGCCACGACGTCTGTTACCAGCGCACCACGGCGGGGCTCGAGCGTGTCGATGTGATCTATCGGCGCATCGACGACATCTACCTCGATCCGCTGGTGTTCCGACCAAGCTCGATGCTCGGCGCCGCCGGGCTGCATTTCGCCAACCGTGCCGGCAACCTCACATTGACCAACGCGATCGGCGCCGGTATCGCCGACGACAAGGCAGTGTATATCCATGTGCCGCAGATGGTGCGCTTCTATCTCGGTGAGGAACCGCTGCTGAGCAACGTACCTACGCATGATTGCAGCAAGCCGGACGACCTCGCCTACGTGCTCGATCATCTCGACGAGCTGGTCGTCAAGGCGGTGCACGGCTCCGGCGGTTACGGCATGCTGGTCGGCCCGCACGCGAGCCGCGACGAACTCGACAAATTCCGTGCGCTGCTCAAGAACAAGCCGCACGATTACATTGCGCAGCCGACGCTGGCGCTTTCGACGGTGCCGACTTTTGTCGAGTCAGGTATTGCGCCTCGGCACGTGGATCTGCGCCCGTTCGTGTTGTGCGGTGCCGACCGCATCCGTGTGGTGCCCGGCGGATTGACGCGTGTCGCACTCAAGCAAGGATCGCTCGTGGTCAATTCCTCGCAAGGCGGCGGCACCAAGGACACCTGGGTACTGGAACACTGATGCTCGCACGTACTGCCGACAACCTGTTCTGGCTTTCGCGCTACATGGAGCGCGCCGACTACGTGGCGCGTCTGCTGCAGGTCGCCGGGCAGATGAACGCCGTACGCGTCGACAGCGAACGCAGCAGCGAATGGGAGTCGGCGATTGTGGCATCCGGCTGCGATGAGGAATACTTCGCCGCGCATCCCGAAGTCGATGAATTGTCGGTGATCGATTTCCTTGCCTTCGACAAGGACAATCCGACTTCCATTGCCAACTGCATCGAGACTGCGCGGCGCAACGCGCGCGCGGTGCGCACCGCGCTGACCGCCGACATGTGGGAGGCCGTGAATGGGACCTGGCAAGAACTTGCCAGCTATCGCTCCGCACCACTCAACGAGGATCGGCTGACGGAGTTTCTCGACTGGGTGAAAGCCCGCGTCGGGCTGTTCCACGGCGTTTGTTCGAACGCGATGCTGCGCCGCGACGGCTTCCATTTCGCGCGCGTCGGACAGTTCCTCGAGCGCGCCGACAACACCGCGCGGCTGCTCGACGTGAAGTACCACGTGGTGTTGCCGCAGATCAGCGATGTAGGCGGCGTAATCGACTACTACCAATGGCTCGCCATTCTGCGCGTGGTCGGTGCGCGGCGCGCCTATCGCGTGCTGTTCAAGGGACAGGTGGAACCCGCGCAGGTTGCCGAATTGCTGATCATGCGCCGGGAATTTCCGCGTTCGCTGGCGTTCTGCTACCAGCAGATCACCCAGCATCTCGATGCCATCGCCGGCCAGGATGCCACGCTCGCCGTCGAGTCTCGACGCCAGGCGCATTCGCTGTATACCAACCTGCGTTTCGCGCGGGTCGATCGCATCATCAGCAACGGACTGCACGAATACCTGACCGACCTGATCGAGCGTACCGACACGCTGGGTCTCGAAATCGCCAAGGGGCATTTGTTCTAGCCATGCATCTGCGCATCATCCATGACACCCAATATCGTTACGCCGAGGCGGCCAGCCTGATCGTGCAGGCATTGCGCATGTGGCCCGCGTCGAGCGCCGGCCAGACCGTAAGGCATTGGCGCGTCGAGGTCGACGGACGAGTCTTGCAACCGACCTGCAGCGACGGCTTCGGCAATCCGGTCGCGACCCATACCATCGATCGCCTGGTGGAGTCGGTATCTCTGTCGGTACGCGGCCAGGTCGAGACGCGCGATCTCCATGGTGTGCATGGCGACGGTATCGAGCCGTTGCCGCCGATGTTTTTCCACGCCGGCACCGAGCTGACCGCGAGCACACGCGAGATCGAAGCGATGGCCGCAACTACCGCTGGCGACGGCGAGGATCTCGAGCGTCTGCATCGGCTGTGCAACGGGGTGCGCGATCGCGTGGATTATCTTCCGGACATCACCGACGCCGAGACCACCGCCGCCGAAGCGTTTGTCAAGGGCGCCGGGGTCTGCCAGGACCATGCGCATGTGATGATCGCCGCCGCGCGATCGCTCGGTTATCCGGCGCGCTACGTCAGCGGCTATCTGTGCCCGATCGACCCGGACATGCCCGCGGCAAGTCATGCATGGGCGGAAGTTTTCGTGGACAATCTGGGCTGGGTCGGATTCGATGCCGCCAATCGGCAATCGCCAGACGAACGCTACGTGCGCATCGGCTGCGGGCGCGATTATCGCGATGCAGCGCCGGTGCGCGGCGTGCGTCTGGGTGGCGTCGCCGAGACGCTGCATGTTGATGTGAGCATCGCCGAGTCAACGCAGAAGGCACGATAGCCACCACGGTACTCGGGCCCGGCCGATAAACATGATGACGAAACATCGCAGATCTTTCCGGGAGTGACACGTGACCTATTGCGTAGGCTTGTTCCTCGATCGCGGCCTGGTGATGCTGGCCGACACCCGCACCAATGCCGGGTTCGACAACATTTCCTGCTTCTCCAAGCTCAATACCTTCTGCCGCCCCGGCGAACGCATGATCGCCACCATGAGCGCGGGCAATCTCGCGGTCTCACAGGCCGTCATCAACCGCATACAGGACGGCCTGCCCGACCCGGAAACCGGCGAGGTCGAAACCATCTATAACGTGCCGACGATGTTCCGCGCTGCGGAACTGGTCGGCGAAGGCGTGCGCCGCGTATACGACACCCACGGCAAGGCAATGCGTGAGCAGAATGTGACGTTCGACGTTTCGATCATGCTCGGCGGCCAGATCGCCGGGCGCACGATGCGCCTGTTCCATGTCTATGCCGCCGGCAACTTCATCGAGGCGACCGGTGATACGCCATTCCTGCAGATCGGTGAACACAAGTACGGCAAGCCCATACTCGATCGCGCCGTGACCAGCGACATGCCCCTGGTCGAAGGCGTGAAACTCGCGCTCATTTCGATGGATTCGACGTTGCGCTCCAACCTCAGCGTCGGACTGCCGCTGGATCTTTTGACCTATCGCAACGACGATGTCGACAGTGTGGATACCTATCGCATTACCGAGGATGATGCCTATTTCCGGATGGTCCGCGATCGCTGGTCGTCATCGCTGCACGAGGCCCAGCGCGCGATTCCGGCACCGGACTGGCTGCGCGCGAAACACGTTGACGAAGACTGAAACAGATCCTGACAAGTACGGCCGGGA
>JBAUWF010000088.1:0-6417 GCA_049583635.1 Rhodanobacteraceae bacterium
GGCGCGCGCATCGCGTTCGTCGACAAGGACAGCCGCCTGCACATCGTCGCCTCGGCCGGCGGACCCGCGCCGGTGATCGCCGACGATCCGGGCGTCATGCGACCCGATTACACGTGGTCGCCGGGCGGACACTATCTGGCCTTTACGCTGACCGACGCGGCGACATTCCAGACGCAGTTGTATGTGCGCGATCTCGCCGGCGGGACCAACACGCGCATCGGCAATGCAATGTTCGATTCCTACGGGCCTTCGTTTTCACCGGACGGGAAATACCTGTACTTCATCGCCGATCGCGAATGGGCACCGCAGATTTCGCAGATCGAATGGGACTACGCGGCCAATCGGCCGACCGGCGTCTATGCATTGGCCTTGCGCAAGGGCCTCGACAACCCGTTCGCGCCGCGCAACGACAGCGCCGTGGCCGAGGACAAGGACGCCGACGACAAGAACGGCGCGGACAAGCAGGGCAAGAAAAAGCCGAAGGAACCCGCATCGATCAACGACCACATCGATTTCGCCGGTCTCGATGCGCGTTTGATCCGCGTGCCGATTGATCCCGACAACATCGACATCGTCGTCGCCACCGACAAGGCGCTGATCTACCGCGTCAGCGACGCGCCCTACTACGGACGCAAGGGCGCCTTCAAGCCCAGGGTCATGGCTTACTCGTTCAAGGAGCGCAAGGACAAGCAGATCTTCGAGGGCGCCGACCAGCTCGAGGTGTCAGCCGACGGCGGCACGCTGCTGGTACAGGATGGAAAGGCGTACAAGCGCATCGATCTTGGCGAGGGCAAGCCCGAGGCCAAGGATGTCAAGCTCGACGGGCTGTACATGCTGGTCGATCCCAAGACCGAGTACGCCGAAATCTTCCGCGAGGTATGGCGGCGCTATCGCGATTATTTCTATGTTGCCAACATGAACGGCTACGACTGGGAAGCGCTGCGCAAGAAATATGCGGCGCTGCTGCCCGACGTCGGCGACCGCAGCGATCTGAACTACCTGCTTGGCCAGATGGTCGCGGAGTTGTCCAATTCGCACAGCTACGTCGGCGGCGGCGATCTGGGGCTGCCGGACAAGCCGCATGTCGGTCTGATCGGCGCGCGCTTCGCACTCGACGCGGCCAGCGGCCATTACCGCATCTCGAAAATCCTCAAAGGCGAGAACGACGAGCAGCGCTACCGCTCACCCCTGACCGAAGTCGGCGCCGACGTGCATGAAGGCGACTACGTGCTCGCGATCAACGGGCGACCGCTGAACGCCGCGGACAATCCGTACCGCCTGCTGCGCACAGCGCCGGGGCAGCTGGTGCAACTGACGGTCAATTCGCAACCCGATTCCACCGGCGCGCGCGACGTGCTGGTCAAGCCGATCGACAACGAACAGCCGCTCAATTACTACGCGTGGGTCGCGCACAACCGCGACTACGTGACCAAGGCCAGCAACGGCGCGATCGGTTACCTGCACATACCGGACATGGGCGCGGATGGCATTCGCGAGTTCATCAAGTGGTATTACCCGCAGTTGCGCAAGCAGGGGCTCATCGTCGACGTGCGCGACAACGGCGGCGGCAACGTCTCGGCGATGATCATCGAACGGCTGTCGCGCAAGCTGCTCGGCCTCGAGTACGGACGCGCGATCGACCTGACCGGCACCTATCCGCAGCAGACCTTCCTCGGTCACATGGCGGCGCTCTGCAACGGCACCACCGCATCCGATGGCGACATCTTTTCCTACATGTTCAAGCAGGCCCAGCTCGGCCCGCTGATCGGCACGCGCACCTGGGGTGGTGTCGTCGGCATCAACAACTGGGGCCCGGTGATCGACGGCGGCGACGTGTACGTGCCGCAGTTCGCGACTGCGAACACCGAAGGCAAGTACGTCATCGAGGGGCACGGCGTCGATCCGGACATCGAGGTCAAGGAGGACGTTGCGGCCGAGCTCAACGGTCGCGATCCGCAACTCGACCGCGCGATCAGCGAACTTCAGAAGGAGATCGCTGCTCATCCGGTCAAACTGCCACCTGCGCCTCCCGAGCCGGTCAAGGCGCCCGCCGACATGCGGGCGGCCACCTCGGCGCAGTAACGGCTGCCTCGCGCAGTCGGGCAGGTGGGAGAGGCAGGATGCGACAGCATTGCAATCAGGCAAGAGCGGCCCCTCATCCACCTTCGGCCACTTCTCCCCGCATGCGGGGAGAAGCGGCCGTTGTGAACCCAGCGCACTGGACTGTTCTCTGCCACCTCCACCCGTCGGGGAGGAACGACTTGCCTGGGCGGTCGCCGACGACCGAACGCGGTTGGAACTTGAGTGCTGTCGCTGGCATCTGAACGTCGATCACCGCGGCCTGATGTAAACGGGCTTTACTCCGATAAAACGTTCGTGACGATGCAGGCCTGCTAGCCTTCGCTTGGGTATGACTGTCGCGATCGGGCACGCACCGATGTCGTGACCGTTGCGCTGCCAAGGAACAAGGAACTCTCATGTCGCGTTGGAAGATTGCGCTGATCGTCGTGGTTGTCATCGTGGCCGCCATCCTTGGCTGGCGCATGCTGCATCAAACCGCCCAGACGAAAATGGAAAAGCCGGCCGACGCCGCAGTGCCGGTAACCGTTGTCCCGGTCATCGAGAAGGACGTCCCGGTTTATCTCGCTGCGCAGGGCACGGTGCAGGCGTTGAATACCGTTACCGTGCGCCCGCAGATCGGCGGCCAGTTGCTCAGGCTCGATTTCGCGGAAGGCAAGGAGGTCAAGAAGGGCGACGCCCTGGCTGAACTCGACGCGCGCACCGCGCAAGCGCAGTACGATCAAGCGCTGGCCAAGCAGAAGCAGGACGAGGCGCAACTCGCGACCGCCCGCAGCAATCTCTCGCGCAGCCAGGAACTGATCAAGCAGAACTACATCTCGCACCAGGATCTCGATACCCAGCAGAACACCGTGCACCAGATGCAGGCCACCATCGCCGCCGATGCGGCCAGCGCGCGCGATGCGAAAGTGCAACTCGATTACACCACGATCAAGGCTCCGATCAGCGGCCTGGCAGGTATGCGCCAGGTCGATCCGGGCAACGTGGTCACCACCAGCGATGCGCTCGTCGTCCTGACACAGTTGCACCCGATCAACGTGCTGTTCACGCTGCCCGCGCAAAATCTTTCAATGGTGCGCAGCGCCCAGGCCGAGGCGCCGCTGCCGGTCACAGCGCTCGACCCAGCGGGGAGCGGCGTGGTCGCGGCCGACGGCGTGCTCAAGGTGATCAGTAACCAGATCGACGTCACCACCGGCACATTCCAGCTCAAGTCGGAATTCCCCAATGCCAAGGGCGAATTGTGGCCGGGTCAGTTCGTCAACGTGCGCATGCGGGTGCGCACGGTGAAAAACGGACTCGTCGTGCCGACGCAGGCAGTGCAGCGCGGTCCGGACGGCGAGTACGTCTACCAGTTGCAAGGCGACAATACGGTGAAGGTACAGCCGGTGACGTCTGCCGGACAGGCCGACGACACGCATTTGCTGATCGGCAGCGGCCTCAACGTTGGCGACAAGGTCGTCACCGAGGGCCAGTTCCGATTGAAACCCGGCAGCAAGGTGCAGCCGCTAGCACCCGGCGAAGTACCGAAACCGCCAACGGCGGCCGAAATCAAGAAGGCCGGTGAGCAGGGCGGCGGGCGTCGTCATGACCATGGCTGATCCGGCAACGACACGCCGGATGGGACCACCGCCATCGGCAATGCCTCGCGGCAACCGGCGCCGACGCGGCGCCACACCCGACGCGGCCACCTGAGGACACGCGGCGTGGGTTTTTCGACCATCTTCATCCGCCGGCCTATCGCAACGTCGCTGCTGATGGCGGCGGTGCTGCTGCTCGGTGTACTCGGCTACCGGCAATTACCGGTGTCGGCGCTGCCCGAAATCGAGGCACCGAGCCTGGTGGTCACGACGCAGTACCCGGGCGCCAGCGCCGACACCATGGCGACGCTGGTGACGACGCCGCTGGAGCGTCAGCTCGGGCAGATTTCCGGCATCACGATGATGAGTTCGGATTCGGCCGCGGGCCTCTCGACCATCGTGTTGCAGTTCTCGATGGACCGCGACATCGATGTCGCGGCTGAGGACGTGCAGTCGGCGCTGCGCGCGGCACGCCTGCCCGGAAGTCTGCCGTATCCGCCGGTGTACAACCGCGTGAACCCGGCCGACGCGCCGATCCTGACGCTGGCGATGACATCCGACACCCTGCCGCTGCGCGACATCAACAACTACGCCGACTCGATTCTCGCGCAGAAGTTGTCGCAGGTGCCCGGCGTCGGCCTGGTGTCGATCGCGGGCAATGTGCGTCCGGCCGTCCGGGTGCAGGTGAACCCGGCCAAGCTCGGCAATCTCGGCCTGACCATGGAAGACGTGCGCAGCGCGCTGACCCAGGCCAATGTCAACGCGGCCAAGGGAACCTTGAACGGAACCGTACAGACCTATTCGATCGGCACCAATGATCAATTGGCCAACGCCGCCGACTACCGCGATACGGTCATCAGCTACAAGAACGGCGCGCCGGTGCACTTGAGCGATATCGCCAACGTCGTCGACGGAGTCGAGAATGATCAGGTCGCGGCATGGGCCAATGGCAAATCGGCGGTTCTGCTCGACATACGCCGTCAGCCGGGCGCGAATATCGTCGATACGGTTGCGCAGATTCGCCGCATCCTTCCGGACTTGCGCAAGGTGCTGCCGGCCGACGTGAAACTCGATGTGTTCGCCGACCGCACGGTCACCATCCGCGCCTCGGTGCGCGACGTCCAGTTCACGCTACTGCTGACGGTATTCCTGGTCGTGGGCGTGATCTTCGTGTTCCTGCGCCGATTGTGGGCGACCGTGATCCCGTCGGTCGCGGTGCCGTTGTCGCTGATGGGCACATTCGGCGTCATGGCGTTCACCGGCATGTCGCTCGACAATTTGTCGCTGATGGCGCTGACCGTCGCGACCGGTTTCGTGGTCGACGATGCGATCGTCATGATCGAGAACATCGTGCGCTATATCGAACAGGGCAAGAACGGCCCCGAAGCGGCCGAGATCGGCGCGCGCGAAATCGGTTTCACGGTCGTATCGCTGACGGTTTCATTGATCGCGGTGTTCCTGCCGCTGCTGCTGATGCCGGGCGTCACCGGTCGCCTGTTCCACGAATTTGCCTGGGTGCTGACGATCGCCGTCGCGATTTCGATGCTGGTGTCGCTGACCTTGACGCCCATGATGTGCGCGTATCTGCTCAAGCCCGATCAGTTGCCTGAAGGCGACGATGCACACGAGCGTCATGCGGCCGCCGGCAAGCACACGATCTGGTCGCGTATCGTCGATCGCTATGCGACCAGCCTCGACTGGGTACTGGCGCATCGGCCACTGACCATGGTGGTGGCGAGCATTTCGGTGGCGTTGACGATCATCCTGTATATCGCGATTCCGAAGGGTCTGCTGCCCGAGCAGGACACCGGCCTCGTCACCGGCGTGGTGCAAGCCGACGACAACGTCGCATTTGCGGCGATGGAGCAACGCACCAAGGCGGTCGCCGATGCGATCCGCAAGGACCCGGCCGTGGCGGGCGTCGCCTCGTTCATCGGCGCCGGCTCGATCAACCCGACCTTGAGCCAGGGCCAGCTCAGCATCGTGCTGAAGGATCGCGGCGACCGCGGCGGTCTCGCCGAGGTGCTGCCGCGCTTGCAGAACGCGGTGGCCCATGTGCCGGGCGTCGCGCTGTACCTCAAGCCAGTGCAGGACATCACGCTGGACAGCCACGTGGCCGCAACCGAATATCAATACGCGATTTCGGACGTTAATTCGGACGAGCTCGCCAAGGCGGCCGAACGCATGACCCAGGCGCTGCGCCAGAGGCCGGAACTCGCGGATGTCGGCAACAATCTCGCCAACAAGGGGCGTGCGCTGCATCTCACGATCGATCGCGAAAAAGCCAGCCGCCTCGGCGTGCCGGTGCAGACCATCGACGACACGCTTTACGATGCGTTTGGTCAGCGCCAGATTTCGACGATCTTCACCCAGCTCAACCAGTATCGCGTGGTGCTCGAAGTCGCACCCCAATACCGGACCAGCAGCGATCTGCTCGACAAACTCGCGGTGCGCAGCAACGGCAGCGGCGCCCTGACCGCGAGCAACGCCACCAGTTACGGCATGGTCAAGTCGGCCAATTCGTCGACGGCAACCGGGGTCGGGCAACACAACACCGGGATTCCGCTCGGAGGCGGCAGCACGGTGCCGATTTCCACACTGGCAACCGCGAGCTACGCCAACGCGCCGCTCGTAATCAGCCATCAGGATCAGTTGCCGGCGGTGACCATCTCGTTCAACCTCGCGCCCGGCTATTCGCTGTCGCAGGCGGTGGGCGCGATTCACACCGTGGCTGCGCAGATGCAATTTCCGGCGTCGGTGC
>JBAUWF010000089.1:0-12595 GCA_049583635.1 Rhodanobacteraceae bacterium
GAGGAAGCCGTTGTTTGGTGTAGGAAGTTTCCGACTTCCACCAACCCGCGGCACCGGGTTAGGCTGCGGGAATAGACTTCGTTTCAAAACCGAATTGTAGTTAGGCGCCAAGTATGGATACCGCGCAGTTCACGTTTTCGTTCCCGTTCACGCTGCGCGACCGCCTTCGCGTCGCTTTTCTCCTTCCGCCACAGAGCAAGTCGGGCCTCATTGCGTGGTCCGTCTGGCCTCTTATCGCACTCTGCTACATCACCTATTTCGTAGCAAACGGCTGGCGTCTGGGCGCCGACGTCTGGTGGTTCGTGGTCTTCTGCCTGGCATTCACTCCAGTAGTCACGGTCGTCACGGTCCTCGCCACGTATGCTCAGAAACGTACGCGCGAGCCGGTCAAGGTTACATTCAGCGAGGGCGGCATACACACCGAGGCGAGCTCATACGAGTTCACTCATCGTTGGCCAGCCATATCGCGGGTAACTTGTTCGGGCGGGTTCGTTTGGCTCTACCGCGGTACTGGCAACATCGAGGCCATTGCGTCACTGTCGCACGGCATCTTTTGGCTCGTCCTGGCCTCGTTGCCGCTGTTTCTCATCCTGCCGGCCTTGCTCAAGAGCGGTGTGGGGTTCTGGCCGGCGTTCGCTGCATCGTGCGTTGTCACGGTCGGTCTGTACTTCGGTCTGGTCTGGGTGCTTGGACGGTTCGGCGTTCGGTTGTAGCCTTGGCGGGTTCTACCCCGTTAACGCGGACACTTCCAAGAACGCCAGTGAAGTGGACTCTGACCCCGGTTTTGCCGCCGACCCCGGTTTCGCCGCCGGACCTTCGCGCCGCGATTCACCCGGCATAAATCGCGGCCTTGCATTAATGCGGTGACCCGCTCGGACCCGTCCTTTCCCTGACTGCGGAACACCACGATGCGTCGCCTAGTCCCGCTCCTGTCGTTCTCCCTTGCGATAGCCGGCCTGCTGACCGCACGGCCCGCGCGTGCCGACGACGATCGCTTCACGCTCCGCATCGGCGCGATGCAGGTCGGGGGCGATCTCGGCCTCGACGGTGCGGCGAACGTCGACGGCGAAAGTTACCGCTTTTCCAGCGGCCGTCTCGATTTCGACAACCGGACCGTGGCACGCGTGGAAGGCATCCTCCATTTCAGCGAACGTAATCGTCTGCTGTTCAACTATTTCCGCTACCACCGGGAGCGCCGCTACGCCCTCGACCACGACGTCACCTTCGGCGATATCACGATCCCGGCCGGCAGCGCGGCAAAGTTCGGCGCGCAGTTCGATCTCGGCAGCCTTGTCTACGATTACGCGCTGGTCGAAACCCAGACCGTGAGCTTCGGCGTGCAGATCGGTGCAGAATGGGCTAACCTCGAAGGAAACGTTCGTGCCAGCGATGGCACCAACAGCTTCAGCAGCCGCGAAAGCAAAACCGGCGCAGCGCCCGTTGTCGGCCTGCGCCTGTCCGCCAATACCCCGGATCACCGCTGGGGATTCGTTGTCCAGGGCCAGTACCTCAATGCCGACTGGGGCAACTTCAACAGCTACGGCGGCAGCCTGAGCCGCGCGAATGCGCTGGCCGAATACCGCTTCACGCCAAACCTCGGTGTGTACACCGGCTACGACTGGTTCAAACTCGACATCAGGCGCGACTTCGATGTCGGCCGTGTCGGTCTTGCCCTGCGCTTCAACGGACCGACCGCCGGCCTCACGCTCGCGTTCTGACCCTCCGCGAATCGCCGCGCGCTGCAAAAGCGCCGAGTCGGCGAGCGGCGTTATCGTCGCGACTTCGGCCCGATAAGGCTTGTCGCGTCGTTTTCGTCATCCTGCACGGCCGTCAGGAAGGTAGCCGACCGTGAAGATTCCGCTCCAAGCCATTGATCCCAAAAGATTCATGCGCTTGACCAGCCCGCCCGTTTCCTGAACGATGCGGTGTCATCCCTCGGATTCGAGGTCTAATGGTCGTTGGGCGGGTAGGCACACGGGCCGGTTTTGGTAGCGAATTCGATTGATGGATGCGAGGGCTATGCGAGTAGTAATCAACGGCGCCGGCATTGCTGGTACGGCGCTCGCTTGCTGGCTGAGCAAGCTGGGTCACGAGGTGTTGCTCGTCGAGCGGGCTTCCCGCGTGCGCACTGGTGGCTACGTCCTCAACTTGTGGGGAGTCGGCTACGACGCTGTGGAAAGAATGGGCCTGCTCCCGAGACTCCAGGAGTTGCAATATGAGTCCGAGGAACTCCGCATGGTGGACCAGCGGGGCCGAATCCGTGGGGGCTATCCGTCGCGCGTCCTGCTGCGCTTGGCAAAGGGGCGCATCATGTCTTTGGCGCGCGCCGACATTGCGGCTTCCATCTACGGCTTGTTGGACGGGCAGGTCGAGACGATCTTCGGGGACAGCATTGCGACGGTCGAGGACGACGGAGAGCGTGTACGAATCGGCTTCGAACACGCGTCTGCGCGTGAGGCCGATCTGGTCATCGGCGCCGATGGCTTGCATTCACGCATCCGCCAGATCGCCTTCGGGCCCGATGCGCACTTCGAATATCCGCTGGGCTGTCACGTTGCCGCATTCGAGGTTGCTGGTTATCGTCCGCGTGACGACAGCGTGTACGTAGCGCACACGGCTCCCGGGAGATATGTTTCCCGGTTTTCCGTGCGCGATGACAAGATGCTTTTTTTCATGCTTTTTCGGGATGAATACCTCGCAGGTGATGTATCAGCAGGCCTGTCGGAGCGAAAGTCGGCGCTGACCAAAGTATTCTCCGATATGGGTTGGGAATGCCCGTCAATCCTTGCGGCGCTGAAAGGCGTGGAGGATGTCTATTTCGACAGCATTAGCCAGATTCGCATGGATGCGTGGACGAAAGGAAGGGTGGCCTTGGTTGGCGATGCGGCGGCATGCCCGTCCCTGATCGCCGGGGAAGGTGCGGGCTTTGCACTGGCCGAGGCTTATGTGCTGGCGGGAGAAATCCGCGCGCACCAAGGCGATCTCGACTTGGCGTTCGCACGCTACCAAGAACGAATCAAACCGTTCGTTGCGCGCAAGCAGAAGTATGCGGAAAAGTTGGTGCCGTCGTTTGTTCCAAAGACCGCTTTCGGGGTATCAGTCCGAGACTTCGCAACCCTGCTGATGCGGCTACCTGTCTTTCCTCGGCTTTTGATGGGACGTTACCTGCATGATGAAATGGAGTTGCCCGATTATTCCATTTGATGCCATTGTTCAAGATACAAGTGCCGGTTTGACTGCGGAAATAACCGCTTTGGGTGAAATTGGGCGGCACAATGGAATTGAGGCTCCGCCCAACAAATCATCCAAGCGGACGCGGGAAAATCCCCGCACTGATTGATTCAAGCGTTGGACGATAAGGGAACATGGTGCGGCGCAGGTATACAAGGCAAAGGCGCGGCGGGAATCAAGCAGCCCGGTTCACTCTTCCGTGGTCGTTTGCCTGATCCACCAAGCCGCTCTACCCTCACACCGATGCCGTACGTGGAGTTTCGCCATGCGCAGCTCGCTTGTGCTTTGCCTTGTCCTGCTCGCGCTGTCCGGCGTGGCGAACGCAAGCCCCTTCGATCCATCCTATCTTGTTCAGGATCAGGGCACGTACCGGTTCGCGGACGGCACCTGCGTGACCGGCGGCCGGATGGACGAGGACGGGATTCGTCTGCTGTACATGGACGTGTGGAAGAACCGGACGGCAGTTCTGCTCGCGTCGCAAGGCGGCAAGCTCGTGTCGCTCGTTCCGCCCGGGCTTGATGCCAGCATGGATGCTTCCGGTGACACGCTGACGCTGACCCGCCCGGGCGATCACGCGCGGCTCGCGCATCGTCTGCACCGACCCGACGCGCGCGCGGTGCATTTCGAGAGCGGCGACCTGATCCTCGCCGGAACGCTGTACACACCGGACAGTGCTAGGGGCAAGCTCCCCGCTGTGGTGTTGGCGCACGGTTCGGGGCCGGTGGATCGCTTCGGCGGCACCTGGATCACTTTTTTCACCAACCTGGGTTTTGCCGTGTTGTCGTACGACAAGCGCGGCGTCGGTGCATCGGCCGGCGACTGGCACACGGCCACCTATGTCGACCTCGCGGGCGACCTCGATGCCGCCGTCGACTGGCTGGCGCGGCAACCGGATGTCGATGCTGCGCGCCTGGGCATCCACGCCACCAGCCAGTCCGGCTGGTATGCGCCGCTGGCAGCCGCGCGCGACCGGCGCGTGCGTTTCCTGATCCAGCGCGTCGGCCCCGCCTTGTGGATCGGCCCCGTCACGCAGCACGAAAACGAGAGCGACTGGCGCGCTGCCGGCGTGCCCGAAGCCGACATTGCCGCGGCCGCGGCCCTTTGGCTGCGTCTCAACACGCTGGCCCGCGAGGGCGGCTCGCACGAGCAGGCCCAGCACTTGATCGATGCCGCCGCCGACAAGCCCTGGTTCGGCCCGACCTTCGGCGACGGCTGGCGCCACATCCAGGCCGGCGCGTGGCAGCGCCGGCGCGTCAACGCGAAGCTGGATCCCGCGAGCACGGCCGCACGCCTGAAGATCCCGGTGCTGTGGTTCCTGGCCGAAAAGGACCAGAACGTGCCGTACAGGAAAAGCCGGGACGCCATCGAGGCCGCACGCCACAAGTACAAGGCCGACATCACCCTGGTCACGATAGCCGATGCCCCGCACTCCTTCCTGATCAAGGACGCGCACGGCGCCGTGCACTACACCAGCCGCTACTGGCCCGAAATGGCACATTGGCTGCGCGCGCATGGCGTCACGCAACGTGCATTTCGCAACTGCGGTTTGCCGTCAGACAGGACTCATTGAGAGCCACAAGGAGATTCAAGGAAATGTTGCGTTGGGTTCGAGAATTTGGCATTCGTTTGAGCAACCTGGAAGCTTGCTGGCACTAATCCTGCGGCAATCCTGTAGAGATTGGCGGCGCTGCAAAGTGGCGTGGCGTCGGCCTCGCGGAAGCTGGCTCTATCTCAAGGACCTACCACGGGGGATGACAAAGCGGCCTAGCAATGCGCTCCGGCCGACGTTAAAACTGTTACGCAGTTCCGTCGCTGCCGGGCTTTGGGGGTAGGCGCCACAACCAACGGAGATACGCTCATGAATCAAGATCCGAGACTCTCTGACATTCGGCAGATTGCAGTGACCGTTAGTAACGTCGATGCTGCACTTGGTTTTTACCGTGACGTACTAGGGCTGGCATTCTTGTTCAGCGCCGGTCCTGACTTGGCATTCCTCGATGCAGGCGGCGTACGCATCATGCTCAGCACCCCGCAAGGTTCCGGTACCGTAGGGGCCAACTCCATCCTTTACTTCAAGGTTTCCGATATTGGCGCAACACATGCTTCTCTTGTCGCGCGCGGCGCCACCAATGAACGCGCACCGCAGCTCGCCGCTAAAATGCCGGACCACGAACTCTGGACTGGATTCTTGCGTGATCCGGACGGTAATTTGGTCGGTCTTATGGAGGAGAAGAGGTAACAACAGCCGTCGATGCATTCTTCATCGGAGCGATGCCTGACTCGCCGCAATACGGTTAAGCACTATGGGAGACTGGCGGCTCGGGCGGGATATCGTGCGCGGCAGAATCCGATTCCAGTGCCGGACAGTTCCACAGTTCATGTCGTGCCTGTTCGCCACGGAGGCCGCCTTGACGCCTGGCCCCACCATCGAGGCGACAGCCCAAAGCTTCGGCCTTGAATTCAATTCACGATGAATTTTTGGGAGACAATCTTGTGACCAAGGTCAAGCATTCCGTTTTAACCGCGACAGCGGCTCTCGTTTTCGCGGCGTGCGTCGGAAATGCATCAGCGACCGATGCAAACGCCGCTGAGACGGCTGCAAAGATGACTCCCGCCGCACCTGCAAAGGATGCGCTCGTAGCGCTCGAAAAGAGCGCATACGAGGCTTGGAAGTCCAGGGACACAAGGTTCTGGGACACATTTCTTTCGGACAAGTTTGTCGGCTATGGTTCGTCCGGCAAGCTCGACAAGGCATCAGCGACAAAGGAATACGCCGGCGCTGATTGCGAGATCAAGAGTTACGCTTTGTCGGACGAGCAGGTGAGACCGCTCGGAAATGATGCGGCATTGCTGACGCACAAGACGACCGTCGACGGCACATGCGGCGGACAAAAGGTCCCGGCTGATAGTTGGGCGGCGACCATATTCGTTCGCGACCGCGATACATGGAAAGGAGCCTTTCACGCCGAAGCTCCGATTGTCGATCCAAAGGCAGCTTCCGCAGTACCGGTTGTCAAGAACGAAGCGCCCAACAAGGATGAGGCCAAACCGGCCGCTCCGGATGCCGGCACCGATGCGTTGGTGACGAACGAAAAAGCTGTCTGGGAAGCCTGGAAAGAACACGACGCCAAAAAAATTGAGCACCTGACGGCCAGGGATATTTCATTTATCGATATCTTCGGCAACCACTTCGCAAACAAAGCCGATGCCATCAAGGACTGGACCGGACCCGGATGCAATGTCAAGAGCGTCAGCATCACCGACGGCGTGGGCACGATGCTCTCGCCGACAGTAGGCATCCTGAGATATACCGGTAGTGCCGATGGCACCTGCTTCGGCCAGAAAGTTGGATCTGTCTGGGGCACGTCGGTCTATGTCAAGGACGGCGATGCATGGAAATGGGCCTTTGGCATCAATTTGCCCGCACGCCGGTAAAACGCCTGGAGGTTGCGGAAGTACGGTCGGGGCGGACATTCGGATAGAAACAGGCCCTCGGCGGCTGCGTAGACGAAACAAACCCGCTGTCGAGGCGAGTCCTTGGGGCGGTTCAAACCTCGACGGAGGAACACCCAATGGCAATGCTGATGATTTTCCACGAAGTCGAAGATGGCGCGCGCTGGGCAAAAGCCTGGCAGAAAGGAGTCGGAAGTCGGCACGCGATGTTCGAACGTATCGGCGTCACTTGCCGCACCTTTCGGGATCCGCAGAATCCGAATTCGACGGGGCTTGTCGTGGCGGTGCCGGACATGGAGAAGTTCCAGTCTTTCATGGCCTCCGAGGAAGCAGCAAGAGCGATGAAAGAGGACGGCCTAAAGCCCGAGACCATGCGGGTCCTGGGCGAGTTCACCCCTTAGCCGGCCTGGCGGTCAAGGTCGCCCGACCGGTTGCAAGTCGGCCCTCCGATCAGTACCCGAGTGCGGCATAATCCTCCGTCGCAGCGCTTCCACGCAATCACCGAAACCAATACATAGGGAAATCGAGATGAACGCGATACCGAAGTGGTTCAAACCGGTGGCGGCTGTTGCCCTGCTCTGGAACCTGCTGGGCTGTGCCGCCTTTCTCGCCGATTTCCGGATGACGCCCGAGGATGTGGCGAAGCTGAGCGCGGCGCAGCAGGCCATGTACGCGGCTCGTCCCTTCTGGTCCGTGGCTGCCACCGGCGTTGCCGTGCTGGGTGGCGCGCTCGGCTGCGTCGGCCTGATCCTGGGCAGGCGGTGGTCGTATCCGTTGCTGGCGCTGTCGCTGCTCGGCGTGATCCTTCAGGACATCTCGCTGTTTGCGATGAGCGGCGCCGCGTCACACGCCGGCCCCGCGGCACTCGTTCTGCAGGGCATCGTGCTGGCCGTCGCGGTGGGACTGGTTTTGCTCGCCC
The DNA here is from genome assembly GCA_049583635.1 of Rhodanobacteraceae bacterium. Classification (GTDB taxonomy): domain Bacteria; phylum Pseudomonadota; class Gammaproteobacteria; order Xanthomonadales; family Rhodanobacteraceae; genus Dokdonella_A. Next base: position 7,604 of record JBAUWF010000089.1, read on the forward strand.
GCAAGGCGATCGGGAACGGCTGGCTTTCGTGATTGTGGGTACTCGCAGGACTGGAGGTTCGAGATGAAGCCATTCACGACCATCACCGTCGTTGTTCTCGTATTGTTTGCGCTCGTCCATCTGGTGCGCCTGTTCTTGGGCTGGCCGGTGTACGTCAATGGCATCGTGATGCCGCTCTGGATAAGTGCGATCGCCTTCGTGGTCGCGCTGGGTCTGGCCGCCATGGTCTGGAAGGAACGCGGCCGCTGACAGCCGCGACCGAACGACCAGCAGAAAATCGGCCCAGGCCCGGCGCGCAGCGGCAGCCGAGGCCGGCCGCGACACTGCTGTCTGTGGGCCGGCCCCCTGCTCTGACGCGGCCGAGCGGCGGGGTCACTTGCGCCGGTGCCACGCCCTCCCACATGACTTTCTGCCGCCGCACGCCGCCGCCGCGGCTGCTACAGTCCGGCTCGGATTTCGGGGAGATATCATGCGCAAGTTGCTGAAATGGCTGGTCGGCTCGTTGCTCGTGGTCGTGCTGCTCGCGAGCGCGTTGTTCATTCACATCTGGTATTTCAAGCCGCTCAGGATCGGCTGGTTCTACGACCGCGTGTTTGCGGAGTTCGCGTTCGACAGCCCGCAGCTTCTGAGCAGCATGCGCATCCTGCCGCCGTGGCTGGATTTCTACAGCGACGATCTGGATGACGCTTCGCCGGCGCATGCGGCAAGGCTCGCGGACATGGTCCGCCGCGACGAGGCGATGCTGCATCGCTACGATCGCAGCGCACTCGACCGCGAAGGCCGACTGTCCTACGACGTGCTCGACTATTTCCTGAAGATGCAGGTCGAGGGCGACCGTTTTCGCGACGATGATTTTCCGGTCAACCAGATGTTCGGCGTGCAGTCGAGCCTGCCGAACTTCATGGCGCAGACGCATCAGGTGCACGACCGCGGCGACGCCGAGAACTACATCTCGCGGCTCGACCAGTTTCCACGCGTATTCGGTCAGGTCGTCGACGGGCTGCGTCTGCGCGAGTCCGAAGGTGTGGTGCCGCCGCAGTTCACGGTCGAGGAAGTGCTTGCGCAGATGGATGGGTTCATCGCGAAGCCGGGGAAGCAGAACATGCTCTACACGAGCTTCAAGGAGAAGCTCGACAAGATTCCCGCGGCGAAGATGGACGCTGCGACGCGTAGCGAACTGCTCGCCGGCGTCGCGCATTCGATCGATACGAAGGTGTATCCCGCATACCGGCAGCTCATCGCGTATTTCACTGCGCTGAAGCCGAAGGCGCAGGGCAACTACGGCGCCTGGCATCTGCCCGACGGCGATGCGTACTACGCGTGGTGCGTGCGCATGCACACGACCACCAACATGACACCCGAGGACGTGCACCAGCTCGGCCTCGCGGAAGTCGCGCGCATCACGACGGAAATGGACGCGATCCTGAAATCGCGCGGGCTGACCGAAGGCACCATCGGCGCGCGCGTGCAGCAGCTCGCGCACGAGCCCGACGAGGTATTCCCGAACACGCCAGCCGGCAAGAAGATGATGCTCGCGCGTTATCAGGCGATCCTCGACGAGGTAAACAAGGGCCTCGGCAATGCGTTCGACGTACGCCCGAAACTCGGCGTCGAAGTCAAGGCGGTGCCGGAGTTCGCCGAGAAGACCGCGCCGGGCGCGTACTATCAGGCTGGTTCGTTCGATGGCTCACGCCCGGGCGTGTTCTACGCGAACATGCGCGACACCAGCGAAACCCCGAAATTCGCGATGCGCACGCTGGCCTATCACGAGGGCATTCCGGGCCATCATTTCCAGATCTCGATCGCGCAGGAACTGCAGGGCGTACCGTTCTTCCGGCGCGTGCTGCCGTTCACGGCCTACTCGGAAGGCTGGGCGCTGTACGCGGAACGGCTGGCGTGGGAACTCGGTTTCGAGAACGATCCGCTCGACAATCTCGGACGCCTGCGCGACGAGATGATGCGCGCGGTGCGCCTGGTCGTCGATTCGGGCATCCACTACAAGCACTGGACGCGCGAGCAGGCCATCGCCTACATGATGGAAAACACCGGCATGGCCGAATCCGACGTGACGGCCGAGATCGAACGCTATTTCGTCGCTCCGGGCCAGGCGCTCGCATACAAGGCCGGCATGCTCAAGATCCTCGCCTTGCGCGAAAAGGCGAAGCAGGCGCTCGGGCCGAAATTCCGCCTCGCCGACTTCCACGATCAGGTGCTCACGCACGGGGCGCTGCCGCTGGCCCTGCTCGAACGCGTGATCGACGACTGGATCGCGGCGAAGAACAAGGCCGGATGAGCCCTGGTGCATCCGGTCGCGACCCGTACTCGCGGCCGGATGGCGCGGGGGCAAGCCATCCCGGGTCGAACTCGAAGCCATCGCCTGGCGCGACGGCCCGAAAGGCACCTGATGCCGAAAGGACCAGCCGGTCCCCTGGAGTTACCTATCGCCGGATGAAACGGTCCGCGCGGTTTCGCACGTGAGGTAGTAGAGCGCGAACTGCTGTCCGGCATCGGTCCACACACGTTCGACCCGCAATCCTGCGCGTTCGGCCATGCGGGAAAAATCGTCGGTCGAGTACTTGCAACTGTATTCGACCAGAATCGGCTCGTCGGCGGCGAAGTCGAACTGCTCGCCGCCGACGCGCACGTTTTGCGCGCGGCGGCTGACCAGGTGCGTCTCGATGCGACACGCCATCGGGTTGTAGCGTGCCTGATGGCGAAATTGCGGCACGTCGAAGTCGGCGCCGAGTTCGCGGTTGAAACGGACCAGCATGTTCAGCGTGAACTCGGCCGTGACACCGGCCGCGTCGTTGTATGCCGCTTCCATCACCGCCACATCCTTTCTCAGGTCCGCTCCGATCAGGGCCGCGCCATTCCCACCCATTTCCTCACGCATTTCGCGCAACAGCGAAAGTGCGTCGCGGGTCGCGAAATTGCCGATCGTCGAGCCCGGGAAATACACCAGCGCGCGTCGCGGCAGCCGGTGCGGTTCCGGCAATACGAAGTGCTCGGTGAAATCCGCGCACACCGGCAACATCTCGATCCGGGGAAACTCCGGCGTGAGCGCGGCGACGCTTTCGGTCAGCGCCGCGCGCGAGATTTCGACCGGCACATAGGCCACCGGTGCGTCGAGATTGGCCAGAAGCAGACGCGTTTTCAGACCGCTGCCACTGCCGTATTCGACCACCAGCGCTTCGGAACCGACAACCTTGGCGATATCGGCCGCGTGCTCTTCCATCAGGGCCAGTTCCGCGCGTGTCAGGTAGTACTCGGGCTGCTCGCAGATCCGCTCGAACAGGGCCGAACCGCGAGCGTCGTAGAAATACCGCGACGAAAGCCGCTTGGGCGTTAGGCGAAGGCCGGCACACACATCGGCCAGGATGACGTCTTCGCTCGGATGGCGATCCTCGAGATCGACCGCACACGGTGAGCTGCTCATCCTCATGCATCCCTCCCGAGCCGGAATCCCATGAATTGCCAGCGATCGGCCGGACCGAAAAAATTGCGATAACTCGCTCGCATGTGATCGGACGGAGTGGCGCAGGAGCCGCCACGCAACACCCACTGCCCACACATGAACTTGCCATTGTACTCGCCGAGCGAGCCCGCCAGCGGGCGGAATCCCGGGTAGCTGACATACGGACTGGACGTCCATTCCCACACGTCGCCGAACATCTGCCGCGCAGTCGCATCGCCGGTGGTGCGGCCTGCGGCGTGCGGATGCAGTCGGCCCGAATCGAGGAAGTTTCCGGTCCTGTCGGGTTGCGCCGCGGCAAGACTCTCCCACTCGAACTCGGTCGGCAGCCGCAAACCGGCCCAGCGCGCGAAAGCGTCGGCCTCGTAGAAACTCACGTGACTGACCGGCGCGTTTGGATCGATTTCGCGGCGCCCGCCGAGGGTGAACTCGGTTGCGCCGTCCTCGGACCAGTACAACGGCCGCTTCCAGCCGCGCGCCCGCACGACTTCCCAGCCATCCGACATCCATAGTGCAGCCGTCGAGTAACCACTGTCGCGAACGAACTCGGCATATTCGGCGTTGGTCACAGGCCGACTCGCGATCGCATGTGGATGCAGCAGTGCCTGATGACGCGGACGTTCGTTGTCGAAGGAAAAACCGCCCGCATCGGCGCCGATGTCGACGATGCCCTCCCGCCCTTGCACGAAATCGAGCGGCCCCGGATCCTGCGAAGTGTCGGCGTGGGTCTCGCGAAATACCGGTTCGAGCGGGTTGACCGAAAACACATGCTTGATGTCGGTCAGCAGCAATTCCTGGTGTTGCTGTTCATGATTCAACCCGAGCGTGACCAGGTCGGAAAATGCCGAATCGGCAGCGACATTGAACTGATGCTGCATGCGCTCGTCGACACGCGCACGATAATCAAGCACTTCGGCCAGCGTCGGTCGTGACAACAGGCCACGCTGCGGACGCGCATGCATCGGACCGACGCTTTGATAGTAGGAGTTGAACAGATACAACCAGTCCGGATGCACCGGCCGGTAGCCCGCGCGCACACCGAGTACGAACTGCTCGAAGAACCAGGTCGTATGGGCCAGATGCCACTTGGTCGGGCTGACCTCGGGCATCGTCTGCACCACGGTATCTTCGGCCGCGAGATCGGCGCACAAGGCCCGGGTACAACCGCGGACGCGCGCGTAACAGGTTTCCAGCGACTCCAGGGGAGCCAGCTTCGATGATGGCGTCGCAGCGAAATTCATGCGTCGTCGCCCCTGATCGGCAAGGTTCGATTGTCTCTGGAACGGGCTGAACCCCACCCTCATACCGTGCCGGCGTCAATGCAAGTGCAAGAAGCACAGCGTGCGCTTTGCCACAAAAAAACCCGGATGTTTCCATCCGGGTTTTCCCCGTACAACGATGCAACCGGGGCTACAGCGGCTGAACCTGGTCAGCCTGCAACCCCTTCTGTCCTTTGACGACAACGAAGCTGACGCGCTGGCCTTCCTGCAACGACTTGAAACCGCCGCCCTGGATGGCAC
>JBAUWF010000090.1:0-158159 GCA_049583635.1 Rhodanobacteraceae bacterium
GGACTGGCGGCCGGTTCGGGTGCACCTGAATGAAGGCGTGCGTTGCGGCGCACACTCGCCGCAAGTGCATCGAGCAGACGTTCGACATCGGTCTCGCCATGCAACGCCGACAGCGCGATGCGCAGGCGCGCGTGGCCTTGCGGCACGGTCGGCGGGCGGATTGCGGAAACGAAGAAGCCGGCGCCCTCGAGCCGTGCCGACGCTGCGAGCACATCGCCGCTGTCACCGATCAGCAATGGCTGGATTGGCGTCTGCGACGGCAGCAGCGCAAGGCCGCGTTCCGCCGCGCCGGAGCGAAAATGCCGGATCAGCACAGCAAGATGATCGCGCCGCCAGGATTCATGCCGCGCGATCTCGATCGCGGCGCTTGCCGCTGCCGCGAGCGCTGGCGGCATCGCCGTGGTATAGACGTGACTGCGCGCGAACTGCACGAGGCCGTCGATCAGCGTGGCGCTGCCCGCGACGAATGCGCCGGCAACGCCGAGCGCCTTGCCGAGCGTTGCCATCAGCACCGGAACGTCGGTCTGGCCGAGTCCTGCTGCGGCGACGCTGCCAGCGCCGTCGGCGCCGAATACCCCGAGGCCGTGCGCATCATCGACATGCAGAGTCGCATCCTGTTCGCGACAGAGCCTGGCCAGTTCCGGCAACGGTGCAATATCGCCGTCCATGCTGAACACGCCGTCGGTCGAAAGCAGCGCGGCGGATTGCGGTCGCGATTCAAGCTGGCGACGCGCGCTTGCGACGTCGGCATGGCGATAACGCTTCAACTCGCAACCGGCGAAGCGCGCGCCATCGAGCAGACTCGCGTGATTGAGCTTGTCCTGCACGCACAGCGTTCGCGCACCGCGCGGACCGGACTCGCCGGTCGCGGCCAGCGCGCCGATCACGCCGATGTTGGCCATGTAGCCGCTCGAAAAAACCAGTGCGCATTCGCGGTCGGTCCATTGCGCGAGCGCGTGTTCGAGCACGGCATGCGGTTCGCGGTGACCGCCGAGGAGATGCGCCGCGGTGGCGCCGACACCCCAGTGACGCGCCGCGCCGACCAGCGCATCGCGCAAGGCCGGGTGCTGCGCAAGTCCGAGATAGTCGTTGCTCGCGAACGACAGCAAGCGCCTGCCGTCGATCACGACGTACGCACCCTGCGCCGCCTCTACCGTGCGCAGGCGACGCAACAGCGCATGGTACGCGCGCTCGGCTTGTTGCAACGCAAGTCGATCTATTAGTGAGGGTCGGGGCATGCGGCGGCTCGCGCAATGGTGGCCGTACGCGGCGGCGTTGCCGCGATCGGCGGCAGGCGCCTCACGCCGTCGCCGATACCGGTTCCGGTTCGGGTTCGCTGATGCTCGCCAGTCCTGTCCGGGCATCCGTGTCCAGCCCCATCGGCTCGATGCCGAGCCGCGCGAACAACTGCCGGTCGTGCTCGACATCGGGATTGCCGGTGGTCAGCAGTTTCTCGCCGTGGAAGATCGAGTTGGCGCCGGCGAAGAAGCACAGTGCCTGCAACTCGTCGCTCATCTCGGCGCGTCCGGCCGAGAGGCGCACCATCGATGCCGGCATCAGGATCCGCGCGACCGCGATCGTGCGCACGAATTCGAACGGATCGAGCGGCTCGGTGTCGGCCAGCGGCGTGCCCTCGACGCGCACGAGACGGTTGATCGGCACGGACTGCGGGTGTTCGGGCAGATTGGCGAGCGCGTGCAACAGGCCTGCGCGTTGCGCGCGCGTCTCGCCGAGGCCGACGATGCCACCGCAACAGGTTTTCAGGCCTGCATCGCGCACATGGCCGAGCGTATCGAGCCGATCCTGGTATTCGCGCGTATGGATGATCTCGCCGTAGAACTCCGGCGCGCTGTCGAGATTGTGGTTGTAGTACTCGAGCCCGGCGTCGCGAAGCGCATCGGCCTGCGATCGGGTCAGCATGCCGAGCGTCGCGCAGGTTTCCATGCCGAGCGCCTTGACCGCCGCGACCATCGCCGCGATCTTCGAAATGTCGCGATCCTTGGGCGAGCGCCACGCTGCCCCCATGCAGAAGCGTGTAGCGCCGGCGGCGCTGGCCTGGCGCGCCTTGTCCAGCACCGCATCGACATCCATGAGTTTTTCCGCTGCGACGCCGGTCGCATAGCGCGCGGCCTGCGGACAATAGGCGCAGTCTTCCGGGCATCCGCCGGTCTTGATCGACAGCAGGGTGGAAACCTGCACGCGGTTGGGATCATGCTGGGCCCGGTGAACCGCGTGCGCACGAAACAGGAGGTCAGTGAATGGGAGATCGAACAAGGCGCGGACTTCCTCGCGCGTCCAGTCGTGGCGTGGGGCGGTCATGCGCGGATTCCCGGCTCGGCGGAGCGAAACGTGAGTCTGGGCAGGGCCACGGCGGCTGTCAACTTCGATGGACCGATGATGGTTGACGGCGGTCCGGTTCACGGCATGGGCGCGCGCCTGTTGCGGATGCTGCTGCCGCCCCGCTGCCTGTTGTGCGCTGGCGCCGGCGCCGACGGCCGCGATCTGTGCGCCGGCTGCACCGGTGATCTTGCGATCAATACGCCCTGCTGCCCCCGCTGCGCGCTGCCACTTGAAGCGCCGGCGCCGATCTGTGGCGAATGTCTGCGGCACGAACCGCCGTTTGCGGCGTGTTACGCGCCGTTCCGCTACGGCCATCCGCTGGATCTGCTCGAGGGGCGTTTCAAGTTCGGCGGCGATCTCGCCGCCGGTCGCGTACTCGGCGAGCTGTTCGCCGATCGCCTGCGGGCCGATCGCGTGAACCTGCCGCGCCTGCTGGTGCCGGTGCCGCTGCATGAGTCGCGCCTGCGCGATCGCGGCTACAACCAGGCGCTGGAACTGGCGCGGCCGCTCGCTCGCGCGTTCACATTGCCGTTGCGTCACGATGTCCTGCGGCGCATCCGGGCGACCCCGCCGCAGACCGGACTCGATGCGCCAACGCGCCGGCGCAATCTGCGCAGCGCCTTCGCAATCACCGAAGGCACGCGTCTACCCGATCACATCGCGATCATCGACGATGTCATGACCACCGGCGCGACGCTGCGCGCGTGCGCGCTCGCATTGCGACGGGCCGGCGTCGTGCACATCGATGCCTGGGCGCTGGCGCGCGCACCAGCGCCACGCTGATCGCTCAGCGGATCGCGAGCGCGAACAGCAACCCGAGCCACAACGCGAAACCGACCCAGTTGTTGTTGCGAAAGGCCGCGAAGCAATGATCGCGAGTGCGATCGCGCAGCAGCCCTTGCTGATACACCAGAAGGCCGCTGGCAACAGCGAGACCGACAAAGTAGGGCCAATGCAACTCGGCGCGCGTGCCGACCAGCAGCATCGCGATCGCAAAAGTCCCCATCAGCACGCCGATGGCGGCGCGATCGGCGTCGCCGAACAGGATCGCTGTGGACTTGGCGCCGGCCGCGATGTCCTCATCGCGATCGATCATTGCGTACTCGGTGTCGTAAATCGTCGAGAACAACACGTTGCCGAGAAACAGCAGCCAGCAGATCGGTGGAAGCTCATTGGTGACCGCAGCGAAAGCCATCGGTATGGCCCAGCCGAACGCCGCGCCAAGCACCACCTGGGCAAGATGGGTCACACGCTTGGTGAACGGATAGACGACCGCGAGCGCGACGCCGACAACCGACAATTCCACGGTCAGGCGATTGGTCAGCAGCACGAGCATGAACGCGAGTGCAAGCAATCCGACGAAAAGCAGCAGCGCCTCCTGCTTCGATACCCTGCCGGCCGCCAGCGGGCGCCCACGCGTGCGCTCGACTTTCGGATCGAGCCAGCCGCGGTCGGCGTAGTCGTTGATCACGCAACCGGCCGAACGCATGACCAGCACGCCGGCCGTGAAAATGAGCAGCAGCCCGATCGGCGGGAAGTCGCCAGCCGCGAGCCACAACGCCCACCAGGTCGGCCACAGCAACAACAACGCGCCGATCGGCCGATCGAGCCTGGCGAGCACGAGATATTGGCGCACGCGACCGCGATAGCGTGCCGGCACTCGTGCGAGCAGCGCCTCGAACATGCGCCTCGATCGCGCCGAGGTATCGGCTGGATGCAATGCGGATCGGCCGGCAGGCGAAGCGGCATTCGGCAAGCGCTTGCGTGCGAAACTGGGTACCGGCGCGCTTGCGCTGCGGGTATTCGCCGCATCGGTGTTCGCCTTTGTAGTGCGACGAGCGCGTGGCGGCGGCGACTTGTCGCGCGCAGGCGCAGGCTTGGGCGCGGCTTTGGTTGCACGCGGTTTGGCCGTGTTGGCTTTTGCCGCCGGCCTGTTGATTTCGCGTACCCGCCTGGCAGGCTTTGCCGGGTCGGCTGCCGCCGGTTTCCTCGTACGCGAACGCTTGGGCGGTTCGGTTTCACTCATGTCACCAGTGTACCGGCAGCGCCACCACGGCGCGCCGGACGGATCGCATGAAATCGGGTTCCCGATCCGAAGCAGAACCGCAACCCGTCGCATGCCCTGAAGTCGCATCGACGTTGCGCTATCCTCAGCGGTCATTCGCATGAGACACACCGAGTCGGACAGCAAGAGTCAAACCGAGGGGATAGGGCATGGAGAGGGGGTTTCCGTCGCGCTACTGGGCCTTGGCGGGCGCAGTAGTGGTTTTCGTGCTGACCGTGCCGCGATGGAACGCGGGCAACGGCTGGCGCTTTCTCGCGATTGCCAGCGCGCTGCTCGTTTTGGTCGGCATTTACGATCTCGCGCAGCGCCGCAGTGCCGTGCTGCGCAACTACCCGGTGCTTGCGCACATCCGTTTCATGTTCCAGGCGATCCGGCCGATGCTGCGCCAGTACGTGGTGGAGTCGGATACCGAGGAAGTGCCGTTTTCGCACGTGCAGCGCGACATCGTCTACAAGCGCTCGCTCGACGCGCTGGACGACAATCCGTTCGGCACCGAGATCAATGTCTACTCCGAGCAGTACGAATGGATCAACCATTCAATCGCGCCGACGCTGATCGACAGTCACGATTTTCGCGTGCCGGTCGGTGGCGCGGCATGCACGCAACCGTATTCGGCCAGCGTGTTCAACATCTCGGCGATGAGTTTCGGTTCGCTGTCGCCGAATGCGATACGCGCGCTCAACGAAGGCGCACGTCGCGGCGGCTTTTACCACGACACCGGCGAGGGATCGCTGTCGTCGTATCACCGCGAGAACGGTGGCGATGTGGTCTGGGAACTCGGCTCGGGCTATTTCGGCGCATGCGAGCACGCCGGGGTGTTCAGTCCGGATCGCTTCGTCGAGCGAGCGACGCTGGAACAGGTCAAGATGATCGAGATCAAGCTGTCGCAGGGCGCCAAACCCGGCCACGGCGGCATCCTGCCGGCCGCCAAGGTCAACCGCGAAATCGCCGAGACCCGTGGCGTGCCGATCGGCGAGGATTGCATTTCACCGTCGCGGCATTCGACGTTTTCCACGCCCGAAGGCCTGTTGCAATTCGTCGCGCGTCTGCGCGAACTCTCCGGCGGCAAGCCGGTCGGATTCAAGCTCGCGATGGGCCATCCGTGGGAATGGTTCGGCATCGCCAAGGCGATGCAGGAAACCGGGATCCTGCCGGATTTCATCGTCGTCGATGGCGGCGAAGGTGGAACCGGCGCGGCGCCGCTCGAGTTTTCCGATCATGTCGGCGCACCGCTGCGCGAAGCGCTGATGCTGGTGCACAACACGCTGGTCGGTCTGAATCTGCGCTCGCAGATTCGCATCGGTGCAAGCGGCAAGGTCATCACCGCGTTCGATATCGCGCGCACGCTCGCGCTTGGCGCCGACTGGTGCAATGCCGCGCGCGGATTCATGTTCGCGCTCGGCTGCATCCAGTCGCGCAGCTGCCATACCGATCACTGCCCGACCGGCATCACCACACAGAATCCCGAACGCTGGAAGTCGCTGAACGTGCTGGACAAGGCCGAACGCGTGAGGTATTTCCACGAAAACACGCTCAAGGCGCTCAAGGAGCTGATCTGCGCGAGCGGCTTGAGCCATCCGAGCGAGCTCGGTCCGGAACACGTGATCCAGCGCGTCTCCTCGGTCGAGGTGCGCTCGCTGGCCGCGCTGTTTCAGTTCGTGCGCCCGGGCGCCCTGCTCGACAGCGTTCCCGATCACGCCGTGTTCCAGCGCTTCTGGCCGCAGGCGCGCACCGACAGTTTTGCCCCGCCGCGCGATGTCGCGGAATTGCGCTGGACCAAGGTGAATTGATCGATCCGGTCGGCTGCGCGCAAGGCCCTCGAGATCGCGCGAGTCGGTACGCAACGAGCTTTCACGACGAGTGCGCGAAATCGCGAGCGGTTATCATCGGCCCGTCATTGTCCGGGGAGATTGCATGAACCTGATCGCACGCATCACGCGCCACAAGACCATCGAGCAGTTGCAGGGCGAGACCGCCTCGCGCCGTGACTTTCGCCGTGTGCTCGGTATCTGGCAGCTCACCGCGATCGGCGTGGGCGCGATCATCGGCGTCGGCATCTTCGTGCTGGCAGGGCAGCAGGCCGCGGCCAACGCGGGCCCGGCGGTGGTCCTTAGTTTCCTCGTGGCTGGAATCGGCAGTGCCTGCGCGGCGCTGGCGTATGCCGAATTCTCCGGCATGATTCCGGTGACAGGGAGCGCGTACACCTACGGGTATGCGGTGCTCGGTGAGCTGCTGGCGTGGATCATCGGCTGGGATCTGTTGCTCGAATACGCGCTGATCGTCGCGGTGGTCGCGATCGGCTGGTCCGGTTACGTGCAGGCGCTGATCGCGCAACTGACCGGCTTGCACCTGCCCTTGTGGGCGCAAAGTGCGTGGGATCCGCTCCATCCGGGCAATGGCAAGGTGTTCAACGTGATCGCGGCGGCGATTTCGCTCGCAATCGCCTGGATGCTGACCGTCAAGACCGAATGGGGTGCGCGCGCCAATACGGTCATCGTCACGATCAAGGTGATCGGCGTCGCGCTGGTGATCGGCGTCGGCGCGTTTTACGTCGATACCGCCAACTGGCATCCGTTCATTCCGCCCGCGACCAGCGGAGCCGACGGCGCAATGCATTTCGGCTGGGCCGGCGTGCTGGCCGCATCGAGCATCGTGTTTTTCGCCGTGTTCGGCTACGACACGCTGACCACGGCGGCGGAGGAATCGCGCCATCCGCAACGCGACCTGCCACGCGCGGTGCTGCTGTCGCTGGCCGTGTCGATGACCTTGTATCTCGCGGTGTCGCTGGTGTTGACCGGCATGGTGCCGTATCCGCAACTCGCGAGCGATGCGCCGGTGGATGCGGCGTTCAAGGCACTCGGCCTCGACTGGGTGCGCGGCATCATCAACGTCGCCGCGATCGCGGGTATCACCAGCGTGATGTTTGCATTCATGCTCGGCGCGGCGCGCATCTGGTTCGCGATGTCGCGCGACGGGTTGTTGCCGCGATGGTTCGCGCGCGTACATCCGCGCTATGGCACGCCGTATCGCCCGACCATGGTGCTCGGTGTGTTCACCGCGATCGTCGCGGGCTTTCTGCCAATCGGCGAAGTCGCGGAGCTGGTGAACATCGGCACCTTGTCCGCATTTATCGTGATCTGCATTGCCGTGCTGATTTTGCGCGTACGCAGGCCCGAGATTCCACGCAGCTTCCGTACCCCTGCCTTGTGGCTGTTCGCACCGCTCGGCGTCGTGTTCTCCTTGTTCCTGATCGTCGGCTGGCCGTGGTTCGAGAACGGTCGCCTGATGCTGCTCGGCGGCCTGCCGATGGTGACGATCTGGCGCTTCGTGATCTGGATGTCAATCGGGCTGGTGATCTATTTCGCGTACGGCATCCGCCGCAGCAAGCTTGCGAGCGCGCGCGCTTAGCGGGCGCCAAGACAACATGGTCCGCCCCGGCATTGGCACACGGCCCTTCCGGAGCGGCGATCGACGAACGCCGCTCCGGTGATCATTACGCGCGCACTTGCCGCTGACCGCTCTACTGCCTACTGCACACAAAGTGTTCGCGGATCGCAGATTCCATCGATATTGAGCAGGCGCTCGTAGAGCAGCGTGCCGCTGCCGCCCGGAATGTCTGCGCCGAGATCAGGGTCGGCGGCGTAATCAACCGTTATGTGATCGAGATCCGGGAACGAGAACGTGACCGTTCCCCAGGGGACCTGTGTCGCTTCGGCACCGAAATCGCCGGCGAAGCCACCGTCGGTTCGGTAGATCGCCGGCACCGTCACCTGCGTCGGATTGTCCGGATCGATCGTCGCGTTGCCCGAAATCCAGAATGGTCGGCCATTGACATCGTAGGTGAACCAGTCGAACACGAATTCCTTCGCGACGGTGCCGTCAGCGGCCGGCGGAAACGCGGCGACCTGCACGATGATGCCTTCGCCACTGTGTGCCGGGTCGTACCAGTTCGAGGTCATGCGGCCGGTGATCGGCAGCGGCTCGTTTCCTCCGGCAGGCTGGACATCGAACGAGGTGATTGCATCGACGTAAGGCCCCGAATTGTCGGAGTCGTCCGGGACGATAATCACCTTGACGACATAGGATCCGGCTGCAAGCGGACCGACCGATGTCGCCAGGCAGCTCGTGGGCGCCGGTGGCGTCGCCGGATCATCGTGTCCTGCGAGATAGACGTTGACCGTTCTGCCCACAACCTGCGTCGACAGGCCGTCGGGCAAGAACGCAACTTTGCCAACCGAGAATGCGATGCTCTGGGTTGAATCCGGGGTCGGCGGATTCAGGTCGAGAAATACCGAAACCGAATCGATCCCGATATATCCCGGATCGCCGGATTGAGGGCAGGTGAAGGGATCGGCAAATACCTGCGGAGCAATGGCGCAGGCGATGAATAGAACCAACAATCTCAATGCAGTCATGGCATTTTTCCTTTGCCTGGTTTACGACCGAAAGAAGTGCGGATCAACTGCCGATTTCGCACCGTACACTTAGTGTTCCCGAAGCTACTCCCGAACATCAGAGCGTGCAATTTCTGGCGATCCCGCAGTGCACTGGCGTTCAGCAATCGCCGCAGCGTCCGTATGACGTTAAGCTCGCCGTACGCGAACCGGGAAACGGCACGAGAAACAGCATGCTTGACGTTTATTACTGGCCGACTCCGAACGGTCACAAGGTCACCTTGCTGCTCGAGGAAGCCGGTCTCGACTACGCGATCAAGCCGGTCGATATCGGCGCGGGCGATCAGTTCGCACCGGATTTCCTTGCGATTTCACCGAACAACCGCGTGCCCGCGATCGTCGACCAGGCGCCGGCTGACGGCGGCGAGCCGCTCGGCGTGTTCGAGTCCGGCGCGATTCTCCTGTATCTGGCCGACAAGATTGCGCAATTCATTCCCGCGGATCTGCGCGGGCGTGTCGCCTGCACCGAATGGCTCTTCTGGCAGATGGCGGGACTCGGACCGATGGTCGGTCAGAACCATCATTTCAATCGTTATGCGCCGGAAAAGATTGCGTATGCGATCGAACGCTACGAGCGCGAGACCGCGCGCCTTTACGGCGTTCTGGACAAGCGGCTGGCCGATCGCGCCTTCATCTGCGGCGATGACTACACGATCGCCGACATGGCCGCGTATCCGTGGATCGTGCCGCACCAGTCGCAGCACCAGGACCTTGGCGATTTTCCGAATCTCGCGCGCTGGTTCGACGCGATCGCGAAACGTCCCGCGACCGGGCGCGCCTACGCGCTGGCGCCGCGCTATCGCGATCCCGATGCGCCGATGACCGATGCGGAAAAACGCATCCTGTTCGGACACGGAGCCAAACCATGAGACGCGCTCTCGCGTTTTTCGCCGCGGGCATGGTCACACTTCCGGCAATGGCCGCGAAACTCTCGGTCGATCGCATCTGGTCCGATCCGGACGTCAACGGGCCGATCCCGCGCGGACTCCAGATCGCACCGGACGGCAGCCGCGTGACCTTTCTGCGCGGGCGCGCGGACGATCAGAACCGGCTCGATCTGTGGCAATACGATATCGCCCGCGGCAAGGCCGAACGCCTGGTTGATTCGACGGCGCTTGGTCACGATGTCGAGTTGTCCGATGCGGAAAAGGCGCGGCGCGAGCGTGAACGCATTGCCGCGTTCAAGGGCATCGTCGCGTATCGCTATGCGCCGGATGGCCGCAAGCTTCTGTTCGGCGTCGGCGAGCGCTTGTGGCTTTACGACTTCGATGCAAAGGCCGACGCAAGATTGCGCGCGCTGACGCCGGCGGGGCTCGACGTGATCGACGCCAAGGTGTCGCCGCGCGGGCGCTACGTCTCGTTCGTCAGCCGGCAGGATTTGTATGTCATCGACCTCGATCACGACCGCAGCTACCGCTTGACGCGCGACGGCGCGGGTCCGATCCACAACGGCGAAGCCGAATTCGTCGCGCAGGAGGAAATGGATCGAGCGAGCGGCTACTGGTGGGCGCCGGACGACAGCGCGATTGCCTACGAGCGCTACGACGATTCGGGTGTCGACAAGGTCAAGCGCTCCGAGGTCTACGCCGATCGTACCGAAGTCATCGAGCAACGCTATCCGGCCGCGGGCCGCCCCAACGTGGTGGTGCAGCTCGGTCTGGTCAAGCCGCACGGCGGACGCACGCGCTGGATCGATCTCGGCGCCGACAAGGATATCTACCTGGCGCGGGTCGACTGGCTGCCGGACAGTCGGCAGCTCGCCTATCAGCGCGAAAGTCGCGATCAGCGCCGTCTTGATCTGATGCTGGTCGATGCGCACCATCGTGAGCAACGCGTGCTGCTCACGGAAACCAGCCCGACCTGGATCGATCTCAACTCCGATCTGCGCTTCCTGCATCAAAGCGATGCGTTCATCTGGGCGTCCGAACGCAGCGGCTACAAGCAGCTGTATCTCTATGGACTCGATGGCCAGCTTCGTCATGCGTTGACCACGGGCGATCGCGATATCGACAAGCTGCTCACCGTAGACGAGAAAATCGGCAAGGTGTTTTTCCATGCGCCAGGCGACGATCCGTTGTCGCAGCAGATCTACGCTTCGCGCCTCGATGGCAGCGATGCCGCGCAGCCGCAGCGCATCACCAACGACGACGGCTGGCACGACGCCGTGTTCGGTGACAACGCGGCGGCCTACATCGATACCTGGTCCGATCCGGCGACACCCCCGCAAGTGTCCTTGCGCAAACCCGATGGCGGCCTGATCGCGTGGGTCGAACACAACCAGCTCAAACCCGGACATCCGTACTGGCCGTATCACGACGCCCACGTCGTACCCGAATTCGGCACGCTCACTGCCACGGACGGTGAGGCGCTTTACTACAAGCTCTACAAGCCAAGCGGCTTCGATCCGGCAAAGCGCTATCCAGTGTTCATGACCTACTACGGCGGGCCCGGCCGCCAGTATGTGAATCGCGCGTGGGGCGGGCTGTTCGAGCAGGTGATGGCGCAACACGGCTATATCGTGTTTGCGCTCGACAATCGTGGTACGCCACGGCGCGGGCGCCGATTTATTGACGCGATCTACCATCAGCTCGGCAAGGTCGAGGTGGCCGACCAGTTGACCGGCATTGCCTGGCTGGATCGACAACCATGGGTCGACAGCGCGCATGTCGGCGTATTCGGCTGGAGCTACGGCGGTTATCAGACCCTGATGTTGCTGGCCAAGGCGTCGAATCGTATCGCCGCGGGCGTTGCGGTCGCACCGGTAACCGACTGGACGCTCTACGACACGCACTACACCGAACGCTATCTCGGAACGCCGCAAGGCAATCCGCAAGGCTACGAGCTATCCAGCGTGCTGCACTGGCTCGACGGCTTGAAATCGCCTCTGCTGCTGGTGCACGGCATGGCCGACGACAACGTGTTGTTCGCGAACTCGACCAAGCTCATGGCGGCGTTGCAGCAGCACGGGAACCAGTTTCGCCTGATGACCTATCCAGGCGCCAAGCACAGTCTGTCGGGACCGGTGTTGAGAAAGCATGTCTACACGCTGATTGCCGATTATTTCGACGAGATGTTGAAACCGGGCTGCACCGACGCGGCTCGTCAGTTGCCGACCCCGGCTGCAGCGCGCAACTAGCGTGCGCGCCCCCCGTCAAGGCACCTAACTCGGTTCTGCTTCGGAGAAACCCGATGGTCCACGGCACGCACGATTTCGAAGACGACCCGCGCAACCGCGATATTCTGATCTACGTCAACGGCGAGATGAAAAAACGCGAGGAAGCCGTCGTTTCGGTATTCGATGCCGGCTTCATCCTCGGCGACGGTGTCTGGGAAGGCTTGCGCGTGAGCCGCGGTCATCCGGTTTTTCTCGATCAGCACCTTGATCGCCTGCACGAGGGGGCCCAGGCCATCGCGCTGGACATCGGACGCGATCGCGAAACCCTGACGCACTCGATCTATGCAACGCTCGATGCCAACGGCATGCGAGACGGCGTGCACGTACGCTTGATGCTGACACGCGGCATCAAGCCGACGCCGTACCAGGACCCGCGCATAACGATCGGTCCGGCCACGCTGGTCATCATTGCCGAATACAAGAATCCGTTGCCGACAATCGTCGACCGCGGCCTGAGTCTGTTCACCGTGCATGTGCGCCGCGGTGCGCCGGACGTGCAGGACCCCAAACTCAACAGTCACAGCAAGCTCAACTGCATCACTGCGTGCATCCAGGCCTACACCGCCGGTGCCGACGAAGCGCTGATGCTCGATCCGCTCGGCTTCGTCGCGACCTGCAATTCGACGCACTTCTTCATCGTACGCAAGGGCGAGGTGTGGACCTCGACCGGCCAATACTGCCTCGGTGGCATCACGCGCGCGAACGTCTTGCACGTGTCCCGCGAGGCGGGCATTCCGACATTCGAGAAATCCTTCAGTCTGACCGACGTTTACGGCGCCGACGAGGCGTTCGTCACCGGCACTTTCGCCGGCGCGGTCCCGGTGCGCGAGATCGATGGCCGACGCATCGGCACAGGTAAACCCGGTCCGATGGCGCTGCGCCTGCAGGGGCTTTATCGCGCACTCGTGGATCGCGACGTCGCCGAGCGCGAAGCGCGCGTTCGCAAGAAGCCATGACCCAGCAGACACCGTTGCGCGTCGCAATGTGGTCGGGTCCACGCAATATCTCGACCGCGATGATGCGTGCCTGGGAAAACCGCGACGATTGCGTCGTGTCGGACGAACCGTTGTACGCGCACTACCTCGCTCACACCGGCGCCGAGCATCCGGGGCGTGAGACGGTGATCGCGGCGGGCGAGACCGACTGGCGCAAGGTTGCCGCAACATTGATCGGGCCGGTGCCCGACGCGCGTGCGATCTGGTACCAGAAACACATGAGCCATCATCTGCTCGCGCATGTCGACCACGACTGGATCCATACGCTCGACAACGCGTTTCTGATCCGCGATCCGGCAGCCGTGGTCGCTTCGTATCTGCGCTCGCGTACTGCGGTCGAGGCCGAAGACATCGGCCTGTTGCAGGAAGCGGCGTTGTTTGACGAACTCGCGCAGAAAAGCGGCGATGCGCCGCCGGTGATCGATGCCGACGAATTTCTCGGCGCGCCCGAGACGCAGCTGCGCGCGTTGTGCGCGAGGTTCGGCGTCGACTTCAGCGATCGCATGCTGCACTGGCCGGCCGGCCCACGCGCAAGTGACGGTGTGTGGGCGCCGCACTGGTACGCAGCGGTCTGGAAGTCGACCGGATTTGCGTCGGTGCAACGCCGCGAGGTGCGCCTCGATGATGCGGCCGCGCGCGTGGCCGACACGTGCCGGCCGCACTACGAGCATCTGTACCGATATCGGTTGCGCGCCGCGTAAAGCGCCTCAATGTCGACCAGTTCGCGGGCCGTTTGATCACCGCGCGTCGCTTGCATCAGGCCGAAATCGCGAGCCGCTCGCTCTGATAGATACGCGCGGTGACCGCGCAGACGACAATCGCTAGCGCCGTCGTACCGGCGAGACACATGGCCAGCGCAGCCATGCCGACGTCGTCGCCACGCAACATGCGTAGAATCACCAGTTGCTGGCCCATGATCGGCACCGCATACATCCACAGTTCGGCCTTGACCGGCAGCAGCGACAGCAGGATCGACGGGATCGCAGGCACCAGCATCAGGAGCGACAGATAGGTCTGCGCTTCGCGGTAACTCTTCGCGAAGGCGGCAACCAGCGTTTGCAGCGATGCCAGCAACACTACCAACGGAAACATCGCGATCAGCGTGTACGCGGTAAAGCGCAGGCCGAGATCGAGCACCATGCCGATCCTGTCGGTCGGCAGGAAACGTCCGACCGCTGCAAACGCGACGATGCTGATGATCAGCGTGGTCAACGCGAATGCACAGGTCGCCCCGAGCTTGCCCGCGAGTATCTGGCCACGGCGTACCGGATTCGCAAACAACGGCTCCAGCGACTGGCGCTCACGCTCGCCGGCGGTGGTATCGATCGCCAGCGCCATGCCGCCGATAAATGCGCCGAGAATGAAGAAATACGGCAGCATCGAGAACATGATGCCGGCGCGGCTCTGCGGCGTGGATTGATCGCGTGCCGCGACGATCAGCGGATTCGGTGTGGCCGGCGAAAGGCCCCGTGCGAGCAGCCGCATGGCACCGATGCGTCGTCCGTACGATTCGAGCATGCCGCGCAGCCGATCGACGGGACCGGACGAATCACGCCGCGATGCGTCGTAGATCATTTCCACTTGCGCGGGCTGGCCCTTTCCCCATGAATCAGCGTAGTCGGCCGGAATTCGCAGGACCACATCGGCATCCTGTTCGTAGACGGCACGTTCGGGGTCGGCCATGCCCGGCTTGACGACGAGCCCTTGGCGTTTCAGCGCGGCGACCAGATTCGGGGCATGCGAGACACCGATCACTGGCACCTCGAGCGGCTTTTCGGCCTTGTCGAGTTCGCGCTTGACCGCGGTGCTCATGATAAGCACGAAGATCAGCGGCGCCATCAGCGGACCGGTTACCAGCGTGTTGATGACGGTGCGCCGGTCGCGCAGGTTCTCGCGGACTTCCTTGAGGAAGACGATCAACGCCGCTTTCATGGGGCGTGACTTCGTCGGGCGTGATTTCATGCGGCCAGTCCCTCGGCCGAACCGATCACGTTGACGAACGCGTCCTCGAGATTGTCGGCGCCGCCCTGTCGGCGGATCTGGTCGGCCGACCCGTCGGCGACAACGCGACCCGCGGCGATCACGACGATGCGATCGCACAGCAACGCGACCTCCTGCATGATGTGGCTGGAAAACAGGACGCAACGACCCTCATTGCGCAACCGCTGCAGGAACGCGCGCATCGCGCGCGTTGCCATTACGTCGAGTCCATTGGTCGGCTCGTCGAGAATCACGTTTTTCGGCTCGTGCACGAGAGAGCGCGCGATGGCGGTCTTGACGCGCTGGCCCTGCGAGAAGCCTTCGGCGCGGCGATCGGCTATGTCGGCCATGTCGAGCGCATCGACCAGCGCCGCGCTGCGTGCGCGTACCGTCGCCTCATCGAGCCCTTGCAGGCGCGCAAAGTAGTCGATGTTTTCCCGTGCGGTCAGCCGCTTGTACAGGCCACGTGCATCGGGCAGAACACCGAGGCGACGGCGCACGCCGAGCGGGTCGACCGCGGCATCGATGCCGTCGACAACAACGCGGCCCGAATCGGGTTTCATCAGCGTATAGAGCATGCGCAAGGTCGTGGTCTTGCCGGCGCCGTTCGGTCCGAGCAATCCGGTAATCTCGCCGTCGCGCGCACGAAAGCTCACTCCGTCGACCGCTTTGACGGCCCCGAAAGCCTTGTGCAGATCGTCGACGTCGATACTCATGGCGCGCCTTTAGTGCGAACTCCCGGCAAGCGGCATGCGACGGATCGTGACCCGGAATCCAGCAGAGTCGCCACCGCGAGGGTCGGCAGCAGGATGACTGAAAACAATGGAGGCGCACCGACCAGCGCCGACGCGATGATCGCCGCGGCCCACACGATGGCGTTCGAGACGACGAGCTTTTGGTTCATGCCGTTGCTCCTGCTGAAGTCGGTTTATGGGGTGAAACACTGGAACAGGCCGCGCAAGCAAAAACTCATGGCGCGGCTCCATTGAAATCGAGAAAGGCCGGCGTCGGACCGAAGTCGGCGAGACAGCCGGCATCGAGTCCGGCCGCATCCAGCGTCTCGACGAACCGACGCACCAGCTTGGGCAGGCAGCCGCGAGCAATCACGTTGTGGCCCTGACCTTTGGCGACCAGCAAACGACCTTTGGAAAGACCTTTCAATACCACTTCGCCGTAACGAGGCGGCGTGACCGGATCGAATTCGCCTTCGAGGATCAGCGTCGGTTTGGCGCTGATGAGCGGCGCATGGAAGTTCGCGGGTCGTGAGCCGTGTGGCCAGATCGCGCATTGCGCCTTGAATGCGCGAATGAGTGCATCGCCGAGGATCAGATGGGCGTCTTCGGGACGATCATGCAGCAGGTCGGCGTCCTCGCTGCAGATCACCGACAGAGCCATTCCGCTCTCGCTGAGTTCGGCCAGGTCGCCGCGGATCAACTGTGACTGGCCGAGCAGCGGTGCGGCGTTACCCGCGGTTGCCTGGTCGATCGCGATCGGCAGCAGCGCCGCAGTTTCCGGCGTGTACGCGAACAGGCGCACAATCGTCGCCAGCGTGTCCGTATCGAGCGTGCCGTGATCAGGCGCGAACGTCACCGGATCCGGGTATGCCACCGCGAGCGGCGCACCGCGCAACTTGTCGCGCAGGGCGTACAGCGTGCGATAAGGATCCCCGAAACGCGCCTTGCACGCGGGGGTGTTCGTGCACACGGCAAAATCCGCCCGCAAGGCAGTATCGAGATCGACCGCGAACTCCGATCCGAGCACAAGCTGGTTCGGCACCACGCTGTCGAGCACGACGCTGCGCACGCTGTCGGAATGCGCGCGCATGTACTGCTGCGCGACGCGCGTCCCGTATGAAACGCCGATCAAGTCGAATAATGGTGCGCCGAGTGCCCGGCGTACGTCTTCCAGGTCCTCGATCGCGTCAGTCGTCGTGTAATGGCGCGGGTCGGCCTTGCCGGCAAGACCCGCCAGGCACTTCTTCGTATCGGCACGTATGTGCCCGATGTCCAGCTCGGCGTTCGCCTCGTCTGCTGTTTCCTCATCACTCCTGCAGGTCAGTGCATGCGAGCCACCGGTTCCGCGCTGGTCAAGCAACAGGATGCGGTGGTGCTTGCGCAACGGCGCCAGTGCGGACGCCACCGACGCATAGTCGGATGTGGCCGCCTGGCCTGGTCCGCCGGCAACAAACACCACGATGTCAGGGTCGGCCACTGCGGCATCGCTGTCGAGCAACGCGAGCTTGAGACCGATGCGGCGGCCGTGCGGCGCCGTGCGATCTTCCGGCACCTCGAACGACGCGCAGAACGCTGCCGTGGTCGCGCCGGTGCGCGGTTGTGCGAGTTCACAGGCCTTGAACGTCAACGTGCCCAACTTGATCGCGGTCGCCACCGCGGCGTGCGCGCCCGCCATGCTCGCAGCAAAAAGGGCGACAATGGCGCAACGCGCAAGGAGTCCAATCGACATCGCTCAGTTTCCTGGTTTGAAAATGGATTCGATGGCAAGTCTGAACAACTTCGCGATCCGAAACGCGAGCGGAAGACTCGGATCGTACTTGCCGGTTTCGATCGCGTTGATGGTTTGGCGCGATACTTCCAGTCGCCCGGCCAGATCGGCCTGTGACCAGTTGTGTTTCTCGCGTAGTTCGCGTACGCGGCTTTTCATCCGCATTCGGTCCAACTACCACCGTAGCGACGACGCATCCACACATGGGCAAGGCCGTAAGCGATACACAGCACGGGAAATACCCAGAACAGGATGTCGCCATCGATCTCGACCACTCGCGCCATGGCGAGGAATCCTCCGATCACACTGAGCATGCTGACCACACCGGCGGCGATGGCGAGGGCGATCAGGTGCAGACGCTGCTCGAGCTCGTCGCTGCGCATGACGCGCTTCACGGTCAGACCGATGAACAGGACGAGGGGAAGCACCGGAATCAATGCCAGCAACCCCTTCAGCGAAGGACTCGAAGCGCCGCGCACCTCGGGCCACACCAGCAACATGACGACAACGTAGACCGCCATCACCAGCATGACCTGAACGTTGTATTGCCTTGCCGTGTACCGCGCCATCAGGATGCCCTTCGACATATGTCAAGTACACTTGACATGCGCAGCGTAGCCGACGCGTGCAATGCTGTCAAGCTTGCTTTACATAAGGGTCATGCAGCGTCACACCGCGACGCCGCCACGCAGGATGCGCTTCCGTGCACAATCGGACAATCGGGCATTGCGGCCATCGATGCGTCCGCTCGTGTGCAGGACGCACGCTAGCGCGAGGAGACGTACTTCTCGCGGCGGATATGCTGCACGGCGAGGCCGGCGTCCTTGAGCTGCGCGAACGCCTCGTCGACCATGTCCGGATTGCCGCACAGGTACGCGATGTCGCGCGCCGGATCGGGTTTGAGCGCCGCGAGCGCGACATGCACACGACCGCTGCGATCGTTCGGGCGCGGTGTCGCGCGCATCGCTCGGCTGAAGCACGGATGGAACGAGAAACCCGGTGTTGCGCGCGCGAACGTTTCGAACTCCTCTCCGTACAAGAGTTCGTTTTCGTTGCGCGCGCCCTGGATCAACGCGACCTCGCAGCGACGTTCGGCGATGAGTCCGGCAATCCGCGGCAGCATCGCGCGGTACGGCGTCACGCCGGTGCCGGTCGCGACCAGCAGGTAACGCGCGTTCGTATCCGCTTCCATCAGACAGAAGCGGCCATAGGGTCCGCTCGCGTCGACCTGGCCTCCAGGCTGGAGCCCGCCGAGCAGAGCAGTCGCCGCGCCACCGTCGACATACGAAACCGCAATTTCGACTCGCTCGACCGGGTCGCGACCATCGGCACCGATGGTCGCGACCGAGTAGCTGCGCTTGGTCGGCTTGCCGTCGTCGTAGGCGAAATGGATCTGCACGAACTGGCCGGGCGTGAACGCGAACGGCTCGCCGTCGGCACGCACAAACGCCATGTGGCGCACCGCCGGAGCAAGCATGTAGCTGGATTCGAGGCGCAGCGGAAAGTGGGCGACCACGGACGACGGCAGGCAGGACGAAACGGCCCGTTATACTATCAGGCTGGCGCATTTCCCCGCGTCGCCCGGCCCGAAAGACACTCATGAATGTTGCTCCCGCGCTCGATGTCGTCGAGCTCAAGAAGACCTATGCCAACGGCGTCGTCGCGCTGAAAGGTATCTCGCTGCGTGTCGAGCCCGGCGATTTCTTCGCGCTGCTCGGCCCCAACGGCGCGGGCAAATCGACCCTGATCGGCATCCTGTCCTCGCTGGTCAACGCGAGCGGCGGCGAGGCGCGCGTGTTCGGTGTGTCGGTGCAGCGCGAACGCAGTGCGGCGATGCGCCTGATCGGCCTGGTCCCGCAGGAACTCAACTTCAACCAGTTCGAACGCCCATTCGATATCTGCGTGAACCAGGCCGGCTTCTACGGCATCGCGCGAGATGTCGCCTGCACGCGTGCGGAAAAATACCTCAGGCAGCTGGTGTTGTGGGACAAGGCATTCGATTCCGCGCGCACGCTGTCGGGCGGCATGAAGCGACGGTTGATGATCGCGCGCGCGATGATGAACGAGCCAAAGCTGCTGATACTCGACGAGCCGACCGCGGGCGTCGACATCGAAATTCGCCGCTCGATGTGGCAGTTCGTGCGTGCAATCAATGCGGCGGGCACCACGGTGATCCTGACCACGCATTATCTGGAGGAAGCCGAACAGTTGTGTCGCAACATCGCGATCATCGATCATGGCGCAATCATCGTCGACACGACGATGAAGGAGCTGTTGTCCAAGCTCGATATCGAGACGTTCGTGCTGGATCTCATCGAGCCGTGCATCACGCTGCCAGACGTTCCTGGCGTGCGCCTGCTGCGCATCGACGATTACATGATCGAGGCCGAGATGGCGCGCGCACACGACCTCAACTCGCTGTTTGCGGCGCTGGGCGCGGCCGGTCTGACGGTGCGCTCCATGCGCAACAAGTCGAACCGCCTTGAGGAGTTGTTCGTGCGGCTGGTCGACAGCGGCAAAGAGGCGGCATGAGCCTGACGCCGAATCTGGTCGCGCTCGCCACCATTGTGCGGCGCGAGGTGCGCCGCATCCTGCGCATCTGGACCCAGACACTGCTGCCGTCGGCGATCACGATGACGCTGTACTTCGTGATCTTCGGCAACATGATCGGGCGGCGCATCGGCAATATCGAACCAGGCATCGACTACATCGATTACCTGGTGCCCGGACTCATCATGATGGCCGTGATCAACAACTGTTACGCCAATATTTCCTCGTCGTTCTTCGGCGCCAAATTCGGGCGGTTCGTCGAGGAGATGCTGGTGTCGCCGATGCCGAGCTGGGTGATCCTGGTCGGCTACGTTGCCGGAGCGGTACTGCGCGGCCTGATCGTCGCCGTGCTGGTGCTGATCATCTCGATGTTCTTTACACACATTCACCTGTATCACCCGTGGGTGACCTTGAGCAGCATTCTGTTGACCGCGATCGTGTTCGCGCTGGCGGGTTTCATCAATGCAGTGTTCGCCAAGAAGTTCGACGACGTCGCGCTGGTGCCGACTTTCGTGCTGACGCCGCTGACCTATCTCGGGGGCGTGTTCTACTCAGTCAGTCACCTGCCGCAGCCGTGGCGCGAAATTTCCTATGCGAACCCGATCCTGTACATGGTCAATTCGTTTCGCTGGGGCCTGCTCGGCGTCAGCGACGTGGGCCTTGGGGTTTCCTACGCGGTGATGCTCGGCTTCGCTGTCGTTCTCGCGACGATCGGCATCCAGTTGCTGAACCGCGGCATCGGGTTGCGCAGCTAATTTGCGCCCAAACGCGCGGTACGCTGCTGCAGCGTGCTCAGCGCACCCTAAGCGTCCGGCGGATCGGGCAAATCGAAAAACCGGCGCGCGGTCGCGTTCGCATTCGCCGCGGTGACTTCGGCCGGCTCACCGCGCGCGGCCGCGACAGTCGCACATATGTGCGCGAGATACATCGGCTCGTTGCGTCGATGCGACGGCTTCGGTGCCAGATCGCGCGGCAACAGATAGGGTGCGTCGGTTTCGAGCATCAGACGATCGGTCGGAATCGATCGAACCAGTTCGCGCAGGTGCAAACCTCGCCGCTCATCGCAGATCCAGCCAGTAACGCCGATATGGAAATCGCGTTCTAGGTAGTCTTCGAGCTCGGCACGCTCGCCGGTAAAACAATGCACCACAACCGGTCCGAACCGAGCGCGCCGCCGATCGCCGATAAAGTTGTCGAGACACGCGATGAAGTCGGCATGCGCGTCACGCTGGTGCAGGAACAATGGCTTGCCGCAATCGCGCGCGATCGCAAGCTGGCGCTCGAACGCGTTGACCTGCGCGGCGTGCGGTGCGTAGTTGCGACAATAGTCCAGACCGGTTTCGCCGACCGCCCTGACCTCGGGAGCGGCGACGAGTCCGCGCAGCAACGCGTCGGTCGCGTCATCGTAATCGAGTGCATGATGCGGGTGTACGCCGGCTGTCGCGAACATAAAGTCGGGCCAACTGCGCGCGAGCGCCAGCGCGGCGCGGCTACCCGTCGCGCTGGCACCGGTGACGCCGATCCGCTCGATCGCTTGTGCGCGTGCGCGCTCGATTACCGCGTCCAGATCCGCGCGAAAGGACTCGTGGGTCAGATTGGCGCCGATATCGATCAGTCGCATCGTTGCATCCGCGTCGCCAAATTGGCGATTATGGTTGAACCCGGCTGCGGACCGAAGCGAGTTCATTGCCGATTCATCGCTGCGCAACCACTCTGGCGCAGCATTCGACTCAACCGTTCGATTATCGGGGAGATGTGTTCATGTACTCAACGCGCAATCTGCTCGCCGGCTTGACGCTGGCCTTCGCAGGCACAGTGCTGATAATTCCCTGCGCATCGGCAACAGCCGGTCGCGCGGACGCCGTGACCACGCCACGCAACAGCGCGGCGATCAGGACCGAAAGCGTGATGCGGTCGCAACTCCTGGAGCATCGAGTCGACAACAAAAGTGCGACCGGAAACGGCCAGCCGAAGAACCTCGCCGCCAACGTCGTTCGTGCCTATCCGCCGAGTTGCCTGTCCGACCCGCTGGCGACCACGGTGACCGGACCGAGTTGGTCGCGCTCGGTCGATCTTTTCGAGGCAGATGCGAACGGCACCAACTCGCTGGAAACGGTGACGATCACGATCTGGCGCGTCGCCTGCAGCAGCAGCGAGTTCTTTACCTCGGCAACCTTGATGCGCATCGATCGTCAATCGGCGTTTGAAGGCGACAATGTCGTTTTCCCGACCTTTCCCGGTGTACGGGTCGCGCAGGTCAACAATGTCAATGACATCGGATTTGATGATCCGGATGGCCGGGATTTTGTGCGCGTCGCGCCTGAACCGAATACGGTCATTTCCGATATCACGACCGATTCCCCGGTCATTTTCAGCACCACCTATGTGTTGGAGAATTTTCCGTACCAGGGTTCCGGCTACTTCGATTTCAACCTCCCGTTCTCGATCCGCTTCGACAATTTCTACGTGGACAGCAACGGCCAGCCCAGCGGTCAGTTTTTCATCAACGTGCCCGGCTACGATCCAACTCCGTCGACTTATCCGGCCGCGTTCGAGTCGTTGCCGATCAACGGCTACCTGTCGTCGAACTGGTACGACCCGGCGCACAGTGGCGAAGGCGTCATCACCCAGATTGCCGAGTTTCCACCGACTGCCAACGGCACGGTGTTCACGCAGATCGTGTTCGACTGGTTCACCTATGACGTCGACGGGCTGCCGTTCTGGATTTCGGGCAACGCCTTGATCGATGCCAGCCATCCAAGGTCGGTGACCGTGCCGGCGATCTATTTGAACGATGGCGGCTTTGCCGGCGATTTCGGCGCCAACGCAACACAGAACTCCTGGGGCACCGTCACGTTCGAGTTCCCGGACTGCAATTCCCTTACCTTCAGTTACGCGTCAAATGGCACCCCACAGCCTTCCTATGTGCCGACCGGCAGCGGGACACTGAATCTGCAGCGCCTCGTCAGCGTCAACGGACTGACCTGCGAGTAACCCGGCCGATCCGCAACGCGACATCGAAACGGCGCGCTCCCAAAAGGGTCGCGCCGTTTTTCTTGTTGTTGCGCATGCCTTGCAGGTTTTCTCGATAGCGTGAGCGTGCAGGAACTACCGATCCACGCCGTACTGCCCGAACTGCTGCGCAGGTTGGCTGCGCACACGCGGCTGGTGCTCGAAGCACCGCCCGGCGCAGGCAAGACGACGCAGGTGCCCCCCGCGCTGCTCGACACGCCCTGGCTTGCCGGTCGCAAGATACTGTTGCTCGAACCGCGCCGCCTCGCGGCGCGCGCAGCCGCCGAATTCATGGCCGGCGCGCGTGGTGAATCGGTCGGCGCAACTGTGGGCTATCGAATTCGCTTCGAGACCAGGGTTTCGGCCGCAACGCGCATCGAAGTCGTCACCGAAGGGATCCTGACGCGCATGTTGCAGGATCAACCGGATCTGCCCGAGATCGGTGCGATCGTGTTCGACGAGTTTCACGAACGGCACTTGCAGGCCGATCTCGGCGCCGCGCTCGCGCGCGATGTGCAGAGCAGCCTGCGCCCGGACCTGCGCCTCGTCATCATGTCGGCAACGCTTGATGGCGAGCGCATCGCCCGCTGGTTCGAGGCTGAGCGTCTTTCGAGCGAGGGGCGCAGTTTTCCGGTACTCGTCGTGTATCCGCCGACACGCGCGAACGAGGACCGGCTCGTCACGCTGCGCAACGCGATTGAACAGGCGCTCGACCGGAGCGAAGGCGATGTGCTGGTGTTTCTGCCCGGACGCCGCGAAATCGGGCGTGCAACCTATTTGCTCAACGACCTTTGCGCGTACAGCGATGATTCGGCCAACAAGATCGCGCTGGTGCGCCTGCACGGCGAGCTGTCGGTGGCCGAACAGCATGCCGCGCTCACGCCCGCGCCGAGGGGGACGCGGCGTATCGTGCTCGCCACCAATATTGCCGAGTCGAGCCTGACCTTGCCAAGTGTCGGTGCGGTCGTCGACTCGGGGCTGGCGCGCGTGCCGCGCTTCGATCCGCGATCCGGATTCACGCGCCTTGCAACCGTCGCGATTTCGCGGGCTTCCGCCGATCAGCGCGCGGGTCGCGCCGGACGCCTCGGCCCCGGCGTCTGCTATCGCTTGTGGCCGCAGAGCCGGCGGCTCGAGGCGAGTGCGGCGCCGGAAATCGCGCAGGTGGAATTGTCGCAGCTCGCACTTGAGCTCGCGGTCTGGGGCGCCGGCACGCTGAACTGGCTCGACTCGCCGCCGCCCGGAGCCTTGGCGCAGGCGCACGATCTGTTGCTCCGCCTCGAAGCGCTCGATGCCGACGGACGCCCGAGTCCGCTCGGTCACGCAATGCTTCGCCTGGGCGCGACGCCAAGGCTGGCCGCGGCGGTGCTGCGCGCACCACGCGAACGCGCAGCGCTGGCCTGCGATCTCGCCGCATTGATCGAAGCGCGCACCCCGCTGCGTGGCGCGGATGCGCGCAACGACGATTTTCGCGCGCGGCTCGATGCGCTCAGCGCATGGCGCGATCGACGCGAAAGTCATCGCCGCAGACCCGGCCGTCGCAGCTCCGACGTCTGCGGCGCCGATCCGCGTGCACTGGGCGCGATCGCCAGGACCGCGGACGGCTGGCGGCGCCGGTTACCGCATCCACCAGGCGCGCCCGATGCACTCGCCCCGATTGACGCGACTGCCGTCGGCAATATCCTGATGCATGCGTTTCCGGATCGGATTGCCCGACAGGATGCGTCCGACGTGCGACGTTACCGGCTCGCCAACGGGCGCGGCGCGCGGCTGGCCGAAGATAGCGCGTTGATCGGTGAGCCCTGGCTCGTGATTGTGGACCTGCGCCACGAGGATCGCGACAGCCTGATCTTCGCTGCTGCGCCATTCGATCCGGCGCTGCTCGAACACGATTTTTCCCGGCGTCTGGAAACACGACGCGTGGTCAGCTGGAATCCCACCGCCCGTCGCGTCGAGGCGGTGGAGGAACGTCGCTTCGATGCGATCGTACTCGCGCGGCGCAGCGTACCCCCGTGCGCGGAAGATGCACTCGAAGGTCTGCTCGGCGCAATTCGCCAGGATGGACTCGACGGTCTGCCATGGAGCGCCGACGCGATGAACCTGCGCCTGCGCACGCAGGCGTTGCGTGCGTGGTGCCCCGAACTCGGCCTGCCCGATGTGTCGGACGCGGCGCTGCTCGCGCAACTCGACGACTGGCTCGCGCCGACGCTTGCGGGCAGGACCAGTCTCGATGCCATCGGAGCCGCTGAGCTGTCGGATGCGCTCGCGCTGCGCTTCGACCATGCGCAACGGCGCGCGCTGGATACGCACGCACCGGTCACGTTGCGAGTGCCGAGCGGACGCGCCCGGCGCCTTGCGTACGCCGCCGATGCGGCACCGGTCCTCGCTGTCAAATTGCAGGAACTGTTCGGTCTGGCCGACACCCCGCGCATCGCCAAAGGGCGCATCGCGGTGACGTTGCATCTGCTGTCGCCGGCGGGGCGGCCGATCCAGGTAACCAGCGATCTGGCAAGTTTCTGGCGGCATACCTACCCGGAATTGCGCAGGGAACTCAAAGGTCGTTACCCGAGACACCCGTGGCCTGAAGATCCGTGGAGCGCGACGCCGACCCATCGCGCGAAGCCGCGCCGATAACCGGATCTTGCGCGCAGCGCAGGCTACGGAATGCCGGTCGCGCCGATCGCGCGCACTGGCAGTGGAGGCAACATGCCTCGGGGTTCAGTGCACACACAGCACACGCTACCATCGACTGCGCGGCAAGCCCTTGCGTGCGAATGAACGATCGCACTTATCGTCGGTCGCACACAGGACGCCTTCGCTATCCGAGCAGCAGGACAATTCGATGAACAAATCGCACCGCGCTCTGATCTGGATGGGCGCCTTCCTCATTGCGGTCGGCGCGCTCGCGGTACTGCTCGCGCCGCGCCTCGTGCAGTTTTTCGACGCCAATCCGTTCTTCAATGGCGTGATTCTGGCGGTGCTCGCCGCCGGCATCATCGTCAATCTGCGCCAGGTCATGGTGCTCGCACGCGAGGTCGAATGGATCGAACACTATCGACGCTCCGACCCGGCGCGTCCGCCGCCAGGGCGCACGCGTCTGCTCGCGCCGATGGCGCGCATGCTGGCCGGCCGCGAACGCGGAACCAGCGCGCTGTCGGCACCGTCGATGCGCACGATCCTCGACAGTGTGCAGGCCAGGCTTGAGGAGTCGCGCGACCTGTCGCGCTATCTGATCGGACTGGCGATCTTTCTCGGCCTGCTCGGCACGTTCTGGGGTCTCCTCGTAACAATCCATTCGGTCGCCGACATCATTGGCGCGCTCAACGTTCGCAACGACGCTCTCAGTATGTTCGGCCAGCTCAAGCAGGATCTGCAGCAACCGCTGGGCGGGATGTCGACCAGTTTCTCCACCTCGCTGTTCGGACTGTCGAGTTCGCTCGTGATCGGCTTTCTCGATTTGCAGGCCGGCCACGCTCAGAATCGCTTCTACAATCAGCTCGAAGAGTGGCTGTCCGGCATGACGCGGCTCTCGTCGGGCGCGCTCGCACTCGACGGCGACGCCTCGGTGCCGGCCTACGTGCAGGCCCTGCTCGAACAGACCGCCGATGGCTTGGAGCGCATGCAGCGCACGCTGGTCGAAAACGAACGCGAACGCCACGGTACCAATGAGCAGCTCGCCGAACTGCACACCCAGCTCGCCCGGCTCGCCGATGTACTCGGACGTGATGCGCGCGAGCGCAACACGGCTGCGGAAACCCAGGATGAGCTGAAGGCGGTGTTGCGCCAACTCGCCGCGCGCGACCATCCGGCCGCGCACCTTGCCGACGAGCTGCGCGCGGAATTGCGCCTGCTGTCGCGCACAATCGCGGCGGCGATGGGCGACCGGCGCAACGACGGCTCCATGCGCAATCCGGGCCGTGAACGATGAGCACTCTGGTCCGCCGCCGCCGCACGTTCGACATATGGCCGGGCTTCGTTGATGCCTTGTCGTCACTGATCATGGTCATGGTGTTCGTGTTGCTGATCTTCGCGATCGGCCAGTTCGTGCTGACCGATACACTGGCCGGCAAGAACAAGACGCTCGATGCGCTCAATGCGCAGGTCGCGGATCTCGCCCGCACGCTGTCGCTCGCCGAAGATGCCAATGCCCGGCTCGATGCGCGCGTCAAGGAACTCGGCGCAACGCTCGGAACCACCAGCGCCGAGCGTGACCGGTCCAAGACCGATCTCGATGCCGCGCAAGCGCAGGCGGTCAAACTTGAGGCCGATAATGCTGCGCTGGCCGAGTTCAAGCAACAGCTCGAGAATCAGGTCGCGAGCCTGTCCAGCCAGCTCGATCAATCCAGGCAGGATCTGGTCAAGCAGACCGACCTCAATGCGGCCGCGACAGCTCAGGTCGAACTGCTCAATCGCCAATTTGCCGCGTTACGCCAGCAACTGGCGGACCTCAGCAACGCGCTTGATATCGCCAAACACGATGTCAGCGCGCGCGATATCAGGATCGCCGAGCTCGGGAAGCAGCTCAATGTCGCACTGGCCAACAAGGTCAACCAGCTTGAGCGCTACCGTTCGGAGTTTTTCGGCAAGCTGCGCGAGGCGCTCGGCGATCGTACCGACGTGCGCGTGGTCGGGGATCGCTTTGTGGTGCCGACCGATATCCTGTTCGACTCGGGCTCGGCCGACCTCGGCCCCACGGCGTCCGGACAACTCGACGCGCTTGCCGGGACCGTCAAGGAAGTCGCGGCCGAGATGCCGTCCAGCATTGACTGGGTACTGCGCGTCGATGGCCATACCGACCGGCGACCGATTCACACCGAGCGATTTCCGTCGAACTGGGAGTTGTCGACCGCGCGTGCGGTCGCGATCGTGAAATATCTGGTGGTGCAAGGCATTCCCGCCAACCGGCTGTCGGCGAACGGGTTTGGCCAGTTCCAGCCGCTGGACAGGGCCGATACACCGGAGGCGTACGCGAAAAACCGGCGCATCGAGATTCAGTTGACCAACCGGTAACACAGCCAGACGTAATGTAGATGGTTACAACATGCAGCGTCCGCAGCGCAGATGAAAATTCCAGTGCACCAAACGCTGTGCGGCCGGATCGCCCCACGCAGTGCGCAGGTCCGATTCCACCAGCGATACCGGGTCTTCGCCGTTTGCCTTGACATAGCGCTGCGTTGCCGACCACGAACGCAGATAGGCAAGGAACTCGACGATATTCCACCGCGTCTCCATGACGAACTTCGGCGTGGCGAACTCGGCGAACGGAAAATCCAGAGTCCGGTAACCAGCGTCGAGCAGCGCGCGCTCGGGTGGCCAGTACCGGCCGGTCAGTTCGACGTACAGGCGGTCCTTGATCCGATCGATCGCGGGACCGATACGGCAGTCCGAATAGCCCCACGCCGCAAACACGCCACGCGGTCGCAGCACGCGTTGCGCTTCGGAATAGAAGCGCGTGTGATCGAACCAGTGCAGCGCCTGAGCGACCGTCACCAGACTCGTACTGCCGTTGGCAAGCGAACACCGCTCAGCCGTTTCGACGCGATAATCGACGCATGGGTGCGGCTCGGCGCTGGCGATCTGTTGCGCACTCGGATCGGTGGCAATCACGCGGTCGAACCGGCGGGCGAGCGCGATGCTGGCCTGACCGTTGCCGCACGCGGCATCCCATACCACGTCGCGCTTCGGCACTTGTCCGGCCAGCCAATCAAACAACGCATCCGGGTATGTCGGCCGCGCCGCGCGATAGACATCTGCGTGGCCGGAAAAGTGATCCTGAAACGCCATGCCGGATTATGCGGCGCCTGCGGCATTTCCAGCGCGCCAGGCACCGGGCGCAAGGCCATCGAGCCGATAGCTGCCGACCGCAACACGGATCAACCTCAAGGTCGGCAGGCCGACCGCCGCGGTCATGCGGCGAACCTGTCGATTGCGGCCTTCGCGTATGGTCATGGCGAGCCATGCATCCGGTACCGTCTTGCGAAATCGCACGGGAGGATCACGCGGCCACAGCCAGTCCGGCGCAGCGCACATAGGTTCCACGAGCGCCGGCAATGTCCGCCCGTCGTTGAGGGTGACGCCGCGGGAAAGGCGCGCGAGCGACGCAGCATCCGGCATGCCTTCGACCTGCACCAGATAGGTCTTGCTGGTGCGATGCGCGGGATCGGTGAGCCGATGCGCGAGCACGCCGTCGTCGGTCAGCAACAACAGCCCCTCGGAGTCGTGGTCCAGACGGCCGGCCGGATAGACGTCCGGCTCGCCGATGAATTCGGCCAGCGTGCGACGCGGCGGATCGCTGCGATCGGTGAACTGGCTGAGCACACCGTACGGCTTGTTGAACAGGATCAACATGCGCTGCGCCCTGTCCCGCCGCACCAACGCCGGGTCGCTCCGCCGCGACCGGTGCCGCACCGGTCGCGGCGCGACTTTGGCGATTTACTGCTTATCCGGTGCCGGTTTGTCCGAATGATCGGCGCCCTGCTCGAAGATCTGATCGCCCTTGGGCTTGACGAACTTCAAGGTCATGCGATCCGACTCGCCGATCGCCAGATACTTGGCCTTGTCCTTGTCACCCAGCTTGAGTGTCGGTGGCAATGTCCAGACACCTTTCTCGTGATCCCGGGTGTCCTTCGCGTTGGCGTTGATCTCGCTCTGGCCAGCCAGCTTGAAACCCGCGTCGGTTGCCAGTGATGTGACGTAATCCTGCGGCAGATAGCCCGAATGTTCGGTCTTCTCGACATCGGCGCCAGGCGCGGCGCGGTGATCGGTCACACCGAGGATGCCGCCGGGTTTGAGCACGTCAAAAAATGCCTTGAACATCGCTGGCGCGGTGCCAGCCACGGCCCAGTTATGGACGTTGCGGAACGTGAGCACCATGTCGGCTGATCCGGCCGGGCCAAGATTCGGCTCCTTCGGATCGAACTCGACAACCTTCGCATTGCCGTACTGCGCCGCATCGGCCGCGAACTTTGCTTTCAACGCTGCGCTGTTGCGTGCTGCCTCGCCATCGGGTTTGGATGCTTTCGCAACTGCAGCGACATAGTGACCATTGGCATTGAGGAACGGCGCGAGAATCTCGGCATACCAGCCACCGCCGGGTGTGATCTCGACCAGGTTCATGTCGGGCTTGAGGCCGAAGAACTCGAGCGTCTGCTTCGGATGGCGATACTGATCGCGCGCCTTGTCGGCGTCCGAACGCCAATCACCGGCAAGCACCTTGTCAAGATCGCCGCTCGCGAGACTTGCGGCGCTTGCCGGCGGCGGTGGTGTCTCGGGCTGGTCGACCGGCGTTTGCGTCGTTGCCGTCGGTTCGGGTGTGGTGGCAGGCGCGCTGGCTTCCTGTTGCTGTCCACAGGCGCTCAGCAACAAGGACATTGATACCAACCATAACAGCGTAAGCGATGTCTTCACGGCAAACCTCCAATTGCGTGCCGCATGGGGCGGCGCATGACGCAAAGCCTAGCATAGCCACCACTTGCGATGCCCCCCGAATGGCGCGTCGTTTCATCATGCTGGAAGCAGCGCTGTGCGGTCTGCGGATGACCTGTCTTGTCGTCGAACCCCGTTTCGGACACACGCCGGTGGTAAGACATCGAAAACCCGACCGGTATGTCGCTTCGCTTGCTGCACTGCGTATGAGTCCGACGTCAACCCAACGGAAAACGAGCATGCGCACTTTTCCCGTCCTTTTGCTCGTGGTGATCGCCGACAACGACACTTCCGGCTGCTTTTTCCATGTGCCCGGGAATATCGAATTCCATACCGACCGCTACAACATGGATTCGGACGACACCTGCGAACTCGCATCGGGTTCATCCAACTATCGCGGCGTGGAGCCGTATCCGACGCCGCTTGGCGACTACGGTGGGTTCACCAAGGTCAGTTGGCCGTTGACGATCAGCCCGACGATCGATATGGGCCATCCGGTCATCGGCGACATTGGCTGCGAGGCAGACTTTCGGCACTATGTCGAACGCCCGATCGACTTCGATGGCGATGGTGACGCGCGCTGCGGCGTGGGCGCAGGCGAAATGAGCGACGACGTGATCTTCTTCGGTCCGTTCGATCGTCTGTAAGGGCCGGCAGGCGGAATCGGAATTTCGGCGATGCGCGCGAGACTTGCGTTGAGCGGCAAGACGCGCGAGGCTTGCCGCGGGGGAATCGGGACCGCGCCCAAGGTGATGCGTGCCGGAAGCCGAATCGACCGCCGTCTCCGAACTGATCCGTCGCCACGGCGGCGACGATACGGCGCTGATCGACCGCGTGTTTCCGCTGGTTTACGCCGAACTGCGCCAGATTGCCCACCGTGCGTTGCAACGTGCATACGGCAACCGGACACTGTCGACAACGGTACTGGTCCACGAGACCTATCTGCGTCTGGCCGCGCGCGAGCAGTTGCCGCTGGCCTCGCGCAAGCACCTGTTCGCGCTGTGCGCGCGCGCGATGCGCCAGATCGTCATCGACCATGCGCGCCGCCGCCAAGCCGACAAGCGCGGAGGCCATGCAACGGTGCTGTCGCTGACTGCGGTCGAGCCAGGCGCCGAACAACGACCGGAGCTGCTGGTCGCGCTCGACCAGGCACTGATCGCGCTCGAAACACACGACCCGCGACTGGTGCGTCTGATCGAATATCGCGTATTCGCCGGCCTGGACAACGTGACGATTGCCGAGCTTCTCGAATTGTCGCCACGCAGTGTGCAGCGTGACTGGCGACGCGCTCGCGCCTGGATCGGGTCGGCGCTCGGAGGCGACGGATACGAGAGCATCGGCGATGAACAACCTGTCAAGCGGTGACGACTGGATTCGTGTCGACCGCGCACTGAGGGAACTGCTCGATCTCGATCCCGCGGAACGGGCCGCGCGCATCGAGCGCACGTTCGCCGACAGGCCGGACCTGGCCACCTGCCTCGGCGAACTACTGGCGCATGCAAGCGGTCCGGGTTTACTCGACCGCATCATGCCGCTGGCGGGCGATGTGTCGGTACTCGACGTCGCGGGCGCACAAGGCACACTCGGCCACTGGCACCTGATCGAACGCGTCGGCATCGGCGGCATGTCCGAAGTCTGGCGCGCCGAGCGCAACGTCGATGGAGTGGTCCAGCACGGAGCGGTCAAGCTGATGACACTCGGTCTGGCCAGTCCCGAGCTGCGCGATCGCTTCGTGCGCGAACGCCGCATCCTGGCACGTCTGTCCGATGCGCGCATCGCGCGCTATTACGATGGCGGCATCGCTTCGGAAGCCCGACCCTGGCTGGCGATGGAATACGTCGAGGGCGTACCGATCGATGTCCATTGCGACAATCGCAGGCTCGATCTCGAAGCGCGCATGGCGCTCCTTGCAGATGTCGCCGGCGCGGTCGACCATGCACATCGCGCATTGATCGTGCACCGCGACATCAAGCCGTCCAACGTGCTGGTCAACGCCGACGGCCAAGTCAAGCTGCTCGACTTCGGCATCGCCAAGCAGATTGCCGACTACGACGCCGACGGCGACGTCACGCGCGCGATCGGTCGCGTGCTGACGCCGCACTACGCAAGCCCGGAGCAGTTGCGCAGCGAGCCCGCAACCACCGCCACCGATGTCTTCCTGCTGGGCCTTTTGCTGTTTGAAGTCATTGCCGGCGAGCGACCGTTCGCATCCTACGAAGCCGATCTGCCCGGATTGGAACGCGCGCTGTGCGAGATCGATCCGCCGCGCCCCAGCGACGTTCTCTCGCGCCGCCGCAGCGCCGGCAAGGCGCCTCCTATTGCGCCACGCGAAGTGCGCGGCGATCTCGATGCCATCGTTCTGCACGCATTGGAAAAACTGCCCGCCAACCGTTACGGATCGGCCGAAGCGCTGCGCGAAGACCTGCTGCGCTGGCGCGACGGACTTCCGGTACGGGCGCGTCGCATCGGCGCGCTGCGCCGTGGCGGAAAATGGCTGGGAAGGCACCGCTGGCTTGCGACTGCAGCGGCCGCCGTGCTACTCGCCGGCGTTGCCTACGCGGTTGCCTCGCGACTGCAATCGCGAGCGATCGAACGCGAGGCGTCGATCAATCGCGCCGTGCGTGATTACCTGATCGACTGGTTTCAAGCGGCCCAGCCGGGAACTGCCGCAGGGCACGATCCGACCGCCAGCGAGATGCTCGCGGATGGACTCGCAAAGGCGCGAACGGAATTGAGCGCCGAACCGGGACTGCAAGCCGAAATTCTGTCGATTGTCGGGGAGATCTACATGGCGCGGGGAGAGTACGCGCGCGCCGAGCCGGTTCTGCGCAATGCGAACGACTTGTACGCAGCGGCACCTGATCTCGATGCCAGACACCGCGGTGCCAACAGTACGCGCCTGGCCACCTTGTTGCACTACACGGGCCGTTATGCCGAGGCCGAACCGATGTTCCGGCGGGCGCTAAAGCAGCAAATCGCCACTGTGGGCGAGAACGCGGTCCAGACGCTGGTAACACGGCAACATCTGGCCGATCTCTTGTACAGCCGCGGCCGCTATGCCGATGCGATCGCGCAATACGAGCACACGCTCGCTGCAGCGCGCACGACGCTCGGCGAGGAAGCGGCACTGACAGCCGGCGTGGAAACGGGTCTTGCCGATGTGTATCGAGATATCGGACGGCAAACCGAAGCCGAAGCACTGTTTCGTCGCGCATTGGCCACCCAGGAACGTGCCTACGGCGAAATGTCGCCAGCCACGGCCGCGACGCATCTCAGTCTGGGCCGATTGTTGCTCGATCAGGGTCGCAACGACGAAGCCGCGGCACAGATCGAACCGGCATTCCACACATTTCAGCGGATCAAGGGCCGGACCACGCCAGCGACCGTCTATTGGGAGCGCTTCGTCGCCGAGCTGGAAGAAGCAAGAGGCCAGCTCGACAGCGCTGCCGAACGTCTGGCGCGCCTTGCCAAGGAAATGCGCGGCCAGCTTGCGTCCGGACACCTGATGTTCGGCTACTTCGCGCTCGACGCCGGGTATGTCGCACTGGCGCGCGGCCGGATCGGTCAGGCGCACCAGCAGTTCGAGACAGCCAGACGAGTATTCGATGGCATTCGACCGCAAGGGCATCCGCGGCGGATCGAGGTTCTGCTGGGCGAGTCGCTGGTGGCGCAGCGTCGCGGTGATATCGCCGCTGCGCGACGCATGCTGGCCGCGGCCCGGATGCAAGCCCGACAGCAACTCGCCGCTAGTCATCCGTTGTTCGAAGCGCTTGCCGCGGCCGACGCGACACGGACGTCCGCGCAGAAATCGGTTGGTCTTGAGTTGTTGCGGGTGCAACGTGCACTGGCCGTGCAGGAAACGGCGCGCTGATGTTTTCACCGCCATTCATGTCGTTTCCCGACTGCGCAACGGCTCACCCGGGGCCCATGTCCCAGCGTGGACGCCGGCGGCTCCGACACCGATTGAATTCTCTCGGGTGCTCAGTTCGTCGGGCTTGACGTATCCACCACCGGGTTGCGTATGGATCAGTGGGCCCCGGCAAACGCGCCGCGGATTACACGACTCCCGGAGATTTCAGCCATGCATGGAACAAAGCCGCGCTTCGCCGTTGCGGGCCTGCTGGCGCTTGCCGCATTTGCCGCACCGCGACCGGCGGCCGCCACCCTGACCACCATCTGGGTCGGCGCCGGCGCCCAGTGCGATACCTCCAGCCTGGTGCTGGCGGTCACCGAAGCCTCCAACGCCAGCGACGATCACACCCGGATCTACCTTGCCAACGACCAGAGCTACACCGGCTTCAGCGATCTTGCCCTGGACTACATCAATGTGGAAATCGACGGCGGCTACGCGCATTGCCTCGATGCGACGCCAACCGGGATAACGGCCATCGTCGGCCGCAGCGACGGCAACGTGATGAGCATGTTTTCGGGCAACGAGTCGCGCCAGGTGACCCTGCGCAATCTGGATATTCATGGCGGTGACACCAGCAACATCGGCGGGGGACTGAATATCAGTGGCGGGATATACGCTGTTCTCGACAACGCCTATGTCCACGACAACCACGCCAACTCCGGCGCCGGCGTTTACCTTCACGGCAACGGCACCGTGCGGCCGACCCTGGTGCTGACCGGGGCCAGCCTGATCAGCGCCAATGTCGCGGTTCACGATGGTGGTGGCATTGAATGTGCGCTCGCCGATATCGTGCTGGGCGGTGTCTCCATCGACTACAACTTCGCCGGCGACGACGCGTCCAGCGGCAGCGGTGGCGGCTTGTATCTCGATGATTGCACGGTGCAGTCGGCCGGTGGCGCCAATTTCGACAACGCCATCTTCGGCAACCACGCCTATGGCGGCGGCGGGATCTTCGCCAGCGACGGCAGCACCATCGATCTCGGCCAGTCCGGCGGCCCGACGCGCATTGACGACAACTCCGCCGTCTCCGCGGGCGGTGGTCTGTTTCTCAGCGACGCGGATACCCGCGCCTCGCTTGCCGCCACGAAAATCGAGGCGAACGCGTCGCAGATCACCATCGGCACCGCCATCGGCGGTGGCGTCTATGTCGCCAACAGCGCGCTGTTCGAACTCGATCGCGGCGATCGCGACGAGGTTTGTTCCGGTGCATCACCGTGCGCGGCAATGACCAGCAATATTGCCGATCTAGGTTCCGCGGTCTTCGCGAGCAACGGCGGCCGCGTGCGGCTGAGCCGGTGCGAAATTGACAGCCCGGGCGCGACCAGCGTCGCCAGCGTGCTCGACGGCGACGGCGACGGCAGTTCGATCACGTTGAACGGCGTGTTGATGGATCGCCTGCTGGCGACGGTTGCGGTGCGGGTGACCAGCGGCGGCGCCGTCGTCGCGGCCAACCTGACTCTGGCGGGCAACGATGTCAGCAACGACTTCCAGCTTCTCGGCGCCGATACCGCACTGAACATCCAGAACAGCATCGTCTGGGATCCACTGGCGATCGCCGTCGAAGGGTCGGGCGGCGTATTCAGCCTGAACAACAACAGCTTCGATCCGGCCACGCTCCCGGGCATGAATTTCGATCCCGGCTTTGCCGATCCGCACCATCACGATTTCCACCTGCGCGGTGACTCGCTCAACGTCGATGCCTACACGCCGATGGCCTACGGCAGCACCATCGACATCGACGGCAATCCGCGTCCGTTCGATCTTGGCCGCGACAACGGCGGCATCTTCGACCGCGGTGCGTACGAACTCGGCGACGAAATCTTCGCCGACGGTTTCATCGACAGCGACTGAAATGAATATCCGGAGGGAACGCCATTGTCCGATGCGATGAAATTCGCCGGCGGCTTCCACGGTTTGAGGCTACGTCGTTCCAGAGGACACATGGGATCCATGCCATGACGAAAACAGGATTGATCCGCCTCTGTCGCCTGCTCGGGCTGATTGTGCTGGGCACTGCAGCCTTGGCTCCGATGGCGGCGGCGACCACGACCTTTGTTCGCGTCGGTGGCGGCGCCGGATGCGATACGTCGAATCTCGCCGGCGCAATTGCGGCTGCCTCCACGTCGCCGAACGACACCACCGTCATCGGTCTGGTCAACGATCAGACCTACGCCGGCCTGAACCTCGCCATTGACGATCGCAATATCGATCTGCAGGGCGGCTACGCGCGCTGCGGTGATGCCTTGCCCGGTTCCACACGAACCGTCATCAGCGGCGCAACCAATCGCGGCAGCGTATTCCAGGCCGATGTCACGGGCGCGCGTCGCATCGTCGCATTGCGTGGGGTCGAGATTACCAACGGGACGCCGACCGGCATTGGGTTGGGCGGCGGGGGCTGTGATTCGGTGCGCGCAAGCATTGGGCAAAAACGCGCCCGCAAGCAGATCAACCCGATGCGGAAAGTTGCGTCAACGCGGCGTTGAAGGTTTCGCTCGGGCGCATCGCGGCGCGGACGCGCTCCCGATCGGGGTGGTAATAGCCGTGGATATCGACCGGATGGCCCTGCACTGCTTCGAGTTCGCCGAGGATGACCGACTGGTTTTGCGCCAACATGGTGGCCAGCGCGGTGAAATTGCGCTTCATGTGCGCGTCCTCATCCTGCTCGGCGAGTGCCTGCGCCCAGTACAGCGCCAGATAAAAGTGACTGCCGCGATTGTCGAGTTCCCCGACTTTTCGCGAGGGCGACTTGTTTTCGTCGAGAAACTTCCCGGTGGCTTTGTCCAGCGTGTCGGCAAGCACGCGTGCCCGGTTGTTGCCATAGCGCTCGCCGAGATAATCCAGCGAAGCCGCCAGCGCGAGGAATTCGCCCAGCGAATCCCAGCGCAGGTGGTTTTCCTCCAGAAACTGCTGCACGTGCTTGGGCGCAGAGCCGCCGGCGCCGGTTTCGAACAAGCCACCGCCAGCCATCAGCGGCACGATCGATAGCATCCTCGCGCTGGTGCCAAGTTCCATGATCGGGAACAGGTCCGTGAGGTAATCGCGCAGCACATTGCCGGTGACGGAGATCGTATCCTCGCCACGACGGATGCGCGCCAGCGAGAAGCGCATGGCAGCGTCGGGCGCCATGATGCGGATGTCGAGGCCGTCAACATCCTGGTCCTTAAGATAGTGCTCGACCTTGGCGATGACCTGGGCATCGTGCGCGCGTTTGGGATCCAACCAGAATACCGCCGGCATCTTGCTCAGACGCGCACGCGAGACGGCGAGCTTTACCCAATCCTCGATCGGCGCGTCCTTGACTTGGCACATGCGCCAGATGTCACCGGCCTCGACCGCCTGCTCGAATACCACGTCACCGTCTGCGTCGGTGACCTTGACAATACCGTCGGTGGGTATCTGGAAGGTCTTGTCGTGCGAGCCGTATTCTTCGGCTTGCTGCGCCATCAGTCCGACGTTGGGCACAGTGCCCATCGTAGCTGGGTCGAACGCACCATTGGCCTTGCAGTCCTCGATCACGACCTGGTAGATGGTCGCGTAGCAGCGATCCGGGATCACCGCCTTGCAGTCCTGGTGCTCGCCGCTGGCGTTCCACATCTTGCCGGCATCGCGAATCATCGCCGGCATCGAAGCATCGACGATGACATCGCTCGGCACATGCAGGTTGGTGATGCCCTTGTCCGAGTTGACCATCGCCAGCGCCGGACGCCTGGCATATTCGGCGGCGAGGTCCGCCTCGATCGCGGCGCGCTCGGTGTCAGGAAGCGATTGCATTCGCGCGACGAGATCGCCGATTCCGTTGTTCGGGTTGAAGCCGATGCCCATGAGCGTGTCGGCGTGTTTGGTCAGCGTGTCCCTGTAGAACTCGCCGACCACGACGCCGAACATGATCGGGTCGGACACCTTCATCATGGTCGCCTTGAGGTGCAACGAGAACAGCACGCCCTGGCGCTTGGCATCCTTGATCGCATCGTCGACGAACGCGGCCAGCGCCTTGCGGCGCATCAGTGCCGTGTCGACTATTTCGCCGGCCCGCACGATTACCTTGTCCTTCAGTACCTGCGTTGTCGCGTTGGTCACCAGCTCAATCTTCAGGCTCCCAGCCTTGTCCAGCGTTGTCGATTGCTCGTTGCCGTAGAAATCGTCCGATTCCATGTGCGCGACGTGGGTTTTCGAATCGGCGCTCCACACGCCCATGCGCTGTGGATGCTTGCGTGCGTAGTTCTTCACCGAGGCCGGCGCGCGCCGATCGGAATTGCCCTCGCGCAACACCGGATTGACCGCGCTGCCTTTGGTACGGTCGTACCGCGCCTTGATGTCACGCTCACGCTCGTTCGCCGGTGTGTCCGGATAATCCGGCAGCGCAAATCCGTGCCGCTGCAATTCCGCGATGGCGGCCTTCAACTGCGGCAAAGAGGCGCTGATGTTCGGCAGCTTGATGATGTTGACATCGGGCGTCGTCGCGAGCTTGCCGAGCTCGGCGAGATCGTCGGCGACCCGCTGATCGTCCTTCAGGAAGTCCGGAAACCTTGATAACAGGCGCGCTGCCAGCGAAATGTCACGGGTGTGGACTTGCACGCCCGCACTCGCCGTGAATGCATCGATAATCGGCAGCAGCGACTGCGTCGCGAGGAAAGGCGCCTCGTCGGTGAGGGTGTAGATGATCGTGGGCGTCTGGGACATGTGCGAAGGTCTCCTGCGATTCTGGAACGAAGCGATCCATCAGCCAGTCGTGCGGGCGGGACCGCGGCTGCGATTGCGCTCGCGTT
Organism: Rhodanobacteraceae bacterium; assembly: GCA_049583635.1. Taxonomy (GTDB): domain Bacteria; phylum Pseudomonadota; class Gammaproteobacteria; order Xanthomonadales; family Rhodanobacteraceae; genus Dokdonella_A. The sequence goes on from JBAUWF010000090.1 coordinate 39,175, forward strand.
GGGCAATTCGGCAAGGCTGTCTTTGGCGAAGGATCGCCACGCGAGGCCGGGCATTGTGGCGGTTTGTCCGGCTGGAGCAAAGCACGGCGTCATGCATCCGGCTCCGGCTCCAACTTCAACATGGGCTATAGTTGACGGGTCGGGCGAGTCGCGTCCGACGACGTGGAGCTGGAGCGTTCCCTCATGAAGTCGGCTGCACAAGGCAGCCATGAAAAGGAGATCGACATGTCCCTATCCCTGATCGTGCTCATCATCGTGATTCTTCTGCTCGTCGGCGCCGTTCCGTCGTGGCCGTACAGCCGCGGCTGGGGCTTTGGTCCGAGCGGCATACTGGGACTCGTCCTCATCATCGTGATCGTTCTCATGGTGCTCGGCAAGCTATAACCTGTCGCGCAGTCGGAACGGCCGTCCGGAATGAAAAAGGGCGTGGATTCCTCCGCGCCCTTTTTTGCCGATGATCGATGGTCGATGACGCTACTGCACGGTGAAATCCTTGCTCATCGCCAGCGTACCGTCCAGTGAAATTTCCACCTTGTAATTCCCGGTGGGCCAGCCATCCGGCTTGGCGATGTGGAACGTGGTCGTTGCCGGGCCGGTCGGCGCGATGGTCTGGCTCGATTCGTTCACCGTCTGCCCATCCTGATAGATCCATTTGGCAGCAAGCGTCGCGTTGCTCGCGGTGCCCGTAGTCGATACCGCAGCATAGATGATGTCCTTCGGCGCGAACGTGGTCGTGGGAGTGGCAATCTGCTGATCGGCTCCCACTGCACTGCCAAGATCCACCGAAGTGACGGTCAACGGCGCAGGCACCGGCATGGTTGTTGCCGGTGGCGCCGCGCTGGAGTCACTCGCCGGTGCCATCGGGGCGGGCGCTTCGCTGCCGGCTGGTGGTGTGGTCTGTTCCGGGTTCTTGTTGCACGCGGCCAGCACAAGCGTTGCCGTCAGCGTGAGGATCAACAGATTGCGATTGCGATTGCCTTGCATGGTCGAGTCCTCCATTTGAGTCAGTTGTGGTCGGGGTCGCTCTTCGATTGCGCAGCCGAGGGAATCTTGAGCGATTGGCCGGGTTGAATCAGGTCGGGATTGGAGATCCGGTCGCGATTGGCATCGAAGATTTCACGCCAGCGGTTGGCATTGCCATAGAAATGTTTGGCAATCTTCGACAAGGTATCGCCCTTGACCACGGTATAGGTTTGCAGTGTCGCCGCTTGCGCTGTCGAGACCGACCCTGCCTGGACGTTGCCGAAATCCGCGTTCTTTGGCGGTGGGGCACTGCTGCCGCTACCACTCTGCACATTGGAAAAGTCCGGTTTGTCTCGTGCATTACCCATTGTTTGGATGCTCCTGACCTTCAATTAACCATGTGACCTTCGCCCCTCGCGCCTTAATGGCGCATTAGCGGCGCATCCGGGTCGATTTGCCGGTTCCCGAAATCCGCACTGCGCCGACGGTCACCGGTGATGGTGGCATCGGAGCGGCTCTCCACGGGCCCCGATTCGACGCGTCCTTGAGGGGACAATGCGTCCTTGCACCGCAAGGACCTGATGGGTTTCAGTATGTGGGCGTCTTCACTGGCGTGCGCCGCGCGGATTCGGCACGTCGGCAGCCGAATGGCTGCGCCACGGATTGATGTCGATGCCACCGCGCCGCGTATAGCGCGCGGATACCGTCAGTTCGCTTGGCGTGCAGCGCCGTGCGAGATCCATGTAGATGCGTTCGACACAGTGTTCATGGAAGCCGGCATGATGACGAAATGAGACCAGGTAGCGCAGCAGGCCGGCGCGATCGATACGCGGCCCGGAATAGTGGACCTGCACACTCGCCCAGTCCGGTTGGCCGGTAACCGGACAGTTGGATTTGAGCAGGTGCGAAACCAGCGTTTCCTCGACGGTCACCTCGTCGCTCACCCGCTGCAGGTAATCCGGGTTGGGCGGACCGTAATCGTCGATCGCCAGTGCAATTGTGTCGATCGATTCGCCTTCGAGTTCCTCAATGCGTTGCGCCGAGAACCGGTCCGCCTCAATCGTGCTGACGTCGATGGCCGCCCCGGTGGCTGCGCCGAGATCGGCCATCATCAACGCGCGCACCGCATCGGCTCCGGCCATGCGCTCCTGCGCAAACGAGTTGAGATAGAGCTTCAGCGATTTTGATTCGATCAGATTCGGCGAGTCGGCCGGTACGCGAATCTCCGCCAGCGCGACGCGTGGTTTGCCGTCGGCATCGAGCCAGGACACCTCGTAGGCGTTCCAGATATCGACGCCGCAAAACGGCAGCGAACCGGTGATACCGAGTTCTGCGCGCTGCGGCGCACGCGCGATCGCAAACAGCAGTTCGGGCCCATACCGCGACGCAGACGCGACGGGCCTGTCGAGCGGCGGGGCGTCAGCCGGCGACTTCATCATCCGGCAATTCTACGCACAAGCACCGACGCAGGTCCCGCACGATTGTCGGTGCCTCGCGCAGACCGGGTGCGCGCGGCAGGTTGCGCGCTGCGGCTTGCTTTCTCGTACGCCACACTTCTAAGTCGCCGGTGATTCCTCGAGCGCGCCTTCCTCGCGATCAGCGCGTTCGACGTGGTGATCGGCGGCAAGAAGCATATACACGGCCGGCACCACGAACAGCGTGAACAAGGTGCCGATCGCCAGGCCGGTGAAGATCACCAATCCCATGTTGTGACGCCCGGCTGCACCGGCGCCCGAAGCAATCACGAGCGGCAGCACACCCAGCACCATCGCAGCGGTGGTCATAAGGATCGGACGCAATCGCACGGCGGCGGCGTGCTCGATCGCTTCGCGCTTGCTCATGCCGCCCTTCTGCATCTGGTTGGCGAATTGCACGATCAGGATCCCGTGCTTGGATATCAGTCCCATCAGCGTCACCAGGCCGACCTGGGTATAGATATTGAGCGTTGCAAAGCCGAGGTTGATGAAAATCAACGCACCGAACAACGCCATCGGCACCGACACCAGGATCACGATCGGATCGCGCAGGCTGTTGAACTGCGCCGCGAGCGCGAGAAACACGATGATGACCGCGAAAAGCAAGGTATAGACGAAGCCACCCGACTCCTGGACGAACTGACGTGACTGCCCGGAGTAATCGACCGAATAACCGCTCGGCGCGACTTGCTGCGCCGTGTTGCGCAGAAAATCCAGTGCCTCGGCCTGCGATACGCTCGGCACGCCCGAGAGCGTTGCCGAATTGAGTTGCTGAAAGCGGTTGAGCGATTGCGGCACCACGCTCGTGGTCAGGCTGGACACAGTCGATGCCGGCACCAGCGAGCCATCCGCTGCGCGTATGTAGTAATCGAGCACCTGATCCGGATTCAGTCGATCGACCTGCTTGACCTGCGGGATCACGCGATACGAGCGTCCGGCAATCGAGAAATAGTTGACATAGCCGCCGCCCAGCGCGGCGCCGAGCGAACTGCCGATATCCTGCTCGGTCAGGCCGAGCGTCGACACCATGTCGCGATCAAGCACCAGCGTCGCCTGCGGCTTGTCGATCTTCAGATCCGAATCGATAAAGAAAAACATGCCGCTCGCTTGCGCCTTCTTGAGCACTTCCTGCGACACCTCGTAGAGATTCTCGAACGGTTCGGTCGTGTTGATGACCACCTGCACCGGCAGACCCTGCGCGCCCGGCAACGATGGAAACTGGAATGCCGCAACCTTGCCGCCGGCGACGCCGCTCAACTTTTTCTGCAATTCCTGCTGCAACTGGGTAGCGCTCTTGTCGCGCTCTCCCCAGTCCTTGAACACCACGCCGCCGAACCCGCCGTTCACGGTCGGCGCGCCGGTCAACTGGAACATCTGCTTGTATTCGGGCAGGTTGCTCGCGATGTTGAAAACCTGCTTCGAATAGGTCTCCATCTGCTGTGAGGTCGCGTTCGGCGCACCTTGAAGCTGGTACAGCACGATCCCCTGATCTTCCTGCGGCGCAAGTTCGGATTTCGAGGTCGCAAACAGATACGCCGCACCGCCGAGAATGATCAGGCCCATGACCACCGGCACGATCCAGGTGTCGAGCGTGTCGTGCAGGCGCCGCTCGTAGGCGCCATGCACGCGATCGAACTGACGATCGATGAATTGAACAAACCGCCCGCCCTCCATTTCCGGCTTGAAAAAGCGCGAACACAACATCGGCGAGAGCGTCAACGCTATCAGCGCCGAGACCGTTACCGCGCCGGCCAGCGTAAACGCGAACTCGGTAAACAGGGAGCCGGTCAATCCACCCTGGAATCCGATCGGCACATACACCGCGATCAGCACCGTGGTCATAGAAAGGATCGGCCCGCCGAGTTCGCGCGCCGCAAGCAGCGCCGATTTCCACGGCGACTGCCCCTCCTTCATGTGCCGATCGACGTTCTCGACCACGATGATCGCGTCATCGACCACCAGGCCGATCGCGAGCACCAGCGCGAGCAGCGTCAACAGATTGATCGAATAGCCGAGCAGCAGCATCACGAAAAATGCGCCGATCAGCGACAACGGCATGGCCAGAACCGGCACGATGACCGCACGCAGACTGCCCAGGAACAGGAAAATCACGAGCGTGACGATCGCAAGCGCCTCGAGCAGGGTCTTGACGACTTCCTTGATCGAGGTGTTGATGAAATCGGTGGAGTCGTAAACCACCTTGCCGGTCAGCCCGGTCGGCAACTGCGACCGGATATCGGGAAATGCGTTGCGCACTCGCTCGGCAACATTGAGGATGTTGGCTTCGGGCGCAACCTTGATGCCGACGAACACCGCCTGCTTGCCGCCGAACGCGACGTTGAAATCGTAGGTCTCCGAGCCGAGCGTCACATTGGCGATATCGCCGAGGCGCACAATCGCGCCATCCTTTTGGCGCACCGCGAGATTCCTGAATTCCTCGACCGAATGCAGATCGGTATCGGCGGTCAGGGCGACTCTGACCATCTGGCCTTTGGTGGAGCCGAGCGCGGTCAAAAAGTTGTTCGCCGCAAGCGCGCTGGTGACATCGCTGCCGGTGACCCCATGCGCGGCCATGCGATCCGGATCGAGCCAGGCGCGCAGCGCGAACTGGCGCGCGCCGAGGATTTCCGCGGTCTGAACTCCTTCAACCGAATCGAGCTTGGGCTTGACCACGCGCACCAGATAATCGGTGACATTGTTGGTCGGCAATACGTCGCTGTAAAAGCCCAGATACATCGCATCGGTGGTCTGCCCGGTCTGCACGTTGATCACCGGCTGCTGCGCCTGCGGCGGCAATTGGTTCTTGACCGAATTGACCTGGGTATTGATTTCGCTCAGTGCGCGGTTCGCATCGTAGTTGAGGCGCAGCGTCGCCGTGATCGAGGAGACGCCACTCGCGCTCGATGACGAAAGGTAATCGATCCCTTGCGCCTGGGCGATCGCGGCTTCGAGCGGCTGGGTAATGAAGCCCGCGACCGTCTGCGCATCGGCACCGTAATACGCGGTGCTGACCGTGACCGTCGCATTTTCGCTCTTTGGATACTGGCTGACCGTCAGGCTGAAGAGCGAGCGCAGGCCGAGCACCAGGATCAGCAGGCTGACCACAATGGCCAGCACCGGCTTCTTGATGAACAGATCGGTGAAATTCATGGCGTTCCGTTAGATCCTGCGCTCATCGTGTCCTGCAACGGCGACTGTCACTGTTCCTGCGGCGTCGGGTGCGGGTTGTCGGCCGGCTTGACCGAGTTGTCGATGATCAGCGGCGTGCCGCTCTTCAACTTGAGCTGACCACTGGTCACCACCAGATCACCCTCCTTGATACCGCTCAGAATCGCGACCTGATCCCCTCGCGTCGGACCTGTCGTCACGAATACCTGCTGCGCCGCAAGATTCGCCCCGCCGGATTTGTTGTCTTTCGACGTAGCCGCGACAGGCTTGTTCTGCCTGACCGGTTTGGCATTGGTGTCGTTGGCGCCCTGCTTGATCTCGGATGGGTTGACCGCGACGAATACGGTCTGCCCATACGGATTGAAAGTGACTGCCGTCTGCGGCAGGGTCAGGTACCGCTTCTTTTCGCCCACGGCGACGCTGGCTCTTGCGAACATGCCGGGCACCAGCAGGTGATCAGGATTCGCAACGGTCGCCTCTATTTCGACATTGCGCGTATCGGCACTCACCTTCGGATCAATCGCATTGATCTTGCCTTCGAAGTTCTTGTGGGCATATGCGTCAAGCGTCAGCGTTGCAGTCAGACCGGGCTTGAGTCTCGCGAGTTGCTTCTGCGGTACATAAAAATCGAAATACACCGGATCCAGCTGCTGCAACGTCACCACCTTCGTGCCCGCATTGAGATACGTGCCTGGACTCAATGTAACGATGCCGGCGTACCCGTCGAATGGCGCCAGAAGATGTTTCTTGGCGATCACCGCCTGTTGCTGCGCTACAGCCGCCTGCTTGACCTTGAGATCGCCGGCGGCGCTGTCGTATGCGGCCTCGCTGATCGCCTTGACGTCGAGCTGGCGCCTGGCACGGTCGAACGTGACCTTGGCCAGCGCGGCGGCAGCTCGCATCTGGCTCAGATTGGCCGCTTCCTCGTCGTCTCGCAGACTCAACAGCGACTGACCCTTCTTGACCTTGTCGCCCGACGCAAAATCGACCGAAGTGACCAGCCCCGAAACATCGAGCGCCAGATCAGCGCCTTTGGCGGCGCGCAGGGTGCCGACGGCGTCAAGCGTCGGCTGCCATTCCTGGTAACCCACCTTCATCGCCGTCACGGTTTGTGGCGGCGTACCCATGCCGGCCATGTACTTCTTGATCATGATGCCCTTGAACACATTGAACCCGATCAGGCCGGCCAACAGCACGCCGACGATGATGAGCATGATGATCATGCGTTTGGTGGTACTCGGTTTCTTGTCAGCGCGCGCGCGCATGCGCGTTCTCCCGGGGTTGTGCTGGATCGGTGGCCTGCCAACCGCCGCCCAGCGCGGCATACAGAGCTGCGGTGTCGGCAAGGCGCGCAGCGCGTGCTTGGATCAACGCGATGCGAGCCTGTTGATAGGTCCGCTCGGCGTCGAGCAGATTCAAATAGTCCACCGCGCCCACCTGATACTGTTCGCGCGTGAGATCCAGACGTTGCGAGGCGGAAAGCTCGGCGGCGTTCTGAGCGGACAATGTCTGCGCGTCGAATTGCAATGCCTGCAAGGCATCGCTGACGTTCTGGAATGCGCCCAGCACGGTCACCTGCCAATCCGCAATGGCTTTGTCCATGCCGGCCTGCGCAGCGCGCTTGTTGTGCAGCAGCTCGCCGCCATGGAACAACGGCTGCAACAGATTCAGTCCCAGAGACCACGCGCCGGTGCCGGCCGAAAACAGATCGCTCGCTTGCAGCGCCTGCGACCCCAGGCTGCCTGACAGCGTAATCTGCGGCAGCATTGCCGCAGTGGCAACGCCGACCTGCGCAGTTGCCGAATGCAGCTGCGCCGATGCCGCGCGGATGTCGGGACGCTTCGCGACCACATCGGACGGAAGACTGACGGGAATGTCGCGTGGCAGCGCGACCGCAGAAAGGTCGAGTGGTTGCAGTTGCAATTGCGCAGGTGTGACGCCCAGATACGTGGCCAGTTGATTTCGGGTCGCGGCAAGCTGTTTGCGCAGTGGCGGCAACGTCGCCTCGGTGACGGCGAGTTGCGAACGCACCGCCAGCGTGTCCGAAAGCGATTTTGCGCCGATCTGCTGCTGCTGCTGCGCGATGTTGAGTTCCTTGCGTTGCGAGTCGGCAATCTGCTCGGTCGCATGCACCTGCTCGCGTAGTGAGGCCGCCTGCAACGACGCCGTGACGACGTTGGCGGCGAGCATCAGGTAAGTCGCATCGAGTTGCGACTGCTGATAGTCGGCCAACGCCGACCGCGCCTCGATGCCGCGGCGAACACCACCGAACAAATCGAGTGTGTAACCGACGCTGACCGATGCGTTGTAGACGGTGAACGGCGCGGAGGCGAAGCCGCCGCTGCCACCGAATTGCGAACCCGAATATTTCTGTCGCGCTGCTCCGGCGTTGGCATCGGCCGAGGGAAACAAGCTACCGCGAGCGGCTGCAGCGTTTTCCTGCGCCTGGCGCAACGCCGACTGTGCCGAAGCGATCGATGGGCTTCGGATAAACGCCGCACGTACACGTCGATCAAGTTCCTTGTTGTCGAACGTGGTCCACCAGCGTGCCGGGACACCCGCGCCTTCGACGAAGCGCTGCGCATCACCAATCGGCGTATCGGCAGATGCCGTTGTCGCGGGCAGCGGCGATTGGACGTAACCGGCGTCATCGGGTACCCGGGGTCGGTGGAAGTTCGGACCCACCGCACAACCGGCGAGGACCGCCGCGAACACCAGCGCAAACACGCGGCCAGCGGGGCACAATCTCGTGCTGCTATGCACAAACTGCGACGCAACGGGCATCCGGAAGCCTATCGAAACAGAACTTGCTGGTTTAATAATACCGGACCGCGATGATCATCCGCAAGCGGAGCGGATTCGGTATTGCTGATCTGCGCGCTCACGATAGAGAACATGCCCACCGCCTGCATCAGCCGAAGGTCATATGCTGTACCGCAGCAAGCATGGTCCGGCTCTGCTCGTCGCGCTGCGCCGTATCACGCGCGGTGCGCGCGGGCCAGATACTCCTCGCTCTGCATCTCGATCAGGCGACTCTCGGTGCGGGCAAATTCGGCACACAGGCGCTCGCCATCGTAAAGGTCGACTATGGGCACTGCGGCGGACAAAACCAGATTGACCGCGCGATCATAAAACTCGTCGACCAGTTCGATAAAACGGCGCGCCGGATCCTCGGTTTGCGACGTGAACTTGGGCACATTGGAGACAAGGATCGTGTGGTAGTCGCGGGCGAGCTCAATGTAATCGGCCACGGCACGTGGACCCTCGCAGAGTACGCTGAAATCGAACCAGACGACCCCTTCGGCTTCGCGCTCGGCCCTGACCGCGCGGTCATTCAGATCGATCGTTATATCGCACTGCGCCGATCCCGAAGCAACGCGGCCAAAAATGCCGGCCATGACGCGCTCGGCGTCTTCACCCGGCGGCGTCTGGTATGTCGGCGCCTGTTTCAGCGCGCGCAAACGCCAATCGCGTGGCGATTCGAGTTCGACGACCTCGCAGACGGCTTCGATCAATCCGATTGCCGGCACGAAGCGCTCGCGCTGCAGGCCGTCCCGGTAAAGCAGGCCCGGCCGCGTGTTCGAGGTCGTCGCCAGGATCACGCCGCGCGCGGACAACTCGCGCAAGAAATTGGCAAGAATCATCGCGTCACCGATATCGCTGACGAAGAACTCATCGAGGCACAGCAGACGCGTGTTGGCCGCGACGCGCGCAGCGACTGCAGTAAGCGGATCACGCTGTCCGGCCAGTTCGGAAAGCCGGGCGTGGACCGAACGCATGAAGCGATGAAAATGGATGCGCCTGGCGAGGCCGGACGGAACACTGTCGAACAAAAGGTCAAGCAGCACGGTCTTGCCGCGCCCGACGCTGCCCCACAGATACACACCGCGTGGCACCTCAGCATTCCAGCGCCGCCGGATGCCGCGCCAGAAGCCCGCGTTGGCGCTCTCGGTTACTTCGGCCCACACCCGGTCCATCGGCACCAGTCCTGCAAGCTGGGCACTATCGGTTTGCCACAAGCCGGCAGCGACGCCGGTGCGATAGCGATCGCTCGGTCGCTCGGCGCGAACCGTCCCATCGGGCGGCCCGGTCACGACCGGGAGATTGCTGGCGGCAGATAACTGCGGACGGCGTTCTTGATCGCACCGCGCAGATCCATCAACCGGCGATGGAAGAAATGGCCGGTCTCCGGCATGCGCAGCAGCGTCGGCGGATTCGGCAGCGAGTCGATCCATTCGAACACCGCCTGCGCGTCGATCACTTCGTCATCCTCGCCCTGTACCACCAACCACGGACACTCGGGCAGATCCAGGCCTTCGAACGACCAGCGACCGACCGGCGGCGCGACCGTGATCAGAGCTGCCGCTGCGAGCCGGCGCGCGTTTACCAGCGCCACGTAGCTGCCAAATGAAAAGCCGGCCAGCCACAACGCATGCGGCGTCGGTTGCGCGCCGCGAACCCATGCCGCCACTGCCGCGAGGTCATCGCCCTCGCCGCGGCCTTCATCGTAGGTTCCCTCCGATTCTCCGACACCACGGAAGTTGAAGCGTACGGTGTACAAACCGACCTCGCGCAGCGCACGCTCGATTATTGTGACGACCTTGTTGTGCATCGTACCGCCGTGCTGCGGATGCGGATGGCATACGATCACCGTACCCGCGCACGCATGCGCGCCGGTCGGCACATCACAGGCGACCTCAAGAGTTCCGGCCGGACCCGGCAAATGGAAACTCGTCGCGGTTTCCGGAAAGACCGTGGGCGGCTTGTCGACAGCAACATGTGTCATGAGCGCGGGATCATCACCGATTAGCGCGAATTGCGCCAGACCGCGACGCCTAAAGGGTCCGGCCCATGCGCCGGATCTCCGGAAGTACCACGTAACGTTTGCGCGATTGCCAACGCCCTGCGCGATTTGTCCGCGCGTCTGTCACGAGAAAACCCGTCGACCAGACGCGTTGTTCCCGGCGCTACCGGCGTTTGCATTCGTCTTCTTGCGCGGCCGTACAACCTGTACGTGTGACAGACCTCTCATGTCGGCGATGAGGAGCTCTTTGCCGCGGTGCGCTACTTGACCTGGTCGACCATCCACTCAACAGTGGCCTTGACCTGTGCATCGGTTAGCGCCGGATTTCCGCCCTTGGCCGGCATCTGGTTTCCATCCGGCCCCTTGTAGCCCTCGATCGCATGCGTGATGAGCGTCTGCACCCCTTGGGAGATACGTGGCGCCCAGGCGGCCTTGTCGGTAAGCTTCGGCGCACCCGCGGCGCCTGTCGTGTGGCAGGTCTGACACAGGTTGCCGAAGATGGTCTTGCCGTCCAGGGTGCCACCGTAGGCGACTTGCGAGGCGGCGGCCGCCTTGGCCGCCGCCTGCGCGGCGAGCATCGCAGCGCGACCGGTGTCACCCGCGTATACCGCACCGACCGGTGCCATGCGATCTTCCATCATCTGTTTTGCGCCGGGGTTCGCCGGGGGCGGGTTGTTGCTGTAGATGTGCGCGGCAATGACACCCAGACATATCGCAATCAGCATCAGGGCGCCGATCACCATCGCAAAATGCTTGAGAAAGACCAAGTCGGTCTTGACCACGGGACTGCTCACGGATTCACCCTTGCCAGACAGCGGCGGTGCGACCGCCACGAAGACGCGCAAGTATAGCGATCCGATCCAGAGCACGAAAGACAAGCGCGATACGACGATCGTCGACGAAGGCGCCGCGCGTGTGGCGCGCCCGGAGGGATTCGAACCCCCGACCCCTGCCTTCGGAGGGCAGTACTCTATCCAACTGAGCTACGGGCGCACTGCTGGTGATTTTGCGCGAACCTTTACCGGCGTGCCGTCGCGTCGGGCGCGCCCGCTGCTCAAGATTCGGCGCCATTGGTACTGGCGCCATTGTCGCATGAACCCGTCTGAGCAGCACGCCGATGGCATTGTTTCACCCGCATGCCATTGACTATTTTCCGATGCAGAAACTCGAAAAGATTGCGCCGAGCAGATCCTCGTTGCTGAATTCTCCGGTGACTTCGCCGAGCGCACGCTGCACCCGGCGCAAATCCTCCAGCGCGAGTTCTACCGCCTGCTGCTCGATCAACACCTCCCGGGCCGCATCCAGTTCGCGAGACGCCCGCTCAAGCGCGACGACATGACGGCTTCGAGCACTGAAGGCTCCTTGACCCGACTCGTCGTTGCCGGCGAAACGTCGCAACTCCATGCGCAACAAGTCCAGCCCTTGACCGGAACGAGCTGACAACCAGATGTGCGTGCAGTCGTGCCCGCGCTCGACCTTGGGCGTCGCGCCGGAAACATCAATCTTGTTGTGGATCACGACACGCTGCGCGCTGTCCGCCACACCCGAAAACAACGCGGATTCCACGACCGTGTCCGGATCTTCGCTTACCAGCAATGCCACATCCGCGTGCTCGAGTTCCACGCGCGCGCGGCGAACACCCTCCAGCTCGATGGCGTCGTTCGATTCGCGCAGCCCTGCGGTGTCCACCAGGCTCACTGCCACCCCGTCCAGATCGATGGTTTCGCGCAATACGTCGCGCGTGGTCCCCGCTGTCGCGGTCACGATTGCGCGATCGCTTTGTGCGAGCGCGTTGAGCAAGCTCGACTTGCCGGCGTTGGGGCGCCCGATGATGACGGCGTGCAAACCGTCGGTCAGTCGCACACCGTGGCGCGTTGCCGCACGCAGGTTGGCCAGATCCGAACGCAACATCTCGAGATCACGCAACGTTTCGGGATCGGCGGGGGAATCGATGTCCTCCTCGGCAAAATCGACTACGGCTTCGAGCTGGCTGCGCAGGCGAACCACGCCGGCAGTCAACGCATTTACGTGTTCGGAAAACTCTCCGTCGAGGCTGCGCGAGGCAGCACGCGCAGCAGCCTCGGAGCCGCTCGCGATGAGGTCGGCGATCGCTTCGGCCTGGGTCAGATCGAGCTTGCCATTGAGAAACGCCCGCTCGGAAAACTCCCCCGCGCGCGCCATGCGCGCCCCAAGTTCGACGATGCGCGTACGCAATAGTCCGAGCACGACCGGACTGCCGTGCGCGTGCAGTTCGAGCACGTCCTCGCCAGTAAACGAGCGCGGTGCAGGAAACCACAGCAGCAGGCCGCGGTCGATCACGGCGCCACGCGCATCGCGAAACGCACACAGGTACGCATGGCGTGGGCGCGGCGCGCGCATCAGAAACGTTTGCGCGATGACGCTGCTCAGCGGACCGGATACGCGCAGCACACCGATGCCGGCCATGCCGGCCGCCGTGGCGATGGCAACGATGGTGTCGGCCGATGTGTTCACCGCCTCAGGTTTTCCGGGCGGCGTCGATGCGTCGAGTGATGACCCATTGTTGCGCGAGTGAAAGGGTGCCGTTGACAGTCCAGTAAAGCACCAAACCCGCCGGGAAGAACGCGAACATCACCGAAAACGCCAGCGGCATGATTTTCATCATCTTCGCCTGCATCGGGTCCATGCCGGCATTCGGCGTTAACCATTGCGTGGCCAGCATCGCCAGCGCGTTGAGCGCCGGCAACACGTAATAAGGGTCGGGCGCAGTCAGGTTGTGTATCCACAAGATGAACGGTGCCTGGCGCAGTTCAACACTTTCGAGCAGCACCCAGTACAAGGCGAAAAAAACCGGAATCTGCACGAGCATCGGCAGGCAACCGCCGAGCGGATTTATTTTTTCCTTCTTGTACAGGTCCATCATGGCCTGATTGACTTTCTGGCGATCGTCGCCGTAACGCTCCTTTAGTGCCTTGATGCGCGGCTGCAACTTGCGCATCTTCGCCATCGATCGATATTGCGCTTCGCTGAGCTTGAAGAACGCCGCCTTGATCAGCAGCACCAGCAGAATGATGGCGAAACCCCAGTTGCCGGTCAGCTTGTGGAACAGCGACAGAATCCAGTGCAAAGGTTCGGAGATCACGGTGAATATGCCGTAATCAACGGTCAAGGCGAGACCTGGAGCGACTTGGTCCAGCGTGCCTTGCAACTTCGGGCCGACGTACAAACGCGCCGAAGTAGTCGCTCTCGCTCCGGGAGCGACCTTTATTGGCGGCGAAACGACTCGTATCAGATAACGCGTGACGCCGTCGACCGAAACCGTGGCCGTCGAGTAGTGATCAATCTCGGCGGTAGGCGGAATCCAGGCAGCGAAAAAATAATGCTGCAGCATCGCCGCCCAACCGCCGGTGAGATCCTTCGACAATGGCGAGGCGGCGAACTTGTCGAACTTGAGTTTCTGGAACCTGTCGGCGCTGCTGTACCAGGCGGCACCGACGAAGCTGTAGCGCGCGGTATTGGCATAACCCTTGATGCCGCTCGTATTGAGCACCGGCGGAACACGTTGAAGTTGCCGATACGCGTTCCCGGTCCATGGTTTGTCACCACCATTGGCGATTTCGCCACGCTCGGTAATGACGTAACTGCCGCGCTTGAAAACAAAAATCTTGCGCACGCTCAAGCCAGCCGCATCGCTCCAGGTCAACGGAACCTCAATCGAATCGGTGTTGGCGCCCAGCTCATAGCTGTTCTTGTCAGCGTGCCACAGGGTCTGATGATCGGGAGCGGGCGCGACGGCGCTGACCAGGCCGCTTTGTGCGACGAAATACGATGCAGGTCGACCGTCCAGCAGGCGAACCGGGTGCGCATAGTCTTTCGGGGTTTGCGGGTAGGCCAACAGATCGGCGGAAACCACGCTGCCGCCGCGAGTACTGATCTCCACGCGTAACAGGTCGGTCGTCACCACAATCGATGGAGCGCTTTTTGCGACCGGAGTTGGTGCCTGGCCGGACGTGACTGGTGCCGCGGTGGTCGGACTTGCGGTAGGCAAAGGTATGTCCGGTGTCGCCTCGTGATGCGCGCCCCCGCCTGCAGGCGGGGGCGTCGTATCGCCAGTCACCGCCGACCCGGGTACCGTCGCCGACGGCACGAGCGATGACGAATTGAAATCCTGCTGCCACTGCACCCAGAGCAGATAGCCGAGAAACAACAATGCGATCAGTAGCAGGTTGCGAGGATTGTTCATGAGAAAATTCAAGCTGGCTCAGCTTGCCAAGAGCGACCGCCGCCAGCCTCTCGATCAGGAAACCCGATCCGGGCTGGGTTGCGAGGGTGACGGTGATGGATGCAGCGGCAACGATCAGGTCCGCATTGTGCCGGGGCACTCGACTTGCTTCAACGTCGCCAGCCGATACCAGATCTGCGCAAGATCGGTCCGCAACGCATCGTTGCTTTCGCCGACTGCGCTGGCGCGGGCGATCAGCAGTATATCGAGGCACGGCAATTGATGTCGGATCAACCGAAAACTGTCGCGCGCGACACGCTTGACGCGATTGCGGCACACTGCACTTTTCGATACCCGGCGCGAGACCGCGAGACCGAGGCGCGCGCCATCGCACTCGTTGCTCGCGGTTTCAACACGAAAATACTGTCCGCTGACACGCTTGGCTTGCGCGCGCAACCTGACAAAATCGGCTGGTCGCAGAATGCGGGCGGCGGGCGGAAAACTGGCCCGGGCCACGGTATCAAGTGGGTTCAGACCGCGAGCCGCTTGCGGCCCTTGGCGCGGCGTGCATTGATGATCTTGCGTCCGCCACGGGTTCTCATGCGCGCACGAAAGCCATGATCGCGTGCGCGTTTGAGTTTGCTCGGTTGATAGGTGCGCTTCATGATCCAAGCCTGTGCGGGGTAGCCGGAAAAAAGACTGCGGAGCGTAGGTTGTGGGGTCATGGCTGTCAAGTTTTCCGGCTGGCGAGAAGGTACCGGCAGCAGGTAGACTCGCGTTTGGGGTGAGCATTGCGCACCGGGCAACCGCGTTGGCACTACGCAATTTCGAGGTGACATGAGCGAGCTTTGGCAACGTTGTCTGGCATGCCTGGAAGCCGAGTTCAGTGCGGACGACATGCACACCTACCTGGCGCCATTACAGGCCAGTGAGGAAGGCAACCAAGTGCGCCTGCTGGCGCCCAATGCGTATACGCTGGAAGCGGTCCGCGAGCGCTTTCTGCCGCACGTCCAAGAAGTGCTCACGCATCTTGCCGGGACCGAAGTCGCAGTCGTGATGCAGATCGGCAGCCGTATGCGACCGACAACCGCGCAGGAACCCAAGCCATCTGGTCGCCCATCGGCCGATGCCACGGAACGCGAAGGGTTCGAGCCGAATCTTGATCCGAACTACACGTTTGACAGCTTCGTCGAGGGCAAATCGAACCAACTCGGCAAAGCCGCTGCGATCCAAGTGGCAATGAATCCGGGACGCGCGTACAACCCGCTGTTGCTGTATGGCGGAACCGGGCTTGGCAAGACCCATCTGATGCATGCAGCCGGCAATTTGATGCGGACCAATCGGCCCGGCACAAAGGTGCTGTATCTGCGCTCCGAACAGTTCGTCAGTGGCATGGTCAAGGCGCTGCAACAACGCAACATGGATGACTTTAAGCGGCGTTTTCGTTCGGTGCAGGCACTGTTAATCGATGACATTCAGTTTTTCGCCGGGAAGAACACCACGCAGGAAGAGTTTTTTCACACGTTCAATGCGCTGTTTGACGGCAAGCAGCAAATTATCCTGACCTGCGATCGCTATCCAAAAGAGGTGGAGAATCTCGAACCGCGACTCAAATCGCGCTTGGGCTGGGGTCTATCGGTGGCCATCGAACCGCCGGATTTCGAGACACGCGCCGCGATTTTGTTGAGCAAAGCTCAGCTCAAAGGCGTGGATTTTCCGGTGGAAGTTGCGGTTCTAATCGCCAAGAGCATGCGCTCCAACGTTCGCGATCTGGAAGGGGCGCTTAATACCTTGGTTGCTCGCGCCAACTTCGAAGGACGTCCGATAGGCGTCGACTTTGCGCAGGAAACCTTGCGCGATCTGCTGATGGTTCATGCCCAAGCGATTACCATCGCCAACATCCAGAAGACCGTGGCAGACTACTACCAACTGCGCATGGCAGACCTGCTGTCAAAGCGTCGCAACCGTTCGGTTGCACGGCCCCGGCAGATCGCGATGTCGTTGGCCAAGGAGTTGACCGGGCACAGCCTGCCTGAAATCGGCGATGCATTCGCGGGACGCGATCACACGACAGTGCTGCACGCATGTCGAACGGTCAAGGAACTACGCGAGACCGACGGGAAACTACGTCAGGATTGGGAAAAATTGCTGCGCACGCTGAGCGTCTGAAAAAACAGTCACCTGGTGCCTGCCTGGACAAGCTGTGGATAACCACCAACAAGCCGGAAGGCGGAAAGTTACCCACAGGTTTCTGCCCCGGCCAAGCAACGCACAAGAACGTTGGATTATTTATTAAGTTGTTGAATTTAAAAAATTTAATTGAGATTTATATCTCTATCCACAAGAGCAACAATAACAAAAGCTTCAAGAATTCAATCCATCAATGGCAGACACAGGTAGATCAACCATGCGATTCAGCATTCAGCGAGAGGCGCTCCTCAAACCCCTCCAGCACGTGGTGGGTGTGGTCGAACGTCGACAGACCTTGCCTGTGTTGAGCAATCTTCTGGTGTCGGTCAGTGAGGGCATCGTATCGCTGACGGCGACAGACCTTGAGGTCGAGATGACCGCAACGACGGAGGCGCAGGACTTGAATGCCGGAGAGGTCACAATCCCGGCACGCAAGTTGTTCGATATCTGTCGGGCGCTACCGGATGGATGCCGCATCAAGATTGAGCAAAATGCAGAACGCGTCATTGTCAGCGCGGGACGTAGCCGGTTCACGCTGACGACGCTGCCGGCAAGCGAGTTCCCTGTCATAGAGGATATTGATTTTATTGAGAAAGTTAATCTTCCTGAGGCAACCATCAAGGACCTGATGGATCGCACAAGCTTTGCGATGGCCCATCAGGATGTTCGCTATTACCTCAACGGTCTCCTGCTGGATTTGCGCAAGAATGGCCTCAACTGCGTGGCGACTGATGGCCACCGATTGGCTCTTTCCGGTACCAGGCTGGACGGACCGGTAACGGAAAATCGGCAGATCATCTTGCCGCGTAAGGGTGTTGTGGAACTTCAAGGTTTATTCGAAGGCGGCGAGGGGTTGGTAGAGCTGGAGTTTGGTCGCAACCACCTGCGATTGCGGCGCGGCGGGGTCGTTTTTACGTCAAAGCTGATCGACGGTAGATTCCCGGACTACGAAGCGGTTATTCCGATCGGCGCCGACAAGGAAGTGCGTGTCGACCGCAATGACTTGCGGGCCGCGTTGCAGCGTGCGGCGATACTGTCCAATGAGAAATATCGGGGAGTCAAGCTCGAGGTGGCGCCCAACAGACTTCGTATCGTAGCCCACAATCCGGAGCAGGAAGAGGCGGTGGAGGAACTTGAGGCAAAAACCGGCGTTGCTGAACTGAGCGTTGGTTTCAATGTTAATTACCTGCTTGATGCTTTGGGCGCGCTGACTGGTGACGAGGTGTTGTTGTGTTTGCGCGACGGTAACTCAAGCTGCCTGATCCGCAAGCCTGATTCGGATGAATCGCGGCATGTCATCATGCCGCTGCGCCTTTGATTTTCAAGCGGTGCGCTTATCCGAACTGCGGATCGAGAACCTGAGATTATTCCAGGAGCTGGAGTTGGCGTTGCCGATTGGCTGGAGCGTTTTCATCGGTCCGAACGGCGCCGGCAAGACCAGTCTGCTCGAAGCGGTGTACCTGTTGTCACATGGGCGTTCTTTTCGATCAGCATCCAGAACAGCGCTTACCGGCAATCATGGCGCGGGATATGCGGTATACGCGAAGCTGGAGATACGCAGCTGTGCCTTGGTCGGGATTGGACTGGCGCGTCGCGGGAGCCGCATGGATGCCCGGGTTGACGGGCAAAGCCGGTCGCTAAGCGAGTTGGTGCGACGCTGCGCGGTCGCTTGTTTTGAACCGGGCTCGCATGCATTGATTGCCGGCTTCTCGGAGGAGCGGCGCCGGTTCCTCGACTGGGGTGTGTTTCATGTGGAACACGCCTTCTTGTTGGCGTGGCGACGTTGTCAGCGCGCGTTGAAGCAGCGCAATGCGCTTATCAGGCACGAGGGTGGCGCCGCCGAAATAGATGCCTGGGATCAGGAGCTCGCGTTGGCAGCGACTGAACTGACGCAACTGCGACTTCACTATTTCGAAGCACTGCGACCAATACTGATCGAGTCGCTCGCCGCATTATTGCCGGAGTTGGGTCAGCCTGTACTGCGGTTCGATTGCGGTTGGAACGCGGAGCTATCGCTGTTGGACGTCTTGCGGACCAATCGCGACAACGATTTGACGAGAGGCTTCACAGGTCGTGGTCCGCACCGCGCGGACTGGTCAATAGGATTCGAGTTAGCGCCGCGGCGAGAACACCTGTCGCGCGGACAGGAAAAGCTGTGCGCTCTCGCCTGCGTACTGGCGCAAGCGCGCCTGCATGCGGCGTGCACCGGCGAATGGCCGATTATTTGTCTTGATGATCTGGCATCGGAACTGGATACGCAGCGCCAAGTCAGCGTGCTCAACGCGCTAGGCCCCTATCCGGTCCAAGTGTTGATGACGGGTACATCGGAGCCCGTCGGTCTGGGTGCCGCCAATGTGCTGATTACGCGGTTTCACGTGGAACGGGGCAAGGTGCGCTCGCTGCTATAATGGCGCTGGCAACGCTCTGTGCGAACCCCGTGGGTGGCCAAATCCGTAATGGTTCCTCTTGGCGATCGAAACTTGGGTCCGCGCGTAGCATCCTTTTGTTGGAAACCAATCGTCGGTGCGCACTCGGCGCATTGGGGTTTTGCGTGCGGAGCTAGAAATGATCGAACAATACGATTCCAGCAGAATCAAGGTACTGAAGGGCCTGGAAGCGGTGCGCAAACGCCCCGGCATGTATATCGGCGATACCGACGACGGCACCGGTCTGCACCACATGGTGTTCGAGGTTGTCGACAACTCCATTGACGAAGCGCTCGCGGGTTATTGCGATCGCATTAGCGTCACCATTCATCTGGACGGTTCGGTAACCGTCAGAGATAACGGGCGCGGCATTCCTGTCGGGATGCTCGCGGCGGAGGGTCGGTCTGCTGCCGAGGTCGTCATGACGGTGCTGCACGCAGGAGGCAAGTTTGATGACAACAGTTACAAGGTCTCGGGTGGCTTGCACGGTGTCGGTGTATCCGTGGTCAATGCGTTGTCGGATCGGCTGTTATTGACGATCTATCGGGATGGCGATGAACATCAGCAGGAATATCGACTCGGCGAACCACTTTATCCGCTGAAAGTCATTGGTCCATCACTGCAACGCGGCACAACCGTGCATTTTCATCCAAGCCCGACGGTGTTCACCAACGTCGAGTTTCATTACGACATCCTTGCCAAGCGGCTGCGCGAACTGTCGTTTCTGAATTCTGGGGTGAAGATCGAACTGATCGACGAGCGAAGCGAAAAAAATGATATTTTTCAATATACTGGAGGCATATGCTCATTCGTCGAACATCTCGCGAAGCTGAAGACACCGCTGCATCAGAAGGTCATCCATTTCACTTCCGAGCACAACGGGACAACGGTCGATCTGGCTATGCAATGGACCGATGCCTATCAGGAAACCGTCTTCTGTTTCACCAACAACATTCCGCAGAAAGACGGTGGCACCCATTTGACGGGACTGCGGTCGGCATTGACCCGGACTCTTTCCAATTACGTCGAGACTGCCGGCTTGCAGAGGAACGCCAAAGTCGCCCTGTCGGGGGACGACATGCGCGAGGGGCTGATCGCAGTACTGTCGATCAAGGTGCCTGACCCGAAGTTCTCTTCGCAGACCAAGGACAAGCTGGTGTCCTCGGAAGTCAAGGGAGTGGTCGAATCCGCCGTTAACGAGAAACTTGAAGAATTTCTGCTTGAGAACCCGGCTGAAGCGCGCGCGATTTCCGCAAAGGTTGTGGACGCGGCGCGTGCGCGCGAGGCGGCACGCAAGGCGCGCGAATTGACGCGACGCAAGGGTGCCTTGGATATCGCCGGATTGCCTGGCAAGCTCGCCGACTGTCAGGAAAAGGATCCGGCACTGTCGGAACTTTTCATTGTCGAGGGCGATTCGGCTGGGGGATCGGCCAAGCAAGGCCGCAATCGCAAATACCAGGCGATCCTGCCGCTGAAGGGCAAGATTCTGAATGTCGAACGCGCGCGCTTTGATCGCATGCTCAGTTCCGCCGAAGTGGGCACGCTGATCACGGCGCTCGGCACGGGTATCGGCAAAGATGAGTTCAATGCGGACAAGTTGCGTTATCACCGCATCATCATCATGACCGACGCGGATGTCGACGGATCGCACATCCGCACCCTGCTGTTGACGCTGTTCTACCGCCAGATGCCCGAGCTGATCGAACGCGGCCACATCTATATCGGCCTGCCTCCTCTGTTCAAGCTCAAACAAGGCAAACAGGAAATTTACTTGAAGGATGAAGCGGCGTTGAATGCGTATCTCATCTCGAACGCGGTCGATGGCGCGGAACTCGTTTACGACGCTCAAGCGCCGGCGGTGAGTGGTCCCGGACTGGAGGAGTTGATGGCGAGCTATCGGGCTGCGCTTGATCAGGTAGAGCGACTGGGTGCGCGTTTTGACGGTTTTCTGCTTGGTGCTTTACTCGATGTGCCTCCGGCAGGTGTGGATTGGCAAGACGCAGCATCGCTGTTGGAGTGGACGACGCGTTTGCATGCGCGTCTCGCTTCGACTGGGCTGGGTCGGTCGCGGTATGCGCTGCGCGTTCACGCGGCGACGTCGGAGCATGTGGCCGCACTGGTTGTCGACCGCGACCAGCATGGCACGCGCCAGACCCAGATTCTCCCGGTGGCTTTTTTCTCCGGGGCCGAGTTCAAGCCGATCGCCGATGCGGCGGGCCGGTTGAACGGTTTGGTGAAGCCCGGCGCAGAGGTGCGTCGCGCCGGCAAGAGCCAGTCTATCGAGAGTTTTGCGCAGGGCTACACTTGGCTGATGGAGGAGGCCAAGCGCGGGCGAACCATCCAGCGGTTCAAGGGCCTGGGCGAAATGAACCCGGCACAGTTGTGGGAGACGACTGTTAATCCCGAAACCCGCCGCCTGCTTCAGGTCAGCATCGAGGATGCCGTAGCGGCCGACCAGATCTTTTCGACCCTGATGGGCGATGTTGTCGAGCCGCGTCGGGCGTTCATCGAGAGCAACGCCTTGCGCGTAAGCAATCTCGATATCTGATCGTTCGCAGCATGAACGCACGTTGTTGATGACGCGGGCACCCAGAACGAGTTGGCGTGTTTGTGTCGCATGGTCTTGTAGCCGCTCGTTGATGCCGGCCAAGCGCGGATCGCAGGATAATATTATACATTGAAACTTGTTGACACATGCCGTCGTTCGATTGTGAACGCTGCAAAGCACAACGACGCAGCTTGTGCTGGCGGTCTTTGGAGCGGTACGCTCGGCGAAGCTATTCGGCGTCCGCTCAAAGCCGGTGGACTGCCCTCCAACCTTACAGCCAGGGTTTTCGCCATGAAACTTTCAAAGGTTCTCATCTACATTCCAAGCCTGCTCGCCCTAGTGCTTTCATCGGCGCTGGTGTGCGCTGCCGACAAGAAAGACAACGCGTATCCCAATGCGACGCGAAAGGAACCCAAGCTGGAGATGTCTCGGAGCGATCAGCGCGATTTGAACAAGGCCGCGGATCTGGTTAACGAGGACCAGGATGCAGAGGCGCAGCCGTTGATCTCCAAAGTGGTTGCAAATGAGCACGCCAGCAAATATGCCCAGGCGTTTGCCCACCAACTTCAAGCACAGGTGTTGTGGGAACAGGACAAGGACGACCAGGCAATTGCGGAATACCAGAAGGCGGTCGCCCTCGATGCTTTGCCGAACAAGGCGCAGTTTCAGGTGATCTACCAGATAGCCCAGCTGCAGATCCAGCAGGAGAAGTACGCCGACGCCCTCGCCACGCTTGATCAGTGGAGCAAGCTGACCGGTACCGAGACCGCCCAGGAACTCGCGTTGAAAGGCAATGCGTATTACCGCATGGACAAGTATCAGGACGCGATCAACGCGATGAAAAAGGCCCTTGCGATGGCCGACAAAGCGAATGACAGCTGGATGCAGATTCTGATGGCCAGTTACTTCGAGCTCAATCAGTATGATCAGGCGGCACTGATTGTGCAGCAGCAGATCGCAAAGGATCCGAACAACAAGAAATTGTACAATCAACTCGCGACAATCTACATTCAGGGCGACAAGGACGATCAGGCCTTGGCGGCAATGGCCAAGGCCAAGACCCTCGGATTGATCACAACCAATGACGACTACCTGCAACTGGCCAAACTTTCAGCCGCCGCCAACAAGCCGAAGGATGCGGCCGCCACGCTAAAGGAGGGCTTGGACAAGAACATCATCAAGCCGTCCTACGATACGTACAAATTGCTTGGGGACGTATGTATTCAGGCCAGCGACGATGCCTGCGCTATGGATGCGCTGACCAAGGCGTCACCACTCGCGCCGGATGGCAACAGCGATTATCAGCTCGGCTACGAGCTCTACTACGCAGAGCGATCCAAAGACGCGAAGGAAGCCCTTACTCGTGCGATAACAAAAGGCAAACTGCGTCAGGAGGGCGAGGCCTATCTGCTCAGAGGCGATGCCGAAAGCGATTTGAACCAGACCAAGGCAGCCTTGGCCGACTGGAGTAGGGCACGCGGATTCGCGAGCACCAAGACCATGGCCGAGCAACGCATCAGGGCGACCAAGGGCGGTGTGAGGCTGAAGCGTTCGAAAAGGAAATGAGCCCCCGCAGCTTTGACTGACCTCCCGCGTGCAACGCGTCGTCTATGCGGGGTCTTGTACCACAGGCTTATGGTGTTGTACCGTCGCGGGCTCGTCCGCTCTCGGTGCAAGCCCGGGCAGGGCAGGGGTAGCGGCAGCGCGCTGAGGCGCCTGCAAAGACAACATCTCGTTGGCTAGCACGATGGCAGACAACAACCAAATCGGCGGCGACAAGTTCAGCTGGCGGCGCGTGGTCGCACTGTCGACAGCATTCGCACTGCATGCATTCGCTTTCGCGATGTTGCTGGCGCCGGTTGCACCGCCGCCCTCCAAGGAAAAGCCGTTGGACAGGAAAGTTACGGTGGAGTTCATCGAACCGCCGCCGCCGCCCCCGCCGCCACCGCCACCGCCGCCGGAGCCACCTAAGAAGCCACCGCCCAAGATAATCCAGAAGATCAAGCCACCGCCAACGCCGCCGCCGCCGGAACCGCCGCCGCCCGTAGTGACGACCGAGCAGACGCCGATGTCGGTACCCGCACCGCCTCCGGCGCCGCCAGCGCCGCCGGCACCGCCGCAGGATATCGCGCCGAGTGAAAACATCAGTTACCGTAAGCTGCGGCCGCCCAAGTATCCGATCTCGGCCATCCGCAAGCACCAGCAAGGAGATGTCCTGCTCAAGGTATTGGTCGGGGTCGATGGCAAACCTGAAGAAGTAACTGTCCAAAAATCGAGCGGTTCGCGCGACTTGGATCGCGCCGCAATTGCAGCGGTGAAGACCTGGGTGTTCAATCCCGGGATGAAAAACGGGCAAGCTGCGCGCGGTTATGCCCTGGTTCCGATTTCATTCAACCTTTCCGAACAGTAACCACTAGGCAGGTAGCGCTATGCAGCAAGATCCGAATCAGACCCCGCCTGCGGATCAATCAGGCATGGTTCCTCCGGCGGCTCCGCCGCCCGACACCGCAATGCATGCGGCGGGTGGTGCACTGCCCAACGCGGCCCTTGGTGGCGGCGGCAGTAATGCCCAGGCGCTCAGCCAGATGGGATTCCACGATCTGATCCAGCATTTCGATGCGCTTGGCTGGATCGTATTCGTCACCTTGTGCGTGATGTCGATCCTGTCGTGGTATTTCATTGTCGCCAATTTCATTCGGAACACGATGATCCGGGCGCGCATGGAAAAGGTCATCGCGACGTTCTGGGAGACGCCATCGGCCCAGGAGGCCGTGCGTTTCATGGAGGACCAGCCCAAGTCCGAACCGTTCTCCAAGATCGCGCTTGATTGCGCCTCGGCGGCCGCGCACCATCAGCGCAATGAGGGCAGCCGCCTGGTCGAAGCGCTGAACCGCTCGGAATTCATCGACCGCGCTTTGCGGCAGGCCGTCGCACGCGAGAGCATGCGATTGGAAGGCGGATTGACGCTGCTCGCCACGGTTGGCTCGGCTGCGCCGTTCGTCGGTCTGCTCGGAACCGTCTGGGGTATTTACCACGCGTTGATCAGTATTGCCGCGAGCGGCAATGCATCCATGGAGGCGGTTGCGGGGCCGGTGGGCGAAGCGCTGATTATGACCGCGTTCGGTCTGTTCGTCGCGATTCCGGCCGTGCTCGCGTATAATTTCTACGTGCGTCAGAATCGCCTGACGTATGCCCGCTTCGACGAGTTCGCGCATGATCTGCACGACTTCTTCGCCACCGGTTCTCGCGTCGAGACGGGCGGCGTCGCTCCGGGTGCCACCGCGAGGAAATAAGCCATGGCCTTCAGTTCGAATTCGGGCGGCGGCCCGATGGCGGAAATCAACGTCACGCCACTCGTGGACGTGATGCTGGTGCTTCTGATCATCTTCATGATCACGGCGCCGTTGATGACGCACCGTATCCACATCGATCTGCCGCAGGCCAACCCCAACGTTCAGAATCAGAATCCACCTGAGCCGATCGATCTTGCGGTCAAGGAAACTGGCGAGATCTACTGGAACGACGAGCCGGTTACTGAGGCGATGCTGCAAGCCCAATTGCGCGTCACCGCGCAAAAGCAGCCGCAGCCGGAGCTGCAGATTCGCGCCGACAAAACTACGCAGTATCAGCTCATTGCGACTGTCATGTCCGATGCCAAGAGCGCGGGCATGGTCAAGATTGGATTTATCACCTCATCGCCCACGCAATAGCGCGACGCAACATAGTTCGGATCGCAGGGCGCTGCGGACGCAGCGCCCTTTTTTTTGCGCCGTCGTCGGGCATTTAGGATGAAGACGACGATCAGTTCCCCGCGAGAATTCCAAGGTAGTTGCGCACCGTCGCTGCAAGTCCGTCATACAACGCCTCGCTGATCAACGCGTGCCCGATCGAGACCTCTGCCAGAAACGGGATGGCACGCCTGAAGCTGGCCAGATTGCGCTGGTTCAGGTCATGACCTGCGTTCACCTCAAGGCCCGCGGCGCGCGCCTCTTGAGCGCTCGCAACACAGGCATCAAGCGCACTCGCACAATCGCCCCGGTCAAATGCTTCGGCGTAGGGGCCGGTGTAGATCTCGATGCAATCGGCACCGATTTCGGCCGCGCGCCCGATGTCGCGATCCCCCGCATTCATGAACAAACTGACGCGACAACCGAGCGACTTCAACTCGGCGACAACCGGACGCAAGCGCTCGCCATCGCGCTTCAGATCGAAACCTTGATTTGATGTAATCTGGTCATCGGCATCCGGTACCAATGTCGTCTGTGTCGGACACGTGCCGCGAACCAGATCGAGATACCCCGGGTAGCTGTCGCGCGCTCGAGCGAATGGATTGCCTTCGATGTTGTACTCGACTTCGTCGCCCAACACGGCGGCGATCCGAGCCACGTCATCAACACCGATATGGCGCTGGTCAGGACGCGGGTGGACCGTGATGCCGCCGCAACCCGCCGCAATCGCCGCGCGTGCCGCCGCGGCCGGATCGGGCAGTTGGCCGCCGCGCGCGTTGCGCAGCGCCGCCACCTTGTTGACGTTGACGCTGAGGCGGATCATGGCCTTCCTGGCCGTTGATCAACGCAGCGCAGTGGCTGATTGGAGTACGACGTCGCCACCAGAGGGGACCTGTATGCGGAACCGGCCATACGATCAACGGCACGACTCTTGCGATTGTTGCCAGATCACCGGATCCCAGTATTCGCCATTTTTCCAGTCAGTGCGTTTGTCTACGTTGAGGCGCGCAGCTAGAAAGTACGTGGTGTTGGGTTCGACATCGACGGTAAGTGTCTTGTAATTGGAGGCAGCATTACGCAATCGGTCGTTGAAGCTCAGGTAGCGACTCTCGATACGCTCGGCCACCTTGAGCGTGTGCGAACCGGCGGCGATGCGAAACGACTTGGTTCCACTCGGCCCCGGCAGTTGACCGTCGATCGCGATCAGCGTGGCCGCATGTAGATGACGTTGACGTGGCGCGACATCGAACACGCTGATGCGTCCGCAGCCGATGGCTGAGGCAGGATCGCCCTTTGACGATTGGCTTGCTGAATACTTTGCAGTCATGCCGGTGGCGCCGGGAGCGGCCGATGCCACATCGACTCCGTCGCCCACCGTCAGATGCATGGCTGGCAGGTAGACCGTCGCCAACTCTCCGGAGATCGGCTGGACGTTGCCGCCCCGCCGTATCCGCAGATGGAGCGCGTCGCCCGGGCGCTGTTGGTCGACCGCGCCCCGCAATACCGACGCGGCTTCGGCCCGGCCCGATCCATCGCTACCGCGATCTACCAGCGACCGACCGTTGACTGCGAGAAGCGTGTCACCGGCCCGCAATCCCATGCGTTCGGCCGCGCCGCCTGGCGTGATCGCGAGAACCTTCAACCCGTCGCGCGCGCTGTGCGCGTTGGCGCTGTCGACAAGCACGCCGAGGTTGCTGACCCGCTGCGCCGGTTCATTCAAGTCGATGGCGATTTGCTCCGGCGCAACGTCGCCAAATGCACCGCTCTGGATCAGATCGAGCATCACGACACGCAGATCTTCCTGCAGACGTTGCCTGACCGGGATATCCGGTGTAACGACTCCCGACTGCGCCGCGCCCGCGGTTCGGATCTCATCGGCACGGGCTAACGCGCCGGCAGTGACCGCAAACAACAGCGCGGCGATCAGCGCGCGTGACTTCAAGGTGTGATTCGTTTTCATAATCAACTCCTGCTGCTTTTCAGATACGGGCCACAGCGGTCATGTCGTGGCGATTTGCTATCAATATGCGCAAGGCGGCATTGCGCTTGCGCCACAGTGGCGCGAGTTCCTCGGGCGTTGCCCCGCGATCGTAGGCCGCCTGCAGGGCCCGATCGATCAGGCGCATATTTGCGCGCGCGCTCACGCTGCCAGTGGTGTTGTGATGCATGCCCTGCCACTCGCGTTCCAGTGTCTGCGATTCCCGTTGCCACACCACCAGATTGCTGGTCGCGTCCCGCTGAACCGGCCGCGGCATCAGCACTAGGGCCACAACCAGCATTGCCGCGATCGCGCCGCCAACGCCGACGCGCAGCAAATTCCTGATTCGCCGCCGCCGTTGATACGCCGTCAGCACGCGCGGCCACAACGCCGCATCCAGGGCGAATTCCGGAAGCGCCGCCAGCTTCATGCGTGCGCTTGCTAGTGCACCTACTTCCTGTTCGCGCATGGTTGCGCACCTCCCGGCACCGTGGGTTCGACGAGCGTGCCGAGATGGTGCAGCGCGCGTGCCAGAATCGATTTGGAATAACTTTCGCTCTGACCGAACATCACCGCCAATTCCTTGTGTGTATAGCCTTCAAGTTCGTGCAGAACCAGAACCGCGCGCGCACGCGGAGACAGGTGCATCAGTCGCGACCACGCATCAGCGCGCGCATCCGCGGCAATCGCCTGAGCCGGTTTCACCGCTAGCAATGCATCCACGTCGGTGTTGCCGACATGCCGGTCCGCACGCAGCTGGTCGATCGTTGCGTTGGTTACCAGGCGTCGCAACCAGCTGCCAAAAGGAGCTTCGCCGCGATAGCCCCTGACGTTGTCCATCACCTTGAGAAACACATCCTGCACGATATCCTCCGCCGCCGCCGGTTCACCGAGTACGCGCAATGCGAGGTTGTAGCAGGTGTGGCCATAGACCTCGTAGATCCGCGAGTAGGCGGACATGTCACCGCGTCGCGCGCGTTGGAGCGTGAATGCATCCAGTTCCTGACCAAAACCCGAACTCACCCGAGGGTCTTCCACTGCATCGGTATCCATAAAGACGGCGCTTCGGGTTTGATCGTTGCATCGGCAAAGCCGACACGATACCGGTTGGTTGCCGGCGGTTAAGCTGGCCAGCGCAGGACACGCACGTGCCGCGGCGGACCATGCCATGCCAGCGCGCCGAGTAGCGCAGGTGCCGGCGCGAGCGAAAGGATTCGCCAATCGGCCACGCTGCCGCCATCGGCCGCTATCGACTCTAGCGACTCGGGCCGGCCGTCTGCATCGAGCCGGAAGCGCAGGCGGTCGAGACCAAAACCAAGCCCGACCCCAAGCGCTTTCACGACGGCTTCCTTGCAGGTCCACAGGCCGAGAAATGCGGCCGGATGCCGGTCGGACGGCAGGCGAGCCAGGTCACGCGCCTCGTCGGGCGCAAAATAGCGCTCGGCGATATCTTCGAAACGCTGACGTCGATCCAGACATTCCAGATCCACGCCGAGCGGTTGTCCGCGCGCGAAAGCGAGCAGCGCGCAGCGGCCGCTATGACTCACGTTGAACTCGATATCGACCGAAGTTTCCGCGCACGGCTTGCCATGCGGTCCGCGGCTGATCGCAGGCAGCGAATCCCGGCCGGCATAGATGGCAAGTAGTTGTTCAAGCATGCGGTTCGCCGCTTTGGCTGCCGCGTTGCGGTGCTGGTCGGCATCGGGGGCGCAGAGATACCACAAGTGAATCTCTCCTGCTGCCAGTGACGGCGGCGCATCGCACAGCTTGAAAGCGCTCGCGCTAATGGTCTTCATGGTCCGCGTTTCGCGGTGTAACCACCGCGCTCAGCGCGGCTTCCACGCCGACATTCGTGCGCAGCCGGACCCGTTCGTCGACCTCCTGACAAAAGGTGTCGCGCTTGGATTGTCGAGCCTCGGCGTGCTGCACGACAGCCAACAGCCATTGTCGCACGCCGCGAAAATGCGCGCGGTCAGGTCGAAGGGGGCTTTGCCGCCGGCGATGGCTGCGGGGCCGGCGCTGATCCGAAGACCTGCGTATAGGCGAAATACATCGCGCCGCCGGTTACCGCCCATCCGGCGGTCATCAATGCGAGCCATCCGATCAACGGAATGAACAAGAGAATGAATCCTAGGACCACGAAAGCGATCAGCATCACCGCACACAGCAGGATGAACGCACTGGCGTTGGTGCGACACGCGCCGAAGCTTTCGCGCATCGCGGCGAATGGTTCGATGCTGTCGAGCATGACCCTGGGTATCGCGAAAAACT
Source organism: Rhodanobacteraceae bacterium (assembly GCA_049583635.1). GTDB lineage: Bacteria > Pseudomonadota > Gammaproteobacteria > Xanthomonadales > Rhodanobacteraceae > Dokdonella_A. The sequence goes on from JBAUWF010000090.1 coordinate 68,927, forward strand.
GCAAGGCGTACATGGCCAGCACGACGATCAGCGCAATGAGCAGAAAAATCAGCGCGCCCCCACCGAGCGCTCCGAGGAAATTGGCGCCCGATCCATTCTCCAGCGCGGTCAATCCCCCGCCCACCAGCGCGCTGGCTGCGAACACCAGGAAAAGGATCAGGAGTACGAAGCCGCCGACGATCCCCGGCAAGCACAGCAACAGCATCGGTCCAATCTTGCCGGGCTCCTGGAACGCGCGGAACAACTGGCCTACATCGGTCGAACGACCGAGCGAGTGTTCGCGTGTTGCGAACACCATGCCGCCGAGCAGCGCCGGGCCGAGAATTGCGAGCGCGAGGCCGCCGAGCACCGGCACGATGTTGATTGCGGCAAGTATCAGGCCCATGACCAGAAATACGGCGGGCTTGCTCAAGACCAGCGAAACGCCTGAAGTGAGCCATTTGATGCCGCTTTCCGCCGTGACTTTGTGCACGCTCATGGCCGATCCTCGGTTGATGCGAATGGGAAGCTCAGCATAGAGGCAACACGCGGTGTTCACAATCGACATCGCAAGGTGTTCACCGCGCAGTCAAACTGTAGCCAGTTATACTTCTCAACAGAACGCGTGAACGCTCAACTGAATCAAAATGCGAGGTCAAAGCGCATGAGAAAATCCCCTGTCGCCGACAACGACGACGCTCGCGATGCCAGCTTGCGCGTTTCCAAACGTATGCGTGACAGCCTCAAGGCGGCAGCAGCGGTCATGGGCCGTCCGCTGTACGACGTCACCAACCAGGCGATCAACAGTTACCTGTCCAGTCTCAAGCTCGGCGATCCGCTTGCGGCCATTCGTCGCAAGCAACGCCACCGCAAGAGCTGAGCATAGCGGTTTCCATGATTCGGCACGGCTGTGTTGACCAGCCATCCACCGGTGTATGGGAACTGCGCAATCGTTCAGTTCACGGGTGGCAGAACATGTATGACTTCGGCGATCGTGGTGATCCCCCGAGCGACTTGGGCCGCCGCCGAAGCCTGCAGCGGACGCATGCCCTCGGAGCGTGCCGCCGCGATCAGCGCCGCCAGATCCATCTGCTCGTGTATCAGCGCGCGCAAGGCCGCTGAGATGACCATCATCTCGTAGATGCCGGTACGGCCGAGAAAGCCGGTCTTGCGACATTCGAGACAACCCTTGGGACCGAAATTGTGCTCCGGCGCCGCGATGCCCCAGCCATGCGTCAGCGCGTTCCAGGCATCCATGTCGATCGGCGTTTCGGTCTTGCAGTGCGGACACAGGGTGCGCACCAGCCGTTGCGCAACGACTCCGGCCAGGGTTGATTGAATGAGGTAATTCGGCACGCCGAGATCGAGCAGACGCGTAATCGCGCTCGGCGCATCGTTGGTATGCAGCGTCGACAGCACCAGATGTCCGGTCAGCGACGCCTGTACCGCCATCTGTGCGGTTTCGAGATCACGGATCTCGCCGATCATGATGATGTCCGGATCCTGTCGCAGCAACGTGCGCACGCCGCTCGCGAAATCCAGGTCGATCGCTGCCTGCACCTGCATCTGGTTGAATTCGGGCGAGACCATTTCGATCGGATCCTCGACCGTGCACACGTTGATGTCCGGCGTGGCCAGTACTTTCAGCGTCGAATACAGCGTGGTCGTCTTGCCCGACCCGGTTGGTCCGGTGACCAGCACGATGCCATGCGGGCGCTCGACCAGCTTGCGCCAGATCGCTTCCTCGCTCGACGAAAAGCCGAGCTGGCTGAAATCCTTGACCACGATGTCGGGATCGAAGATTCGCATCACCATTTTTTCGCCGAATGCGGTCGGCATGCTGGACAGTCGCAATTCGACTTCACGTCCGCCTGGGGAGCGTGTCTTGATACGGCCGTCCTGCGGGCGCCGCTTTTCGGCGACGTCCATGCGCCCGAGTATTTTGATGCGCGAGGTCACGGCGGTCATGACCGCCGTCGGCAACTCGAACACCTTGTGCATCACGCCGTCGATGCGAAATCGCATCGGGCTCATGTCGCGACGCGGTTCCAGATGAATATCCGAGGCGCGCTGCTCGAACGCGTATTGCAGCAGCCAGTCGACGATATGCACGACGTGACGGTCGTCGGCACCGATTTCGCCGCTCTTGCCGAGTTCGACCAGTTGCTCGAAATTGAGAATGCCGCGGCCATCCTGTCCGTCGCTCTTGGCGTCGCGCGCGCGCTGGATGGAGCGTTGCACGCTCCACCATTCGTTCAGATAACGTCCGACGTCCAGCGGATTGGCGACCACGCGCTGGATGTCCTTGCGAAGCACATGGGCGAGATCGGCGATCCAGCGCGTCTCGAACGGTTCGGACGTAGCGAATACCACCTGCAAATCGGTCACTGCCACCGGCAGGATGCGGTAGCGCTGCGCATAAGCGTGGCTGAGCACCTGAGTGACGGTCGCGACATCGATCTTCATCGGATCGATCTTCAGATACGCCAAGCCGGCGTGGCGGCCGAGCCACTGCGTCAACACTTCCAGGCTCAGGGGCTTTTCCGGATCGCGGGCGTTGGCCAGTTTGAGATTGGCGATCAGCACCAGCGGATGCAGTTCCACGCGGCCGCGCGCGGTGCGCACATCGGCGCGCACGCGTTTGACGTCGGCCTCGACGATCAGACCGTCGGCAAGCAGCGCGGCCAATACGCCATCAAGTTCCAGTCTCCGTGACGCCTCGCGCTCGGGTTCTACGGGGTGCCCTCGCCCGCGGACTGCCGGTGGTTGCGGAATAGTCGCCATGCCGACGCGTACCTCCGAAAAAGCGCAAGCGGCGCGAGTCGTCGTCGTGAGCCGTGAATGCACCGCTTCGGCTCCGCGTCGCCACCGCTATACTAGCGCGCTTTGCTAAAACCCCGCGACGAGAACGCATGGCCGGCCCGACGTTCCAGCAACTCATCCAGACCCTCAATCGCTACTGGGCAGAGCAGGGCTGCGTGCTGGTGCAGTCGCTTGATACCGAGATCGGAGCGGCGACGTTCCATCCGGCCACGTTCCTGCGCGCGCTGGGTCCCGAACCCTGGGCTGCAGCGTTCGTGCAGCCTTGTCGGCGGCCGGGCGATGGTCGTTATGGCGAGAATCCGAATCGCCTGCAGCATTACTACCAGTACCAGGTAGTCATGAAGCCGAATCCGGATGATCTCGTCGAACGCTATTTCAGCTCGCTCGAGGCGCTCGGTGTCGATCCACTCGTGCACGATCTGCGCCTGGTCGAGGACAACTGGGAATCGCCGACGCTCGGTGCGTGGGGCTTGGGCTGGGAAGTCTGGCTCGACGGCATGGAGATCACCCAGTTCACCTATTTCCAGCAAGCCGGTGGAATTGAATGCCGCCCGGTGACCGGCGAGATCACTTACGGCCTCGAACGCCTCGCCATGTATCTGCAGGACGTCGATAACGTATTCGATCTGGTGTGGACGCGAGCAGCGCACGGCAACGTGACCTACGGCGACGTGTTCCGTCAGAACGAGATCGAACAGAGCGCCTACAACTTCGAGTACGCCAACGTGCCGGAATTGCTGCGTTGGTTCAATGCGTGCGAAAGCGAGGCGCAACACCTAATCGAGTTGAATCTGCCGTTGCCGGCCTACGATCAGGTCTGCAAGGCCAGCCATGCGTTCAATCTGCTCGACGCGCGCCGCGCGATCGGCGTGACCGAACGCCAGCGCTACATCCTGCGTGTGCGCACCCTCGCGCGCGCGGTAGCCGAGGCCTGCTGTGCGAAGCGCGAGGCGCTGGCAGGCGAGGAGGCGACCACGTGACCGATCACGAGTCTTTGCTCATCGAGCTAGGCACGGAAGAGCTCCCGCCCAAGTCGCTCGATGCGCTTGCCGCAGCGTTTGCGCGCGGCGTGTGCGATGGACTGGTCAAGCGCGAGATTGCGGCCGCCGTCGATGGCGCCAGGGTGTATTGCTCGCCACGCCGCCTCGCGGTGCTGGTGCCGGCCGTGGCTGCATCGCAACCGGACCAGACACTGGAGCGTCGCGGACCCGCCGTGAATGCCGCACTTGACGCGAGCGGTGAGCCAACCAGGGCGCTCGCGGGCTTTGCGCGCAGCTGCGGCATCGAGATTTCGCAACTCGAAAAACTCGAAACCGACAAGGGCGCCTGGTTTGTTCATCGCGCGCGTCACAAGGGCCGAACGACAGCGCAACTGATACCGGAAATTCTCGACGAAGCGCTGCGTGCACTGCCGATCCCGAAACCCATGCGCTGGGGCGATCACGATTATTCTTTCGTGCGCCCGGCGCACTGGCTCGTTATCCTGCATGGCGCCGACGTGATTGACGTCGAACTGTTGGGGCAGAAGTCCGGACGCCAATCGCGCGGCCACCGCTTTCACCATCCATCGCCCGTACATGTTGCCGACGCGGAGTCGTGGCTCGATGCGCTGCGCATGGCCAAAGTGCTGGCCGATCCAGCCGAGCGTCGCGCGCGCATTCGCACCGAGGTCGAGCGCGCACACGCGGGTCAGGTGGGCAACCCGCGTCTGACCGACTTGCTGCTCAACGAGATCGCGAACCTTACCGAGTGGCCGGTCGCGATCGCCTGCGGATTCGATCCGGCGTTTCTGGCGGTGCCGCCCGAAGCGCTGGTGACAACGATGGAGGCAAACCAGAAATTTGTGCCGGTATTCGATGCGAACAATGCGCTCAGAGCGAATTTCGTGGGCGTCGCAAACATCGAAAGCAGCGTTCCGGACACCATCCGCAACGGGTACCAGCGCGTAATCCGGCCGCGTTTCGCCGACGCGAAGTTCTTCTGGGACGAGGACCGCAAGCAGCCGCTGGCATCGCATCAGGAGGCTCTGAAATCGGTGACCTACCAGCAGGCGCTTGGCAGCATGTGGGACAAGTGTCTGCGCGTCATCGAGTTGTCCCGCACGATCGCCAATCGGCTGCGTGATCAGGGCGTTGAGGTCGATACCGCACAAGTCGTACGCGCGGCGCAACTGTCGAAATGCGACTTGCTGACGCGAATGGTCGGTGAGTTTCCCGAACTGCAAGGCATCATGGGCCGCCATTACGCCGCGGCCGAAGGTGAAAGTGCCGGGATCGCGCGTGCACTGGATGAGTTTTACCGGCCGCGCTTCGCCGGCGATGGGATTGCGGCCGGCAAGATAGGCCAAGTGCTTGCGGTTGCCGAGCGTCTCGATACGTTGGCCGGGATATTCGCTGTCGGCATGAAGCCTTCCGGCAACAAGGATCCGTTTGCGTTGCGGCGTGCCGCACTGGGTCTTGCGCGCACCTTGATCGAAGGGAACTTGCAGCTTGATTTGCGCGCACAGCTGATCGAGGCGGCTCAGTTGGTTCTTCGCGCGCTGGAATCCGTAAAGGCGCGCGGATTGAAGGCCGCCATCGACGAGGCCAAGAAAAAGGGTGTCGATGCATTGAGGGCATCCACGGCGTATTGGGCGCGCGATGAAGAACAACTCGCGCTCGAGGTCCATGAATTCGTCGTCGATCGCCTGCGCGGCTACTACGCCGACCACGACATCTGCGGCGAGGCCTTCGATGCGGTGCGCGCGATGGCGCCGAGCGACCTCACGGACTTCGACCGGCGCTTGCGAGCGGTCGTTGCGTTCGCGCAATTGCCCGAAGCCGCCGCGCTCGCGGCCGCGAACAAGCGCATCGGCAATCTGCTGCGTCAGGCCGATGAAAACGCGGACCGCGCGGCGTCTGATCGCGTTGACGAGGCTTTGTTCGAAGCCGGCGCCGAGCGCGATCTCTCAGGCGCGCTCGCGGATGCGGAAGTCGATGTCGCGCCGCTGATCGCGACCGATGATTATCTCGGGGTGCTCAAACGACTTGCGCGGCTGCGCGAACCTGTGGACGCCTATTTCGACGGCGTCATGGTCATGGTCGATGACGCAGGTTTGCGGCGCAATCGCCTCGCGATGTTGCGCCGCTTGCAGGACCTGTTCCTGCGCGTGGCCGATATCGGGCGCCTCGCGGCAAGTTGAGTGGACGCACGACCGAAACGGTCGTCTGCCGAAATTGGCTGATTGCCGGAGCCCGCGTCCGGCCGCTCAATGTCCCGCGTCTTCGATCGCGCGTTCGTGCGCGAGCGGATTCGCGCTTGCGGATGATTGCGGTCGCGGCCACTTGTCCTCGCCGCGGATCTTCAGTTTCGGTTGTGCGCGCGGCTTGCGCTCTTCGGGGGTCTTGACCTCGAAAGCGGTTTCGCTGCTGGCACCGCCGGTGCTGAGCTTCAACGTGTATTTGCCGGGTTCGATGTAGAGCCGTTGCCCGAGCCGTACCGCTTCGGCATACGGCGTCTTCGACAGACTCGGTTCGGTGCCGGCCTTGTCCTTGGCCAGTTTCGCCCGTTCCGCAGCAAGCGCGAGATTTCTGTCGACCAGCAGATCCCATTCGTAGCTGTTGACACCGCGTTTGGCCGCGAGCTTGATTTCACGCAACGGCCGCTTCTCCTGGTTGAGCACGGTCAGTGTTGCATCGCCATCGGCTTTGGCCCAATAGGTTCCGTCGACTTGGGGCAGGTACGGCGTTTCGTCGAACCACAGCGACGGCCGTGAGTGCCAGTCGCGTTTGGACTGAATGTCCTCGACCGGAAACAGCTTGACCGCCTCGTCTTGCACAGCGGGCGTCAATTCCTGCACCGGCAACACATCGATGATCCACGCGCTGCGGCCGTGGGTGGCGGCAATGAGTTCGCGTTCGCGCGGATGGACGGCCAGATCGTGCACGGGTACGTTGGGCAGGTTCGACTGCAGCCCCTGCCAGGTCGCGCCGCGATCGACGGAGACATAGACGCCGCGATCGGTGCCGACATAGAGCACATCCGGATTGATCGTGTCCTCGCGTACCACATTGATCGGTTCGGCCGGCAGGTTCTTGCCGATGTCGGTCCAGTGCCGACCGCTGTCGTCGGTGCGATAAAGATAGGCACGATTGTCATCGTCGCGATAGCCGTTGAGGGAGACATAGGCGCGTGCGGCATCGAAGTGCGATGCCTCGACGCGGCTGACCCAGCGATCCGGCAGCTTGCCGGCAAAGTCCTTCCACTGGCCGCCAGCGTCGGTGCTCAGCCACACGTGACCGTCATCGGTGCCAACCCACAGCAGGCCGAATTGTCTGGGTGATTCGGACACCGTGGTGATGGTCCCGTATGGAACATCGCCACGCTTCCTGGTCGTGGTGAGGTCCGGACTGATCGCGCGCCAGCTGTCACCCTGATCGAGCGAGCGATAAAGCCGATCGGTGCCGAAATATACGACATCCTGATTGTGCTGCGACAGGATGACCGGGCTGGTCCAGTTGTAGCGCAGGCTTGGATCATCGAATGTCAGCGGGCGCGGGCGCACTTCATGCTTGCCGGCCGGGCCGTTGCGCTGGTAGTGACCGAACTGATAGCCGGTGTAGATGGTCTTGTTGTCTCGCGTGTCGATCGCACAGTACATGCCGTCGCCGCCGCCGACCTCGGTCCAGTGCTGACCTTGGCGCCATTTGGTCCTGCTCGATCCCTTGTAGCTTCCATTGTCCTGCAGACCTCCACACACGTTGTACGGGTCGGCCATGTCGTAGGTGATCTGGTAGAACTGTCCGACCGGCTGCGCATCGAGCTTGAGCCAGGTCTTGCCGCCGTCGTAGGTCACGTCGATGCCGCCATCATTGCCGGCGATCATGCGCTCGGGGTCGTTCGGATCGATCACGAGTTCGTGGTAGTCGCCGTGCACATTCGGACCGTTCAGCCCGTGCCAGCTCTTGCCGCCGTCGGTTGACTCGATCAGAGGCACTCCTTCGGCATAGACGTGATCGGGATTGTCGGGCGCGACGCGTACCTGACCGAAATAGTAACCGTAGGTGTAGTTGACTTCGCGCAGCGGTGCGGGATTGGTCTTGTGCCAGCTCGTGCCGGCATCGTCCGAGCGGTAAAGCTCGAGCTGTTTTACATCGCTGTCGAACAGTGCATGTTCGGCTTCGTCGAGCTTGGCGGCCAGGCCAGCGAGCGTGATCTTGCCCGACTTCACCATCACGGTGAGTTTCTTTGCATCGATCGACGTCGGCAGATCGTAGTTGCGGATGAAGGTCTCGACCTCGTCGGGATCCTGGCGCAGGAACTCTTCCCTGCTCATCGTCTTGAGGCGTTTGGGTGTCAGTGGGCGATCGCCGAGATCCTGCTGATCGGCGGGCAACTCCTGCCAGTTGTCGACACTCGCGTAGATCGTGCCGGGCTGGCTTGGCGAGATTGCGATACCGATGCGACCGACCTTGTCGTGGGTCGGAAAGCCGTTGGCCATGCGTGTCCAGTGATCGCCGCCGTCACTCGACTTGTACAGGCCCGAGCCCTTGCCGGCCTCGCGGAAATTCCAGGCGTGGCGTTCGCGATCCCACAGTGCTGCGTAGATCACATTCGAGTCGTGTGGATCGAGCGCAAGGTCGATCGCGCCGGTCCACGGCGTATCACCGTTCAGGATCCGCTGCCAGGACTTGCCACCATCGCGCGTGCGATAGACGCCACGCTGGCCGCCGTCGCTGTAGAGCTTGCCGAGCGCGGCGACGTAGACGGTTTTGGAATCCTTCGGATCGATGGCGATGCGTGCGATGCGGTCGCTCTGATCGAGTCCGGACGGCGTGAACGTCTTGCCGCCATCGTCGGATCGGAACAGGCCCATGCCGCCATACGAGGATCGTGAGGAATTGGCTTCGCCGGTACCGACCCAGAGCGTTTCGGGATGAGTTGGATCGACCGCGATGGCCCCGGTAGCTGTCGTCGGCAGACGGTCACTCAGCGGTTTGAAGCTCACGCCGTTATTGGTGGTCTTCCAGACACCGCCGGTCGCATAGGCCACATAAAACGTGTACGGCTTGCCCGGTACCGAAGCTACTTCGACGACGCGACCGCCCTGCACGATGGGTCCGATATTGCGCCAGTGCAGGCCGTTGAACAGCGATTTGTTATCCAGTACCTCGTGCTGCCGCCACGCGGCCCAGCGACTGGTGTCCCCGCCTCGACCAACTGCAACGCTGGCATTTGCGCCAAAGGCCGTAAGTATCAGCATTGCGACCAGCGTCAGTCGCGACAGATGTTGCAAACGCATGGCGTGCATGGCGGCTTCCTTCGATTACACAGGACAACAAACATAGTCCGCTCGTGCCCGCGCTGCCCGGGTCACAGGTCACGGCAGATCGAATTCAGTACCGGATGAGCGATCGACCGCGGGCGGCGGCACGCGATCCGACCACCCGAGGGCGAGCAAGGTCACGTCGTCATCAGGCGGCGCTCCGCGCGTGTACTCGCTCAATGCGGTCAGTGCCCTGGTGACGATGCGTTGCGGAATGTCGGCCTCGCCGACCGCGGCGATCAGTCCGGTGCGCCCGAATGGCACGCCATCGACCGCGGATTGCTCAACCGCACCGTCGCTGTGCAGCAACAGTATCTCGTCGACGGCCAGACTCAGCGTCTCGGCGGGAAATACCGCGTTCGCCTCGATGCCGAGCGGAATATCGCCACGCGCCAGCAGGGGTTGTGGGGCGTCGCCGCGCCCGATGCGCAGTGCGTGGCTGTGGCCGGCATCGACGAAACGGCATTCGCGAAGGGACGCGTTGAAAATGCCGAGCCACAAGGTCACGAAACGCCCGCCGCTCGCGTGCTGACAAAGATGCGCATTGAGCCTGGCTACTGCGCGCGCCGGATCGATGTGATGGAACAGTTCGGCGCGCAGGAACGACTGCACCGACGCCATTTCGAGCCCGGCACCGAGCCCGGCACCGCTGACATCGCCAAGCAAGGCCGCGACGCTGCCATCGGGCAGCTCGAATATATCGACCACGTCACCCGCGACCTGGCGGCCCGGATGCAGGTGCAGCGCGTAGGCGACGCCGGCGAGTTCCGCCACATTGCGTGGCAGCAGGCGACGTTGAACCTCGCGCGCGCGCTCAATGTCGGCCGACAACGCGGCGTGTGCACGTTCGTTGGCGATGCGACGCAGGTTGGACAGCGCGAGCGCCGCCAATCGCGCCAGCGCGTGGCAGAACGATGGCGCATCGCTGTGGCGCAGGCCGGCCGGGCGATCTGAATCCAGATACAGGAATGCTTCGGGCTGGCCGTCGAGCACCAGCGCCGCGCACAAGGCGCGTCGCAACGGCAGACCGACCAAGCTCTGGTTCAGCGCAGCACCGCCAGCGGCAGCAAGGCAGGCGACCTCGCCACTCTCGGCCGATGCAATCAGTGAGCGGCTGAACGGCAGATCCGGTGTGCCGGGGTGAACCTCAGGGCGCTGGCTGCGCACGTTGATCTTGTCGCCATCTCGCCACAACACAGCTGCTCGCGCATAGCCTGAACCGAGCAATGCATATTCGGCCAGGGTATCGGCCAGGGATTGCTCGTCAACCGCAGCGACCACATCGCCCGCGTAGCGCAACAGCAGCGCCAGGCGCTGCTCGGCCAGATTGCCGGTGCCGCTGACCAGGCTGATGTTCGCGTCGGCGACGTCGGCGACATCGGCCACGTCCGCATCGATCGGAGGCGTGGCAGTGCCTGCCTCGACCCGGAATCGCCACGGGCCGACGCTGAGTACGTCGCCGGGGCGCAGCGCGGCCGGTATCGCCGCCACCAGCGGCAACTCGTTGAGTCGCGTGCCGAGTCGGCTGCCGCAATCGCGCACCAGCCAACCCTCGCCTTCGGCCTCGATCACCGCGTGGCGACGGGAAATGCTCGGTTCCAGTAGGTCCAGTTCGCTGCCGGCCGCGCGACCGATGCGGAACGGATCGACCAGTCGCCAACGCTGCTGCGGCAACGCAGGGCCATCGAGCAATTCGAGTTCAAGTGGTGGCGGCATGGTGCAAGCATAACGGCGAAACGGCCTTGGAGAGCGCCCGGCTGGTATCGGGCGCCCCGAGATCGGTATCATGCACGCGTGAGCATCGGACCAAGGAGGGCCTGAATGAGTCCAGACTCGCGTTGGTACCGTCGGTTTGTTAGCTGCCGTCCGGGATCCCGATCCACCATTTCGAGTGCACGCGACTCGTTGATTTGCAGCATATTTTCCCGGTTTGAAACGTAATCGTCCCGGTGCGGTGCGCGAGGTTCGGCCTGCTATCGACCGTTCATTTCGGGGGCACTATGCTTGGCGTGGAGCTACGATAGGTTTCGTCTTACTTTTTTCAGAGGATGGTGCCATGCGCAAGTTTTCTTTCCCGGCGTTGCTGATGATTCCCCTGCTGGCGGGATGCAACTCGCAGGATCACTCGGTGCAGTCGCAATCGCCGAAGATGCTGCAATCGATCGGTCACGTCGTCAATGGAACCGTTGCCCTGCATGACCCGATTCCGATCGGTGCCGGAGCGAAACTCGACATCAAGTTGGTCGATATCGCGCAACCCGAGATACCGATCGCGGAAAAGACCGACGTGGTCAGCGGTCAGCCGCCGTATCAATTCGCACTCGATTTTGATCCGTCCAAGATCGATGCGGGGCGGACCTATGTCGTCAACGTCACGTTGACCGACGGCGATCGTCATTTTGTACCCGCACTCAATTCACCGGTGTTGACGGGCGGTGCGGGAACGAGCGCGCAAATCGTGTTGAACGCCGAAGCGACGCCTGGCGAAAAAATGGATGCGGAATACAACACGATCCAGGCCCACATCGGCGGCATGAAGAGGATCGCGGGCACCTATACGACCGACACTGCTTCGATCGCCTGGGATGCATTCATCAGCCAGCGCAAGATCAAGTTCATGCGGGTGACAATCTTGCAGGACAAGGGTGGGCAAACGTCGATCAAATACGCGTTCAAGGACGGCAAACCGCTCGAGCTGGTGCGCAACGAAGGCGGGGCGACCACCCGCGTAGGCTGGGAGGAAGACGGCACGGTACTCGTGAACCGCAATTCCGACGGCACCACACTGACCGACGATGAGACCAAGGCGTTGTACGACGATGCCGTCGATGCGTTGAAGCGTGCGCAGGCGAAGGCCGGATAATGTGTACCGTCCAGGGTGCTGAAAAAGTCCGCCTTGGACTTTTTCAATCGCTCCGCGCGGGCAAAGCCCAAGAGCGTCGCTGCGATGCGTCCTTGCGTCGTCTTGTTTAGCACCGTCAACTAATTCTCGGCGCGATGCGGCGTTGCCCGTCGTCCGCCAAAGCCCCGCCCTTCTTCTCGCGCTTGTCTCGCACCAAAGCCCATCCGGAATTCGTTCATGTCGCAGCGGGCGCAGATAACAGCAGCGTCAGGCGACCTGGCGAGCGGTGCGTCGCAGATGTACCAGCAACAATGAAATCGCGGCTGGCGTAAGCCCGGCAATCCTTGAAGCCTGATCGATGTTGACGGGACGAGTCGCGTTTAGCTTGTACAGCGCTTCGGATGACAGTCCACGCACCTGATCGAAATCGAATCCGGGCGGAATGGTCATTTCCGCATGCCGCTGGTTGCGCTCTATGTCTTCACGTTGGCGCTCGAGGTAACCGGCGTATTTCGCGCTGATCTCGACCTGCTCGGCGACGCGCGGATCGTCGACGCCGGGGCCGATGCCGGGCACTCGCATCAAGGCACCGTACCCGAGTTCGGGGCGACGCAACAGATCGTGAGCAACGGTCTCGCGCGTCAAAGACACATCCAGGGTATGCACCAATGCGCGACCCAGCGCATTTGCCGGCGTCGCCCACAAGCCGTTCAGACGCTCGCTTTCACGCGCGACGGCATCACGGGTACGGCACATCGCCGCATGACGTTGTTCGCTCACGCAGCCGAGTTTGTGGCCGATCGCGGTCAGCCGCAGGTCGGCGTTGTCCTCGCGCAGATGCAAGCGGTATTCGGCGCGTGACGTGAACATCCGGTAAGGCTCGCTGGTGCCGTTGGTCACCAGATCATCGATGAGCACGCCGATATAGGCCTCCGCGCGCCGCGGGCACCAGGCGTCCTTGTCCGCTACCGCGCGTGCCGCATTGAGCCCGGCGATGAGTCCCTGCGCCGCGGCTTCCTCGTAGCCGGTGGTGCCATTGATCTGGCCGGCAAAATAGAGCCCGTCGATGCAACGGGTTTCGAGCGAATGCTTGAGTCCACGCGGATCGAAGAAATCGTACTCGATCGCATATCCCGGCCGTGTGATATGCGCCTGTTCAAAGCCCGGGATTGATTGCACCAGTGCCAGTTGCGCGTCGAACGGCAGCGAGGTCGAGATGCCGTTGGGATAAATTTCGTGTGTTGCGAGTCCTTCCGGTTCGATAAAGATCTGGTGCGAAGCACGATCGGCGAAGCGCACCACCTTGTCTTCGATGGACGGACAGTAACGCGGGCCGACACCCTCGATGCGACCGCTGTAGAGCGGCGAGCGATCGAGTGCGCCGCGAATGATGTCGTGGGTACGGTCCGTGGTTTGAGTTATCCAGCACGAGAGCTGGCGCGGGTGCTCGGCAGAACGGCCGAGAAACGAGAATACCCCCGGTGGATGGTCGCCGGTCTGTTCGTCCAGGCCTTGGTAATCGATAGTGCGCCCGTCGAGTCGTGGCGGTGTGCCGGTCTTCAGGCGTTCCACGCTGAAAGGCAATTCGCGCATATGTGAAGCAAGCCGTGTCGCCGGCGCGTCGCCTGCCCGACCGCCAGCCTGATCGGTCAGGCCGATGTGAATCTTACCGGCAAGAAACGTACCGGCTGTCAACACCACGGCTGGCGCGCGAAACGCAAGACCGCTCGCGGTCACGACGCCGACCACGCGCCCACCTTCGATCACGAGATCGTCGACCGCTTCCTGGAACACCCGCAGGTCCGTTTGCGCTTCGACCAGACTGCGGATCGCCGCCTTGTACAGCACGCGATCGGCCTGGCAACGTGTGGCTCGCACCGCCGGCCCCTTCGACGCATTCAGACGACGCCAGTGGATGCCCGCGCGATCGGCCGCGTGCGCCATGGCGCCGCCAAGCGCATCTATCTCCCTGACCAGATGACCCTTGCCAATGCCGCCGATGGCCGGATTGCAGCTCATCTGGCCGATCGTCTCGATGTTGTGGGTCAGCAACAGCGTGCGCGCACCGGTGCGCGCGGCCGCAAGCGCGGCCTCGGTGCCCGCGTGGCCACCGCCGATCACGATGACATCGTGCGAATACATGTCTCTCTCGTCCACGAGCAAAGCTCATCCGCGGCCGCGTACAAACGCAACCACGATTTCGGCGCGCAGTTTATCCGATCCGAGCGATCAGTCGAGCGCCCCAAGAGGACATTGCATCGACACGGTTCAATGCAACGGTGTCGAACCCGCCGGTGGGCCACAATCCGGAGTACGGAAAGGCTGGCGCCCGGCGGTCGTAGGAACAGGGGGAATCCAAGAGGACCGTGTACCGAGCGCCAGTGACCCATCAACCGTCGATGACGGTCGTGGCGCGTATTATGACGCGGCTTTTCCCGGTTGTGCGGCCACACAAGCGGCGTTCGGCAGTTTGATTGCCAAACTGTGACGCCGTTCGCGGTTGCTTGGCGGGGGCGTCGTCGATCGAAATGTGGGCTCAGGTCATTCGTGCCCGTGTAGCGGATGTATTGCGCGCACCCGCAGCGCAGGCGCGGCGCGCGCCGTAGCGGGCGGAGCCGCGGCATGGCCGGGCGAGACTGCGGATAGTGGGGTTGTCGAGCGCGCGCTCGGCGCAAAATCGAACCGCGCCCCGCGTGTCTCGTAGCGTGGTTGCATCGCGCCGTCGACAATCGGTGCGGCGTAGCGGTAACGTCCCCTCGCGAACCCGATCGCAGCGCTTCGGCGCGAGTCCGGGCGGCTCGTCCAATAATGGCCATTCGAGTTACGACCTGCGTCGTCGAAAGTGCGCGAGCTTGGGTGCTGCGCGGGCCGGAGGATCGCGGATCGACGCGCTACCGGAACAAAGTGCGAACTCGGCAACGCAATTGCGTGCGCGGAACCGGTATCGCCGCGCCCGAACCCGCGCGTTTGCACCTCCAGCAAACGCGCGCGACGCCGCATCGTTCGTCGCGCCGCCGAATTGTTCGCGGCGACGGCTTCGCCGCGCACACCGTACGAGTTGCCGCCGCTGTGCGTGACACGCTCGCGGCCGGCCAGTCCGGCAATGATGGCCTGTTCATTGCGTACGCTGCCGTAGTGCCGGTAATTCGCGTAATAATTCGGATACTGCCGGTACCACCAGTACCAGTCATAGGCGTTGTCCCAGTACGAATACCACCACGGCGAGTAGGCGAAGCCGCCGAAACCGTGGCCGAAACCGACATAGCCGTAGTAGCCCGGGAAAAATGTCACGTCGTAGTAAAAATCCGGCGCGAAGAACGGATCGTAGTAATTGCTGTAAACCGGCCACAACACGTTGAAGTACGACGGATACGCGAGATAGTCCGGTTCGCCCGCAACGCCGATGTCGGCCGAATCGTCCACGATAGTGGCGTCGACAACGGAATCGTCGCCGTAATAGTGATCGCCATCGCCGAAGACACCGGGATCAGCGGTGTAGTACATGTCGCTCGGCATGCTCACGCAACCAGCCAGCGACGACACGGCAATGGCGACGAGCGTGATGCGCAACATGAAGCCTCCGCGCGGAACCTTGAGCATGGATGCAACGCGGTGAATTCACCACGAATCGAAGTTGAAGGACAATACATCAATTGCGCCGCACCGGACACGCCGGCGGCGCAATCGCAGCGGTCAAATCCAAGGCCAGGCCCCATGACAGACTCAAAACCCGATCTGGTTGCAATCGAGCAAGCTGCGCAGCGTATGGCGAATCATGTGCAGCGCACGCCGGTTCTGCGCTCGCGTTCGCTCGATACAATGAGCGGTGCCGAATTGCTGTTCAAGTGCGAAAACTTCCAGCGCACCGGCGCGTTCAAGTTCCGTGGCGCCTGCAACGCCGTATGGTCGTTGCCCGACGACGTCGCAATGCGCGGGGTGGTGACGCATTCATCGGGCAATCACGGAGCGGCGCTCGCGCTCGCGGCGAACACGCGTGGAATCGGTGCTCATGTCGTCGTCCCGGAAGCGGCGGTCGCGTCAAAGGTCGCCGCGATCGAGGCGTACGGTGCAACCCTGCATCGGTGCGCGCCGACCATGGCCGCACGCGAGGCGACCGCCGAACGCGTGCGCGTCGAAACCGGCGCCACATTGATTCATCCGTATACCAACCCTGATGTCATCGCAGGGCAGGGAACAGCCGCGCTGGAGTTCATCGATGAGTGCGCCCCGCTCGATGCGTTGATTGCGCCGATCGGCGGTGGCGGCCTGATCGGTGGCAGCGCGATCATAGCGGCCGCGCGCGCGCCGCAGGCGCGGATATTTGCGGCCGAACCCGAGGGGGCGGCCGATGCCGCCGAATCATTGCGTCGAGGCGCCCGCGTAAGCGATCTGGTGCCCGACACTCTCTGCGACGGCCTGCGCGGTTTGATCGGGCCGATCAATTTCACGCTGCTCGAACAATACCGCGTCACGGTACTGACGGTAGCCGACGACGACACGGTCGCTGCGATGCGCCTGATCTGGAGTCGCCTCAAGATCATCGTCGAACCATCCGCCGCGATTGCACTCGCCGCCGTGCTGCGTTATCGCGAACGGTTTGCGTCGCGCCGGGTCGGAATCATCCTGTCGGGCGGCAACGTCGATCTCGATGATCTGCCGTGGTGACGCGTTGGGTGTCGCTGCGCGACGCACTCGGTCGCGAGCCCCGTCATCGATCAGGCACGAACGGTTTTGGTTGCTTCGCCACGAACATGCGACCCCGATCAGGTTCGGGCGATTGAAGCCGGGCGGCCTGACGGCGCCGCGCATTCACCACCAGCAGTGCGGTTGCGACCAGCACGATGCCGCAACCTTCGATTGCGGATACGCGTTCGCCGAGCAACCACCATGCCAGCAGCACGCCGGTGATCGGAATGCTCAGGCTCGAAAGGCTTGCGATCGGCGTCGGCAGGCGCTCGACGATGAACGACCACAGCAGCCAGGCGAGTCCCGATGACAATACGCCGTTGTAAATCAGCGCGCCGATGAAGTAGTGCGACCACTGCACCGGGGGCTCGTCGGCAACCAACGCGATCAGCACGAGACCGACGGTACCGGCCAGCATCTGCCAGGCGGTCAGCGACAAAACGCCGGTCTGATTTCGCGCGAACAGACGCTTGGACAACACCACGCCGGTGGCCCAGCACATGCCGCCGCCGATGGCGAGAGCCGCGCTCGGCGCGCTGCCGAAGTCACGCCAGGGTTCGAGAATGAGGACCAGGCCTGCGAGCGCCATTGCCAGACTGAGCACCTGGCGCCTCAAGGGTCGTTCCGCAATAAGCAGCCACGCCAGCAGCACCGACCAGAACGGCATCGTGAAGGCCAGCAATGCAGTCTTGCCGGCACCGCCATGAACCAGTGCTAGTTGCACCAGCGCCTGGAACCCCGTGGTCTGGGCGAGTCCGATCAGCAGCGTCTGTACCAGCGGTGGCGGGCGCAAGGAGTCGCCGCGCACGATGAGAATTGCAAACAACACGGCGCTGCCGAACACATAGCGAAGCGCGGCAAAATCGAACGGCCCCGCGAAACGAAGGACCTGCTTCATGACGATCCAGTTGTAGCTCCAGATCAGAGTCAGCAGGATCAGTGCACCCAGCGCGGCAAAACGGGCATCAAGGCGTGGCATCGGCAGTACGCGAACGACGGCGGGAATCGCCGCACGAAGAGGGCCGCGTAATATACGCGGTCAATGCAATCCGTGGTCGATTCGGCTCGCATATTCCCCGGGTTGTCAATCAAACGTCGGGGAAACGTGTCGGTTTCGTTTGCGCGTAAATTTCGGATGGATCGATGGCATGAGCAAAGCCGAGCGCTGCCCGTGGGCCGACGTCGACGACGAACTGATGCGCGCCTACCATGATTGCGAATGGGGTACCCCATTGCATGACGATCGCGCGCTGTTCGAACTGTTGTGTCTTGAAGGCGCACAGGCAGGCCTGTCATGGCGCACAGTGCTGCACAAGCGCGAACACTACCGGGAAGCATTCCATGATTTCGACATCGAACGGGTCGCGCGCACGTCCGATGCGACGCTCGAAAAGCTGCTGCGCGATCCGGGCTTGATCCGCAACCGGCTCAAGATGACGGCCATTCGCTGCAATGCTCGCGCCGCCCTGCGCCTGATAGATGCACACGGCAGTCTCGACACCGCGCTATGGTCGCTGGTCGGCGACAAACCCATGCGCAATCGCTGGCGATCTGCCGGTGAGCTGCCGACGCAGACCCAAACATCCGAACAGATGAGTTTGGCACTGCGAAAGGCAGGACTGCGGTTCGTCGGCCCGACGATCTGCTACGCGTTCATGCAGGCGAGCGGTATGGTTAACGATCACCTGCTCGGTTGCTTTCGCCACGCAGAACTCGCTTGATCCGGCTGAAGACTGGTTGCATGGATCGGAAACGGCGTTCCTGCGGTCTGCCCTAATTCAGCGCAAATTCAAAGGTTGCTGCCGACACTGCCCCGCACCGGGGGGCGAATTTTTTGCACCCGGTGGTTTGCATGGTCAGGATGTCGATGTATGGTTCCCCGGCTCACACGCGCTCTGAGTCTGTCGCTGGCGGCGCTTACGCTGGTCGTCGCTGCATCCGTCGGCGTGGCGCGCGAGGTCAGTGTGCAAGCCGCGGTCGAGCGCGTGCAGCGCGAGACCAACGGCAAGATTCTCGGTGTGCAGACGTTGCGGCTCGGCAAGCACAAGATCTACCGGATCAAGGTCTTGACGCCAGACGGACAGGTGCGGGTCGTACAGGTTGCAGCCGAGGAATGAGTGCGCGCCTGCGGAGCAACGGGGTTCGGCGGCGGCGATCGCTATCGTAGTGGCGTCGGGACCCGGCGCGTAGTGCATCAAATCATTCGGGTCGGTCGCAGCATGCCGCCCGCGTGGCGTAGCCAAACATGGAGAAGACATCATGCGCGTATTGCTGGTGGAAGATGAAGCGCCGTTGCGCGAAACGCTTGCGGCGCGCCTGAAACGCGATGGCTTTGCGGTGGATGCGGCCGGCGACGGTGAGGAAGGGCTGTTCCTTGGCCGCGAAGTACCGTTCGATGTCGCGATCATCGATCTTGGGCTCCCCAGGCTGTCGGGCATGGATCTGGTCAAGCAGTTGCGCGAGGACGGTCAGCGCTATCCGATACTCATCCTGACCGCGCGTACCTCATGGCAGGACAAGGTGCAGGGTCTGAAGAACGGGGCCGACGATTATCTGGTCAAGCCGTTTCATGTCGAGGAACTGCTCGCGCGTCTGAACGCGCTGGTGCGCCGCGCCAGTGGCTGGTCGCGGCCGTTGCTCGAGTGCGGGCCGATCACGCTCGACACGACCGCGCAAACCATCGTGGTGAATGAGGCACCGGTCGAGCTGACCAGCTACGAGTACAAGGTACTCGAATACCTGATGTTGCATGCCGGTGAACTGGTCTCGAAGGCGGATCTGACTGAGCACATCTACCAGCAGGATTTCGATCGGGATTCAAATGTGCTGGAAGTGTTCATCGGCCGCCTGCGCCGCAAGCTCGACCCGGAAAACACGATCAAGCCGATTGAGACGGTGCGTGGTCGCGGTTACCGGTTCGCCCTTGAACGCAACGAGTCCGGGCCGGAACAGTCGCTTGCTGACGAGGCGTCACCCGGAGCCGCCTGACGGATCGATTTCGTGGCGCGCCCTCTGTCGCTGCACGCGCGCTCGGTTGCCGCCGCGGGATTTGCGCTGGCAGCATTCTTGGGTTTGGCTTTTTTCGCGCTCGATCGCGGGTTCTACGATGCGGCCGAAAGCGCGTTGCGCGATCGCTTGCAGGGCTACATGTACGCGTATCTCGCGGCATCCGATACCACGCGTTCGGGCTCGCTGGTTCCGCCGGAAGTCGGTCCCGATCCGCGTTTCGACCGGCCCGCGATGACCGGGCTTTACGCCGGCATCGTCGGCACCCGCATACTTGGTGCCAAGCACGACGAATGGCGCTCGCCGTCCGCGCTCGGTCGCCCGCTGCCGTTCGATCGCCAGTTGCCGCGCGGCGCATCGCGCTTCGAGGGCCCGGTGAACACACCCGTCGGCGATCTGTTCGTGCTGTCGCAGGGCGTCGACTGGACCAACGGCAAGCACCGGCTGCATCTGACCTTTCATGTTGCCGAGGACGTCGGCGTGTTGCAGCGCCAGGTGGATGTTTACCGCCGCACGCTGATGATCTGGCTCGGCGGACTCGGCGTGTTGCTGCTTCTCCTGCTGCTTTCGGTGCTGCGCTGGAGCATGGCACCGCTGCGCAAGGTCGTAAGCGACCTCGACAAGGTCGAACGAGGCAGTCAGCAACGGCTCGGCTCCAACTACCCGCACGAACTGTCCGGCCTCGCCGCGAGTCTCGACAACTTCATCGATGGTGAGCGTGACCGGCTCAAGCGCTATCGCAACACTCTTTCCGATCTCGCGCACAGTCTCAAGACACCGCTTGCGGTCATGCGCAGCCAGCTCGAATCCGATAGCGGCGGCGATCAGTTGCGCTGGACCGTGCTCGAACAAGTCGGGCGCATGGACGAGATCGTTGCCTACCAGTTGTCGCGTGCGGCGACATCAGGCCATCAGACCTTTGCCGCACCGTTGCCGGTCGAGCCGTTTGCCGAGGAAATCGTGCAGAGCCTCGAAAAGGTGTATCAGAGCAAGGGCATCCTGTGCGAATTCGACATTGACGCCAGCGCGCGTTTCCACGGCGAGCAAGGCGACCTGATGGAACTGCTCGGCAATCTGCTTGAGAACGCATTCAAGTGGGCGACCCACCGGGTTGCGCTGAGCGCACGGAACTTGCCTGCCGCGGGCGCGCGTCGTCCCGGCCTTGAACTGGTGTTCGACGATGACGGCCCGGGTATTGCCGAGGACCGGATCGAGCACCTGTTGCAGCGCGGTGTTCGCGGTGACGAGCGCACCCAAGGCCACGGCATCGGTCTTGCCATCGTGCAGGACATTCTCAGGGCCTATCGCGGCGAACTTGCCGTCACGCGTTCACCGACACTGGGTGGCGCGCAGTTCGTCGTGCAGATTGCGCCGGGCTGAGACAACGCCTCTGCGCCGGGCGCTACCCGCACTCGCGGGGTCGGCGCCAAAGGCGCGCTGCGCGAGCCTCACCCGAAAAACCAGTAGCACACCGCGATTGAGGCGAGCACGCCAGCGAGATCGGCGATCAGCGCGCAACCCACCGCATGGCGCGCGCGGCGGATGCCGACCGCGCCGAAATACACGGCCAGCACGTAGAACGTCGTTTCGGTGCTGCCCTGCATGGTGGCTGCGAGCAGTGATGGGAAACTGTCGGCGCCGGAATGGTGCATGGTCTCGATCAACATCGCGCGCGCGGCGCTGCCGGAGAACGGTTTGACCAGCGCGGTCGGCAGCGCATCGACAAAGCGCGTATCCCAGCCGATCCAGGCGGATACCGCGCGGATGCCGTCAAGCGCGAAATCGAGCGCGCCCGAAGCGCGCAGAACGCCCACAGCGCACAGCATTGCGACCAGATACGGCAACAGGTCGCGCGCGACATCGAAGCCCTGTCTGGCACCCTCGACAAAGCTCTCGTACAGCGGCACCTTCTTCCAAGCGCCGGCCAGCAGAAATACGATGATGATGCCGAACAGCACGAGATTGCCGACCAGCGACGATATCGACGCGAGCGCACCGGACGACATGCCCGCCAGTACCGCCATGAAACCGCCGAGCAGCAGCGCAATCGCGCCGAACCACGCGAGTACCACGACATCCCAGAGCCTGAGACGCTGCATGACTGCGACGCTGAGCAAGCCGGCCAGCGTCGATGCGCTGGTGGCGAGCAGCGTCGGCAGGAACACCAAAGTCGGATCGCTCGCGCCGGCCTGCGCGCGGTACATGAAGATCGACACCGGCAACAGCGTCAGCGACGAGGCGTTGAGCACGAGGAACAGGATCTGCGCGTTGCTGGCGGACTCGTCGCTCGGGTTGAGTGTCTGCAACTCGCGCATCGCGCGCAGGCCGATCGGCGTCGCTGCGTTGTCGAGTCCGAGCGCGTTCGCGGCGAAGTTGAGCGTGATCAGGCCGATCGCCGGATGCCCGGCCGGCACCTCCGGCATCAGCCGTCGGAACAACGGACCGAGCAGTCGCGCGAGTGCCGCGACCAGCCCGGCCTGCTCGGCGATGCGCAGAAAGCCAAGCCACAAGGTCAGCGTGCCGAACAAGAGCACCATCACCGCGACCGACAACTTGGCCATGTCGAACAGGCTCGCGACCATCGTCGCGAACACGCCCGGATCGCCACTGATCAGCCAGCGCCCGCCCGCCGCGAGCGCCGCCGCCAGAAAGAACCCGAACCAGAGTCTGTTGAGCATGCCCGCTATTCACGCAGTCGTCGCGTCAAGCATCGCACACGCGGAGCATCGCAGCGGAGCGCGGGCCATGCGAATGATCCGGGTACCCGGGCTCGGGACTGATCGCGCTTGATGTCGCAACTTGCCCTGTTCGGAACCGACCGACAGCACCTCATCGAAGGCGCGACCGGCCATGTCACCTACTTCTCGAGTTGCATTCCGGCGTCTGAGGCGCAGGCCTGGTTCGACCAATTGCACGATGGCATCGCGTGGAGGCAGGAACGACGCATGATGTACGAGCGGGAAGTCGACGTCCCGCGTCTGGTCGCCAGCTTCCGGCTCGACGCTGCAGACCTGCCGGTGCCACTCGCCGATGCCGCGTCGCTGATTGCGCGCATAACCGGCGCGCAATTCAACAGCGTCGGCCTCAACTGCTACCGCGACGGGAACGACAGCGTCGCACCGCACAACGATCGACTCGGCGAAATCGTCGCCGGCCATCCGATCGCACTGCTGTCGCTCGGTGCCACGCGTCGCATGACCATCCGCGCCAAGGCGACGCCACGCCACTCGCTCGCGATCGACCTCGAAGCCGGCAGCGTGCTTCTCATGGACTACACCTCGCAGCTCCACTACCTGCACGGCATCCCGAAACAGGAAACCGCCGTCGGCGCGCGCATCAGCGTCGCGTTTCGCATGCGGCCGGTGCAGACGTTCGCGGCGAAACGCTGATCCGCATTCCGATGGCGAAACGTTGCGAATATGGTTGCGGTCAATTTCCAACCGGTTCCGATAACGACCGACTGCATCAAGCGCTGCAGCACGCCGCTTGTCGTTCGCGGACCTGAGTGGGAAGATCGGATGGACAAAGGGCTCGCCGCCGGGGATACACGGCGAGATCAGGCTGCAAGATTGGGCGGCGCGAGAGGTGGAAAGTCATGGCTGCGCGCTTTGGTCGTTGTTGGCGTCATCACGGTCCTGTACGCGTTCACTGCGCTCACAATCTGGGGTTGGGGCAAGGCGCTTGGGCCCTAACCATTCCGTAAGAGACTATCCTTCAACGCCGCCCGCTTGACGCACTTGCCTTGATCTTTGAGGCGATTGGTGGCGATCGTGGGTCGGCTGCGTTGCGTCGTTCGTGTTAGCGCAGTGCGGAGTCCAAGGTGGCCGCACTGCTTTTCCGCAAATGACCTTGTCGCATCGGCGCAAGATGGCGCGGGTCAAGCGGGCACCAAACCCGATAGGTCAGATTCCACGGGGCGGCGTAACTTGTACAAACTACCTAAGGAAACCATGGACACGGTCGCACGCAGCGTTCTGCAATTCTGGTTCGGCGATCGTCCGGATGACGCGGCCGTCATCGCGCAGAAGTCGCCAGTCTGGTTTCAGAAGGACGCAGCGGTCGATGACGAAATCCGCGAACGCTTCGGCGAACTGCGCGAAGCGGCGATTGCGGGCGAACTCGCGTCGTGGAGTGAAACGCCGCATGGGCGACTCGCGCTGATCGTGCTGGTCGATCAGTTTTCGCGCAATCTGTTTCGTGACGATGCGCGAGCATTCGAGCATGATGTGCTTTCTCGTGCGTGGGCGCGAGAGGCGGTCGCGACGGCGGCCGATCACGCGTTGCGACCGGTCGAACGGATGTTCGTGTATCTGCCGTTCGAGCATTCCGAATCGCTGGCCGATCAGGAATGGGCGGTCGCCCTGTTTACCGGATTGCGCGATGAGGTTGCGCCGGCGCAGCGCGAGGCGTTCGACGGCATCCTGCGTTTTGCCGAACGGCATTGCGACATCGTCGCGCGTTTCGGCCGTTTTCCGCATCGCAATGCCGTACTAGGTCGTGAATCGACGCCGGCGGAAATTGAATTCCTGAAGCAACCCGGATCGTCATTCTGATTTTTGGAAACCTACTCGGGTGTTCGTGACCTTTCGCCAAATCGCGACGTCGTGGGGCTTGCGACACCATGAAACCACCGGGCGCGGCAATGCGTCAGAACCCGACAACGCCCGCTTCGTGCAGCCGGGCAGCCAATGCGCGCACCTGCGAGTCGTGAAAAAAATCGTGGAGTCGGCGTGCGCTCACCGGCCCTATGTCGGCGATGGCATTCCAGTCCTCGACGCGCCGTGCCGCGACGCTGTCCCAATCCGACAATGCAGCGGCGCCCGCGTCCGGCATGCCGAGCGCATGCAACCACATTGTGAATCCGCGATGGCGTGCATCGGCAAACTGTTGCGCCAACGTTGTTGCACCTTTTGCCCCGATGCCGGAGATGCCGGCAAGTTGCTGCGACGTCAGGTTCAACCAGTCGAGAAGGTGCGTAACGAGACCCGCATCGATCAGTTCCTGCCAGGTCGAGCTGCCGATTCCAGTCATTGCGAGGCCATGTCTGCCCGCAAGCCAGGTCAGACGCGCATTGAATTGCGCGGCACACGCGCGGCTCGCCTGCCAGCATGTCAGTGCGTTGTACGCATTCGGATCGGGCGCGTCGACGGATCCGCGCATGGCCCCGCGCCACACGACCGAATCGAAGCGCGGAATGGTGAGGCCGGCCGCCGCGATCGCGATCTGGTCGCCGGGTCGGATGTCGAGCTTGCGCCAGCGCGCAAGCGAGCCGAGGCTGACCCGGCGCACGCTCCGATCGTCCAGTTGCACCGGATCGAACTTGAGCACCGGCGTAATGCGACCGGTGCGTCCGATTGTGAACTCGACGCCTGTGACGGCCGCGAGCGCCCGCGCCGGTGGATACTTCCAAGCAACCGCCCACGACGGCGGCCGCGCCCGCCACGTGTCTGCGGCGGGCCGGTGGCCTTGGCGGATCACGCTGCCGTCCGCCGCGAACGGCATCGCATTGCGATACCAGATGTTGCGCCAGCGCTGGACGTCCTCGAAGCTGGCGACTGCGTGGGTGTATCCAGCGCTGTCAGCGAAACCGAATGCCTTCAATCCGGCCAGGCGCGCCTGCATGGTGGTCGGACCGTCGGGCCAGTCCCACACGAAAAAGCCGATCTTCGCCGCGGTCGCGGCGTCGAGCCGCTGCCGCGCCATCGCGCCTGCAACTTTCGAACGCGCCCCGACGCTGCCACTTTTCGACTGGACATGTCCGGGTAGACGCCACACCAGTTCGCCCTGCAAAATGACGCGCGCAGGCGCATCCGCCAAAAGCTTCGGGATCGCGGCGATCAGGCTCGCCTTGGCGCTCCAGTCCTCGCCGCGCACGCCGTCTCCACGGCTGGTCGCGCTCACGAGAAGCCCATCGAGATAAAGCAGGGTGACCGCCACTCCGTCGGCCTTGGGCTGCACCCAAAGGTCGCTATCGCCGCGTGTGCGCATCCAATCCACGACGGCGGCCGCGTCAGGCAACTTGTCGAGTCCGGTCTGCACGATCGGGCTCACGGTCGTGCCGCGCGCGTCGGCCAGCGCATTCGCCTTCGGTGCGGCGACATGCGCAAAGCATGTGTGCCACTGCGCGAAGCGCGCGCGTGCCTGATCGTAGACTTCGTCGGGAATCGGCGAGCGCCCGTCGCGGTAATAGACGCGATCCCATTCGGCGAGATGATCTGCGAGCGCTGCGAGCTCGCGCTGCGCGCGTTGCGGCGGGAAGTCGGGGCAGCCTTGCGCGAAGGCCGCCGCCGGGGCGGCAGCGACTGCGATCAATAACCAGCGGATCACGACATGAACAACGCCCGCGCGCCGCCAATCACAATCACGCGCAGCCGGGCGGTGCTTGGTCGCGCTCGACGTAAACAGTGGCGAATCCATGACGTCCTCGCGCGGCAAAGAACGTCAGCGTGACCATGAATCACGCGGTGCGGCATCCGTCAGATGCGTAAATTCGTGTAGGAAGACGACGCAAACCCGGATTCGGCAGGACTTCGAGCAGCGCTCGATCAGCCCCCCGACCTGCTCGCATCCCCGGCTTTTCTCTTGCCGGCTCCCTGTGCCTGCGTCTTCTTCGCCTTTTTGATAATCCCGTCGACCGCGCGTTGCGTCATCGGGTGATAACCGGGTTTGGCATGCGCGTAAACGGCTTCGGCATAGGCAAGGCCGTCCGGTGTCTTGACGAACGCCTTGTACAACGGCAGGGTCAGATACAGGCGACCGATGCGCGTCATGTGTTCGGCGGCAGCCGTCCAGACGTCCTTGTCGCCGGACGCGATCGCATGGCTGTACCAGCGCATGCCGATTTCGGCGTTCGGCGTGCCGGTCAGGTGTTTGGCCGCGTCGAGCGCCTTGAGCCGCGCAAGGTCGGTCTTGTCGGGCAACCCGTCGAGAAAATACATCCACTCCTGCGTGTTCCAATCTTTCGCGTCGAGTTTGCCGGCAGCGAGCGACCCGCCGAGAAATGCCGCACGCTGCTTGTCGATCGCGGCGAAGCGTGGCGAGTCGGGCAGCGGCGCATTGTCCGGAATGCCGGTGCCGCGCACCCAGTTGGTCACCTCATCCCACGACACCTTGCCCGGGTATTTGTCAATCAGGTGCGCCTTGAGATAGTCGAGCATCTGACCGGTGGTGATGCTCTGGAACGCGAAGTGATCGAAGTAGTCGCGAAGGTACGCGTCGAACAGCGCGCGACCGTAGCGCGCTTCGAGGAAACGCAGGAACCACGAGCCCTTGGCATAGACGACGTCCGACAGCGCATCGTCGGCGCCGACCTTGCGCGGTTCGGGCAACAGGCGTTGCGCATTCTTCGGCATCCGCGCGATGGTCTTCTCGAGTGCGCGCGCCGACAGCAGCGCTTCCTCGTCGGCCAGCGTCCTGCCGTACAGGGCTTCGGTGATGCGTCCCTGCACATAAGTGGTGAATCCCTCGTTGAGCCAGATGTCGCGCCAGCTTGCCGCGGTCACGAGGTTGCCGGACCAGGAGTGCGCAAGTTCGTGCGAAATCACGCTGACCAGGCTTTTGTCGCCGGCGATGATGGTCGGCGTGGCAAAGGTCATGTTCGGGTTTTCCATGCCGCCGAACGGAAACGACGGTGGCAGGACAAGAATGTCGTAACGACTCCAGCGGTACGGCCCGTAGAGCTTCTCGGCGGCCGCGATCATCTTCTCGGTATCCTCGAACTCGCGCGCGGCCTTGCCCACCACGGACGGCTCAGCATAGACCGCGCTGCGCGGTCCGGTTTCGCGCGCGACGATGTCTCCGGCGGCAATCGCGAGCAGATACGACGGAATCGGTTTGTCCTGATGGAAACGGAAATCGCCGTCGAGCGGATGCTTGGCGTCGTTGATGGAGCTCATCACGACACGCACATTCTTCGGCGCGGTGATACGCGCGTCGTAAGTGAAGCGAATCGCCGGCGAATCCTGCAGCGGCACCCATGAGCGCGCATGGATCGATTCGGACTGCGAGAACATGAACGCCTGTTTGCCGTCCGCCGTCTGTGCCGGTGTCAACCATTGAAGACCGGATGCCTGTGGCGAGGTGATATAGGCGATGCGCACTCTGGTCGGCCGCGCAGTCGCATTGATGGTGAGCTTGCTGCCGAGTTCCTTGTCGCGCTTGGCGAGCGTGAACTCGAGCGGCTTTGCCTGGTCGTTCGCGCCGAGCGCGCGCACCGACTGAATAGCGAGATCGCGCGTATCGAGGATCAGATCCGTCGCATCCTCGTCACGCCACTCCAGTGTCAGCGTGGCGTCGCCGTGCAGCTGGCGCCGGGCGAAGTCGATCGCGAGATCGAGATCGACGTGCCGGACGCTGACCCTGCCCGGTTCGGCATACGAATGCGGATCGGCGGCCGGCGCGGTGACCGGCAAGGCCAGCGCGGCGACAGCCATCGGAGCAAGCAAGCGCATTGACGATCTCCTCGAAACAAACGACAAGTATCGCATCGTCGCCGCTGCTGGCATCCGTGACGCAGGATCGACGATGAAGACGGCACCGCGGATGCCCCTTTTCACCGCGGCGCCGAATCCCCATATCCTGCAAACCGGCATTGCCGCGAGTCTGATCTTTCTCTTCGAGACCACCATGCTGACTTTCCTGTTGTGGATTCTGCTGCTCATCGTGTGCTGGCCCATCGCACTGCTTGCGCTCGTGCTGTATCCGATCGTGTGGTTGCTGCTGCTCCCGTTCCGCTTGGTCGGCATCGCGTTCGAAGGCGTGTTTTCGTTCCTGCGTGCACTCGTCATGTTGCCGGCGCGCGTGCTCGGCGGCCGCACGCGTGTCTGATCGCGCGACCGGGCACAAGCCGGTTTCCGCTGCCTGCGAGCGCAATCGTGAACCGATACTTGCGGTGTTGCGCCGGCATTTCGCCGACCGCGCCCGCGTGCTCGAAATCGGCAGCGGCACTGGACAGCACGCGGTGCACTTCGCCGCGGCGCTGCCGAAACTCCAATGGCAGACATCGGATCGCGCCGAAAACCTGCCGGGCGTTCGCGCCTGGCTGGACGATGCTGCATTGTTGAACACACCAGCCCCGCTGACGCTCGATGTCGCGGGAGGACCATGGCCGGCGACCCGCTACGATGCCGTGTTCAGCGCCAACACGTTGCACATCATGAGCTGGCCCGAAGTCGCGGCGTTGTTTGACGCATTGCCCGAGGTGACGACTGCCGACGCGAAACTGACAATCTACGGACCGTTCAATTACGACGGTCGCTTCACCAGCCCGAGCAATGCCGCGTTCGATGCCTCGCTGCGCGCACAGTTGCCGCATATGGGAATCCGCGACTTCGAATCGGTCGACCGGCTCGCTGCAGCCCGCGGATTCGAACTCGTAGAGGATATCGCGATGCCGGCCAACAACCGCTGTGTCTTCTGGCAACGGCGGCTCAGCGCGTAAACGTCGGCGGCTCGTTGCCTTCGAGCCGGAACGCACAATTGAACGCAACCGTGATGCGCTCGCCCTCGCCGTAGAACGGCAGCACCGTGTGCAGGATCCAGGACGGGAACAGCACCAGCTGACCGGCCTGAAGGTTGAGCGACAGGTTGCCGATGCCGAACGGCTTCTGGATGAATTCCGAGCCGGCATCGACGTACATGCCACCCGCTGTGTGCGGATGGATGAAGGTCAGCGTGCCGCTTTCGGGTTGATCCGCATCGTGCTCACCGGAACTCACGCAGTAAACGCCTGACCACGTTGCCAGCGGATGATTGTGTACGCCGAAAAATCCGCCACGGCGCGTCACGTGAAACCACGCGTCGGTGTTGACACGCAGCCGCGCGCGCGTCGCCACATCGTAGCGATTGAGTTGCGTGACGAGATCGATGACACGCGACAGGCAGAATTCGCGCAGTTCCCCAATCTCGGGCTCGGGCCACGAAAACAGATGAAAGTGGCTTTCGAACAGTTGCTTGTTGCGCACCGTGTACGGCCCCGGGTTCGCGTAGCGCGCCCCTTCGCTTTCGCGCGCAACAAACAGCTTGCGCAACGCATCGTTCATGCGTTGCGGATCCGGATGCTGGTCATAGGCGAAGGCCAGCGCGAACATCGGGTTGATACGGAGCATGGTTTCGCTGACGGCGCAGGAACAGTTGTCCTAATGTAACCGCGCGGACGTCTTACGGCGAATCATGCCGTTTGCGTCCACGTGCTCACCACGCACGATCCTCGCTAGGTCGATGGGGGCAGGTACATTCTGTTTGCCGGTTGGTCGTACCGCACACGCCCGCTACCGTAAAATACGCCGATGCGAATAGGCCCCTACCTTATCGATCCGCCCGTCGTGCTCGCGCCGATGGCCGGCGTCACCGACAAGCCGTTCCGGCAGTTGTGCAAGCGCCTTGACGCCGGCGTGGCGATGTCCGAGATGACCGCGTCCGATCCGCGCCTGTGGACCACGCGCAAGTCGCTGCTGCGCGTGGATCACAAGGGCGAACCCGATCCGGTCGGCGTGCAGATTGCCGGCACCGATCCCATGGCGCTGGCCGAGGCCGCGCGCCACAACGTCGATCTTGGTGCGCAGATCATCGACATCAACATGGGGTGCCCGGCGAAGAAGGTCTGCAATGTGTTTGCCGGCAGCGCGTTGCTGAAGGACGAGGCGCTCGTCGCGCGCATCCTCGCGGCGGTCGTCGGCGCGGTCCCGGTGCCGGTCACGCTGAAGGTCCGCACGGGCTGGGATCGCGCCAATCGCAATGGCGTTTCGATCGCGCATATCGCCGAGGATTGCGGCATTGCCGCGCTGGCCGTGCACGGCCGCACGCGCGCCGACCTCTACGGCGGCGACGCTGAATACGACACGATCGCCGCGATCAGATCCGAAGTGCGCATTCCGATCCTCGCCAATGGCGATATCGACTCGCCGCAAAAGGCAAGACGCGTACTCGACTACACCGGCGCCGACGCCGTGATGATCGGCCGCGCCGCGCAGGGGCGGCCATGGATCTTCCGCGAGATTGCCCATTTCCTCGAAACCGGCGAATTGCTCGATCCGCCGAGTGCCGCGGAGGTCGGAGCAATCCTGATCGGACATCTCGAAGCCTTGTACGCTTTTTATGGCGAAATCCACGGTGTGCGTATCGCGCGCAAACACCTCGGTTGGTATGCGAAAGATCGCCCGGAGAACGTCGCGTTTCGTGCGGTGGTCAACCGGGCTGAAACGGCGCGCGAGCAGGTGCGGTTGACGCGCGACTATTTCGACCGACTTCAAGGTCCGGCTGCAAGTCTCGCTGCCTGAATCGTGTGCGTTCCGGCGGGCGGCAACGCTCAGGATTCACGCTGCAGCTTCAGTACGGCAAGCGCCTGCCGAATGCGATCGATATTCGCAGCAACCGTCGCGATGTCGGCACCCCGTTCGTCGTGAAGCACCGGCTGGCCGCTGGCATCGACACCATCGGTCGCCGTCGCGATGCCCTGCTCAATCAAGCGCGCAATGTGCTGTGCACCTTTCTTCGGTGAATCGAAGCCGCGACTCTGCAACAACACATCGCCGTCGCCGTCCACCAGCTTGAAATGGAACAGGCCATCGGTTTCGCGATAGCTGATGAAACGGGGCGACTTTGTCGCAGGCAGTACGGCGTTTGCGGAGCGCGAGTGCCGTCGCTCCGATGAGGTGCCGGAAAGGCCGCGCAGACCGACCGCTTCGCGCAGCGTGTCCATCAGCGGTCTTGCGCGCGTGCGCGCGTTGGCGGCGCCGGCGCGCAGAACATCCTCGATTTCGTCCGGCTTTGAGATCAGCGCATCGTAGCGCTCGCGTGGCTCGGCGAGTTCCGCATCAAGTCGTTCGAACACGGCCTGCTTGGCATCGCCCCAGGCGATGCCATCGGCAAATGCACGGCGCATGCGTTCGGCCTCGTCCGCATCGGCAAACGCCTGGTAGATCGCGAACAGGTTGGAATGGTCCGGATCCTTTGGTTCGCCGGGTTCGCGCGAATCGGTCACGATACCGAGGATCGCTTTTTTCAGCGCGCTTGGCGGCAGCCACAGGTCGATTGCATTGTTGTAGCTCTTGGACATCTTGCGACCATCCGTGCCCGGCAGCGTCGCGACATGCGCGTCGATCCTGGCCTCGGGCAGCACGAAATAGTCGTGGCCATAGATGTGATTGAAGCGCTGTGCAATGTCGCGCGCCATCTCGATGTGCTGCACCTGGTCGCGCCCGACCGGCACCTCATGCGCATTGAACAGCAGGATATCCGCGGCCATCAGCACCGGGTACAGGTACAGGCCCGCACTGATGCCGGCGTCGGCATCGCCGCCCGCATTGGCGTCGACCGCGGCCTTGTACGCGTGCGCGCGATTGAGCAGTCCCTTGGCGGTAACGCAGGTCAGCAGCCAGGTCAGCTCGGGAATCTCGGGAATGTCGGACTGGCGATAAAACAGCACGCGCGCGGGATCGAGACCGAGTGCGAGCCAGCTTGCGGCGATCTCCAGCGTCGAGCGCTGCACGCGCGCCGGATCGTCGCATTTGACCAGCGCATGGTAGTCGGCCAGGAAATAGAACGACTCGACATCGTCGCGCCGGCTCGCCGCGATCGCCGGGCGGATCGCGCCGACATAGTTGCCGAGGTGCGGTGTGCCGGTGGTCGTGATGCCGGTGAGATGGCGTCGGGTCTGCATGGTGCTGTCGGAATGAAACGGGCCGCACAAGGGTGGCGCCTGGCGCGGCGTTGGGCAAGCCCTACGGCGCAATTCCACCAGACGACGGATGGCACTGCGCCTTCAGGCTTAGGTCGCCTTGCGCTGGTCGCGAGCATTTGTGGCTGTCATAAAGCGCAGCTTGCGCCGCACCGCAGGGGGCGGCACGTCCTGATCAACAAGGGGAAAGCCGATGCGTCCCAAGTACATCCTGTCTGGCGCGCTCGCGCTGGCCATTGCCGCGGCCTTTGTTGCGCGCGCCCAAGCAGCGGAAGCGGTGGCCGCCGACCAATCCCAAGCTGAAGACCATAACGGCACGACCTTGCAACGAGTTGAAGTGCGCGAACGCGCGCAGGACGACACCCGTCCCAAGCTGCAACACATCATGCGCGAGGTCGACGGGCCGCTGATCACGGTCACCAAGAAGACCTCGATCACCAAGCTCGACAACATCCCGACAGTCGTGGACAACAACCTGCGCGACCTGTTCGCGCAGACGCCGGGGCTGTATTACTCGGAGCAGCAATCGACGGGCCAGGTGAATCTCAGCTACCGCGGCATCGGCAATCCGCAGGAATCCGAATTTGTCACGGTACTGCAGGATGGCATTCCGCTCGAGGGCGACTGGATCGGCTTCCCGACGCTGTATGTCTTCCCGTTGCCGCAGACGATCGCTGAAGTGCAACTGATCCGCGGCGGCAGCTCCCTGTTGTACGGGCCGGAGCCGCCGCCGGTCGTGAACCTCATCAGCCGCAAGCCGGTCGCCGATCGGCCGCTCGCCGGGTACAGCGAGAACGTCGTTGGCAGCAACGGGTTGTTCGGGACGTTCAACAAGATTTCCGGTACCCAAGGCCAATGGGATTACCTTATCGACGCGCACTATCGCCGGAGCGACGGCGAACGCAACAACGGCGACTCGCACCTCAAGGGCACCGATGTGCATATCGGTTATCGCGGTCAGGACGACTCCTATTCCGCGCTCAATTTCCATGCCTACCTGCTCGATACGGGCGATCCGGGCAAGCTGAGTTATCCACAGTTCCAGGCCGACAACGAGCAGACTACGACACCGTTCAACAAGTTGTGGACCGACCGCTACGTGCTGAGCCTGAGTCACGATCGCCAGATCGACGACAACACGGAGTTCACGGCGAAAGTCTGGGCCGGCTACCAGGATCAGGCCTCGCGCTCGCAGGATCGTGGCGCGATGCCGACCACCGCGACTTTGCAGGATGAACAGTTCCGATTCGATGGGGTCGATGCACGCGTCGTGCACCATTGGGGTCGTGGCAACGCGTTCACGGCCGGCACCACGCTTTACCACTCGGATGCGCCGTTCCGGCAGTTCGATACCGATCGGTTGAATCCGGATCGCTACGATCGCGCTGGTACGCCGATTTTGCGTCAGCGGCGCTCAACCGACTACGGCGCGATCTTCGCCGAGAATGTTTTCCGCTTCGCCAATCGTTGGCATTTCGTTCCATCGGTGCGCATCGAACGCGAGAAGGTCAACATCAACGAGCAGATCCACGCCGGTCGCGACAACCTGTTCGACGGTAGCGTCAGTCACACGGTGCCATTGTTAGGGCTTGGTCTGGGTAACGATTTCGGTCACCAGAACGAGAGCTATTTCAACGTCTCCCAAGGCTGGCGCCCGGTGCGTTATTTCGATGTCGCCTCACCGTTCGGTTCGATCGACTACACCCTCAACAATCCGGATCCGACCCACGTCGTTTCGTTCGAGGGTGGAGTACATGGAACGCCTGTCGCCGGACTGTTCTACGACGCCAGCCTGTTCTGGATCAACGTGAAGGACCGTATCGAGCGCCAGCCGACCGGCGTTGCGAACAACACGATCAACGTCAACACCGGCGACACGCGCCATCGCGGTTTCGAGGGACAGATCGATTATGACTTTCTCGCGGCGCGTGATCCGAAAACGAAACAGCATCTGTCGTTGTTCGCCAACCTGAGTCTGCTCGATGCCGAGTTCACTTCGACCCGCGATCCGGCCAACCAAGGCAACGAGCCGGCGTTCTCGCCGCACTATCTCGCACGTGTCGGTGTGACCTACCACGAGGACAAGAAGCTCAAGCTCGCGCTGTCGGTGGTGTCGGTCGGCAGCCAGTACTTTGCCGATTCCAATCAGCCCGTCGGCGCGCCGGGCGATGCCAATTACATCCCGGCCAAGGTGCCGGGCTATACCGTTGCCGATTTCAGTGCCGACTACTGGGTGCTGCCGCAGGTGCGCCTGCTCGGCGGGGTGTCCAACATCGCCGACCGCAAGTACTACAACCGGGTGTTCTCGAACGGCATTGATCCGGCGGCCGGCCGTACGTTCTATGTCGGTGCCTCCTACGAGTTCTGACAAGACGGGACAGGAGTGGCGCATGTCGGGGAAAGGCCGTACGCAACAGCAGAACACGCCTCCATGACTCGCCAGCCCATCGAGCCCTTGGAGACAAGGACTCGATGGGTCCCGCCATCCTTCAACGGGCGGCCGTGTCAGCCGGCCTGCTGCGGGGCCGTGGAAGCCGACAAATGTCAGCTCATGACGAACACCGTGCCCAGCAGTGCCGGGCCGGCAGCGATCGGTCGAACGCCGGACAAGACCGCACGAAACCGCTCCGAATGGCGGCCTGCAAACGGATGGAGCATTTCGGGCACGTCCGTAACAGGCGGCTCAAAGCGTAAAATTGTGCATTGGCGCACAGCTTGCGTGGGCAACGGAAGCAATAATGCTTTCAGTTCAATGCCTTGTGTCTCTCATGCGCTTGCTCGGACTACTGCTGTTGTTGGCTTCCGTCGGTGCCGCGGCATCGCCCGCACCCGGTTCGGTGACGCTTGACCGCGCGACACTTGGCCGGCTTGATGCGCTGCGACCTGGGGATACGCTGGTGCTGCCCGCATTTCCCGCGGGCCCGGGTGTACTTGCGTCGGTTCGTCTGGAGCGCGTGGACATCTACGCGCCGGGCGCGCACATCGTTGAAGTCGGCCCAGGCGGCGAGCGTGAAGTGCCGCGCAGCCGACGCATCGAACTG
This sequence comes from Rhodanobacteraceae bacterium, assembly GCA_049583635.1. GTDB lineage: Bacteria > Pseudomonadota > Gammaproteobacteria > Xanthomonadales > Rhodanobacteraceae > Dokdonella_A. The sequence goes on from JBAUWF010000090.1 coordinate 104,284, forward strand.
ATCGGCAGCGGCATCGATTCCGACATGCGGGTGAGTCTCTCGTTCGATCCCGGGTTCGGTCGGGTTCGCGGCAGCGGCTCCGACGCGTCCGGAGCGTATGCAATCATTGCAGATCAGGACGGATCCGGGTTGCATCTCCATGCCATCGCGGCCGACCAGGCGTTGCCCAGAGGCGTGGTTCCCCATTTCGATTCGCGCCACGACTCGGTGCCGAGCGGCCAGCCGATGCCGAGCGAGCTGCAGCTCCATCTCGCCAGGCTGGCCGAGCCGCTCACCGGTGAACCGCGGGTCGCAGTCCTTGCGATCGACACCGATACCGAATTCATGGCCGAGCGTTTCGCCAACGGATCGGCGGCTGCCACAGACTGGATCGCCGATTTGTTCGGCGTGATGAACGTCATGTACGAGCGCGATCTCGATGTGCGGCTAAGTCAAGGCACCACATATCTGCGTACGGGGAGCGACCCGTACAGCGCCAGCGATACACCGGCCGACATGACCGATCTCAACGAGTTCGGCAGTTACTGGCAGGCGCATTACGCAAACGTCCCACGCAGTTTCGCGATGCTGCTTTCCGGCAAATCTTCGAGCGCCAATTACGCCTCGGGCATCGCCTGGATCAATTCCTACTGCCACACCCAATCGAACGGGGGCAGCTACAGCGTCAATCAGGTATTCATGAATTCGGCGATTCCGGTCGATCTGTCGGCCCTGATCACCGGGCACGAGCTCGGCCACAACCTGGGCGCGTGGCATACGCACTGCACCGATGCGTCAACAGGGGGTGCGCCGGCTGCGACCAATACCGTCGATCAGTGCTTCAACGGTGAGGCGTCCCAAGGCTGCTACAGCGGTCCTACCAGTTGCCCGACCAGTGGTCCGGGACATCCGCTCGGCACGATCATGAGCTACTGCAACCTGAACAGTTGCGGTGGTCAGAACGTCATGCAGTTCCACCCGACCGAGATCACCAAGCTGTCGGCGCTGATTTCCGCGAATACGCCGAGCTGCCTGACGGAAGGCGGCGATGCGCTCTTCGCAAACGGGTTCGAATGAGACTTGTCAGTCCCGCATCAGAGTCGATTTGCCGAAAAGACTTTCGACCAGATCGACCATGAGATCGGCGGTGCGGTTGTGTTCGTCGAACGCCGGATTGAGTTCGACCAGATCGAGCGAACGCATGCGACCGCTGTCGGCGATCATCTCCATGCATAACTGCGCTTCACGATAGTTCGGGCCGCCCGGTACGGTGGTGCCGACTGCCGGCGCGATTGCCGGATCAAGAAAATCGACATCGAAGCTGACGTGCAGGTGGGTATCCGCGTCGACATGGGCGAGCGCGTTTTCCATCACTTTCTTCATGCCGATCTCGTCGATGCTGCGCATGTCGAAGATATCGAGCCCGTTGTCGTGCACCAGCCTTTTTTCGCCGCGGTCGACTGAACGAATGCCGATCTGGTGAATCGCCGAGGGTGGGATGGCGGGAGCGCTGCCGCCGAGTTCGGTCAGTTCGCGCGGGCCGTGGCCACACAGACAGGCGACCGGCATGCCATGGATGTTGCCCGAGGGTGTGATCGTGCTGGTGTTGAAGTCGGCATGTGCGTCGAGCCAGAAGATGACCAGCTTCGTTCCGCGCTCGCGACAGTGGCGCGCGACTGCGGTGATCGAGCCGATCGCCAGGCAATGATCGCCGCCGAGCATGATCGGCAACCGGCCCCCTGTGAGTTCCGCCGCAGTCGCTTCCATGACGCTGCGTGTCCACGCCAGGACCTCGTTCAGATGCCGATAGCCGCCGATCGGCGGCCGCCACGGGTTGATCGGTCCGGCCAGATTGCCACAATCGGCCACGTCGATGCCGCGCGCGGCCAGCGCCTGCGCCAGCCCCGCAACGCGCAGCGCCTCGGGGCCCATCGAAGCACCGCGGTCGGCCGCGCCGATATCGGTCGGCGCGCCTATCAGGGATACGGCGGGAAACTCTTGCATGATGGTATCCACTCTGCGCGATTGCGTGACGACGCATGGTGCCGGCACCCGGACTCGAACTGGGGACCTACCGCTTACAAGGCGGTTGCTCTACCAACTGAGCTATGCCGGCGCGAAGTCTATTCTAGTGGACTGCAACGATCATTCCGAGAGCGTTCCGCCCGGGTCTCGCGAAAGCGCGATCTCACTCCCCCGGGGACGTCGCAGTCCACCAACAAGGCAACTGTTACCGTCTCCGCAGGTGCTTGCATTGGCTCAGAAACAATCGATCGTCTTTTCCTGCAAGCCGGCAGCATCCGGCACCTGTTTGCGCCAATTCACCGATTGGCCGGGTTCGACCGCGTAGTCGACCCAGTACACCGGCAGATCCTCGCTGCGCGCGATCAATTGCGGTGCGAAGCCGAGCCCGGCGATTTCAGTGCGGCGACGTTCGGCATTGCCGCGATCATGGAACAGTCCGAGCGACACGGTGTTTTCCTGATCGCCGGCGGTGACCACGTAATAGTCGCGCACGCCCTTTTGCGACAGGCGTCGAGCGGCGTCGAGCGCTTCCTCGCGTGTTGCCAGCGCAGGCAGATACACCCAGTAGCCGCGCGCCTCGGTCGCGTGCGCTTCGCGAAACTGCACTCGACGTGTTAACGGCAGCAGCGCGTTCATCGCCGCGCGCATGTCGGCCTGACTCGGAAACGGACCGATTGAATGGCATTCGTCGTTGGCGAGCTCGGCCTTGTTTTCGGGCGCCGCGGCCATTTCCGCACTCGCCGCATCGCCGCTGTTCTCACGCTCGGACAGCAACACCAGCGGTGCGACCCCCGGATCGGTCGCGGGCGGCGCATGCGCTTGCGGCGCGTGCGTGAAGACCAGCCAGCAGGCGGCGCCGATATTGAGAGTCAGCAGCAGCAGGAAAAGCACACGGACGAACATGGAGCAACTAGCGCCGGACAACGTATGGGAGTGCTTGATTCTAGCGCCGTCGCTCCAGCGCGGAGATTCGCGCCGCGCTCTCCACTGTGCCGGCGACGGCATCTTCGGCCCATAGCGCGAGGCCGCGCAGTACCAGATCATGACGGCGTTCGGCACGCGGCACGAGGGACGCGAGTTCTTCACCACCACCACCGGTCAGGATGGTGGCCACTTCGGTGCACAGCCGCTGTACGCTGACGCGCTGGAAGCGCTCGATCAGAGCAACCGCAGCCAGCAGCGAGCCGCTGTGCAACGCATCGGCCGTGTTGTCGGCAAACTCACACAACCGACCCGGTGCTTCGATAACGCGAGCGGTCGCTCCGGTCACCGCATCGCGCGCCAATGTCGGGCTGGCTGTGATCAAGCCGCCCAAGTGGCAGCCGTTGGCGTCGATTGCGTCAAGCGTCAAGGCGGTGCCGACGCTGACGAGAATTTGCGCACGCGGCGTTTCTGCGTGCAAGGCAGCCAGCGCCATGAAGCGATCGATACCGAGCCGCTGCGCCGTGGTGTAAGCGTTGCGAATGCCGAGCGCCGAGCGTTGACTGCGCAGGAATTCCGGCACCACGCCGAATCGCTCGCGTGCGAATTCGGCCAGATCCGCCTCGCGCTCCGAGGTGATGACGCTGGCAACGAAAATGGCGTCCGGCCTCGGCAATGCCGACCAATTGCTGCCGAGCGCTTCGGCGAGCGGAATGCCGGCGTGCGCGAACACACCCCCCGGCGCGAATCGCTGATGATCGACCGTTGCCCATTTCAGACGGCTGTTGCCGAGGTCCACTAACAATTTCATTCGATATCCCGCACGCTGACCGTGCCCGCATCCACGCTGAATACGCCGTTGCCGTCTTCCACACGCAGTGCGCCGCGCGCATCGATACCACAGGCGACCCCTTCGCGCATCGCCCCCGGCCCGCATACGCGCACGCGTTTGCCGGCCAGTGCATCGTAGCGCGCATATTCGGCGGAAAACGCCGCAAGCCCTTTGTTGGCAAAAATTTCGAGTGCGTCGATCAAGCGCCGCAACAACGCCGCAGCCATGCGATTACGCTCCGGAACACCGTCAGGAGCGAGCGCTGCAAGATCGATACATGGCTGATCTATAGCCGCCGTGTCGTTGAGGCGAACGTTGAGCCCGACCCCGATTACCGCGTGGCACGGCCCGAGTGCATCCCCTCCGAGTTCGATCAGAATGCCGGCAAGTTTGCGCTGACCCGCGACAATATCGTTCGGCCACTTGAGCCGGACGGAATCCACGCCCACGTCGGCGAGTGCGCGCACGACGGCCAAGCCGGCCGCCACGCTCAGGCCCGCGAGTGCCGCGATCGACAGATCGAACCGCTTCAGCAACGACAACGCCAAGCCGCCGCATAACGGCAGGTGCCAGGCGCGACCGCACCGGCCGCGGCCGGCGATCTGGATTTCTGCGAGACATGCCAGCCTGTCGGGCGCACCCTGCGCGGCGAGACGCAGCAGCTCGCTGTTGGTCGAGTCGATGTGCCAATGCACGTGAAGACCGCCCAGAGATGCACCGCGTGCCGACGTGCAGCGCGCGAACTCAGCGGCGACCGTTCTCGGGTCAAGCAGGTCGACCGGTGCCGACAAGCGGTAGCCACGGCCGCTTTCGGCGACGATCGGCACGCCTGAAGCGCGCAAGCGTTCAATCTGTTTCCAGACTGCGGCGCGTGTGACGCCGAGCCTTCGCGCCAGCGCGCTGCCGGATATCACGCGATCGGCCGCCAGTTCAGCGAGCACGACGCACGATACCGGCGGGGCGGCAATGGATGGGGCAGCGGGCAAAACGGTCTGCATCGGTTTGCATCGACGAGGGCACACTGTACCGCACGGGCGCTTCCAGCACGGTCGTGCGCCTGTTCCGTGTTGCGCGAAGGTCTACCGAACCGTTGCGCGGCTGCGGCTTTGTCGGGAATGACAATCCTTCACATGTCAGGAGCGACGGTTCGGGCGCATATGCGTATCTCCCGAATTCAGCGCCCGGGCGTGCTCGATCTTGCAGCGCGGCTGTTTCCGGAACGCTGTCCGCTAGTGTCCGGTTTTTTGTCCGGCGGACGAAGGACATGCCGATTGTTCGCGCTGCAAGTCCGCCAGATGGTGCTCTCGTCGCTGGCATGATCGATGCTAAAAGCCTTTGCTATAGGCTGGATGGCCGGCCACGGGTGGAGCCGAGAGGCGGATCGTGCGAGCATGGGCGCCTGCCCCGGCCCATCGTGACCATCGAAACCGGGAGTCCCACGATGAAAAAATGGCCCATTGCTCTGGTGGCCTTCACGGCTGCGCTTTTGGCGCCGGTCATCCATGCCGGTCAGTTGTCGCTGAATGCCGGATTTGCCCTGGCGCAGAATTCCGACGGGGGTGAGGGCGGTTCCAGCGTTGCGCGCATGCACCCGAAGGTACTGGACGACGCGCGGTTGCCGGCCCACCTCGACGTTGCGGGCGACGCGGGTTACCTGCGTGGCGTGGGCGATGGCGCCGTCATCACGCCGCCGGATGTCGACAACGCTTCCAAGCCGGCCATGGCGACGGCGGCCAACGCACTCGATCCCGCAGTTGGCTTCCAGCGTCACGCTGCACATCCGCAGGCACCGGACCACCCAAAAACCGCCGACTTCCACCGCTGGCAATCCCTGGTGCCGGGCGCTATAAAGTAGTGGGCGATCACGTAGCGTCAGGCATCCCTGCCCAATCGAAGCTGGACTCGTACCCCCGTCGAGGGCAGATCTCAAAACAAGACGCGGCTGCACATTCGACGGCTTCGCGGTAGCGGCTCGCCGCAGGCTCAGTTGCGACAACCGAGCATGGACGGTAGCCTGCGCAGTGATCTTCTCCCTTGACGCGCCGAACGGCGGCGTCACTTCCCGATTTTCATGACCCGACAGTACCTGTTTCGTCTCACAGCGCTTGCCCTGTGTGCGCTACCCGCATCGGTTTTCGCTTGCGGCGGGCGGCTTCATATCGAACTCGCGAATGCTGGTGTATACACGCTCGACTACGATGCCGTCGTCGCCCGGCAACCGGATCTCGCCGACTGCACGGCAGCCGAGCTGCGTCTCGCACAGAATGGAAAGGAGGTTCCGATCCGCATCGTCGGCGCCAGCGACGGCAGGTTCGCCCCCGGCGCCCGCATCGAATGGATCGGACATCGGCTGCACGGTCCGGAAAGCTGGTACGACGCCTACAGCACAAACAATGTGTACATGCTCGGTGCGGGGGCCGGTCCGCATGCGCGCATAAGCGATCTGCAGGCACCCGCGACGACGCCGAAGTCGACGGCAACGCTCCGACGCGATCTGCACCTGGAGCAGGAAAACCTCATGATCCGGCTCGATCAGTTTCAGCAGAAACCCGGCGAAGAGCCCGATGTCTGGCAGTGGGCCAAACTGACCCAGGTCGATCCCAAGCCGTTCAGCACCACATTCGATCTGCCCGATCTCGCCGCGCGCGGACCCGCGGTGAAACTGACCCTCGATTTTCGCGGATTGTCCGATCTGGGTGCCTCGGCCAAGCATGCCAAGCCACTCGATCACACGATCGAGATACGCCTCAACGGCAAGCCGCTTCCGAAGCTGGCTTGGGACGGCCGCGACGAAATACGTCGCGATTTCATGCTGCCGGCGACCTCGCTCAAGACGCACGGCAACACGCTGAGCCTCGACGTCCCAAAACGCGCGTTGCCATGGAAGTCCGCCAGCTCGATCGTCGATGTGATCATGTTCAACTGGCTCGATGTTGCATACCCGGTCGACGGCTCGTTCGTCGCTGACGGCCCGCCGCTCCGCGTCGGCACCGGCGCGACCGGAGCCATCGAACTGGCCTCGACATCGGTCAGCAAACCGGTGTTGTACGGTGACGATGGTCACCGCCGACGCGGGCACGCTCTTGGCCACGGCCGCTACGCATTTGCGCCGGCACCCGCCGGCGTGGAGCTGTATCCGGTCGGGGACACACCGAGACACAAACCCGACGCCCTGCGTGCCGTCACCGACGTCGACTGGCACCATCCCGCCCGCGGTTACGACTACCTGATCGTGAGCCACCCGAGCCTGATCGACGCAACTCGTCCGCTGGCCGAATTCCATCGTCGCCGCGGCCACACTGTTGCGATCCTTGACGTCAACCAGGTTTACGACGAATTCAATCACGGTATCGACCATCCACAGGCGATCCGCAATCTGGTCGACTATGCCTACCACCACTGGCCCGCACCGCGTCCGCGTTTCCTGCTGCTGGTCGGTGATGCGAGTTTCGATATCCGTCACACAACCTACAACGACCTTGCCTACGAGAAATTCGCCGGCAACACGGCCGGTGAAGTGGCCGTGCCGCACGGCTTTCTCGCCGTGCCGGGCACACCGTACGCAGATGTTCCGGGCAAACTCGCCGATCGCAACTTGATTCCGACTTGGCAGTTTCCGTCAGCGGAAGGCCAGTCGGCGAGTGATAACTGGTACGGAGCAGTGGTGACCGGTGACTATCATCCGGTCGTTGCGGTCGGTCGCTTCCCCGTGGTCAAGCCGGCCGAGGTCAGTGCGATCGTGCGCAAGACGATTGATTATCTGAGCAAGCCGCAACTGGGTTCGTGGCGGCGCGATGTCATGTTCATCACCGATGAGAACGACTATTTCAAGAAAGCATCCGATGCGATTGCCGCGAACCTCGGGGCCGAGGGCTTTGCCGCGGACAAGGTCTACGCGAGTGCTGCCGAAAAGGACAACCTTGCGCACCAAAGCGCGATTCGCGAAGGCCTCGACGATGGACGCCTGCTGGTCCATTTTATCGGGCACGGCGGTCGTTACATCTGGCGCACCGGGCCGCCGGATCTGCGCAAGAACCACGATCTGTTCACCCTCAAGGACGTTTCCTCGCTGCGTAACGGCGCACACCTGCCGATGGTGCTGTCGATGACCTGTTACTCGGCCCCGTTCGACAATCCGACCGAGGATTCGATCGGCGAGCGCTTCCTGCGCGAGCCGGACAGGGGCGCGATCGCGGTGTTCGCGGCGTCGTGGCGCAACGCACCATCGCCCAACTTCAGCAAGACGCTGGTCGAAGAGCTGCTCAAACCCGGCGCCACGATCGGCGAAGCCATCGTGCGCGCAAAAAGCTCGATCCAGAATCGAACGCTGGTTGAGATGTACAACCTGCTCGGCGACCCGGCCGTTGTGCTCGAACGCCCGCGCGACGAGGCACGGCTTGCGCTCGACGACGACCATTGGAATCCGGGTGTGATGGTAAATCTGCCGGAATCGCGTTTTGCCGGTTCGCTGACGGTGAATTGGCTGGATGACAAGGGGATCACCCTGCTGTCGCGGCACTATCGCGTCGGCACGCCGCGGTTTCGGCTGGATGTTCCGTCGCTGCCGGATGGCCGCCCGGCCGAGGTGCGCATTTATGCCGCCAGCCCGACCAGCGGTCACGATGCGATCGGCGCGCTGGCTCTCGCCTCGCCGGTGAAGCCCGCATGGACTACCGAACTGGCGGCTTGGTGGCGAGATTTGACCCGGCCGACGTACAAGCCGGCGGCGTGGACCGCCGACACGGTAAGCCGCTCCGGGTTCGAAAGCGGCGAGACGCGGCCTTCGCAGTCGGCTGCGACGAGTGTGTCGACCGCTGGCCGCGCAGCCGCGGCGCGAGTCGCGGTCGATCCGCACTGACACATGTCTGCGCGTGCGCTGATCGAGCTGGCGCGCCCGGCGCAATGGATCAAGAACGGTTTCGTGCTGCTGCCGATAATCTTCGCGCAGGCGCTGTTCGACGGCCCCGCCCTCGGCGGGGCGTTGCTTGCAACATTCGCGTTCTGCCTTGCCTCATCGGGAGTCTATGCCGGCAATGACGCGTTCGATGCCGAGCGCGATCGACGCCATCCGGACAAATGCCGTCGCCCGGTTGCGCGCGACGCCGTGACACATAGCGACGCGGTGCTGTTCGCCGCCGCGCTCGCGACGCTGGCGCTCATCGTCGCGACATTCGATGGTGGTGACCTTGTCGCGGTACTGCTGTGCTATTTGCTGCTGCAGGCGGCTTACACCTTCGTACTCAAACGGGTGGCCTATCTAGACGCGGCGGTGGTCGCTGCCGGGTTTGTCTTGCGCATCGTTGCCGGTGGTGTCGGTGCAGGCGTGCCGTTGACACCGTGGATCGTGGTGATGGGGTTTCTTCTGGCCCTGCTGCTCGCGCTCGGCAAGCGCCACGGCGATCTGGTGCACGCGACCGACCCCAGCGCGCGCGCGGCAGGGGGTTATCGGCGACTGCCGCTGGAATGGGTGCTGGCCGCGGTCGGCGGCGCGACCGTATCTGCCTATGTGTTGTATACCTTGTCGCCCGAGGTTCTGGCCCGACACGGCCATCATCCATTGATTTTTTCGACGCCGTGGGTCGCAATCGGGCTGCTGCGCTATTTTTCTCTGGTGTTGCGCCGTGGCGCCGGCGGCGACCCGAGTCGACTTGCACTCAGCGATCCGATCCTGTTGCTGGCGGTCGGCGGTTGGCTGATGACGCTCGGGGTGGTTCTTTATCGCTAGCGGTGCTGTCGCAGGGTTGCGTTCGCCGCCGAGGCGATCTGAACCCGTGAACAGCATCGCATCAGGCGGGAGGACCGAAAATCAAGGAGCGCATTCGCGGTATGCCGCGACCGTCGCATCAACACAACGTGACCAGGTGAACTGTCGGGCGCGTTGGATGCCGGCCGTCGCTGCATCGTGTCGCCAGGTTTCATCTTCGAGCAGGCGTGCGAGACCGTCGCGCAATGCCTCTTCGTCGAGCGGATCGACCGTCAACGCGACATCGCCCGCGACTTCCGGCAAGGAAGAGACATTCGAGGTCAACACCGGCACGCCGCTTGCCATCGCTTCGAGTACCGGCAGGCCGAAGCCTTCGTAAAGCGATGGAAACGCGAAGGCACCGGCGCCGGCGTAGATCAGTGGAAGTTCGTCCTCGGCGACATAGCCGAGACGGCGAACGCCGGCGTTTGCTTCGAGTGGTGCGAACGCGCGTTCGAGTTCGGCGTTGAGCCAGCCGCGCGCACCCACGATGACCAACGGTTTTCGAGCGCGCAGCGACGAGGGTAACTCGGCGTAGGCACGCGCGAGTCGCACGAGATTCTTGCGCGGCTCCTGGGTTGCGACCACGAGCAGATAGGCGCCATGCGTCAGCTGGTGCCGTGCCAGCGCCGCGGCCGATTCCCCGGTTCCGCGCGGGTGGAATGCCGTATCCACGCCGAGCGGCACGACGCGCAGCTTGGCCCGCGGCACGGCAAGCTTGTCGATCAACTCATCGGCGATGAAGCGCGAATCGGTCAGCACGATCGACGCGCGTTCGAACGTGCGTGGCAGGTGGCGCTCAAGGAAGCGCACGCGCTCGAACGGGTGTGTCTCGGGATAGTTCAGCCAGGACAAATCATGCACGGTGGTCAATGCCGGGCCATCGAACGGCATCAAGACGTAGTTCGGCGTGTGCAGCAGCCAGCCGGAAAGGCGCCGCGTGTGCGCGCGGAACAAGGCGCCGCGCAATTGCGTGTAGGCCTCGAGCGCGAAACTCTTGAACGGCAGGTTTCTGCGCAACGTCGCGATGGTGCGATTGGCGCGCAGCGCCGCGTCCGGATCGTCCACCCAGCGGTAGGCCGAGTACAGCTTGAGCGCTTCGATGTCGGCATGGTTCACCAGGCCGCGCGCGAGTTCCAGCGCGTAGCGGCCGATCCCAGTCAGCGGCGCGGTAATCGCATCGACATTGAAAATGACGCGCATCTCAGACCGCAGGTCGTTGCAGCGGAGGTTCCCCACGTTCGCGCGCAACATCGGCGAGTACCATACGCTGCGCGATCCCGGCGACATCGACGCTTGCTACCAAGTCGAGTTCGCGGCGCGCCTTGCCGGCATCGCCGATCAGCAGGTCCCTGTCGTGCGCGCGCCGCAATGCCGGATCGGCGCATACGCGTACGCTATTGCCGCCGCGTTCGATGCCGACTTCGTCGCAACCCGTGCCCTGCCAATCGAGTGCGATATCGACCGCTGCGAACGCGCAGGTTGCGAATTCGCGAATACTCGTCGCAAAACCCGTCGCCAGCACGAAATCGCCAGGTTCGACGCGCTGTACGAGCCGGATCATGGCGTCGACGTAGTCCGGCGCGTAGCCAAAGTCGCGCTGCGCGTCGAGATTGCCCAGGCGTACCGACTGCGCCCGCCCGAGTGCGATGCGCGCGACCGCACGAGAGATCTTGCGTGTAACGAATGTCTCACCCCGCAGTTCGGATTCGTGGTTGAACAAGATCGCGCTGCTGGCAGCCAGGTCGAAGGTTGCGCGCCAGCTGCCGACCGCCCGGTGCGCCATCAGTTTGGACAGGCCGTACGGATGGTCGGGAACGAGCGGCGTGCTTTCGTCGCACGGAGTGGATGTACAAGTGGCGAACATCTGTGCGCTGGACGCGATCACGGCATGTGCGGTCGGCGTCTCGTGGCGCATCGCTTCGAGCAGATTCAGGGACGACAGACCGTTCGCTGCGATGGTTCCGAGCGGATCGTCAAGGCTTTCGGCGACACTCGATTGCCCGGCCAGATGAAATATTGCATCGGTTCCGGTTTCGGCCAGCAGGCGGTGGCAGGCATCGGCATCGAGCAGATCCAGCGCATGCAGGTGCAAGCGTTGGTGACCGGCGATGCCGAGTTCGTCGAGGCGCCATGGATCGAGGCGTGCCGGCCGATGCGTGCCGCTGACGCGCACCCCCGCCGCGAGCAGGCGAGCCGCGAGCCATGCACCATCCTGACCGCTGATGCCCGTAATCAACGCATGTCGAAAACGGGCGGTCACGCCGAGGTGCCGGCAAATGTGCGCGATCGGGCCCAGCTGTCGGCACATGCTTTGGTCGCGACAGTGTCGGAGCCGGGACGCATCACCGGAAGTTCCAGTGCGTTGGCCAGCGAGCCGAGCCCGAAGGAATCGTCGGCGCCGATGCCGATCTGGTCAAATGCCCGGATCTGCAGCCAGTTCCAGAGGGCTTCGCGCAACCGGGTTGTGGCGCGGCCTCGCGCGACCGTCGTATACGTGATCGTGGAATCCGGTGCTTTGAGTAGCAGCGCATCGCCTTCCTGACAAAGATGCCACACGCTCCAATCGGCGAGCCTGGGCGGAGCGTCGCCAAACCAGAGCAGTCGCGGTAGCGGTGCGTTGTCGCTGCGCGCGTCGGAAAACAGCCGTCGCACACGCCAGTCCAATACGCGGCGCTCGAATGAAAACAGCGCCGCTTCGATCTGTGTCTCGTAGTCCGGATAGCGTTCACGCAGCGCGGCCATGCCGGCCCGGCCGAGAGTGTCGCGTTCTCGATCGCCGAAACTCTGGCTGCGGGCATGGCCGACGAACACGTTGCCTGCAATCACATGATGCCAACCGAGCATGCTCGCGCGCTGGCACAGATCATTCTCCTCACCGTAGCCGCGCGGAAACGCCACCTGGTCGAATGATCCGACCGCGTCAAGCATCGCGCGCTTGAGATACAGGCAGAAACCGTTGCCGGTCGGAAGTTCCGGGTAGGCCTGCCCGGCGTGCTGCCAGAGCGCGCGCGCGGTCTGGACCAACGACCAGCTTGCCGGCAGCGCATTGGTTTGCTCGAGCTCCGGAACCGAGAACGCACCGGCGTTGTCGGAAACAGCGGTCGCCGAGCCGATATCGTCTCGCGCGTAAGCTGCGCGGCGCAGGCCGGTCAACCAGTTCGGGCCGACCTCGGTATCGGCGTTCAGCAGTATCACGTCGGCGCGATCGGCCGCAGCGATTCCACGATTGGCCGTGGCGGTAAAGCCGAGATTGCGCGCGTTGCACAACGCCGTAACGCCGGGCAGACGCGCATGGCGTTCGAGCAGCGGTGCGATCGCCGGGTCCGGGCTCGCGTCGTCGATCAGCAGCAGTCGTGCGCGTCCGCGCGTATGCGCGACAAGCGCCTCCAGACAGCGTCCGACGTGTTTAACCGCGTCGTAAACCGGTACCACGATGACGACTTCGCGTCGCGCGCAATCGCTGCCGTACGGCAGCAGTTGTGCGGCCGCGAGCAGCCGCAACGGCGCCGGTGCCGTGTCGCTCGCCGGCGCCAGTCCCTGCGCACCGAATGTCAGATCCATCCACGCACCGGCCAGGTTGGGGCCGTCGCGGCCGAGCCGCGGCATTACACGCATCGCAGCGCGCCCGGAGGGCGAGAACGGAAAGTCGAATCGAACCCGCGCATCCGACGCGGCATGGGCCGCGCCGAAAAAGCAACCGTCGATGTCGAGCGCGATCTCGCCCCCGCGGACAAGCGGCGCATCGAATAGCAGTTGCAACGCGTGTCCATTCCAGGCGACTTCGCTCAATGGGGCGCTGAGCGTGCCGCCGATCGCGGCGTGCGCGCTCATGTGAGCGTGTGGTCCACGTGCAGGGCGGAATGATAAGCCGCGAACACGTCGTCGCGACTCCCCTCGCGCACGCTCTTGCCGTGCTCTATCCACACCAGGCGATCGCACAGCTCGGCGACTTGCGACTCGTCGTGGCTGACCAGCACCACGGTACGGCCCTCGCTCATGCGCTCGTGCAATGCGTTGCCGGACTTTTCCTGGAATTCGGCATCGCCGACCGCAAGAACCTCGTCGATCAAGAGCACGTCGGGCTCGACCTGGATCGCGACCGAAAACGCCAGGCGCATGAGCATACCGGTCGAATAAGTCGCGATCGGCTGTTCGAAGAATGCGCCGAGTTCGGAGAACTCGCGGATCGCGGACAGTCGTGCGGCCATCTCGCGACGGCGCAAACCGAGCATCAGACCGGACATCATCGCGTTGTCGCGCCCGGTCAGGTACGGCGTGAACCCGACCGCAAGCGACAGCAACTGGCACGACACCGCCTCGCGCCGCAAGCTGCCTCGATCGGGCGCAAGAATGCCGGCGATCACGCGCAACAGCGTGCTCTTGCCGGCACCGTTGCGGCCGATCACGCCGAGGCGCTCGCCGCGGTGCAATCTGAGGCTGACATCCTCGAGTGCCCAGAAGCGTTTGCCGCCGACTCGGCGCTGCGCGTTGTACGCGACACCGACATGTTCGAGTTCGACCAGAACGTCGTTCACGTCAGACCGCCAGTTTCGGGTAGCGCGGTGCCTGTCGCGTGACCACCCACGCGCCGAAGACGCAGACCAGCGCCGAAATCGCGCTGACCAGTGCGAGTTCGGACCAGTCCGGCCAGCGCGCGTGCATCAGGATGCCGCGCGTCGCATCGACCAGTTCGGCGACCGGGTTGAGCTTGAACCAGGTGTGCAACGGTTCGGGCACGCTGTCGAGGGCGAATACCACGCCGGACATGAACATCACCACGGTCAGCACCTGCTCGATCACGAAACGCATGTCGGGTAGAAACGGCACGATCGCGGCCACCAGAAAACCGAGTCCCGCGGCAAACAGGAAGATGGCGACGAACAGCGCGGGCAGCGCGAAATACGCGACATTCGGCGGGTAGCCCAGACACCACACAATGACCAGCAACAGCGCGAAGATGTAGAAAAACTTGACGGTGTCGGCGAACATCTGCACCAGCGGAAAGACCACCGGCGGCAGACTGACCTGGCGGATCAATGCGAGATTGGTCCAGATTGCATGCCCGGAATGGGTAATGCATGACTTCATCCATTGCCAGATCGTCAGTCCGATCAACAGAAATGGCAGGTAGTCCGGCCCACCGGTTTTCAGCACCACCGAAAACACCAGCCAGAAGGCGGCCATCATCATGGCCGGTTCGAGTACCCACCAGAGCAGGCCGAGATAATTGCGCGCGCGTTCGGCGCGCAGTTCCGCGTAAGTGCTGAACAGCAACAGATCGATCAGGTGGCGACGCATCCGCTGACAACCGGTAAAGGGCTGCGCGAGGATACCGGAAGCGTGCCGACAGGTCAGGCGCAGACGTGATCGAGCAGCGGTCCGGCAAACGCGAAAAACAGCAGCAAAACCGCCAACGCCGCGCCGCACGCGAGCCGGATCGGCGTTAACGCAATCACGCTGCTACCAGCGTCGGCTCGCCGCGTGGACACTATCGCCGCAGTGAAACTGCCCGCAAACAGACACAGGAACGGCAGCATCTGGACGACGTACCGCTCCATCACATGCAGGCCGAGAAACAACACCGCTTGGTAGCCGAGAAACAGCAATGCGAAGAGCGCCAGCGGATCGCGCCAACGCCGCCAGCAGGTCAGCCCGAACGCGGCGAGCGCCAAGGTCAGTGCGTGACTGAGCCAGGCCAGAATCGTCAGCGGTCCGGCAAGCGGACTCGCCGCATACGCGTCGATGTGCCCGGCGCTGGCCGGTCCGGGCAGCTGGGAAACCAGAGTGGTCTTGGCACTGAACAGCCGGAAATACTGGCCGCCCAGTTGCACCCGCAGGACCGGCTCGATGCCGCGCTCGGCCACTTCGGTACGCAGCTTGTCCATGTAAACCGCATTGCGCGCCTGCGGTGTCGGCCCGCTGTCGAGAAACGCCTGCAGCGCCGGTCCGTCGGCCTCGTCGATATAGTCACTGCGGCTGGTGTCGTTGAGCCCGACGTAGAGGTTGTAGATGGAACTGTCTGCAATCAACGGGCGACCGGTTTGCCGATAACCTTGCCACAGCGATGGCGCGACGACGCAGGTGAGTGCGACCAGAAACGCCACGCTCGCCGGTACATCGCAACGCCAGCGCGCGTGCTCGCGCCGACACAGGAAGATCAGGAACAGTGGCCAGAATCCGGCCAGCAGACTCTTGAGCAGGAGTGCCGCACCGACCAGTGCGCCGGCGGCCAGCGCGCGCCAGCGCCGCCGCGCGCCCGGCAACGCGAGTAGCGCGAGTGCGCCGAGCAGGCAGACCAGATGCGGCACTTCAGGCCACAACCAGTCGGCATACGCCAGTGTGCTCGGATTGAGCACGAAGATCGTCGCGGCCAGCAATCCCGCTCGCGCGCTGTCGACGTGAGCGACCAGACGCGCAAGCAGCCAGCCGCAGACCGCCAGCAGCAGCGTCTGCACCAACTGTACGGTGAGCACATGCACCCCGGCGATCGCATAGATCGCCGCGAGGAAATACGCCTGTCCAGGTGGCCAGATGAAATGCGACGGCAACACCTGACCGGCGAGCATCGCGAGCGCGCGCAGATGGTAATGGCTCTCGTCACCGACCAGATGTTTGGTCGTCGGTACGTAGTAGGCCCACAACAATGCGCCATTCAGCACAAGCCAGGCGACGCCCGTTGCGAGCCATGCGCGCGCTGGCGTGGGTTGCCGTGCCGCAACGCCCAAGTGCAATTCCGCGTCGTCGTTCACGCGTCGCGGCTACGTGTGAAACGCGATCATGCGCTGCGCGCGCGGATGCTCGAAATCACCGATGCGTTCGGCGACCAGCCCGGCATTTTTCGCGAGCGTCGCCAGTTCGCGGAATGATTGATGAAACGGATCGGCCGCGTAGTGCGTTACCTGACCGCCCGGCATCTGCGTGATCGGCGCGACGTGCGCGGGCGTCGGTGCCTCGAAGAACGTGGCATGAAAACGGCCGCCTGGTGCGAGCACTGCCGCGACGCGCGTGAGGCAGATCTGGATATGGTTGAGGTAAAGATGGGTGAACAGTGACACCGCCAACGCGAAATCGAAGCGCTGGCCGAAGCGCCCGACATCGAAATCGGCATTGGCGATCAGATGTGCTCCGCGATCGGCGAGTCCGGCGGCGGCAAGTTCCTGCTTTCCGGCTTCGAGCAGCGACGCGTTCGCGTCGATGCCGGCGTAATGTCCGGGATCGAGATAACCGACGAAATGCACGCCGCCGCGCAAGGCACCGCAGCCGACATCGAGCAACCGATGGTGCGGTTGCAGACCCGCGCCAATTAGAAACTCGAACTGCAAGCGACCGATGGCATCCCACAGGCCACCGACCAGTTCGCGGTGCGCGCCGCGCGCGATCGCGTCGGTGTCGAGTGCGCGCCAGTACGTGTTGACACCGCGCATTGCCGCGGCGCTCGGATCGGTCGGCCGATCGGTCACGCAGCCCCGCCCGACGCAGCGTTGCTGCCCGGCGGTGGCGGTGGCCCCTTCGTGGGCGTCTCGTCCGGGCTTGAGCCTGGCGCGCGGCGCTTCGCCGGCGCCCTGAAGGTCGGCGTGAACTTCTCCTGCTTGCCCGACGTGCTGATGCCTTCGACGTAATACCAGTAGGTCTTGCATGGATCGATCGCGTCGTCGCGATACTCGTATTTGTGCGTCTCGTCCGAGGTGCCCGCACCGAGGATCGGATCCTTGGTCAGTTTGGTGAAAGGGCCGTTATCGCTGTTGCCGCGGTAAACGTCGAAGCCAAAATTGTCCTGTTCACTCGCTGTGGTCCAGTGTGCGGTATTGGCGATGCGCTGATCGGCCGGCAACGCAGACTGGTCGCCGCATCGGCCCTCGGGCACGGGCGCGGCGGCCTTTGCGGCCGGCGTCGGCGTCGTGGGGGGCGTCTGGGCGGGTGGTTTCGCGGGCGCTGCGGCCGGTGCGGTCGAGTCGGGCGTGGACGGGCTGCACGCGACCACAGCGAAGCCGATCAACGCGGCGATGGTGAACGGACGCAGGGCAATCGGACGCATGGCGGGTTCCCTCGGTTGGTTGGAAGATCAGGCACACCACTGGCGATGCGGGCGCGCGAAATCCGCGCTGCGCCGGTGCAGCCGTCGGCAACGATAGTCGCGCGCGGTCGTGGCTGGCAACCGCGGCACGTGATTCATCGGTTCGCAAGCAGTTCGGATGGTGTCACTTCGCCGGCGCCGGGCAGAGCTTCTCGCAAATCGGGGCCGGCCGATGCCGGTTCGGCAGTGTGGTGCGGTGCGGTGCCGCGTTGCGCCAGCAGCCAGCCTCCAATGAGCAGCAGCGCCGACAGCAGAAAGGCCGCGCCGGGCAGATGCGCCGGCGCGTGCCTTCCGATGAACAGCGCGAACACCTGCGAATGCAGTCCCGGGCCGAAGATTCCGGCAAGGCTCGCGAGACAGGCGATTGCGCCCTGCAAGCGGCCCTGCTCGTGTGGATCGACCTGCTGCGTCATGAGCGCTTGCGCCGACGGACTGGCCAAGCCCCACAGCGCAAGAAACGGAATACCGATCAGGAACACGGCCCCGTCCGGTGCGAGCCCGAAAATCGCGAAGCCGAGCGCGCCGAGCAGGAGCCCGGCCAACACCAGCTTGCGCTCGCCGAAGTGCGGCACCAGTTTGCGGACCAGAACAGCCTGTACGGTGCCGCTGCACAAGCCGACCAGCGCGAGCGTGTAACCGACGATCTGCGGCCCCCAACCGTAACGGTAGTCGGTGTAGAGCACGTACGTCGAATTCAGCGAGTACTGCGACAACGCGATCAGGAACAACACCATCGCGAGACCGAGCATTGCCGGGTAACGCCGCAGCAAGCGCAGCGAACCCAGCGGATTGGCCCCATGCAGATCGAAACGCGCACTGCGGCGTTCTTTCGGCAGCGATTCGGGCAGGATGAAAAGCCCGTAGCAGAAATTGACAGCCGACAGGCCGGCCGCGGCCCAGAATGGCAGTCGCACCGAGATACCGCCGAGGAGTCCGCCCAACGCGGGTCCCACGATGAAGCCGATGCCGAACGCCGCACCGAGCAGACCGAAGGCCGCAGCACGTTTTTCCTTCGGCGTCACGTCGGCGATGTAGGCATTCGCCGTGCTGAAACTTGCAGCCGATATGCCGGACACGACGCGACCGATGAACAGGAGCGGCAGTCCCTGCGCGATCGCCATGATCGCGAAATCGATACCCAGACCAAGATTCGACAGCAGGATGACCGGGCGCCGGCCGAAACGATCCGACAGCGCGCCCTGCACCGGCGAAAAAATGAACTGCATCAGCATGAACAGCGCGCCGAACAGTCCCGTCCACATCGCGGCATGCGCGATGCTGCCGCCGATCAGCTGCACGATCAGGTGCGGCAGCACCGGAATGATGATGCCGAACGCGAGCATGTCGAGCATCACGGTGACAAATATGAAGGCGACCGCGCCGTGGCGCGGCGGCACGACCGGATCGTTGCTTGAGACGTTCACGTGCCTGCTCGAAGACCTTGTGCTCAGCGATCGCCCGAGATATCGATGAAGCGCAGGAACTCCGCGCGCGTGCGCGCATCCTCACGGAAGGTGCCGAGCATCTGGCTAGTGATCATGCCGACGCGCGTCTTGTGCACACCGCGCGTGGTCATGCATTGGTGCGCGGCCTCCACGACAACACCGACACCGCGCGGTTTGAGCACGTCGTGGATGCAATGCGCAATTTCGGCAGTCATTTTTTCCTGTACCTGAAAGCGCCGCGCAAAGCCGTCGACCACGCGCGCCAGCTTGGAAATGCCGACCACCTTGTCGGTCGGCAGATAGCCGACGTGCGCACGGCCGATGATCGGTGCCATGTGGTGTTCGCAATGCGATTCGAACTCGATGTCGCGCAGCACGATCACCTGATCGTAGCCGGCGACCTGCTCGAAGGTGCGGCGCAGATATTCGGCCGGATCGACCGCGTAGCCGGAAAACCAGTCGCGATACGCGTTGACGACCCGCTTGGGCGTATCGCGCAGACCTTCGCGCGCTGGATCCTCGCCGGCCCACGCCAGCAAGGTGCGCACCGCGTCCTCTGCCGCTTCGCGCGTGATGGCTGTGGATCCTGTCGGTTTCTTCTTCATCGGCCGCCTTGCCTCCGCCCGCCCAAAAGGCGCCAGTGTATCGGTTCAGGCGACGCGGCAGAACGCAGCCTTCAGATAACGCGATTCCGGCACATGCGCGAGGAACGGGTGATCGGCGCCGGCACCGGCGACCTTCAGTACCTGGATCGTGCGGTTGGCGTAGAACGCCGAGCGCCGGAGCATGTCGAGAAACTGATCCTCGCTGACCAGACCAGTGCATGAACAGCTCAGGAAAATGCCACCTGGACGCACTGCGGCCAGCGCGAGCTTGTTCATGTCGAGATACTTCTTGAGCGCCGGGATCACCTGCTCGCGATCGCGCGTCATCCTGGCCGGGTCAAGCACGACCACATCAAACTGTTCGTGCTGGTTGATCGCCACGTCACGCAGCCACGCAAAGATATCGGCATGGACGAAGCGCAGTTTCAAGTGGTTGAGTCGCGCGTTTTGCTCGGCCAATGCCAGCACTTGCTCATCGAGATCGACGCTGACGACCTCGCCCGCCCCGCCGATCGTCTTTGCGGTGATACCGAAACCGCCGGAATTGCAGCACAGGTCGAGCATGCGCTTGCCCGCACAGAATCCTGCAAGGCTTTTGCGATTTTCGCGATGGTCGGTAAAGAAGCCGGTCTTGTGCTTGCTGCCCGGCGCGGCGTGAAATTTCACGCCGTGCTCGTGGATCACGGTCGGCTTTGGCGTGGGTGGCGCCGAGCAGTCGAAGCTTTCCTGTTTCTGCACATGGTCTTCGGCATAGGCGTAGATCTGGCTGCCCGGGAAGTGCTCCAGCAGACAGCGCCGGATGACTTCGCGTTGGCGAAACATTCCGGCCGAAAAATATTCGATGACCAGCCTATCGGCGAAGCGGTCGACCACGAGCCCGGACAGATCATCGCCCTCTGAATGGACCAGCCGGTAAGCGTCGGTCACGGCGTCGAGCTTGAGTACGTCGCGACGCAACCCCACTGCGTTTGCGATACGCCGTGTGAAGAAGGCTTCGTCGATGGCCTCGTTTGCGTCCGAACTCAGCACGCGCAGTGCGATGCGCGAGTGGCCGTTGTAGAAACCACGGCCGGCGAAGTTGCCCGCTCGATCGACGATGTCGACGATCGAGCCGGGTCTGGGCCGGCTCGCGGGTCTTTCGACCATCTTCTGGAAGATCCACGGATGATTCGAGCGCCGTTCGATCTTGAGGCGAATGATCGGAAGGTCGACGACGACGGATCGATTCATGCGCGAATGATACGTCACCGTTGGTGCGTACATGCGTTGCCGCAGGACTGGTGCGGATCATCGTCCGTGGTTTCCCTTGTGCTCCGGTGTCGGGCTCCCCATCTGATCGGCATGGACATCGCTCCCGCAACGCCCGCACCGGGTCCGGATGCAGTCGCGCGCGATCGCGATCGCCTGCGTTACGCGGTGCTTGGAGCGATGGCGCTGCTGATCGGCATCTGGGTCGTGTGGTTCGCGGCGTGGATGCTCGGCTGGTCGCTCGATGATCTCGGCATTCAGCCGCGCACGCCGCACGGTCTGATCGGTATATTCACCGCGCCGTTCGCGCATGCCTCGTTCGAGCATCTGATGTCGAACACGCTGCCGATGGGATTGCTGACGACGTTGACGCTGTACGTCTATCCACTCGCGACGCGGCGCGCACTGCCGTTGATCTGGCTCGCATCGGGCCTCGGCGTCTGGCTGTTTGCGCGGCCGGATGTGCATGTCGGCGCCAGCGGCATCGCGAGCGGCCTGATGTTTTTCCTGTTCTTCATGGGCCTGATCCGGCGCGATCGTCTAGCGGTCGTCACCGCGCTGGTGGTGTTCTTCCTCTACGGCAGCATGGTCGCGGGCGTGTTGCCGCACGATGCCCATATCTCGTACGAGTACCATTTCTTCGGTGCGCTGGCCGGCCTCGCTGCGGCGCTCGCGTTTCATCGCCACGATCCGGAACCGCCGCGCAAGCGCTACAGCTGGGAGGACGAGGACGATCCCGCGGCGATCGACGACGAACTCGAGCCGCCGCGACCCGAGAGTGTGCCGGTGCTGTGGGACGGGCCGGGCCGCGCGCAGGACGCCGGTTCGCGGGTGGCCCCGTTTCCCGGGCCGCGCGGAGGCGATCAGCGGTCCGACGCGCATGGGCCGGATGACATTGCCCACCGTTGACCGCGACGCCATGAAAGGGATTGCGGCACGAGGCTGCGCGAGTTGCGTGCACTGTGGTGCGTGCCAACAGGCGATGTGGTAAACGCAGTTCGGCAAGCCTTTTTCGGGGGAGCGCGCTAAGCTCCCCGCACGAACCACCAACGCATCGGAGGTGCGCCATGGGCCAACCACGCCGAGTCGAACATCAGAATACCGACAAGGGTTATGTGCCGGTCTACACGACCGCTGTGGTCGAGCAGCCGTGGGACAGCTATGCGGAAAGCGATCACAGCACCTGGGCGGCCTTGTTCAAGCGCCAGCGCAAGGTACTCGAGGGCCGCGCCTGCGCGGAGTTTCTAGACAACCAGCAACGCTTCGGCATGACGCCCGACGCGATCCCGCGCTTCGCCGATCTCAACGAGGTACTCGCGAACAGCACCGGTTGGGAACTGATCGGCGTCGAAGGACTCTTGCCCGAGCTCACGTTTTTCGAACACCTGGCCAACCGGCGTTTCCCGGTGACCTGGTGGCTGCGCAAACCCGAGCAGATCGACTACATCGCCGAGCCGGATCTGTTCCACGACCTGTTCGGTCATGTGCCGCTACTGCTCAATCCGGTGTTCGCCGATTACATGCAGGCCTACGGGCGCGGCGGCGTCAAGGCGCACAGCATCGGCGCCGAGGCGCTGGTCAATCTGACGCGCCTGTATTGGTACACCGTCGAGTTCGGCCTGATCGATACACCCGATGGCCTGCGCATCTACGGCTCGGGCATCGTTTCGTCCAAGGGTGAATCGATCCATTGCCTCGAATCGGATGCGCCGAATCGCCTTGGCTTCGATCTCGAACGCATCATGCAGACGCGCTATCGCATCGACACATTCCAGAAAACCTACTTCGTCATCGAAGGGTTCGAGCAGCTCATGGAAGCGACGCGTCCGGACTTCCGGCCGATCTACGCGAGGCTCGCCGAGCGGCCGTCGATTCCGGCCGGCGAGGTCATCGATTGCGATCACGTGTTCCATCGCGGCAGCGGCGAAGGCTGGGCAACCGACGCTGATGCCTGAGCGTTCCACGCGAAACTGCACCGGCATCGAACCGCGCAGAACATTGGCGATCTTGCTGTCGGCCATCGGCCTGTGCGCTGCCATCGGCAACGCGCGCGGCGAAGTCCAGCGTGCGGCGGCGGATGGATTTTTCATTGCGCTGTCGGCGCCGGTCGCGGCGACTCCGGCCAAAGCCTGGGCCGGCATGGTCCAGGTCGGGCACTGGTGGAGCGATCAGCACACCTGGTCGGGTAAGGCGGCAAACCTGAGTCTCAAACCCGAGGCCGGCGGCTGTTTCTGCGAACGCTGGAAAGACGGCAGCGTCGAGCACGGGCGCGTGATCATGGTGCTCAAGGACCGGCTGCTGCGCCTCGACGCGGGGCTCGGACCGCTGCAGGAACTGGCGCTCAAAGGCATCCTGAGTTTTCAGATCATCAGCGACGATGCCGGCGCAACCCGGCTCGAAATCGACTACCGCGTCAACGGTGCGAGTGGCAGCGCGCTCGACAGCTACGCCCCGCAGGTCGATGCGGTACTCGGCACGCAGCTTGCGCGACTGGTGCGCTACATCGAGACCGGGAATCCGAAGGCGCCTGCCGAGGCGCCCGCGCCGAAAGCGCCTTCCGATGCCGACCGGCGCGCAGCGATCTTCGCCGCGTGGGCGAAACAGGCCGCTGCCGATCGGGGGGCTGCTGCCCGCAAGGCGGCCACGGGTGCGCCCAAATCGCCCAAGGCGCCGCACGAGCATCACGACAACTCCGATCACGCGCCCTGAGCATTCCGGGGAATCCCGGGGCCGCCCGCTGTCTGGCACTACCCGCGCGTTATGCTGGATGCGCCAGCACCTATGAAATGGACGGGCGGTGCCGGTTTTCGGAGGTGACGGGGCGGTTGCAGGGTGCGTTGGTGGCAGACATCGCCTTGCCGCCACCGGCAATCCATGCGTTGATGATCTGTTCGAGTACCGGCAACGGGACCGAGCCGGTGCCGAGCACCGTGTCATGGAATGCGCGCAGGTCGAACTTCGAGCCGAGCGCGCTTTGGGCTTTCCTGCGCAGCGCGAGGATTTTCATTTCGCCGAGCTTGTAGGAGAGCGCCTGCCCGGGCCATGAAATGTACCGGTCGACTTCGGTTTCGATCTCGTGGGTGCTGAGTGCGGTGTTGTCGGCGAGATACGTGATCGCACGATCGCGCGTCCAGCCGAGGTGATGGATGCCGGTGTCGACGACCAGTCGGCAGGCCCGCCACATCGCATAGGTCAGGCGACCGAACTCATCGTAGGGCGTCGTGTAGATGCCCATTTCCTCGCCGAGGTATTCCGAATACAGGCCCCAGCCTTCACCGTAGGCCGAGATGTAGGTCTTTCGGCGAAACGCGGGCATGCCGGTCTGCTCTTTCGCCAGCGACAACTGCAGCGAATGCCCGGGCGCCGATTCGTGCAGCGTCAATGCAGGCAGGTTGTAAAGGGGGCGAGACTTCAGGTCATAGGTGTTGACCCAGTAGGTGTCCGCGCCGCCGCGTCCCGAGGTCCAGAACGGCGCGATGTCGGCCGGCACCGGCTTGACGCCGAAACGACCGCGCGGCAGCAAACCAAAGAACCGCCCGAGCTTGCCATCGACGCGCTTGGCGATCCATGAAGCGCGCATCAGCAGTTCATCGGGCGTCTTCGCATAGAACCGTGGATCGGTTCGGAGAAAGTGCAGGAATTCGGCAAACGTTCCGTGGAACGCTGCATCCCGCATGGTCTTGAGCATTTCGCCGTGGATGCGCGCGACTTCGGCGAGGCCGATCGCATGGATTGCATCCGGGTCGAGATCGAGTGTTGTGTACTCGCGGATCTGCTGGCGATAGAAGGCCTTGCCGTCCGGCAGCGCTTCGGCCGCGAGCGTCGTGCGCGCGTGCGGGACATAGGTGTCGCGGAAGAACACGAGCAGTTTGGCGTAAGCCGGAATCACGCTGCGCCGGATCGCGGCAATCGCGTCGGTGCGCAGTTTCGCCTGTTCGTCCGCCGAAATCGTCGTGGGCATGTGCCGAAATGGCGCATAGAACGCGCTGTCTTCGGGTTTCGCGACGTTGGCGACAGTCGCGATCGATACGTCGCGACCATCGAGCACCGCGCGCGGCACGCTGAATCCGCGCGCGAGCCCGGCGCGCATGTTTGCGATCTCTTCATCGAAATAGCGCGGAATGTCATTGAGCTTCGCAATATAGTCGCGGTATTGCTTCGTATTGTTGACCTTGCGTTGTGCCATGAAACCAAGATCCGACCAGAACGACGAATCGCTGTTGAACGGCATCAGGTAGTTCTTGTATCGCACGTCAGCCGCGAGATTCTCGACCTGCGGCCGGTACACCGCGTAGTTGATCCGGTTCGCCGGTGTCAGCTGGTCCACGGTGATGGTGTCGAGGTCGCGCAGCACATCGCGCCATCGCCGCAGGCGCGCATTCTGCGACGCCGCATCGATGCGCGGCAGGCGATCGTCCGGCACATTCGCATCCGGATCATCATCGAGGCCGGGAAACTGCGCCTCGCGCCATGTCCATTCGTCCTTGTAGATCTGTTGGAACCGGCGATCGGCGGCGCTTTGGTTCGGAGCCTGCGCGCAATCACGGGAAGCGCCGGGGTTGGTCAGCGTGGCGGCGCACGCGCCGCCAGTGAGCAGCAGCGTTGCGATAAGCCAACATCCGGAGTGATATTTCATGGCATGCTTCCTGTGTGTTGTCCCACCATCAAATCATTCCGGTGTGGTCCCGCACGGAAATCCATCCGGAATTTGTTCGCGTTGATTATGCAACGGCGCGCCAGTGATTCGGCATGTCGATTATTGCGATGGAACGCGGATCGGTCAGTGTCGGACGTTGAGCAGGATCACGAGGTACCGCGCGGGACATGGACCAACCTGATTTTATCGAGGTCTACAACGACGCTCTGGACGCGGCCACCTGCGCTGCCTTGATCGCGCGCTTTGAGACGAGCGATCACATCAGCCGCGGCGCAACCGGTGGCGGTGTCGATACGCAATTGAAGGATAGCTGGGATATCCAGATCTCCGGCCGCGACGAGTGGGCCGATGCCGAACGCGCGCTCAACAGCGCGATGCTCGAAGGGGCGAAATCCTATGTGCGCACGCATGCCTACGCGGCGCTCGCGCCGTTGTCGCTGCGCATGCCCGATGCGAAGGGCAGCGATGCGGTCTTGCTCGATCCGGCGCGCGTGGCGGCAATGGATGATGCCTTGCTGCAGCAACTCGTGGTCAAGGTGTTCCGGCCGGGCCGGATCAACCTCCAGAAGTACATCGGCGGCGTTGGCGGCTATCCGTATTGGCACAGCGAGTTGTATCCACGTGCGGGTGATGCAGATACGCTGCACCGCGTGCTGCTGTGGACGATTTACCTGAACGACGGATTTTCCGCGGGCGAAACCGAGTTTTTTCACCAGGGCCGAAAGATCAAGCCACGCACTGGCTCGCTGCTGATCGCACCGGCCGGATTCACTCATACCCATCGCGGCAACCGGCCGATTGGTGGCGACAAGTTCATCGCCACCTCATGGATCTTGTTCCAGAATGCCGAGGTGCTGTACCGGCAGCCCGCTGGCCCGACATCGTGATCTGTGCCGAAGCGCGGACTGCAAGCCAGAGGAGCCTCGCCATGAAACACCTTTTCGCGTTGGCCGTTGTGGCCGTAGCCCTGCTCCCGGCGCACGCCGCTCGCGCGACGCAGGAATTTTCCGGCGTCGTGCCGTCGGGCGCGATGTACAGCATCGAGGCGCCGGACGGCTGGCGGCCCGGTGATGCGCTGGTGCTGTACCAGCACGGTTTCGACTTCGGGCCGCCCGCTGGCACACCGGGTCTCGGCCCGCTGCGCGATGTCATGCTCGGCGAGGGTTACGCGGTTGCCGCGACTAGCTACCGTCAGCGCAGCTGGACGTTGTTCCATGCGATGGACGACAACCGCGATCTGCTGACGATCTTCGAGAACCTCCTCGGAACGCCCGGCGAAATCGTGCCGTTCGGCGGATCGATGGGGGGCCTGACGGCGCTCAAACTCGCGGAGGAGCCTGGCTTCCCGCCCGTGCACGGCGTCTATTCGCTGTGTCCGGCTGCGGCCGGAGCGCGGGTGTGGGATCAGGCGATCGATCTGCGCCTCGCCTATCCGGTTGTCTGCGAAGGCACCGGCAGTCTGCCGAGCGGCGATGAGCCGCTGCCGTGGGCGGTGAATCTGGAAGACATCCCCGACGACCTCGGCAACTTGCTCGACGACGGCCCGGTGCTTGAAGCGCTGATTTCGCTCAATCGCTGCACGGGCGTCAACCTGCCACCGGAATTGCGCAACGATGCGATGCGGCGGCGGCTGGCCGAACTTGAGGCCTTCGGCCATTTCACCAGCGAAGATTTCTTCGTTACCAATATGGGTTACGCGACATTCGCGCTGGGCGATCTGGTGCGCGCGCCGGACAAGCTCGACGCGCACAATCCGTTCACGACGGCGGACGTGCACTATGACGATGCGAACGTCGACGCCGGCATCGATCGAATTACGGCCGATCCGCTGGCCGCGTTCGAGTTCCACTGGCTTTCCGATTTTCGCGGCGATGTTGGCGATGCCAAGGTGCTGTCGCTGCAGACGAGCCGCGACGAGCTCGTCATTCCCGCCAACCAGTCGGTATTGCGCAGCGAGTTGCCGGCGGATCAGATCACCAGTGCGATCGTCGCCGAGGATACTCCGACCCATTGCGGCTTTACCGACGCCGAAGGCCTCGCCGGCTGGGAGGCTCTGCGGCGATGGAAAGATGGCGCGCCGCAGCCGACCGTTGCGAGCCTGCAGCAGGATTGCGAGGCGCTTGCGGCCGACGGGACCGGTGGCCCCTGCCGTCTCGACGCCGACGTTCAGGATATTCCGTCGTTCGACAGTCGGGTGCCGCCGCGCCCGGCCGATCCGGCGCCGCCGATCGATGCGCGCTACAGCGGCGAATGGTTCGATCCGGATCGCAACGGCGAAGGCATCGTGCTCGAAGTACTCGACGGGGGCGTTGCCGATCTTTTTTTCTTCACCTATCCACCTGCCGGAGATCCGGGCCAGCAGGCGTGGATGACCGGAACCGGAACCATCGACGGCGCGGGCATTGCGTTCGAAGACGTGCGTCGGCCGCAGACCATCGCAACGCCCAATGGCACGCGCGTCGAGCAAACGCCGTGGGGCCGCATCTGGCTCACGTTTGACGATTGCAACAACGGCGAGATGCGCTGGGAGGGTCCCGATGGCTGGGGCAACATGACGGTACCGATCACGCGCCTGACCGCATTGGCCGGACTCGGCTGCAATGCGCCCGCCCCCGAATCGGATGTGCCCCAATCGAGTGGCCTGTGGTTCGATCCGGCCCACGATCAGAGTGGATTCGCGGTTGAACAGCTCGATGCCGACACCCAGGTGGCGTTCTATTTCGACCCGGGCACATCGGGCGGGCAGCTTTGGGCAGTGGCGATTGTTCCGACCACGCCCCAACCGGGTGAGCGGGCGGCGACGCTCTATTCCGGCATTGGCCCGCGTTTTGGCGCGGAATACGATGCGTCCGCGTTCGAGAACGTAGCTTACTTTTATCTTGATCGTTTCGACGTCGGCTGCGGGAGCAGCGGCTCGGCGGTATTGGATTCGACGTCCGGATTCAATCCGCCGCCGCTGACGCTCGCCTTGACGCGACTCACGCGACCGGCCGGCACGCCGGGCTGTGCGCCCTGATCGATCCCGTGTGCAACCGGTTTAGTGCTTGATCGGAAACGTTTTGGCCTTTTCGTCAGGCGCTGGTGGTCGCTTCGCGTTCGGGCCGGTCGCACCGCAAACGTACGCGTCCCAGCTTTGCGCACCGTCTTGCGGCTCGCCGATCGGTGCGACCGTGTCGGCACCCATTTCGGCGGCCTGATTGCGCGCCATGACCTCAAGCTCGTCGCGCACTGCCATACCACTGCGATCGATCGGACCGATGCGATCGAGCACCGATACCGTGACCTTGCCGATATTGCGGCAACCTTCAACCCTGCCGTTCCAGGCTGTGCGGACCTTTTCGCCACCGGAGTCGAGCTTGATCCCCCAGCTGCACGCAGCGAGGGCGGCGATCAGGGCAATCGGAACGAGGGTGCGGGTCATGGAGAAACTCCGACATTGCGAATCGGATCGAGCGTACGACCGCACGCCTGAACCTTCGCGTGCGCGGATGGGCACATCAGCGCACGACATGTCCGTCAAGGTCGAGTACGTGCACCGCGCCGAGCTTGAGTTCGCGCACCGGCCGCTCGATCTTCGACAGGTCGCCGACAATTACCCAGGTCAGTGCATCGGGTTTGATGATTTCCCGGGCGGCGGTCTCGATCGAGGCATCGGTCTGGCTTTCGATATTCGACTTCAGCGCGTGCACATAGTCGTCCGGACGATCGTACAGCGCGATACCGTCCATCGCGCCGAGCACGCTGCCGACAGTCTGGAACTTGCCGGGCATGCTGCGCACCTCGCCGACCTTGATCTTGTCGATCTCCGCGGTGCTCAGGGGGTTCGCACCGATCATCGCGCGCGCCTGCGTGATGATCTGCGCGATCGATGGCGCGGTCTTGTCGGTCTGCACCGGCGCGTAGATCAGGAACGGCCGCTGGCCGATCGCATCGGCGAGAAAGCTGCCGGCGCCATAGGCCCAGTGTTTCTGTTCGCGCAAATCCATGTTGAGGCGCGAGGTGAAGCTGCCGCCGAATGCGCCATTCATGATCTGAATCGCGAGATTATTGGCGGCCTTGGTCGACGGGGCGACTTCGCCGGCCAGGATCAGCGATTGCGGGGCGCCAGGCTTGTCGATCAAGTAGACACGCGGTTTGTCCGGAACTGCCACCTGCGCGATGGTCTTGGCAGGGATCGCCGAAGGCGGCGCTTGCCAGTCACCGAATATCGCGTTGAGACGCGCGATGATTGCATCAAGCGTGGTATCGCCGGCGACCAGGATGCGCACGTTGTCCGGCCGGATGAAATCGCGCATCCAGGCGCGCAGATCGTCTGCGTCGAGCGCCTGAATCGACGCGCCGGTTCCCGATCCGGTGAATGGAATCGCATACGGATGTCCGGCGCCGTAAAGCAACGGAGGCAGCACGCGCAGTGCGAGGCCCGTCGGCTCGGTTTTCTCCTGCGCGATGCCGGCCAGCCATTGGCCGCGGATGCGGGCCAGATCATCGGCTCGAAAAGCCGGGGTGCGCACGATGTCGGCGAGCAGCGCGAGCGACGGGGTCAGATTCGATGCCAGCGCGCTGAGTTTCACGCTGGAACTGTCGAGCCCGGAGCCGGCGCCGAGTTTGGCACCGAGGCGTTCGCTGCGGCGCGCGATCTCAAGCGAGTCGAGATCGGTCGTGCCCTCGTCGAGCATCGCCATCGTGAACGCCGAAGTACCGAGCTTGCGCCCGGCGTCCGACGCGTAACCGGCGTTGAACAGCAACTGCACGTCCACCAGCGGAATCGTGTGGCGTTCGGCCAGCACGACGTCGATACCGTTGGCAAGCTTGCCATGCTGAAGTTTCGGAAAGGCCAGCGCCGGGAATCTGTTGACCGCAGGTACGCCGGCACTGCGATCGACCGGCGAGGCGACGGTGTGGTAGTCGTGCGGCTGCGGCATCCTCGCCGGTGGACGACCGGTGATCGCAGCACGGCCTGCGTCCGCTTCGCCGGCTGCGGAGGTGCTCGCGCGGGACGCATGCGCGGATACCCTGGACACCGTCGCCGATGCACCGTCGGCAGCGTGCGCCGTCGGCGCTGACCCGGATGCGGATGTAGCCGTCGCCGACTTGGCCGTCGGCAGTACGGTGAGGGTGAAATCACCTTTGCCGATCCAGTGCCGCGCGGCCTTGGCGACACTGTCCGCGGTTGCCGCGGCAACACGATCGAGATCGGTTTTCCACGCGTCCGGGTCGTGACGGTAGACCTCGCCGCTGGCCAACAACGAGGCCTTGCCGTTGACGCGTTCGATCGAACGGACAAAATCTGAGCGGGCGCCGGTCTTGACGCGCTCGAGTTCGTCCACGGTCGGGCCTTGTGCCAGAAACCGCTGCCACTCCTGATCGATCGCCGCCTCGACCGTTTTCGGATCGACTCCGCGCTTGATGTCGACCTCAAGCGTGAACATGCCGGCCAGCTCTAAAGCACTCATGTCGACCGAGACGTCGTCGGCCAGGTGGTCCTGATAGACCAGTCGCCGGTACAGGCGCGAAGTCTTGCCGCCGCCGAGTACCGCAGCAGCGAGTTCCAGCGGTATCTCGTCCGGGGCGCCGAGTTCGGGGACATTCCATTCGCGATAGATGCGCGTTTGCGCGACGCGATCTTGCATCGTGGCGACAGTCGATCGGTCACGCGGCGCGATCCACGACTGCAATCGTGCCACCGGCGGACCGGACGGGATGTCGCCGAAATACTTGAGCATCTCGCGGTGGGCAATGGCGGGCGTGATGTCGCCGACCAGCGCGACGGTCGCATTGGCTGCGCCGTAATAGCGGCGAAACCACTGCTTGACGTCGGCCAGTGACGCTGCGTTCAAATCCGCCATCGAGCCGATGCTGTCGTGATGATAGGGATGGTTGGCCGGAAATGCGTTGCGCAGGATCACTTCGTCGGCGCGGCCATAGGGTTCGTTTTCATCCTGACGTTTTTCGTTCTCGACGACGCCGCGCTGCTCGTCGAGTTCGTGCTGGCCGATTGCGCCGAGCAGGTGGCCCATGCGGTCGGACTCCATCCACAGGGCCATGTCCAGCGCAGTGGTCGGCACGGTTTCGAAATAGTTGGTGCGGTCGTATGCGGTGGTGCCGTTCTGCTCGGTCGCTCCGGCCAGTTCGAACGGGCGAAAGTATTCGTCCTTGTGGTTCTCCGAACCCTGGAACATCAGATGCTCGAAAAGATGCGCGAAGCCGCTTTTGCCGGCCGGCTCGTCGGCCGAACCAACGTGGTACCAGACGCTGACAGCCACCACCGGTGCCTTGTGATCCTCGCTGACCACGACCTTCAGGCCGTTCGGCAGCGCAAAGCGCGTGGCCGCGATATCGATGTTGTCCTGCTTTGCCGCGAATGCGGTGCCACAGGGGCCGGTGGCGACGATGCCGGCGATGATGCCGGCGATGATGAATGTGCGCATGCTTTTCCTTTCGAGGGGGCAGTCCGGATGTCAGCCCGATATGGATATGAAGGAGATCGGTCGGCACCGGGTGTCGGCTGCGCGCGAGCGTGGCGCGCAGCGCACTCGTTCCAATGCCACACAGCAACACGATGGGTATTGGGTACGCGTCGTGTTCCGGGATTGAATGTCGCGGCCCTGCTAGACTTTCGCGCAACACCGAAAGTTCGGCATCGGCTACGGAAGCAAGATGATACAGGCACTTGTCACCGGCGCGAATCGCGGTATCGGACTCGAATACGTCCGTCAGTTGCTCGCGCGCGGCGACCGTGTCATTGCCGCTTGTCGCACGCCCGGACGGGCGCTCGACCTGACCCGTCTGGCCGGCGAATACCCGGGCCACTTGCAGGTATTGCCGCTGTCTCTGCCCGACCCGCGTTCGATCGGCGCGCTCGCGCGTGCCGTGGAAGATTTCGACGTCCGCATAGATCTGCTCGTCAACAATGCCGGCATGCTGGTCGATGGTGAGCGTTTCGGCGCGGTCGAGCCGAAATCACTGCGCGACAGCATTGCGGTCAATGCTGAAGGCGCGTTTCTGCTGACGCAGGCGCTTGCGGCGCGGCTCGCCGATGATGGTGGCAAGGTCGTCAACATGAGCTCGCGCCTCGGCTCGATCGCCCTGGCCGACCGGTTCCGCACACCGAGCTATGCGATCAGCAAGGCTGCGCTCAACATGACCAGTCGCTTGCTCGCACTGGTACTGGCCGAGCGCCGAATCATCGTGGTCGCAATGAGTCCGGGCTGGGTGCGCACCGACATGGGTGGCGAGGGCGCGGCGCTTGCGCCGGAACAATCGGTCGGCGCTTTGCTGCGCGTTATTGGAGATCTGTCGTCAGAGGACAGCGGCGGATTTTTTGGACACGACGGAGAGATTATCCCGTGGTAGCGTGCAGCGTCCATTCACTGCCGGACCACTAGCCTGTTCGGACAGGTCGCGAATCCTCCCGCGGCTGTCGGACGCGGTCGCGGCTGCCCGGAAAGTATTAAGGAAAACTCGATGATCACACGCAATGCGCAAGCGCGATGGAAGGGAGACGTGCCCGATGGCAGCGGCGAAGTGTCCCTCGGCAGTGGCCTGTTCAAGGGGCCTTACGGGTTTAAGTCGCGCATGGGCGACGGCAGCGGTGGAACCAATCCGGAGGAATTGCTCGGCGCGGCGCACGCAGCCTGCTTTTCGATGGCGTTGGCGCTGGCGCTGGGACAGGCCGGCCATGCTCCCGACAGCGTCGAGACCAAGGCCAGGGTGCGCCTGGAGAACGAGCAGGGCGGTTACGCGATCACGCTGATCGAACTGGCGACCGCGGTCGCCGTATCGGGCATTGAAGATGAAGAGTTCCAGAAAATCGCCAACGATGCCAAGACCAACTGCCCGGTATCGAAGGCGTTGGCCGGGGTCGAGATCCGTCTCGATGCCACGCTGACGTAGTCGCAGTCGCGCCCGGCAGTGCGCCGGTGGCGGTCCAATGTCGGGTCGGCGCTCGCTGCGCGGGGTAGCATGGCGCCTGCGTGATGGCTTGAAGGGCTGCGGCAGGTGTCGTTTCGCTGCCCGGAGTCCCTGACGGTGATTGCCGTCCGCCGCCTCGCGGAGGTCTTTCACGGAGAGCAATGCAGGTGCAGGAACGCAAGGGCGCGCGGTTCATGGTCAGACACTGGTGGCGGCGTATCCGCAAACGGTCCGCCAGTTCGCGTCGCTCGCAAGCGAACGAACCGCCGTTGCGCGCCGAATTGTTCAGCGGCGAGCAAATGGAGTTGCATGGCCGGACCCTCGCCGAACGCCATCAGCCGGTCTTCGGCAAGGCCTCCGATCAACTAATCGGTCGCCTGACACGGAATCGCGCGGTATTGCTGGACGTCTGCACGCGATTGTCGGAAGCGATCAAGGCCGGACGCAGCATTACGCCGGCGGCCGACTGGCTGCTGGACAATTTCTATCTGATCGAAGAGCAGATACGCACCGCCAGGCGCCATTTTCCAAAGGCCTACAGTTGGCACCTGCCACGTCTGCAAAGCGGACCCTCCGCGCAGCTGCCGCGCGTTTACGACATCGCGCTTCAGGCAATCGCACATGGTGACGGCCGCTTCGATCAGGACAGTCTGAGCCGATTCGTCGCGGCCTATCAGGAGGTGACTGCGCTCACCCTCGGCGAATTGTGGGCAATCCCGATCATGCTGCGCCTTGCGTTGATCGAGAACCTGCGGCGCGTCGCGCTGCTCGTGATTCGAAATCTGACGCATCGGAATCTGGCCGAACATTGGGCGGAGCAGATGGTCGCGACCAGCATCAGCGATTCGAAGAGCCTGATTCTCGTGGTCGCGGACATGGCTCGGTCGGAACCGCCAATGGTCAGTTCGTTCGTTGCGGAGATCGTTCGACACTTGCGCGCGCACGGGGTGGCGTTGGCACTGCCGTTGACCTGGATACAGCAACGGCTCGCCGAATCGGGGCTGACCATCGAGCAACTGGTGCAGACCGAGAACCGCCAACAGGCGGCACTGCAGGTTTCCGTCAGCAACAGCATCGGCAGCCTGCGTCTGCTCGAAATCATCGACTGGCGTGAATTCGTCGAAGAAGTCAGTCAGGCCGAACAGGTGCTGCGCGAAGACCCTGCCGGTGTGTACGCGCAAATGGATTTTGCTACGCGCGATCAATATCGCCATGTGATCGAGCGGGTGGCGAGAAAAAGCGCGCAATCGGAACTCGCCGTCGCCCGCGCAGCAGTCGATCTCGCGCATCGGGGTGCAATCGGCAGCGGCCGCGAGTCGCGTCGCGCACATGTCGGCTATTACCTGATCGACCATGGCCTGATCGACTTGCAGCGGAGCGTGGGCAGGCGCGTCGCATTCCATGAGTGGCCGCGACAATTGCCCGGCAGCTTCCCGGTGTCCTTGTACCTTGGCGCGATCGCGGGTACCGCGATCGTGTTGACGGCGCTGTTGCTGGCACGCGCGGAATCGGACGGAGAAACCGGAGGGATGCTGGTGCTGCTCGGAGCGCTCGCCTTTTTTGCGGTCAGTCAGTTCGGCGTAGCTTTGGTGAATCGACTGTCCGCACTCACGGCTATCGCGCGGATTCTCCCGCGCATGGACTTCGATCGCGGCATTCCACCCGACAGCAAGACCTTGGTCGCCGTACCGTGCATGTTGTCCTCCAGTGAAACCGTGGACCGATTGATCGAGGATCTGGAAATCCGCTTTCTCGCCAATCGCGAACAGCATCTGTTTTACGCGTTGCTGACCGATTTTCCCGACGCGTCGGCAGAGACGATGCCGTCCGACGAGGCCCTGCTGGTGCGGGCGGCCAGCGCGATCGAACGGCTGAATGCGGAGTATGCGGATCGCGGGCAGACGCCATTCTTCCTGCTGCACCGGCCGCGCCGCTGGAACGCGCGCGAGGGAGTGTGGATGGGTCACGAGCGCAAGCGCGGCAAGCTGGCCGATCTCAATGCCTTGTTGCGCGGCGATCCTGGAGATCGGTTTGCTCAGGTCGCGGGCGATACGTCGATCCTTACCGGCGTGAAATACGTCATCACGCTGGATGCCGACACGCAGCTGCCGCGCGAATCGGCACGCACGATGATCGCCGCGCTCGCGCATCCGCTCAATCGTGCCGAATACGATGCGAAGCGGCGGCGGGTAACGCTCGGCTACGGCATCCTGCAACCGCGCGTGAGCGCGCGTGCGATGGACTCACGCGACGCGGAATCCCGCGGTTCGCGCTACCTTGCCTTGTTCGGTGGCGAGTCGGGCATCGATCCGTACACGCGCGCGGTGTCCGATACCTATCAGGATCTGTTCGGGGAAGGCTCGTTCATCGGCAAGGGCATATACGATCTCGACACGTTCGAGCGCGCGTTGAACGATCGCTTTCCCGACAACCGCATCCTCAGTCATGATCTGCTCGAGGGCTGTTATGCGCGTTCCGGACTGCTCAGCGATGTCGAGCTTCGCGAGTCCTTTCCGTGGCGCTACGTCGACGATGTGCGCAGGCGCCATCGCTGGATCCGTGGCGACTGGCAATTGGCCGGCTGGTTGTTTCCGTGGGTTGCCGGCCCGCAAGGTGCGCTCGAAAAGAACACGCTCACGGCGCTGGCGCGCTGGAAAATCCTCGACAACTTGCGTCGCAGCCTGGTGCCGCTTGCGCTGCTCGGCCTGCTGCTGACCGGTTGGGCCGCGCTGGCATCGCCGTGGTTCTGGACCGCAACCGTACTCTCCGTGTTGCTGCTGCCGGCGCTGCTCGACTGCACGCTCGATCTTGCCCGCGTTGCGGGCGGTCAGACATTCGGCGCGCACCTTGCGACACAGTTGCGCAGCGGTGCCCAGCGCCTGGCCCAGGTCGCATTCGCATTGATTTGCCTGCCGTTCGAGACCTGGTTCAGTCTCGACGCAATCGTGCGCACGCTCTGGCGCATGCATATCTCGCAACGGCATCTGCTCGAGTGGATGCCATCGGGCAGCTTCGATTCGGCGGGTGAAGCCGGATTCGCCGCGTCGTGGCGCCGGATGTGGATTGCGCCGGCGCTCGCACTGACGGCGGTGGTGGGGTTGACGATGCTGCGCCCGTGGTCGCTGCCGGTCGCTGCACCGATCCTGCTGCTGTGGTTTTTCTCGCCGGCCGTTGCCTGGTGGATCAGCCGCCCGCACGGTGAACAGCGCCTGTTGCTGGAGCCTTTTGAGGCCTTGTTCCTGCGGCGCATGGCACGTCGAACCTGGGCGTTCTTCGAGCGCTACGTCGGAGCAGAGGACCATTGGCTGCCCCCGGACAACGTTCAGGAGCAGCCGCACCCGACAGTCGCGCATCGCACCTCGCCGACCAATATCGGCCTTGCGTTGCTGGCCAATCTCGCCGCCTGGGACTTCGGTTATCTGACCGCGGCCGGATTGGTCGAGCGCACCGGTCGCACGCTTGGGACATTGCGCGAACTGGAGCGCTATCGCGGCCATTTTTTCAACTGGTACGACACCAAAACCCTGCAACCGTTGCTGCCGATGTACATATCGACGGTCGACAGCGGCAATCTGGTCGGCCACCTGCTCACCTTGCGTCAAGGCCTGCTCGCCCTGCGCGACGCACCGGTATTGCATCCGCGTGTGCTCGACGGGCTGGCCGACACCCTGGCTGTGTGTACCGAAGGCGCCGGCGAACGCGGAGCCGAAGTTCGCGCGCAACTGCTCGCGCATCTTGCGCACGCGCGCGAATCGCCAGTCGTCACTGCGCGTGTTGCGCAGCAGGTCCTGACCCGGCTGCGCGATGCCGGCGACCAGTTGGTGACGTCGCTCGCGTCCGACACCGATAGTGAAGTCCTCGATTGGGCTGATGCATTTGCCAGCCAATGCACATCAGCGCTGGACGAACTGAATGTGCTTGCACCGTGGTGCGAGCTTGCGGTGCCGGATCGCTGGCGCGACGTTGTCGACAGTGCCGGGATTCCGCGATTCGGCGAAGTTGCCCGCGATGAGTTGCCCTGGTTCACGGACTTGCAGCGTGCATGCCGCGATTCGGCCCGAACGCCCAGCGTGGTCGAGCAAGAATGGCTCGATGCGGTGACGCACGCGGTAGCTGTTGCCGGTCGTCACGCACGAGGGCGTATTGATGCGATCGAGCGTCTGGCATTCGATGCGGGCGATTTCGCTCACGTCGACTACGGTTTCCTGTACGACCGCAGGCGTCACCTGTTCTCGATTGGATACAACTTTGCCGAGCGTCGTCTGGATGCGAGCTACTACGACCTGCTTGCGTCCGAGGCGCGCCTGTGCATTTTCATCGCCATTGCGCAGGGACAGGTTCCGCAGGAAAGCTGGTTTGCGCTTGGCCGCCTGCTGACAAGCGCCGGCGGCGAGCCGACCTTGCTGTCGTGGAGCGGCTCGATGTTCGAATATCTGATGCCTTCGCTGGTCATGCCGACGTTTGCGGCGACTTTGCTCGAGCACACCTGCCATGGAGCGGTTCGCCGTCAGATCGCCTATGGCCAGCAACATGGCGTGCCTTGGGGCATTTCCGAGTCGGGCTACAACCTGGTCGATGCATCGCTCAATTACCAGTATCGTGCGTTCGGTGTGCCCGAGCTTGGGCTCAAGCGCGGACTCGCCGACGATCTGGTGGTTGCGCCGTACGCCAGCATGCTTGCGTTGCCGATCGTGCCGCAGGCAGCTGCGGCGAATCTGCAGCGTCTGGCCGACAGCGGCGTACTCGGCCGTTACGGATTCTACGAGGCGGTTGACTACACGCCTGGCCGTGTGCCACGCGGCCAGTCGAGCAGCGTGGTTTTCTCGTTCATGGCGCATCACCAGGGAATGAGTCTGCTGGCGCTGGTGCAAGCCTTGCGGCATCAGCCGATGCAGCGGCGATTCGAAGCCGATCCGCTGTTGCAGTCGGCCATGCTGCTGCTGCAAGAACGCGTGCCCAAGTCGGCGGGCTCGGTCATACATGCGGAACTTGCCGATTTCGAGCGCGGTTCCGGTGAGCGCGAACTCTCAATGCGCGTGCTGCACCGACCCGATACTGCCGTCCCGGCCCTGCAATTACTGTCCAACAGCCGCTATCGCGTGATGGTAACCGCTGCCGGCGGCGGTTACAGCCGATGGAAAAACTTCGCAATCACCCGCTGGCGCGAGGATGCCACCCGCGATAACTGGGGAGCATTCTGCTATTTGCGCGATGTGGAAAGCGGCGAGGTCTGGTCGACCACGTTCCAGCCGACCAGCGCGGCGGCCGAGATCTACGAGGCGACCTTCAGCGAACCGCGCGTGCAGTTTCGCCTTCTCGGTACCAATTTCGATACCCAAACCGAAATCGTCGTGTCGCCCGAGGACGACATCGAGTTGCGCCGCACGCGCATTACCAATCGCACGCGCACGAGCCGCACCATCGAAGTCACCAGCTATGCCGAGGTGGTGCTTGCCGACCCGGTGGCCGACGCCATGCATCCGGCATTCGGCAATCTGTTCGTCGAGACCGAGATTCTCGAAGCGCGTCAGGCCATCCTGTGTACGCGCCGGCCACGCTCGCTCGAAGAGCAGGTGCCATGGATGTTCCACCTGCTGGCGGTTCGCGGTGCCCACAGCAGCTCCGTATCGTTCGAAACCGACCGCCTGCGTTTCATCGGTCGCGGCAACAGCAGTGCGAATCCCGAAGCGCTGCGTGTGCCCGGCGTGCTGTCGGGCAGTCAGGGCTCGGTACTCGATCCGATTGTTGCGATCCGTCATCGCATCGAACTCGAACCGGAACAGTCGGCCAGCTTCGATCTGGTCATCGGCGCCGGCGAGAGCCGCGAAATCTGTCTCGGCTTGGCCGAGAAGTATCACGACTGGCATCTGGCCGATCGGGTGTTCGATCTGGTCTGGACGCACAGTCAGGTCGTGTTGCGCCAGATCAATATCAGCGAGGCCGACGTTCAACTCTATGGGCGCCTCACCGGCAACGTGATCTACGGCAATGCTTCGCTGCGCGCCAATGCCGAGCTGGTGGCGCGCAACCGGCGTGGTCAGTCCGGCCTTTGGGGGTATGCGATTTCCGGTGACCTGCCGATCGTGCTGGTGCAGATCAAGGACCCCGTCGAAATCGATCTGGTGCGCCAACTGGTGCAGGCCCATACCTACTGGCGCCTCAAGGGCCTCGCGGTTGATCTGGTCATCTGGAACGAGGATCGTGGTGGTTACCGCCAGCTGCTGCACGATCAGATCATGGGTCTGATCGCGGCTGGCGTCGACGCCAACCTGATCGACCAGCCGGGCGGCATTTTCGTTCGTGCTGCCGAACAGATTCCGGCCGAGGATCGCGTTCTGCTGCAATCGGTCGCAAGGGTTATCCTTTCCGGCAGCCGTGGAACCTTCGCCGAGCAGGTGAAACGGCGCGAAGTGCTGGAATCACCACTCGCCCGTTTCGCGCCGACGCGCCTGCGAACCGAAGCGCCGCCGGCATGGAGCGCGGCGCCACGTGAGCTTGCATTGTCCAACGGCATCGGCGGTTTCGCCGCGGACGGACGCGAATACGTCATCACGCTTGCAGCCGGCCGCATGACGCCGGCGCCATGGTCCAATGTGCTGGCCAATCCGGATTTCGGCTGCATCGTCACCGAATGCGGCGGCGGTTATACCTGGAAGGAAAACGCGCACGAATTCCGCTTGACGCCGTGGCACAACGATCCGGTCAGCGATGCCGGTGGTGAGGCGTTCTATCTGCGTGACGAGGAAACCGGGCAGTTCTGGTCACCGACACCGCTACCCGCACGCGGCAGCGGTGACTATGTCTGTCGCCACGGTTTCGGTTACAGCGTGTTCGAGCACGGCGAAGACGGCATCGAAAGTGCATTGAGGATCTACGTCGATGCAGTCGCACCGGTCAAGTTTTTCGTGCTCAAGCTCGATAACGCATCCGGGCGGGCGCGACAGCTATCCGTGACCGGCTACATCGAATGGGTGCTCGGCGACCTGCGCGAAAAGACCGCGCTGCATGTCGTCACTGCGCTCGATCCGAATACCGGCGCGCTGTTCGCGAGCAATTCCTACAATACGGAGTTCGCCGATCAGGTCGCGTTCTTCGATGTCGACGAGATCAACCGCACGTTGAGCGGCGACCGCGCCGAATTCATCGGACGCAACGGCAGCCTCGCCGCGCCGGCGGCCATGGCTCGGGCCAATCTGAGCGGCAAGGTCGGCGCCGTGCTTGATCCGTGCGGCGCGATCCAGATTCCGCTGGAACTCGCCGATGGCGCATCGCGTGTGCTGATCTTCCGGCTCGGCGTCGGGCGCGGTGCGGAGAATGCGAGCGATCTGGTGCTGCGCTTGCGCAAGGCCGGCACCGCACGCATGGCGATTGAAGCGGTCGACAAGGTCTGGCAGCGCGCACTCGGAACCATCCAGGTCGAAACACCCGAGCCTGCGCTCGACCTGCTGTGCAACGGTTGGCTGCTTTACCAGGTGATTGCTTCCCGGCTGTGGGGCCGCAGCGGCTACTACCAGTCCGGCGGAGCGTTCGGATTTCGCGACCAGTTGCAGGATGTCATGGCGCTGGTGCACAGCGAGCCGACGTTGGTACGCCGGCAATTGCTTTTGCATGCGTCGCGGCAGTTCCGCGAAGGCGACGTGCAGCACTGGTGGCATCCACCGAGCGGTCGTGGCGTACGCACGCGCTGCTCGGATGATTTTCTGTGGCTGCCCCTCGCCACCTGCCGCTACGTCGAGGTCACTGGCGATAGTTCCGTGCTGGCCGAACCAGTGTATTTCATCGAGGGCCGCGCCCTCAATGCCGGCGAGGAGTCCTACTACGACTTGCCGACGCGTTCGGACCAACGCGCCAGCTTGTACGAGCATTGTGTGCGCGCGATCGAACACGGCTTGCGCACCGGCGTTCACGGTCTGCCGCTGATCGGCAGCGGCGACTGGAACGACGGCATGAACAACGTCGGTCCCGAAGGTCGAGGCGAAAGCGTCTGGCTGGCATTTTTC
Source organism: Rhodanobacteraceae bacterium (assembly GCA_049583635.1). Classification (GTDB taxonomy): domain Bacteria; phylum Pseudomonadota; class Gammaproteobacteria; order Xanthomonadales; family Rhodanobacteraceae; genus Dokdonella_A. Next base: position 145,727 of record JBAUWF010000090.1, read on the forward strand.
TTCCACGAAGTGCTGACCGAATTCAGCGCGATCGCGCTGAACAAGCACGACGCGGCATTCGCCGAGAAGTGCGAAAGCGTGGCGATCAATCTTCGTGCCCATATCGAACGCGAAGCCTGGGACGGCGCCTGGTACAAACGCGCATGGTTCGACGACGGCACTCCGCTCGGTTCGGCCGGTAACGTCGAATGCCGCATCGACTCGATTTCGCAAAGCTGGTCGGTTCTGTCCGGTGCGGGCGCTCCGCAACGCACGACGCTCGCGCTGGATGCACTCGACCGGCATCTGGTGCGTCCGGACGCGCGTTTGATCCAGTTGCTTGACCCGCCATTCGACAAGGCGCCGATGGATCCGGGATACATCCGCGGCTACGCACCCGGAGTGCGCGAAAACGGTGGCCAGTACACGCACGCGGCGATCTGGGCGGTCATGGCATTCGCGAAAGCGCGTCGCGTCGAGCGCGCCTGGGAACTGTTCCACATGATCAATCCGCTGTGCCATGCAGACTCCGCTGCGGCAAGCACCCTGTACAAGGTCGAACCGTACGTGGTTGCGGCCGATGTCTATGCGATCGCGCCACACACCGGACGCGGTGGCTGGACCTGGTACACCGGCTCGGCCGGCTGGATGTACCGACTGGCGACCGAATCGCTGCTGGGCATTCGGCGCAGCGGCGACCGGCTGCGGTTCGAACCGTGCCTGCCAGCGGCATGGCCCGGGTTCGCGCTGCGCTATTGTCTCGGCAACAGCCTCTATCGCATCGTGGTAAGGCGGGCGCGCACGGCCGGGATCCGCGTCGGCGTGGTGCTCGACGGCAAGCCACAAGCAGACGGCAGCGTGCGCCTGATCGACGACGGTCAGGCGCATGCGGTTGAGGTCATCGTGTCGGAACAGTCCGGCAGTGCGGACAGCGGACACTCGGAACACGCGCTCGTGCACCCGTCATGACTTTCGACACGGCAACCTAACTGACTGATTGCGCATCTATTCCCGTGCAAGTCCGACACGAACCAACGCTGGCATGAAGCTTGCGGAGCACAGGAACGAATCAAATGACCGAATGGAGTGCATCATGAATCTCAACATGCAACTGATCCGTGGTTGCGCAGCATTGCTGGTGATCATCGCTCTCGCTGCCGCCGCTGTCCTGGCGCCGGCCGCAATTCGGCCATGTTCGCAACCCGTGTTGACGCAGCAACCGCTCAAGGCCGCCGGCGCCGATCGCGCCTCCGAAAGACGGATCGAAGCGAGCCGGTTGTCGGCCGCGCAAGCCTGCCCGCTGTGCAGCTCGCTCGCCATAACCATCGAGCATTCACGCGGCGTACGTTCCACCGCCGTCGAGGCCACCTTCGGATCAGCACGCTTGAACGCATCGTTGTGAAGGCCGGTGCCGGTCAATATCGGCACCGTTTGCTTCATGTAGTGTTGTTCGAGCCGCAGATTCCCCCGAACACCGGCAACGTCATTCGCCTGTGCGCCAACACCGGAGCCGTGTTGCATTTGATCCGACCGCTCGGGTTCGATCTGGACCATGCCAAACTGCGGCGCGCCGGTCTCGACTATGGTGAATTCGCCGATGTGTGCGTGCACAACGATCTGGCCACGTTTGTCGCGGACGTGGCGCCGACGCGCCTGTTGGCCCTGTCGACACGTGGCACGTCGCGCTACGACCGCATCGCCTATGCCGCCGGCGATGCGTTGCTGTTCGGTCCGGAAACGCGCGGACTGCCGCAGGAGGTGCTCGATGCGCTGCCGTCCGCGCAATGCGTGTGCCTGCCGATGCAACCAGGCAGCCGCAGCCTCAACCTTTCCAACGCGGTCGCGGTCACCGTTTTCGAGGCTTGGCGGCAACTCGGGTTCAGCGGCGCGCAGGAATAACCGTCCAGTTGCAGGCACCGTTGCGCCCGGGGTCCGGTGAGCGCTATCAGTATTCCGATTTCTGCGCTCGTTCGAGCAAAAGGTGCATGGCCTGCTCCGGCGTGATTTCTTCGTGCAGCACGCGTTGCACGAGCGCGCTGATCGGCAGTTCGACGCCGGCACGCTGCGCGAGCTTCATCACGGTGTCGACCGTCTGCACGCTTTCGACCACCTGGCCGATGCCGGCGAGCGTCGCAACCAGCGATTCGCCACGACCGAGGCTGAGGCCGAGTCGGCGATTGCGCGACAAGTCGCCGGTCGCGGTCAGCACCAGATCGCCGAGCCCGGCCAGACCCATCAGGGTCTCCGGCTGGGCGCCGAGCGCGGTGCCGAGGCGCAGCATTTCAGCCATGCCGCGTGTGATGAGTCCGGCGCGTGCGTTGAGACCGAGTTGCATGCCGTCGGCGACGCCGGTCGCAACGGCGAGCACGTTTTTCATCGCACCGCCGAGTTCGGCACCGATCACATCGGTGCCGGTGTAGGCGCGAAACGTCGGCGCGTGTACGAGGCCGGCAAGACCCTGCGCGAAAACCATGTCGCTCGAATGGACGGTCAGCGCGCTTGGCAGTCCGGCCGCGACCTCGCGCGCGAACGACGGTCCGGTCAGCACGGCAGCCGGATGTCCGGGCAGACGTTCGGCGACGATTTCGTGCAGAAAGCGTCCGGAATCCGGATCGAACCCCTTGGTTGCCCAGGCGATACCGGCACCGGGCGCGATCCAGGGCGCGGCGGCATCGAGTACGCTGCGGAAGGCGTGGCTCGGCACGGCGATCAGCACGATCCCGGCGTCGCGCACGGTCGGCTCGAGCGCGCCCGACAAATGCAGGTTTTCAGGGAATCGGAGCGTCGGCAGATAGCGCGCGTTGCATCGCGCGCTGGCCAGATCGACAACCGTTTGGGCCGAGCGCGCCCATAATGTCACCGCGATGTCGCGGCGTGCCATCAGCACGGCCAGCGCGGTACCCCAGGAGCCGGCGCCGAGTACCGCGACCGGCAACGCAATCATGCGTTCAGGCGCCGGCGCTTTCGCCAGCCTGATCCTGATCCTTGGCTTCGGCACGGCGTTTCAATTGATCGGCGTACAGGGCCTCGAAGTTGATCGGCTGCAGCAAGAACGGGGGAAATCCGCCGTTCTGGACCAGTTCGGAAATCAATTGGCGCGCGTACGGAAACAGCACGTTCGGGCAGTAGGTCGACAATACCGCATCGCGCTGGCTCGCATCGAATCCGGTCAAACCGAAGATCCCAGCCTGATGGACTTCGGCCAGATACGCGGTCTTGTCCTCCATCTTGCAGGTGGCAGTCACGCTCAGTACCACTTCGTACACGGACTCGCCGAGTTGGGCGACCCGCTGGGTCAGATTCAATTCGACGTTCGGCTGGGCCTGTTGCTGGAAGATCTGCGGTGCACCGGGCACTTCGAATGAAACGTCCTTGGTGTAGACGCGCTGCAGGTTGAGTTGCGGCTGATCAGCCATCTGGGGCTGACCATTGCCCGTGCCGTTGGTGGTTTCTGCCATTGGGGTGCTGCTCCGATCGGATTCTGGAATGGGCGCGAATTATCCCACGCCGCGCTGGTGCGCGCACCCTGCGCGTTGCGTGCGCGCTCAGTATTTGCGATACGTCATCGCGCAAATCGTTGCGCCAGCGCCGTTCACTTGCGTTTCCCGTGCAGCGGAAGTTGCGCTTCGGTCCACGCGCGCAGGCCACCGCTCAGCCAGTGGACCCGGGAAAACCCGGCCTTGACCAGACGCCGTGCCGCCTGCGCCGAAGATTGCCCATTGCGGCAGTAGACCGCGACCGCGAGATCACGGACCTTGGCGAGTTCCTTGTTTTCCGGATCGAACTGGCCGGGCGGCACATGCCGCGCCCCCGGTATGTGGCCCTTTTCGTAGTCGGCCAGCGGCGACATGTCGATGACCAGCGCATTGTCCCGGTTGATCAGCAAGGTCAGGCCGCCGGGAGTCAACGACTTGTAACCGTGCAGGAAGCGCTGACCCTCAAGCACGATCAGCGCGATCAATACGCCAACAAAGCCGAGCGAAAGATAGAGATGGTTGCCGAGAAATCCCGGCAGGCGCTGGATGATGTCGGACATGGAGCGGCTGAAGGTTAGAGTTCTGGGGCGGGGTGAGGGTGCTGGAAATCGCGGTGTGGAGCAAGATTGTGATCCACCAGAGATTATTCAATCGTGCGATGCAAGCGCGCGTGGCGATGTGGCGCCCTCCTGCTCAGTCTATTCATGGTGGCTGATATCCGGCAGGCCGGACGTCAGCCACCAGCGTTTGGCAGATTCGTCGTAGCGCCAGACCTGGTGATCCACAACGCTGCGCGCCGATTGGGTATTGACGTTGACCAGGCCGATCTCGACGGTCTGGGAGACTTCCCCGACATTGACCGGCACGGCCGGGGCGTCGTGATACCAGGTGACCTGCACTTGCCGATAGCGTGCGAGATCAAGCGATGACAGTGGATGCTGCTCGCGGTATTTCGGTGCGAGAAACGACTGCGCTTGCGCGATATTGCCCCAGCGCAAGGTCGCTGCATAGGACTGCAAGGTTTCATCGAGCAGCGTTTCCTTGGAATGGGTCGATGCCGACGCGCACGCAGCGAGCGCGATGGTCAACAACACGACCGACGGGCGAATCGAAATAGCCATGATTGATTCCTCCACCAGCGATTGTGCCGCATTCGACGCCAGCGATGCTCGGATATTCAGCACATTACCCCATGCGTTTTGAAATCAGGAAGATAGAGTCGGCGACGCCAGCGTTAAATGGATCAGCGCAGCCTTGGCGGTCAGCGCCGCGCGATCGCGACGAAACGGGCGGCCAGCGTCGCGGCCTGGCTGTCGTCCGCCAGCGGCACATGGCAACGCACGTCGATGCCCGCCTTGCCGCGCGCATCGATGGTATCGAACATCGCCGCGAACGACTGGCCTTCGCCGAGCCCGGCGATCGCGTCGAAATCCCGCCAGACCGGCGCGATATAGTGGATCTGACTGTCCTTGACATAGATGTCGCAGTCGACACCGCGGGCATCGAGCGCGAGCTTGATCAGACCCCAGCCGGTCAGGGTCATCAGACTGACCAGGCTGCCGCCGAATGCGCAGCCCTTGTCGTTGATATTGGGCGCGAGCGCTGCGGAAAACGTCAAGCTGACGCCATCGTACGCGCGCGCGCGCAGCAGCATGGTGCGCGCAAGCGGGATGTCCGCAAGAATCTTTCGCTCCAGAGCCGCACACAGCCGTTCGCGTTCGGCATCGCGATTCGACGGGTTCTGCTGCATCGGGCTCATCGCATGTACGGGATTGTGGTCGGGCGCCCGGATTGGCGCCGGATCGAATCCTGGGCCATGTGCCATGCGCGTATGATCGGTTAACCAGCATCTTATCGCGCAGGCATGTCCGTCACCTCGTCCATCGCGACCAATCCGCTGCCGCTGGCCGGATCCACGGTTGTGGTGACGCGCCCCGCCGGTCAGTCCGCCGCAATGACGGCGCGCGTGCGCGCTCTCGGGGGTGCTGCGATCACGTTGCCGGGTTCGACCCTGCGCCATGTCGACAATACCGAGGCCGTCCGCGCCGCGTTGCGCGCGAGCGCTGCAATCGATGACTGGATTTTCGCGAGCCCGGCGGCAGTGCGATTCACCTTTCGTCTGTTGCCGGCATTCCGGATTCCGCGCCGCGCGCGCGTGTTCGCGCTTGGCGCCGGAACGCAACGTGCGCTGGCCCGCCATGCGATCGCCGCGATTGCACCAAGCGCGCGCCAGGACAGCGAAGGGTTGCTCGCGCTGCCTGAGCTGGCCCGCATGCGCTCCCGTCGCGTTGCGCTGGTCTCCGCACCCGGCGGTCGCGGCGTGATCGGAGCGGAACTTCAGCGACGCCGCGCGCAGGTCCGTCACATCCACGTCTATCGGCGCGCACCACCACGGCTGACACGTCGCCATTTCGATGCCCTGGCGATGGCATCGCCGCCGCTGGTTATGCTGCTATCGAGCGGCGAAGCCTTGGTCAACCTGACCGCTGCGTTGCCGCTCAACTTGTTGTTGCGTTTGCGCCATCAGGCTCTCGTGGTCAGCAGTGCGCGGCTGCTCGCCGCCGCACGGGTGCACGGCTTCGAGAACGTCTCGCGCGCGCGCTCCGCCGCGCCGCGTGATCTGCTCGCAGGCGGTATCGATGCGCTCGCGCGCCATCGTCTTTGAATTGTCGGCGTATGCGTGTCGAACGCGCACCGCCCCGGGCGCCGATGGCGCGTGACGACGCGGTCGGTGCCGCTTTTCTCCGGTTTCAGCTAGCATGGCGCCATGAGCGAAGCATCTGGAGGACCAGATACCGAATCCGCCGTTGCAGAGGCACAAACCGGGCGCGTCGCCGATGCGTCGGATAGTCCGGCTCGGACCACACCCGCGCCGCGCCGTGGCGGATTTCTGGCACTGATCATTGCGCTGATCGCATTGGTTGTGGCCGGCTACGCCTTGTGGCGCGACATCAGGTTCACACGCAGTGGCAGCAGTGCTGCTGCCGCGGTAGCGACGACGTTGGGCGATCGGCTCGATCAGATTGCCGCGAATCAGGCCCGGATCAAGCGCGATATCGCGACCCAGCGCGCGCGCATCGGAGACGCCGACAGCGTCAACAACAGCATGCGCGAGGAGCTGTTGAGTCTTACCGAACGTTCGCGCCATCTCGAGGATGCGGTCGGCAATCTGGCCGAACAACGGCTGAGCGGCCGCGACGCGATGGCCTTGAACGAAGCCGAATTTCTGCTGCAACTCGGCGCCGAACGACTGGCGTTGTTCGACGATGCGAACGCCACGCTGGCCGCCTATAGGCTGGCCGACAGCGCGCTCGCCGCGGCCGAGGATCCGGTGTTCGCTTCGGTACGCCAGACCATCGACGCCGAGATGCAGGCGCTGATGCAAGCCAAACCGCTTGAGACCCAGACCACGCTCGATACGCTTGAACGCGTGCGCGGAAAGATCGATACCCTGCCGGCCCGGCCACGCGTACCCGCAGCCCCCGCGGCGAAAAACGAGTCACGTTTCATGCAGTTGCTGCACGAGTTCGTGCGCGTCGACACGGCCGATCAGCCGCCTGCGGCGGATCATCGCAGCATCGAACTTGCGCGCGATATTGCCACGATCGATTTGCGTGCCGCCGAGGCGGCATTGCTGGCGCGCGACGCGAAGTCCTACAAGGGGGCGCTCGATCGCGTTGGCGAAACGCTGCGCACGGACTTCGATCCGGATTCAGTCAAACGCGCCGGCGTGCTGGCGCAGATCGACCGGCTCGCCGACAGGCCGCTGTCGCCGCCATTGCCGGAGTTGGGCAGCGCGCTGAAGGAATTGCGCAATCTGCGCGCAACGCGCGCGCTTTCGCGCAGCAAGGTGACGCCCAAGGTCGAGCCCGACGCGGGGCCGTCGTCCAAACCGCCCACGCCGGCGAATCAGGCAGCGGCAAGCGACGGTCACGGCTCGCGCCCGTGAGGATCTGGGGCGCCATTTTTTTGTTGCTGGCATTGGCCGTGGCGGCCGCGTTCGGATGGCACTGGCTGGCTGCCGATCCGGGGTACGTGCTGATACGCCTGCGCGGTGTTTCGATTGAAACCAGCCTCGCGTTCGCGCTGATCTGCATGCTCGTCGTGTGGGCGTTGCTTTCATTGCTTTTGCGGGTGGTGCGCTGGCCATGGGGTGCTTGGCGGCGCGCGGCGCACCGCCGCGGCAGAGATCGTCTGGCCGGTGGCATCAATGCGTTCGCCGAGGGTCGCTATGCGCAAGCCGAGGCGGATCTGGCCAAGGCGGCCCGGCATGAAACGGTGCGCGAGCCGGCGCTGCTTGCGCAGGCATACGCGGCGCGCTCACGCGGCGCGGCGGAGCGCGCCGACCAGATCCTTGTTGCCGCGCAGGCCCATGCGGGACCGGCCGCGCTTGCGGTGCGTGCGCAGTTTCTGATCGACGACGGGAAAGCGGCGCAGGCGCTGGCCATGCTCAAACCCGAGGCTGCCGCCGGCAGGCTCGCACCACGCGGCTGGCGCGTGCTCATCGAGGCGGCGCTGATCACGGGCGACAGCGATGCGGCGATTGCAGGCCTGGAACCGCTCACGCGCAGCCAGTTCCTGGGCAGCAAGGCACAGTTCGCGCTGGAGACCCGCGTGCTGTCCGCGGCGCTCGCCGGCGCCGGCGACGCGGCTGCGCTGGATGCGCGCTGGGACGCACTGACGCGGGCCCAGCGCCGGCAGGTGCGTCTGGTCGAAACCTACGCGCGCCGCGCCGCCGCGTTCGGTCGAACCGAAGAGGCGATGAGCGTGGTCGAATCGGTTCAGCGACGTGATTTCAACGACGATCTCGCGCGCGTTTACGCCGAACTCGGCCCGGCAAGGCTGGCCGATCGCACGCACACCGCCGAAAACTGGCTCGAGCGCGCACCCAACAGTGCTCCGCTGCTGACCGCGCTCGCGCGCATGTGCCGAGATCAGTCGTTGTGGATCACCGCCGAGCAATACCTCAGGCGCGCGCTGGCCGTCGAGGAATCCGAGGCCGCGTGGGAAACGCTGGGCGACTGCCACCACGCCCAGGGCGATGATGCCCTCGCCAGCGTGTGCTATGCGAACGCACTGCATGCGATGCGCGGCGAGGCGACTACCGCTGTGCCTGCGCGTGCAAACGACGATCCGCTCGATACCCAGGCGTTGGTTTTCGAAGAACGCGACGCCCACGGTGTGCCGCGTCTGTCACGCTGAGATCCATTCTCGCGCCGGCGGCGCCAAGCTCGGCGTAAACCGGACTTTCGCGATACATCGCGCTGGATCAGCCGCTCAACACACCGCTAGCGGCCAACCCGATCGATGCCGACCACACGATCGTCCACCAGGTGCATGACGCGAACGCTGTCGCGCGCGCCGAAGTCGTAAATCCAGTCCTCGCGGCGCTGATCGCGATAACGCGCGATGTCGCGACGCGGGCGCTGCACGATGGTGTCGAGATGACTGCGGCGCGCGGCTGGTTCGCCGCAGCGCGCGACCAGTTCGCCGGCGGTCAGGCCGGTGTAGTTGCGATTGGCATCGCAATCCCCGCCGATGGCGTTGACGCCGTAACCCAGTGTTTCCTCGCGCTCGAGCACGCCGTCGCGAAATACCAGCCGCCGCATCAGGCGGGTCGGGCCGAAGTTGTAGTACCAGACCTCGTATTGCACTTCGATCTGACGTTCGACCGGGCCGAAGCCGCCGACCACATCGACGGCCTCGTAGTGATCCGACCAGAACGGGTCGCCGCAGCGCGCGCGCACCTGAAAATCCTGCAGGCCCTGCTTGACGACGCTGCTGCCGCAACGCAACGCGAACGCCGCCGGGCTGGCCAGGATCAGGATGGCGACAACGATGGTGAAGGCACTGCGGTTCATGGCATCGGTCGTTGGTATCCGGGCTAGGGTAGAGACAAGCGGCACGCGTCACAAGCCGTGGATGCCGGCGCGCCCGCGCAGGATGCGCGCAAGCACTTCGGGCGCATAGTCGAACGAATCGTAGTAGAGCCGTTCTTCGGGCAATCCGGCCTGAACAAACGCGCGGCGCCCGGCATCGATCATGGTCGGTGGACCGCTCATGTAGACATCGAATGCGGACAGGTCGGGCTGATCTTCGAGCAGGGCTTCGTGCACCAGTCCGATACGCAGTCCATCGGCGTGCTCGGGGTCGGAAATCACCGGCTCGAAACGCAACGTCGTCTCGCGGACCCAGCGCTCGGGCAATTCGCGAAGATACAGTTCGCTCGCGGCACGCGCCCCCCAGTACAACCTCATCGATCGACGTGAGCCGAGCTCCAGAAAATGTTCGATCAGGGCCTTGATCGGCGCAAAGCCGGTGCCGCCGGCCATCAGCAGCAGCGGCCGTTCGCTGTCCTCGCGCGGCACGAAGGTGCCGAGCGGACCTTCCACGCGCAGCAGCGTGCCGGGTTCGAGTTCATCGAACACGAACGAAGTGAATCCGCCGCCGGCCACGTGACGCACGTGCAGTTCGATCGGGTCGGCGCCGACGTTTGCGCGCAAGTCCGGCGCGTTGGCAATCGAGAATGCGCGGCGGCGGCCGTCCGGCAGCAGCACATCGAGGTACTGGCCGGGCAATCGGCGCAAACGATCGTTTGCGTTCCCGAGCAAAACCAGACGCACCACGTCGTCGCTCAGTACGCATTTCTCGACCAGCGTCAGCGTGAGCACGCGACGCGGAATGTCGGCGACCGATGCGACCTCGCGCGCGGCGATCACGAGATCGCTTTTCGGAACCGCCTGGCACAGCAATACCTGATGGCGCGTGCGCTCGGCCGCGTTGAGTGCGCTCGGTGGATTGCGCGGATAAGCGCAGGTGCCCTCGATCAGCGTCGCCTTGCAACTGCCGCACACGCCGGCAAGACACGAGTACGGCAGCGCGAGGCCGGTTCGACGCGCCGCCTCGAGCACGGTTTCGCCGGGCGCTACGGTGAAATGCTTGCCGCTGGCTTGCAGGGTAACGGTGTAGGGCACACGCTTTTGACCGACGCCGAAAGCCGCGATTGTCGCCGATGTCGCGTCGCATGTTTCATCGCACACCGCACGGCTGCCCACGGCACGCGCGTGTGCGCCGCACATTTGGGCATTTCGCGGATAATGCGCCGAGCCTCTTCGCGCAAGGAATGATCGTGAGCCTCTGGAAACAACCCGTCGATCTCGATGGTGTAAACGCCGGCATGCAGAGCACGCTGTGTGAACAGCTCGGCATGCGCGTCACCGAAATCGGCGACGACTTTGTGCGCGGCACGATGCCGGTCGATGCACGCACGCACCAGCCGTTCGGGCTGCTGCATGGTGGCGCTTCGGTCGCGCTGGCCGAATCACTGGGCAGCCTGGCCGGCAATCTGTGCCTCGATCCGGCTGTGCAGATTGCGGTCGGCCTTGATATCAACGCCAACCACGTGCGTGCAGTCAGCGAAGGCACGGTCACTGGTACGGCGCGCGCGCTGCACCTCGGCCGTGGCACACAGGTGTGGCAAATCCGTATCGAGAACGAAGTCGGCAAACTGGTTTGCATCTCGCGCCTGACGCTCGCCGTGGTAGCGCGGCAAGCGTCGAAACCGGCATGAATGTCGTCGCCGCTCCGTACGCGGGGCTCGGCCCCGACACCCTGCTCGATGCGGTGGCCGCCGTCGGATTCGAGCCGGATGGACGTCTGCTCGCGCTCGGCAGTTACGAAAACCGCGTGTATCAGGTCGGTATCGAGAACGCGACGCCGCTGGTCGTCAAGTTCTATCGCCCCGGACGCTGGAGCGACGCGGCGATCGCGGAGGAGCATGCCTTTGCGGAAGAACTCGATGAAGCCGAGCTGCCGGTGGTTGCGCCGATCGTCATCGACGATGTCAGCCTGTTCGAACATGCCGGTTTCCGCTACGCGCTGTATCCGCGCCGCGGCGGGCGCGCGCCGGAACTCGAATCGGCCGATCATCTGGCTTGGATGGGACGTCTGCTCGCGCGTATTCACGGCGTTGCATCGCGCGGCCATTTCGCGCACCGGCCCGGTATCGATGTCGAGGGCTATGTGACCGATCCAGCGCGCGCGGTGCTTGCGTCGGGATTGCTGCCGGATGCCCTCGGCGAGCGTTATCGCACACTCAATGCCAGTCTCGCGGCGGCGCTCGATGAACGCATCGCTGATGTCGGGCCGGTGACGCGCATCCGCCTGCATGGAGACTGCCATGCCGGCAACGTGCTGTGGACCGATGCCGGCCCACATTTCGTCGATCTCGACGATGCGCGCACCGGCCCTGCGGTGCAGGATCTTTGGATGCTCGCGCCGACGCCAAAAGCGCTCGATGCACTGCTCGAAGGCTACGCCGAGTTCCGCGATTTCGATGTCCGCGAACTCGCGTTGATCGAACCGCTGCGCATCATGCGGCAGGTCTCATGGGCCGGCTGGGTCGCCGCGCGCTGGAACGACCCGGCATTTCCGCGTGCGTTCCCGTACGTCGGCGAGTCGCGCTGGTGGGAGCAGCACTGCAACGATCTGGCCGAGGCCGAAGCGCGTCTTGAAGAAGTCGAACCCTGAAGGCGCAAGCCCAAGCATCCTGTACCATTGGTCGCTTCCATGAATCCGTCTGCCGACACGTCCGAAGCAAAGCGAGACGGCGGGCGCGTCTGGCGTTACGCCGTGCGCTCGCCGCTGCTGCTGGTGCATCTGATCATTGCGCTGCCGTTGGCGTTGCTGGTGCTCAATCCGCTTGCCGAGCGGATACATGTCGGCGCGGAGACGCTCGACCGGCGCATGATCCGCTGGTGGTCGGCGGCGCTGGTGCGGCGCTTCGGGTTTCGCATTCGCGCGTTCGGCACGCCGCTCTCCGGCAATGTCATGTATGTGGCCAACCACGTTTCCTGGCTCGATATCGAGCTGATGCACAGCCAGCGCGCAATCCATTTCGTCGCCAAGAGCGAGATCGCTGGCTGGCCGCTGGTCGGCTGGCTGGCCTCGCGCGCGGGCACCATTTATCACCGGCGCGG
>JBAUWF010000091.1:0-22944 GCA_049583635.1 Rhodanobacteraceae bacterium
CATTGGTCAGACCGGCCTGTCCGGCGAACTCCGCCCAGCGCTTCACGGCGGCGCACACTTCGTTGAGCAGCGCCTTGTCGCGGCCGCGCTTCAACAATGCGGCGCGGGCGCAGGCGCGGAAGTCGTCCAGCACGAAATCGTCGCGCTTGCCGTTGATCGTCATCTGGTGCGTCGCGGTCCAGCTTCCATTCGGGTTGTAGCTGTAGGTCACGTCGAACGCCGGGGCCAGCGACCAAGTCCCCTCCCGATCCATCAGGAAGGCGATGTTCTTGACGTGGTCGTCCTGGTTGCGTGCGACCACGTTGAACAGCATGCGGCGAAACTGCTCCTCCACTGCCGCCATCGGCAAACCCAGTTGGCGAATGACCAGCAGGGCCTGCTCGTAGGAATACGCACCCGCGTGGTTGTAGTCGAAATGCGCCAGCGCACCCAGCGACTGCATGTGCAGCTTCCCGCCGTCGGCGAAGCGATCGAAGCGACGGGTCATGAAGTGGCGCCGTCCACCCTCTTCCAGGAGCCGGCATTCCGGCATGTCGATGCCGGCCGCACGCGCCATCATTGCGTAGGCATACTCGATGGCACCGTAGCCCTGCGGGTCTTCCAGCTCCTTGTCCTTGTTGCCGGCGACGCCATCGAACTTCAGCAGCCAGTAGCCGAACCCGTGGCCGGCCGGCACCTGCCCCGAACGCACTTCGTTGGTTTGCGGGTTCCAGGCGATGATGGCCTTGGCGCGCGCGCCTCCCGCGGAAGTGCCGACGCGCAGGATGTCGCGCAATGCCTTTTCTCGCTTATGCGTATCCAGGCTGACCTTCAAGCCCCGTCGATGCGTCAACACCTCCGACGCCAGGTTCACCAGGGCAGCCACATCCACTCGGCTGGATTTGCGCGGTTTCGGACCCAGTACCGGTTTGAATTCGAGCGCTCCCATCCCGCGCGCTCCGATGTAGCACAGGCGCTCCACCGCGCTGAAACTCTCGGGGGCACGCCCCTCCTGCGCCAGCCATTGGTCGATCAATGCGTTGCCAAAGAGGTCCGGCAACGAGTCGGCCAGCAAGCCCGGCAAACCGTGAAAAGTCCGAAATGGCAATTCGGGGAATTGATATACGCGACGCCGCAAGGGCATGCGCAAGGGCGACAGCTCGATACCGCTTCCCACAAATGCGGGCAGGTATTCAAACGCCGCAGTGGTCTCGCCCTCGGCGAGGGATACGGCGCCAATGGTACGGCCCCACAGTTGCACTTCCGCCGTGGTCACGTTTCCCAGGTCCATTTCTTGCGGTGTGTCGCGTCCGGCGCAGCTTGACCGGAAGCACGTTGACGCGTGCGCCCTTTGCGTTTGAGCTGTTCGATCGGGCTTGGCACCGGTTCGGGAATGAGTGCCTCCAGCTTGTCCTGCAACCCCAGCACCCGCAGTACGCGCAGGAATGTCGACAATTGCGTCGCTACCGCGCCGGATTCCAATCGTTCCAGGGTGCGCTTGGAGATGCCCGCCTGCTCCGCCAGGTGTGCCTGAGTCAAGTCCTGCGCCAGGCGCTCCGCAGCCAGACGGGCACCCAGTTCCCGCAGCACCCGTGCATCCGAGACTTGTTCAGTGATTTTCATGACTCGCCAAATATGGCGAATAAAGCCATCAAAGTCAATGTAATCGCCATATATGACGAGTTAAATACGGCTAGTGAACTTTGACTTCCAGGCACCCGATCCACGGGAAAAAGTGGGGCGTGCTCGTCTCAACGCACCAGAGCGTAGATCAATGCACCGAACAGCGCCCCAGCCGGCAGCGCAATCGTCATGCGGAGGCCTCCTGTTTTTCTGCAATCAGGGACTGCTCGCAAAGCCATGCGCGCAGGGCGCGCTGACCCGGCAGCGGCGCAGCCAGTTGTGCAAGCGCGTGCTCCAGCACAGGCAGGTCGCTCACACGGTCCGCGTCGGTCAGCGCCGGCAACTCCGCGATGCGGCCGATCGGTGTCAGCGCCGCGCGCAGTTCCGATGCCGTGTGCGCCTGCGAATAGGTCACGCTGCGCCACACGCGATCCGGCACCGGCACACGACCGCCGAACAGCCAGAAACCGCCGTCCCGGGCGGCGCCGAGCACGAACAGGTTGTCCGGATCGCCCAGTGCGATGCACGCAGCACGCAGCAGTTCCGCCGTAATCTGCGGCGCATCGGCGCCGATCAGCAGCGCGCGGCCATGACGCGACTGCAAGGTCGAGTAGATGCGATCGAGGCGCGCGCCCAGATCGCCATCGCCTTGCCACACGCATGCGAATTGCTGCCACGCACCGGCGTCGATCGCCGCGTGCTCGGCCACGGCCCAGTACGGCTCGATGGGGCCTTGCGCCGCGTTTGCGGCGCACACGACCTCCGCTACGGCGCACGCGGACAGCCGATGAAATTCGCTCGCTCGCGCTTCGCCGATCGCCGCTGCGAGGCGTGTCTTGATCGGGGAATAGCCGGGCGTCTTGACGAAGATCGCCAGTGCCGACGCGCGCGGCAGCGCGCCTGCCGTGCTCGTTTCCGTTTCGTGCACGGGCGATGTCGGTGCATCGCCCGCAGTCGTGCGCCAGCGCTTCCACTCGGGCCATGCCTGGCGTGCAGTCAACGCGAGGTGCCGGGTCGTGGTGCGCAACCAGCCTTCGCGCGCATACTTGCGCGCGCTCGACAGGAGTGGCGCGCCAATGCGGCGAATCGGCAAGCCCGCGACGCGCGCGCGCCATACCAGCAAGTGATCCTCACCGTACGCGGCGGCTTCATCGTACCGGCCGAGCCGCGCGAACCAGGCTGCCGGCAATACGAAGCCCTGGTCACCGAACGGCAGGCCCAGATGACGCGCGCGAAAGTTGGCACCGGCGGCGTTGATGCGCACCAGCCACGGACCGTCATTGCGAAAGCCGAGATCGAAATAGCCGAGTGCGTCATCGCCACGCGCGACAAACGCGCGCAGCGCCGGCAGCGTGCGTGGATGCAGACGCGAATCGGCATGCAGGAACCATAGCCAGCTTCCGCGTGCGGCACGCGCACCGGCATTCATCTGGCGGGCGCGCCCGCGCGGGACGGCCATCTCGCGATAGCCCGCCGCCGAGTCCGCGATCGCGGTCGCCACCGCCGCTGGAGCGTCGTTGCGGCCATCGTCGACCCCGCGCACCGGAATGATTTCGCTGTCGGCATTGAGCGCGGCAAGCTGATCGCGCAAGCCCGTCCACTGATTCTCGTCCGGCGCCAACGGAACGATGACCGAAAGCAGTGGAGTCGCGACGCTCACCGACTCAGCAGCACGGCGCAGTGCCGCCGATCACGGCGACGCTGGCGGTCGCCGGCGCACAGTCGAACAGACCGAAGTGACGCTGCTTGTCTCCGTCGATGCGAAAATGCGCCGCAAAGCGGCTGTTGCCGAGCATGTCGGCGCTGTTGCCGCACACGCGCAGCGGCTTGCCGGTCTCGAACCGGTGATGATCGTCGAGTTCGAATCGATGCGGATGTTCGGGCAGAGTGCCGAGATAGGTCGCACTCTGGCCGTAGTCCTCGCAGCGATCTTCGAGGTCGAGCTTGAACACGCGCCAGGTAATCGACTCGAAGCGTGCGAAGCCGATCTTCGCCTCGATGACCGGATCGTTGAGCGCGATCGGGCTGCGCGCGCAGACACGCGCATCGGCGACGCCCAGATTCGCGAGCACGCGGCGGAAATCCTCGATGTACAAGGCGCCGGCCAGACATTCACCGACCAGCACCGGATCGCGGAGCAGTTCGCGCGGCAGGCGACGATCGGAGAACACATCGGAGAAGTACAGCTCACCACCCTGTTTGAGCACGCGTAGCGCTTCGGAAAACGCCCGCGTCTTGTCCGCGACGAGATTCAGCACGCAATTGGACACGGCAACGTCGATGCTGCCATCGGCGATGCCGAGCGCGGCGAGATCGGACAGGTCGCCGAGCAGAAACTCGACGTTGCTCTGCGCATGGCCGAACGCGTGCGCGTGAAAATCGCGATGACGTTCGGCGATCGCAATCTGCTGCGGCGTCATGTCCACGCCGAGCACGCGCCCGTGCGCGCCGACCAGGGCCGAGAGCAGATACGCATCGCGCCCGCTGCCGCTGCCGAGATCGAGGACGGTCGCGCCGTCCAGCGCCGGTGGCAAAGGCGAACCGCAGCCGTAGAAACGATCCGTTACCTCGGGATGCAGTTTGACCAGCACGTCGCGAAGATCCGGCGCCATCGACTCAGCGCTGCAGCACGCAGACGTCTTCAAGTCGCCACTGGAACGCAAGGTTTCGCCGTAATACGAGCGCACCGCATCCTGCATCGTGGAGCCGCCATTGGCATTTTCCACGACATCCGTTTCCGTTGTCGCGCCGCTCATGTCGTCGCGCCTCCACAAGAGCTGCCCGCGCCGGCGGTGCAGCCGAAGCAATGCGAGGCGAAGCGGATGCGGCGCCGCATCAAGCGTTCGTAGTCGAAGTCGAAGATCGTCATCGGCTTGTGCCCGCGTTCCGCCGCGTCGAGCGTCAACTCGATCTGCTGATTGAAATCGCAGTCGTACAGCGTGCCGTCCCAGCCAACCGAAATCAGGCTCCGGCACATCACGCCTTCGGCCGCGGTCGGATTGAATGCGGCGAGCAGCCGTTCCATGTAGTCCTCGTACTGGTCGCTCTTGCGCAGATGCAACGCAAAACGGTGAATCGGCATGTTGGTGATCGTGTACAACTCGTTGAACTCGATGTCGAATTTCGCGCGCAGCTCGCGTTTGTAGTCAGCCCGAAGCGCCGCCTGCGGCGGCGGCAGATAGGGCCCAACCGGGTTGTAGACGAGATTCAGAATCAGGTCCGAACCGGGCCGGCCGTAGCCGAGCGCGTTGAGGCGCCTGAGGCCGGCCATGCTCTTCTGGAACACGCCGCTGCCGCGCTGCTTGTCGGTGAAGAATTCCTGGTAGTACGGCAGCGAGGAGATCACCTCGCAACGGTTGGCCGCGAAGAAATCCGGCAGATAGCCCTTCGATTCGCCGGTCTGCGGATTGCCGTCGAAAGTGACCGTCAGATTGTGCCGCACCATGACGTGCTTGCCGAGTCCCACCGCGGCTTCGACCAGGTAATCGAAGTCCGGATGCAGCTCCGGCGCGCCGCCGGTGATATCGAGACTGGTGATCTGCGGATGCTGCGCAAGCACCATGAGCAGTTGTTCGATGCCGGCGCGCGACAGCGCTTCGGTGCGCGCGGGCGAAGCATCGACGTGGCAATGCCGGCAAGCCTGGTTGCACAGCTTGGTGACGTTGACCTGCAGGGTCTCGATTCCGAGCGGCGACAGATCGACTCGGCGTGCCTCCAGCGCACGTTCGAAGTCGAAGCGGTCGGCGGGGGTCACCACCTTCAATTGGGGTAATGCAGACATCGAGTGCAGGTCCCTTGTGCATGCGCCATCGCGGCGCGGCTCAGTGTTGCCGGATGATGGTCCAGTCGTAGTCGATGAACTCGACCGCGTAGTCGGCCGGTATCTGCGCATCGGCTGCGCGATACCGGTTGGCGTAGGCGATCAGCGACGGCGCCTTCGCGAGGAAATCGTCGGTATAGAACTTGAGGATTTCCGAGAAGTGTACGGTTTTGTCCGCCGCGTCGAGTCTGACATTACGCGGCTCGGCGAAGAATTTTTGCGCGAGCTGGTCGAGGCGCTGATCCAGGCCATCGGCAACGAACGGTTCGCGCGGCAGTCGTGGACAGCTTTCCGACATGCAGTTGAGCGCGAAATGCACACGCGGATCACCAAGCTTGCGGATCACATCCGCCTCATAGGACGTGAATGTGTAGTCCTGGCCGCCCACCGTGATCGTATCGTGGCGGAAGAAGAACTGGCGATCGAAAAAGCCGAGCGCGTGCGGCACTCCGGCCTTGAGCACTTTCCACATCGCGATCGCGTTGTAGGAATTGAGGTAATAGGCGAGTTTGTCGTCGCGCGTTGGAAACAAATCCGGATGGTTCTGCGGCCCGACCTCGCCGACCCACGCTACATAACGATCGAGCTCGGCATGGTCGGCTTCGAGGCCCTTGAAATCAACGTAACCATCGGCGTTGACGTAGTGCTTGAGGACGTCGCCCCAGAGCATGGTCGCATCGGCGACCGAGGTTGACGCTGCCGCGGCGCCATCGTTCACCGCAGCGTGCGCCGCCATCGACGCAATAGCGCCCGGCCCGGCACATGCGACAACAACGACGACCAAAGCGTGCAAGATGTGACGACTCATCGATCGATTCCTGTGGTGGTACGTTGCGTGATACGTTCGCGAAAAACCCGCGATGCACGATTGGTCCGTGTCCACGCATTCATCGTCGGTTTGCCCGCTTTTGGGACCGGATCGCCATCGGATTGCTTACCGATGCGAGTATGACGGTTTTCGCCCAAGGCGCGCCTACACCGATGCAACATGCACCGAGCACGTGCATGTAATTACAACATCAACTTGTCGAGGTGCTTCATCATCTGCGTGCTGTGCACGAGCGTGATGCCGGCCTGCATCACCGCCGCGACATGCACGGCTTCCATCATCTGCTCCGGATTGGCACCGGCTTCGAGACAGGCGGTGCTGTAGGCGTCGATGCAGTACGGGCATTTCATCGCGTGCGACACCGCGAGCGCGATCAACGCCTTCTCGCGTCTGCTCAGTGCGCCGTCGCTGCCGGTTACTTCGCCGTAATACTTGAAGAACAGGTCGGCGTGTTGCTTGCCGTACTTGCCGATTTCGCCGAACTGCTTCAGATCGTCCGAGTCGTAGTAGTGCTCGTTCATTGCAGCGACCTCGATTCAATTCCCGGCAGCATAGACTCAATGGCGCCGCCAGGTGTGCAGACGCTCGGACCAGCGCAGCGCGGCTTGCGGGGCGTGCGCGCGTTTCCACTCGCCAGCGACATATTTGTTGGCCTCGGCATAGGTCGGATACGCATGCACGGTGCCGAGGATCTTGTTCAGGCCGATCTTGTATTTCATCGCCAGTGCGAACTCGGCCATCCATTCGCCGGCGTGCGCGCCGACGCAGGTCGCGCCGAGGATCGTATCCTTGCCCGCGGCGGTGAGCACCTTGACGAATCCGTGCGCTTCACGCTCGGCCAGTGCGCGATCGAGCTCATCGAGTTGGTAACGCGTGACCTCGTATTCGACTTTCTCGTCCTTCGCCTCACGCTCGTTGAGGCCGACACGGGCAACCTCGGGATCGGTGAATGTCACTGCGGGCATCACGCGATAATCCACCTTGAACTTCCTGAAGGTCCCGAACAAGGCGTTGACCGCGACGTACCAGGCCTGATGTGCGCCGGCGTGGGTCAACTGGAACGGGCCGGCGACATCGCCGCAGGCGTAGATGTTCGGATACAACGCGCGCAGATACTCGTCGGTCTCGATGGTTTTCCTGTTCTTGTCGAGCGGAATGTTCAATTCCTCAAGCCCGTAGCCTTCGGTACGCGGCGTGCGTCCGACCGCAACAAGGATTGCATCGAACGGCACGTGTACCTCGTGCTTGTCGTGCTCGCAAACCAGTACCTTTGCGTCGCCGTCGTTCTCGACTGCGGTCGCCTTGTGTCCAGTCAACACGCGCACGCCGTCGGCCTCGAGGCGGGTGCGCACGAAGGCCGATACCTCGTCGTCCTCGCGCAGCAACAGGCGATCGATCATTTCGATCTGGGCGACATCGCTGCCGAGGCGCGCGAAGGCCTGCGCCATCTCGCAGCCGATCGGGCCGCCACCGAGGATCACCAGGCGTTTGGGCAATTCCTTGATGCCCCACAGCGTGTCAGACGTCAGATAGCCGCAGTCGGCGAGTCCGGGGATAGGGGGCACGAGAGGTTCGGCGCCGGCAGCGATCACGATTGCGCGCGTCGAGATCGGCTTGCCGTCCACCTCGACACACCAAGGGGAGACGATCTTTGCCATGCCGTGTCGCACATCGACGCCCATTTTCCGGTAGCGCTCTTCCGAATCGTGCGGTGCGACCACTGCGATCGATCCGTGCACACTCTTCATCACCGCTGCAAAATCGACCTTGGGTTTCGCTACCTCGATGCCGAAAGTGCTTGCCTGACGCGCCTCGTGGGCAGCCCGCGCGATGCGGATCAGGGCCTTCGACGGCACGCAGCCATAGTTGAGACAGTCGCCACCCATCTTGTTGCCCTCGATCAAGGTGACCTTCGCCTTGACGGTGGCTGCGATGTAGGCACTGACGAGACCCGAGGCGCCGGCGCCGATCACGACCAGATTGCGCTCGAACTTTTTCGGCTTGTCCCAGCCCTTGTACAGCCGCCGCGCCTTGATCCACGCGATGATCCCGCGCGAAAGCCAGGGCAGCAGCGCGAGCAGCAGGAACGAGCCGATCAGCGCCGGCGACAGCAGATCCGACAATGATGCAAGGCCGGCCAGACGCGTACCCGCATTCACGTAGACCACGGTCCCGGCGAGCATGCCGAGCTGGCTGACCCAGTAGAACGTGATCACCGACAGCGAGGTCAGCCCCATCACGAGGTTGACCACAAAGAACGGGAACACCGGTACCAGTCGGATGCTGAAAAGATAGAAGCCACCCTCGCGTTCAACACCCTTGTCGACGCGCTTGAAACGCGCACCAAAACGCGCGCGCACCCAGTCGCGCAGGATGAAGCGACTGGCCAGCATGGCCAGCGTCGCGCCGATGGTCGAGGCGAATGACACCAGCAACGTGCCTTTGAGCAAGCCGAAAGCCGCACCGCCGGCCAGGGTCAGGATTGCCGCACCCGGAAGGGAGAACGCGGCCATGGCGACATAGGCAATGAAGTAGCCACCGGCCAGGAGCAGCGGATGCGCCATGCGGTAGGCATCGAGTGCCTGCTTGCGGCCCTTGAGCGCATCGAGCGTCAGATAGTGCTGCAATCCAAAAGCGAAGAACGCGATCACGCCGCCGATCAGGATCAGCAGCACGGCAATGCGCACAATAATGCCGAGTTTGCCCTTCATTTTTTCCGCCATGGCCCACTCTGACCGCGACAACGCGCGCTAGCTTACAGGCTGGGCGCGAGCAAACGGCGTGCAGACGACCGCCTGACCCATGCGGCCACGCGCGACCAATTGCACCATATGGGGCCTATGGCAACGGTTCGAACCCATTGCGGAAGATGGTGTCGGTGTCGACGCTGTCGGTGTCGCTGGCGCTGTCGTCGTTCGGGCTGAGGTTGAGGTAGCCCGCGGGAATCGTGGCGCTCGCGCTCACCGTCAAGTCGCCAGCGGCCTGTGCGCCGAGCGTCGCGGTGATGCTGTAGACCACCTCGCCGCCGACCGCGAGATCGGCATTGTCCGTAGGCGCTCCGCTGCCGCTCGCCGTACAGCTCGAACCGGCGCTCGCACTGCATGTCCAGTGCGCGCCGACCAGATCGGCCGGCAACACCGCGTCCACTGCGACGCCGCTCAACGCATTGACGCCATGGTTGGAAATCTGCAGCGTCCAGATCACGGTCTGCCCGCGCAACAGCGTATCGAGTCCGTCATCCAGACTGACAGCGATATCGGCCGGCGCCGCGTAGCTCGCAGTCAGCGTCGCGCTGCCGGCCGTGGCGACATGCGCGACGTGATTCTGCGCGCCACCGTCCGACCATGCCTGGAACAGGTACGTGGTTGCGTCCAGCAGTTGCGGGCTGGGGGCATCGACGGCGAAACCGGCATCGACGATCTCTGTGCGCGTGAATGGGGCCGCGGTGGGCGGATCGCCGCGGTACCCGAGAAGCAAGCCGCGCGGGTCGCTCGCGATCGTCACATCGACGGTTTCGGGATAGATCGCCACTTCGGCGGTGCCGGTCAGGTCGCCATTGTCGGTGCCGGTCAGCACGATGCGAAGATAAGCCGGGAAGCGCGCGTCCGGTGCAACAAACCCGGTGTTCGAACCGGTCTCGGTGTCGATCTGGGTTTCCGTGCAACCAGTGAAATCGGGATTGACGCAGTCCTCCTCGAAGATCTGCCAGACCAGTGCGCTGTCAGGCAGGGTGCCCTGCTCCGCATCGAAACTCGTTGCCGTCAGCGCGGCGCCTTCATCCGCGATCCAGGTCGTCCCCTCGACAGGTGCCGTAATCGTGACCGTGGGCGCCGTGTTGGTGACGGTGACAATCATGCGGGCGATATCGTTGCGACCTTGGCCGTCGTCCACTTTCACCGCGACGTTGTGTGGCCCATTGGCCGCAAAGAAGGCACCGGCCGTCACGCCGCTCGCATCGCCGAATACCCCGTCGCCATCGAGATCCCACGAATAGCTCAACGCATCGCCGTCCGGATCGACGCTGTTGAAAGCGGTGAAGTCGACCTCGCGCGGTGCGCCGTCACCGGTCGAACCGGCGTCGAGCGCAATCGCCGCCGACGGCGCCCGATTGGTGCAGCCGTCACAGTACGAGATGCGGTCAATGGTGCTGTTGTTGATGTTGACGTAGAACAAGTCGCCGCCCGGGCCGGTGGCGAGCTGCACGGACGTGGCCCCAAGGAACGGTGTCGCCGTATCGGTGGTCGGGGTGCCATCCGGCGGCGCGTCAGGGACACCGTCCCCGTTGGCGTCGACATACGGGATCACGAAGATGATGCCGCGGCTGTTGTCGCAGAAAAACAGCGCCTGCGAATACGCTGCCGGATAGCTCGACCCTTCGTAGAACGCGAGCCCGGTGATGTCGGAGCCACCCCGGTGCGCGTAGGTGTACCAGGGTTGGGTAAACGGCGTGCGGCCACCGGTGTCGCCGCTGGCGTAGAGCGCAGTGCAGATCGGCCCGCTGAAACCGCCGTGGTGATTGCGGCCTTCGTAGCACGGCCAGCCGAAATTGATCAGGCCGGCGCTGCCGTCGTCCGGCAGCGCCGGAATGCGGTTGATTTCCTCCCAGGTGCTTTCACCGACATCGCCGACCCACAACTCGCCGTCGGTCCCGGGGCGAAAGGTGAAACGGAACGGATTGCGCAGGCCATAAGCGATGATGCGTTGCGCGTTCGGCTCGGGATCGTTGGCGAGCGGGTTGCCCGGCGCGCCGTCGCCGGTTGCGGGATCGATTCGGATGATGCTGCCGTTGAGCCAGACATCGTGGTCGTCGGCGTTGTACACGCCCTCTATTTCGAGCCCTTGCGAACGCAGTGAGCCGCCCTGGTTGGTGGCCTGGTCGTTCGGATTGTCAGGGTTCAACGGCGAGCGCTGATCCGGATAGTCCGGATTGCCCGACTGTCCGAAATCGTGGAAGTAGAAGCTCGCGCCGTCGCCGCCGCCGGCGTAGAGATAGCCATCCGGACCGAACTTGATCGTGCCGATCGAATGGCTCGGAAACTGCTGGTACCAGTCCTCCACGAGTACTTGCTCGTCACCGGCGCTATTGCCGTTGACTGCGAGGCGCGATACGCGACCGCTGATGACGCAGCCGCCATTGTTGTTGGTGTCGCCGGGCGGATCGGGACAGAAATCGGTGCCGCCATTGACTCCGCAAGATGGGTCGCTTGCCGGACAACTTGGCCAGCGCGGTGTCGGACCACCGAGCCCGAGGCCGCCGTTGTACGCGTATTGCACATAGACGTACGGCACTTCAGGAAAGCGCGGATCGAGGGCAAAACCGAGCAGGCCGCGATCCCAGTTGTCGTGCACATTGAGCGTGAGATCGGCGAGCTGCTGCGGGTTGGTATCGAGCAGGTTCTGGTAAACCCAGATCAGACCGCTCTTCTCCGTGACGAACACACGTCCGTCGTGTGCGAAGTAGACCCCGGTCGGCGCGATGCGACCAGTGATCGGCGTGTCAACGTGGAATCCGGGCGGCAATGACTGCGCGCGCGCCAGGCCCGTCGCCGCAAGCACGAGCATCAACCACCACGCGTTCGTGCGGATCATCCCCCCACTCCATGATTTATCGGGTGGCCCAAGCATAATCGAGAATGTGACGACGATCACGTTTGAAAGGCCGAAGCGCGCCCGCTCCACGGAGTACCGCGCAACGCATACGTTGGCCGAAAACGGGCAAACAGGGTTCGCCGCCGAACGACTCGACCCCCGCGCCGCGGAGCGCCTCACGCATGCCAGGCACACCGCGCTGCGTCCCACATCCGCATTCGCACGGGCGCTCGCTGACGCGCGCGCAGGCCGCAACCCGCAGCAAGCGGCGCGCGGCAGGTTAAAGTAGGCGGATGTATCTCGACTACTACGGGCTCAAGGAACCGCCGTTCTCGATCACGCCGGATCCGCGCTACGTGTTCCTCTCCGAGCGCCACCGCGATGCGCTCGCGCATCTGCTGTACGGGGTCGGCAAGGGGGGCGGTGGCGGCTTCGTGCAGCTGACCGGCGAGGTCGGAACCGGCAAGACCACGCTGTCGCGACTTCTGCTCGAACAACTGCCTGAAAACACGCGCGTCGCGCTGGTGCTTAATCCAAGGCTGTCGCCGCTTGAGCTGGTTGAGACGGTTTGCGAGGAACTAAAGCTCGACATCAGCGGCAAGCGTGGCAGCCTGAAGGCGTTGACCGACACGCTCAATTCATTCCTGCTGGACGCCTACGCGCAAGGCCTGCGCGTGGTCCTGATCGTTGACGAAGCGCAGGATCTGTCGCCCGAATCGCTCGAGCAAGTGCGCCTGCTGACCAATCTGGAAACGCCGACCCAGAAACTGCTGCAGATCATCCTGCTCGGCCAGCCGGAACTGCGCGAGATGCTGGCCGAAACCGGTTTGCGCCAGTTGGCCCAGCGCATAACCGCGCGTTATCACCTGACGCCACTCGACGCCGCCGAAACCGAGGCCTACGTGCGTCATCGCATGGCCGTGGCCGGCAGCTCGCGCACCCCGTTTTCGCGCCTCGGCTTGCGCGCGTTGTACCAGCGCTCGGGCGGCATCCCGCGTCTGATCAACGTCATCGCCGATCGTGCGCTGATGGCAGGCTATGCGCGCGAGCAGACCTCGTTCGGCGAAAGCCTCGTGCACCGGGCCGCCGATGAGACTCTGCCTGGTCACGCACGCTATCTATTGCACCGCTACGGCCCATGGGCCGTAGCCGGCACGATCATCGTGCTTGCGCTGATTGCCGGCGGTCTTTGGTGGTCGCGTCCACTGCCGGCGCCGGCGCCGCCCGCGCCGATCGCGAAACCGGTCGCAACGGATGCGGATGCGGCACGTTTTCGCGATCATCTCGATCGGGTCGGCGAGACGATGCTCGGCGCATTCACCCAGTTGCTGGCACGCTGGCAGGTGGATTCGGATGCCGTATCAGTCAGCGAGGCCAGCCGCTGCGCACCGGTGATCGTGGCCGGGCTCGACTGCCTGCGTGGCCACGCATCACTCGAACAGGTAGCCCGCTTCGATCGACCGCTGATCCTGCTGCTGCGCCGGGACGACAAGCAGGCCTACGCCGTACTCCAGGGTGTCGGCCGCGAAAAGTTGCGGCTCGATCTTGCCGGCGAGCGCCATGAACTTGCTCGCAGTTCGTTGTCGAAGTTCTGGGATGGCGACTTCATCGCCTTATGGCGCGTGCCCGAGTGGGTACCGACGACCCTCAAGCGCGGCGACGCCGGGCCGGGAGTGGGCTGGGTCAAGGCGCAGCTGGATGAATTCGATGGACGCCGAACGGCCGATATCGGACCCGCGTTCTTCGACGACGCACTTGAGCAAAGGCTGCGCAAGTTGCAGAAAGCCTACGGCATCCGGGCCGATGGCATTGTCGGTCCGGAGACGCTGTTCGCACTGTCGGCGCTGAACGATTCCGGTCCGCATCTGGCCCGAACGGTTGAATGAGACAACCCGAGAAACCCATGTCGCTGATCCTTGAAGCCTTGAAGAAATCCGAACAGCAGCGCCGCCTCGGCGAGGTGCCGCATCTCGGTACACCGATGTCGGCAAGACGCCGGCCCGGCAACTGGTTGCCGATCCTCGCCATGGCGATCGTCGTTGCGATCGCGCTCGGCGGCTGGTTGGTGCTGCGACCCCATCGCGGTGCGAGCGAGCACATTGTGGCTGGTGATACCGTCGCGCCGCGACCGCATGGCGCGACTGGCGCGCCGGTACGGTCGGCTGAGCCATCCGACCGCACAGCAGCGAGTGCGGGCAAGCGCGCGGCTGGGCGCAGGTTGCCCGTTGGCAAGCGGCCTTTCGACAACAAGCCATCAACGTCCGCCAGCGGGCTTGGCACAGCGCCTGGTCGAGCCCCGACGCGGGAAGCAACCGGCGCCGCGGGGGCCCCGCCAGCCAAGGCGGTGGCTGCGGCGCCGCCGGCAAAACCCGTGGGGGGAGCGAAGGGCAAATCCGCTCCGCCCAGGCCCGCGCAGCGGCAAACGCCACCGCCGGTCCGGACTGCCGCGAAAGCGCCTGTCCAACCCGTACCCGCACAACCAGCTGCAGTGGCATCCGCGCCGGCCAATGCGAAACCAGTGGGGCATGCCAAACCACATGCGCCGCCAACGACATCGGCGCCAAAGGCCACCCAGTGGCCGATGGTCTGGGAGCTTCCGCTCAAGACACGCACCGCCTTGCCGAAATTGTCGATGATCATGCACGTCTATTCGCCCGATCCGGCAAAACGGTTCATCGTGCTCAATGGCGATCGCCACGTCGAGGGCGACGATATCAACGATGATCTGAGTCTGGTCGAGATCCGTCCTGATGGTGCGGTGCTTGACTACAAGGGTCAGCGTTTCCTGTTGCCGCGCAATGGACGCTGAGCGGGGCGGTGGACAACGACGTGTTCGTGCATCTGCCGAGCCGACGCAAACTAAGGGCGCCATGGGCAACACTGCTGATCGTCGCGTCCTGCGTGATCGTGTTTCTGTGGTTGACCGGCGAGCCCCCGATGGAACGATTGCGCGTGTTGGCGCGTTGGGGCACCGTGCCATCGACGCTGCTCGATCCGCACGCGCCGTGGTACCAGCAACTGACTGAACTGCGGGCGGCACGGCTCATCTCCGCGCTGTTCATTCACGCCGACTGGCTGCATCTGACCGGCAATCTGCTATTTCTGATCGTGTTCGGCGTGACTGCGGAACGCGCGCTGGGCTTTGGTCGCTTCCTGCTGTTGTTCGTGATCGGTGGCGCGCTGGCCAATCTGGTCGGTGCACTGACGTTGGCCGGAACCAGCGCCCCGATCGTGGGCTCGAGCGGCGCGGTGTCCGCCGTCGTCGGCGCCTATCTGGCACTGTTTCCGCGCGCCCGTCTCGGCCTGGTACTGCCACTCGGCCTATTTCTCGAATTCGTGCGGGTGCCGGCACCGCTCCTGATCGGCTTCTGGATATTGCTGCAACTGATGTTCACCTATGTCGGTCCGGCATTCGGCGCGGTCGCCTGGTGGACGCATATTGCCGGTTTCCTGATCGGCCTGCTGTTCGCGTTGCTTTCCAGAGGCGCGGTGGCGCGACGATTGCGCGGCTAGAGCCCGTCCGACGGCCGCCTCTGGAATCGCGGCTATGCCCTTTCCCGCCGAACCCAATCACGCGACAATCCGAACATGGGCAAGAGCAAACTCTACAAGGTGAGTTTTCTTTCACAAGGCAAGACCTACGAAGTCTACGCGCGCCACGTCGCGTCGAGCCCGCTATGGGGGTTCACCGAAGTCGGGGACCTCATATTCGACGCGCCGGGTGAGGGCCGCGTCATTGATCCGACCGAGGAACGTTTGCGCGAGGAGTTCCGGAACACGCGCGTGCTGCATCTCCCGATGCAGGCGATCGTCCGCATCGAGGAAGTGGAAAAGCGCGGTGCCCTGGCAATCCGTGACGGCACCAACGGTGACAAGATCATGCCGTTTCCGGTTGCGCCACCGCGAACAGGCGGAAATTAGAATCCGGCCATGGTCAGTCCAACATCCAAAATCGGGTCGAACGCCCTGACGGATTTGCTTGCACAAGTCTGACTTCGACTTCCGCCCCGAGTGGAAGCACCGACGCGGCGACGACTGATGCCTCGATGGCGGGGTCGCGCAGCATGACCGCAACTTTCCGGGAATGCCCCGCGCCGATGTCGACAATTACGCCGGTGAAGGTCCCGCCGACACTCGGTGCCAACACCGCGGCGACAATGGCTCAACCCAGCCTGACGTAATGGCGCTGCCCGCGCACAGGATCGCTGTAGACAGCGATCAGCACACCGCTGCCGGGATCGGTGAAGCGCTCGCCGGTATCCGTCCAGCGCGGATCGACGCGCTCCGCTGTCGGCTTGTAGCGCCAGCGCTCCCAGGCGATGCCGGCGGTCAGAACCAATCCGCCGATCAGCAGATGCGGGAACACCGACCAATGCCCGAGTGCGGCGACCAGCAACGCGCAAAACAGCAGCAGCGCACCGATGCCGAGCAACACGTTACGCAACATCGAGCGGCTTTCTCATGCACCCGGTTCCAGCACGACGGCGGTGCCGTAAGCGACGATCTCGCTCATCGTGCCGCCGATTTCGGCGCAGTCGAAGCGCATCATCAGGACCGCATTGGCGCCCATCGCGGTTGCGTTGGCCACCATGCGATCGATCGCGTGGCGCCGTGCCTCCTCGAGCATCTGCGTGTATTCGTGAATTTCACCGCCGACGATGGAACGCAACCCGGCCATGACATTGCCGCCGAGGCCGCGGCTGCGGACCACGACGCCGAACACCTGTCCTGTGGTTTGCGCGACGCGATGGCCGGCAACGGTTTCCGTTGTGGTGACGATCACGATGACCTCCCTTCAAGGAAGCTCTGGATAAACCCATCCTGAAGCATGGAAACGACGGGCACGATTTTGGTTTCCTGCAAGTTTCAACGCGGTACGCGCATCCGGACAGCAAGCGCCGGCAGGCCGCCCATGGCTGCTCGCCGCGCGCAGCACGGCTCAACCCTTGCCCGACCCGTGCGGGGGCGGCGGGGCCGGCGTCGCCGCGGGTTTCTGCTCCAAGGCCAAGCCCTTGAGTACGTTCAACGCTTCGTTGAGTGCGTAGTCCTGCTGTACGTCACGATCAGCCGACGATGCGATCACGTCGGCGCCGTCCGTGTCGGTTTCATCGCTGCCTTTCAAGTGGTTGCGCAGATCGCGTTCGCTGACGATAGGTGTCGGCGCCATGTCGCGCTGGGTCAGGGCCAGATCGGCCAGCGCGATGTCGGGCCGGATGCCTTCGGCCTGGATCGACACGCCGCTCGGCGTGTAATAACGCGCGGTGGTCAGCTTGATCGCATGTTCGGCATCGAGCGGCAGCACGGTCTGTACCGATCCTTTTCCGAATGTGCGGCGCCCCATCAGCAACGCGCGGTGATTGTCCTTTAGCGCGCCGGCGACGATCTCCGCCGCCGAGGCGGTGCCATTGTCGACCAGTGCGACAATCGGTGCGCCATCAAGCAGATCGCCCGGCGTCGCGCTGAAGCTCAAATCGGCCTCCTTGAGGCGACCGCGCGTAGTCACGATGACACCCTTGTCGAGCAACTCGTCGCTGACTTCGACCGCCGATGTCAGCAGGCCGCCGGGATTGCTGCGCAGATCGAGCACCGCGCCCTTGAGCGCGGCGTGATTGTCCTTTTGCAATCGCTCGATGCGCCGTCGCAGTTCGGCGCCGGTGCCGGCCTGGAACTGGCTGATGCGAAGATAGGCGTACCCGGGTTCGAGCAGGCGCGCACGCACGCTGGCCACGCGGATGACTTCACGGGTCAGCCTGACGTCGACCGGCACGCTCTGATTCTCGTGCAGTATGGTCAGCGTAATGTCGGTGCCGGGCTTGCCGCGCAATTTGTCGATCGCGCCGTCTAGATCGTTGGACTGCACGCTCTTGCCGTTGATGCGAAGAATCGTATCGCCGGGCTTGATACCGGCGCGATCGGCCGGCGTGCCGTCGATCGGCGCAACCACACGCAAGCTGCCGTCCATCTGCACGATTTCGACGCCGAGTCCGGCGTAACTGCCGGAGGTGTCCTCGTTCAGATCCTCGAGTTCCTTGTGGTCGAGGTATTCGCTGTGCGGGTCCAGGCCTGCGAGGAGGCCGTGAATGGCGGCCTGCATCAGTCGATGGTCGTCGACGTTTTCGACATAGGCTTGCTTGACCAGACTGAACACCGCTGTGAATGCGCGGATGTCGGCGAGGTCGACCGCATCCTTGTCGGCCTTTGCCGTTGCGGCTGCCGGAACCGGTGCCGGCGGCGCGGGCTTGGTCGCCTGCGGCGGCGCCGCAACGCTCACGCCAGCCAGCGCGAACAAACCTAATGACAAAAAACGATAACGCATGGAACGGGCCTCGTGGTGATTGGCTCCAGTCTAATCCTTGTGCCGCACGATGTGCTCGGATCTTCGCTCGTCAGCGGCCGCCGGATGCCTTCTTGAGCCAGGCGCGCGGGTTGACCGGCTGGCCGCGGTGGCGCAGTTCGAAATACACGCCTGCGCTCGGCTGTCCGCCGCTGGCGCCGCTCTCGGCAATGGTTTCGCCGGCTCTGACCCAATCACCGACGTCCTTGAGCAGCGCTTCATTGTAGCCGTAGAGGCTCAAGTAACCATCACCGTGGTCGATGATCATCAACAGGCCATAGCCGCGAAACCAGTCGGCGAATGCGACACGGCCATAGGATATGGCGTGCACCGCGCTGCCGGCCTTGGCGCTGATCAACCAGCCCGCGCTCTTGCGCCGCGAAGCATCGACGGCGCCGAATGCGGTCACCAGCTTGCCGCGAAGCGGCCACGCCAGATGTCCGCGCAGCGAGGCGAACGGCTGCGCGCCGGACAATTGTTGCGGAATATCCGCGAATACGTCACGTAGCTTTTCAAGCAGTGCTTTGAGCGCTTTTTCGTCCTTGCCGAGTACCGCAATGCGCGCGGTCTGGTCCTTGAGGGTCGCATCAAGCGCAACCAGCAGCTTGCGGCGCTGGTCGCGTTCGGCATCAAGCCGCGTCGAATCGGCTTCGCGTGCAGCGCGCGTCGTTGCCAGATCCCGGGTCTTGACCGCGATCTCCTTGCGCACATCGGTCAACCGTTTCAGATCGCCGAGCAGCGCATCGATACGCGCGATACGCGCGCGTTCAAAATAGCGATGATAGGCCAGCACCCGTGCGATGCTCGAGCCGTCTTCCTGCTGCAGCAGCAGTTTCAGTTCCTCACCATGACCGAGCATGTAGGCAGAGCGCAGCAGATCGGCCAGCCCTCGGCGTTGCAAGCGAAGCGCAGCAGCCAATCCGGCACGTTGCATCTCGAGCGCATCGAGTTCTTGCCGCTGTTCGGCGAGTTTGACATCGAGCTCGTGCAGCGCTTTTGCCACCGTGCCGATCGCAATCTCCTTTTCGCGCAGGTCGCGCACCGATTCGTTGCGCTCGTCGCTGGTCACGCGACGCGCCTCGGTCAATGTCTTGATCTCGTCGCGGATCCGCTCGATCTTGTGGCGGGTTTCAATTTCCCGGGCTGTTCGCGCGCTGTCGCTGCCGGACGGCTGCGCATGCGCCAACGACGCAACCAGCGCCAGCGTCGACAGCAGCAAGCACCGCATCAGTCGTCAAACTCGACCAGGCTCGAACCGGTCATCGCGGCAGGCTTGGGCAGATCCATCAACGCGAGCACGGTCGGCGCCAGATCGCGCAGTGCTCCGTGGCGCAAATGCGCTGCGCGCCCCACATAGACCAGCGGCACCGGACCGACTGTGTGTCGAGTATGCGCGCCCCCGTCGGAGTCACGCATCTGCTCCAGGTTGCCGTGATCGGCGCTGATGAGCATTTCGCCACCGGCGGTGCGAATGGCCTTGGTAATGCGTCCGAGTGCCACATCGACCGCTTCGGCCGCCTTGATCGCCGCAGCCTCGTTGCCGGTATGTCCGACCATGTCCGGATTGGCGATGTTGCAGACGATGAAATCGAAACGCCGCGAGGCGATCGCCTCGACCAGCCGGTCGGTGAGTTCCGGGCAACTCATTTCGGGTTTGAGATCATAGGTCGCGACATCGGGGCTCGGGACCAGAATGCGTTCCTCGTTGGCGAACGGCTCTTCGCGTCCACCCGAGAAGAAGAACGTGACATGTGCATACTTTTCGGTTTCGGCAATGCGCAACTGCGAAAGCCCGCGTTTGGCGAGATACGCACCAAGGGTGTCCTCGAGCGACTGTGGCGCGAACGCGATTGCGCTTGCGGCAAGATCCTTCTCGTATGCGGTGAGCGTCACGAACGCCGCCAACGCGATGCGCCGTGGCCTCGCGAAGCCATCGAAATCAGCGTCGACGAACGCGTGCGACAGTTCACGTGCGCGATCGGCGCGATAGTTCATGAATACGACGGCATCGCCGTCGGCGACTGCGGCGCCGGTGCCGATCACGGTCGGTTGCACGAACTCGTCGGTCTCGCCGCGCGCGTAGGCCGCCTCCAGCGCCGCAACGGCGGAATCGGCATGCTGCGACGAGCGTGCCTCGGCGATCGCCGCATAGGCGCGGGCGATGCGCTGCCAACGGTGATCGCGGTCCATCGCGTAGTAACGGCCGCTGACGCTTGCGATCGATGCACCAGACAATCCTGCGCATTTCTCCCCGAGTCGTTCGAGCGATGCACGCGCACTTTTCGGCGGCGTGTCACGGCCGTCCAGAAAGGCGTGCACGGCGATGTTCGCAACGCCCCTTTGTGCGGCCATGTCCATCATCGCGAAGATGTGACTCTCCTGGCTATGCACACCGCCAGGCGACAACAGACCGAGCAGATGCAACGTGCCGCTGTCCTTGATGACCGCATCGCAGGCGGCGACCAGGGCAGCATTGGAAAAGAAACTGCGATCGGCGATGGCCGCATCGATGCGGGTCAGCTCCTGATAGACGATACGGCCCGAGCCGATATTCATGTGTCCGACCTCGGAATTGCCCATCTGGCCGTCCGGCAAGCCGACTTCGCGCCCGTGGGTTTCCACCAGCGTGTGCGGGCAATCGGCAAGCAGGCGCCGCCAATTCGGGCAATCGGCCAGTGCGATTGCGTTGTGTTCGGTCTCGGCGCGATCACCCCATCCATCGAGGATCAACAGCAGCACAGGTTTCGGACGCGGCACGGCAATATTCCGGCAGGAATCGACGTCATAATATCGGAATTAAACTATGCATCCCGAACACGCATCGAAGTTCAGACCAACTTCGAATCCAGATCGGTTACCGGAGAACTGTCATGCTGCGTTCCCTGTGCATTGCATTCGTCGCCATCGCCTTCGTCGTGCCGGCGATCGCCGGTCAGGGCGATATCGAAAAGGTCAACGGGTCGATCCGTCTCGACGCCAATGAAACCGGTGGCGATCTCACAACCGTGAATGGCTCGATCCGCGTCGGCGAGGGTGCGCATGCGAGGGCGCTTGAAACCGTCAACGGCTCGATCGAACTCGCCGGCAACGCGGTCGCGCAGTCGGCCAATACCGTCAACGGACATATTTCCCTGAAGCAAAATGCGCGCATCGAGACGACAGTCGAAACCGTCAACGGCGCCATCACGCTCGAACGCGGCGCAAACGTCGCGGGCAAGGCATCCAACGTCAATGGCACATTGACCCTGCATGCCGCGCATGTCGGTGGCGGCTTGGAAACCGCCAGTGGCGACATGAATATCGGTGCCGACTCGCACGTCGAGGGTGGTTTGCTGGTCGACCGGTCGACCGGTTTTTTGAGCTGGTTCGCCTGGGTCGAACGCAAACCGCGCATTGTCATCGGCCCACATGCTGTGATTGCTGGAAAACTCGACATTCGCCGCAATGTCGATCTGTACGTCAGCGACAGCGCAACGATCGGAACCGTCAGCGGTGCCAAGCCGACGGTGTTTTCGGGGGACAGCCCGCCGTTGTGAGTCGCTCGCGCTCGGCCTGGCACCGAGTTGGCGTTCGCCAAATACAAGAGAAGCGAAGCGCGAGCCCGACCGGCGGGTCGCGCCAAAACGGCGCGCGCACTAGAATCGGGAGTCGACCCAATGCGGAGGCTGCCATGCGACTACTTGTTTTTTCCGGCGCGATGGCGACTGTCATGCTCGGCCTCGCCGCATGTCGGCAACACGACTCCACGCCGGCTACGGAAAACACACCGTCTCCGACAGCGGCGGTGCAGAGCACTGCGCGCACGCCTGTCACCCCGACCCGCGAGGGACATTTCAGCGCGGAAATCACGGCGCCCGACTTCGCCGCGCGTCTTGAAAAGGTCAGCTCGGATCAGTTCGCGGGCCGCAAACCCGGCACCATCGGCGAGCGCGTGACGACGGCGTGGATCAAGGACCAATTCGAACAGATCGGCCTCAAACCCGGCAACAAGGGCAGCTGGTTCCAGACCGTGCCGATGGTCGAAACCACCCAGATCGATCCGCAGAACACCCGCATGCAAGTGAAGACTTCCGGCGGGACCGAAACGTTTTCCTATCCCGCCGACATTGTCATCAATACGCTCGATGCGAGTCCAAAGGTCGACATCAAGGATTCCGACATCGTCTTCGCGGGCTACGGCGTCAATACCCCCAAACTCGGCTGGAACGATTACGCCGGCCTCGACGTCAAGGGCAAGACCGTGATCGTGCTGGTCAACGACCCGGGCTGGGGTAATCACGACGAAAGCCTGTTCAAGGGCCGGGCGCTGACCTACTACGGCCGCTGGACCTACAAATACGAGGAGGCCGCACGCCAGGGTGCCGCCGCGTGCCTGATCGTGCATGACACCGACGCGGCCGGCTACCCCTGGCAGGTGGTCATCAACAGCTGGTCCGGTGCGCAGGAAGCGCTGCCGCCGGCCGACGATCCGGCACCACGACTCAAGGCAGCCGGCTGGCTCAGCGGCGCCGCAGCCGAGCGGTTGTTCGCCAAGGCCGGATTCGATTTCGCGGCATTGAAAAAGAGCGCCGATCTGCGCGGATTCAAGCCGACTGATCTCAATGCCAGGTTGTCGGTGGGCTTTTCCAGCAGGATCGAGAACTCAAGCTCGGAAAATGTGCTCGGCTACCTGCCGGGCAGCAAACGTCCGGACGAAGTCATCGTCTACAGCGCACACTGGGATCACTTCGGCACGGATCCGAAGCTCAAGGGCGACCAGATCTACAACGG
>JBAUWF010000092.1:0-3751 GCA_049583635.1 Rhodanobacteraceae bacterium
ATCAGCCATCAGGATCAGTTGCCGGCGGTGACCATCTCGTTCAACCTCGCGCCCGGCTATTCGCTGTCGCAGGCGGTGGGCGCGATTCACACCGTGGCTGCGCAGATGCAATTTCCGGCGTCGGTGCGCGCAGAGCTGGTCGGCAAGGCCGCCGAGTTCTCCGCCTCGCTCGGCGACGAGGTGTTGTTGCTGCTAGCCGCGATCGTTGTCATCTACATCGTGCTTGGGGTTTTGTACGAAAGCTATATTCATCCGATCACCATCATTTCGACGCTCCCGCCGGCCGGGGTTGGCGCATTGCTGGCGTTGATGCTGTTCGGCATGAGCCTGTCGGTCGACGGCATCGTCGGAATCGTGCTCCTGATCGGCATCGTCAAGAAGAATGCGATCATGATGATCGACTTCGCGATCGAGGCCAAGCGTGGTGGAATGAATGCGCACGACGCGATCCGCCGCGCCTGCCTGCTGCGCTTTCGGCCGATCATGATGACCACGTTTGCGGCGCTGCTCGGCGCATTGCCGCTCGCGCTCGGCACCGGCATCGGCTCGGAGTTGCGCCGGCCGCTCGGTGTATCGATCGTCGGCGGTCTGCTGCTTTCGCAACTGGTGACCTTGTACACGACGCCGGTGATCTATCTCTACATGGAGCGCTTCTCGGACTGGGTGGAGACACGGCGTGCGCGGCGCATACCTGCGCCAGTCACGCCTGAAGGCGCGCCTGGATGAATATCTCCGGGCCATTCATCCGTCGGCCGATCGGAACCTCGCTGCTGGCCGCCGGCTTGCTCGTGGTCGGCGCGATCTGCTATTCGCTGCTCGGCATCAGCGCGCTGCCGCAACTTTCGTTTCCGGCGATTTTCGTCACGGCCAGCCAGCCGGGCGCCGACGCCGGCACCATGGCCGCGACCGTGGCATCGCCGCTCGAACGCCACCTCGGGCAGGTGCCCGGCATCGACACGATGCGCTCGCGCAGTTCGGAAGGGTCGACTTTCGTCTTCATGATCTTCCAGAACGGCGTCGATCTCGATTCGTCGGCGCGCGACGTGCAGGCGGCCATCAACGCGTCGGCTGCCGATCTGCCTTCCGGCCTGACCAGGTTGCCGACCTATCGCAAGGCCAACCCGAACGACGATCCGGTGCTGCAGCTCGCGCTGACCTCGGATACCCAGCCATTGTCGGTGCTGTTCGACCGCGCGAACACGCTGTTGCAGCCTCGCCTCAGTCAATTGTCCGGCGTCGCCTCGGTCGAAGTTTCCGGCAGCGCGCAGCCGGCAGTGCGTGTCGACGTGAACCTGCAACAACT
The DNA here is from genome assembly GCA_049583635.1 of Rhodanobacteraceae bacterium. Taxonomy (GTDB): domain Bacteria; phylum Pseudomonadota; class Gammaproteobacteria; order Xanthomonadales; family Rhodanobacteraceae; genus Dokdonella_A. Next base: position 1,304 of record JBAUWF010000092.1, read on the forward strand.
CAACTCAATGGGGCTTTCCTCCAACGAGCTGCGCAACGCGTTGACGGCCGCCAATGTAACCTCTCCGCAGGGTTTCCTGAGCGACGGCACGACCCGCGTTGCCGTGACCGCCAACGATCAATTGCACTCCGCCGAGGATTTCGCCGATCTGGTCATCGCCGTGCGCAACGGCACCCCGGTTCGCCTGCGCGACGTAGCCAAGGTCTATCAGGGCGCCGAGGACAGCTACCAGGCGGCCTGGTTCAACGGCAAGCGGGCCATCGAGATCGATGTCTACAAGCGCCCGGACGCGAACGTCATTGCGACTGTCGATGGCGTGAAGCGCGAACTGGCGTCGCTGCGTTCCCTGTTGCCGCCAAGCACCCGACTGACACCGTTTTTTGACGGGACGCCGACCGTGCGCGCTTCGGTAAACGAGGTGCAGATCACGCTTCTGATAAGCCTCGCCATGGTGATCCTGACCATGGCGCTGTTCCTGCGGCGTCTCGCGCCGACGTTGATTGCGGCGCTCGCCGTGCCGCTGTCGCTGGCCGGCGCGTTTACCGCGATGTACATTTTTGGTTACACCCTGGACAACCTGTCGCTGCTCGCGCTGGTGATCGCGATTGGCTTCGTCGTTGACGATGCGATCGTGGTGATCGAAAACATCATCCGCTACGTCGACGCCGGACAGACGCGCATGCAGGCGGCGCTCGCGGGTGCGCGCGAGATCGGATTCACGATCGTCTCGATCACCGCCTCCCTGGTTGCCGTGTTCATTCCGCTGCTGTTCGCACCGGGCCTGATCGGCATGTTCTTCCGCGAGTTCACGGTGACGCTGGTAGCCGCCATCGTGGTCTCCGCAATCGTCTCGCTGACGCTCACGCCATCACTGTGCGGACGATTTCTGCGGCGCCATGCCGAGGAATCACCGTCGCGCTTTGGGCAAACGCTGGATCGATTCCATGCCGGCATGCTCGGCACCTACAAGCGCGCGCTGGACTGGACCTTGCGCCACGCCTGGTTGATGGCGCTGTCGCCGCTCGCGCTCATCGTTGCGACCTTTTTCCTGTTCGGCATGGTCAAGGCCGGGTTTTTTCCGGCGCAGGATTCGGGGCTGATCTGGGGCCGCGCCAGTGCGGGTTCGGCGCTGTCGTTCGCCGACATGGAGCACCGCCAGCAGCGCATCACCGGGATGCTGATGGCCGATCCGGCTGTGGAATATGTCGGCGCGAGTCTCGGCAGCGGCCGCCACGGCACCAGCGGCTGGTTCAGCATCCAGCTCAAGCCGCTGGGCCAGGGCCGCCACGAATCGACCCAGGACGTACTTGCGCGCCTGTCGGCAAAGGCCAATCGCTTCCCGGATGTCGACCTGCGCATGCGCCCGCACCAGGATCTGCCGACCGGCGGACGCGGCACCAGTCAGGGCGCGGAATATTCGGTGTCGCTCAAGAGCAATGATCTGGCGGAGCTGCAGGAATGGCTGCCCAAGCTGCAGGCCGAGCTCAAGAAGAACCCGATGCTGCGCGATGTCGGCAGCGACATCGACGAGGCCGGTCTGCGCCAGAACCTCGTGATCGATCGTGCGGCCGCGAGCCGTCTCGGCGTCAGCGTCGCGTCCATCGACGATGCGCTGTACAACGCGTTCGGTCAGCGCCAGGTATCAACCATTTATTCGGACATCAACCAGTATCAGGTCGTCGTCAACGCGCTGCCGGCGCAAAGCGCGACGCCTGAAGCACTGGACCGCATCTACGTGAATTCGACCAGCGGCAAGATGGTGCCGATCACCGCGCTGACCGTGCAGCGACCAGGCCTTGCACCGACCCAGATCGAGCACGAGGATCAGTTCACGACGATGGACCTCAGCTTCAACCTCGCGCCCGGCATCAGCATGGGCGAGGCCACAGACGCGATTCAGAAGACCATCGCCGACATGCGCCTGCCGGGCGATATCCGCATGGATTTCGGCGGCGGATTCCGGCGCTTCCAGCAGAGCGCGTCGTCGATGCCGTTGCTGCTGCTCGCAGCCATCCTGGCGGTTTATATCGTGCTCGGCATGCTCTATGAGAGCCTGCTGCATCCGGTCACGATCCTTTCCACGCTGCCCTCGGCCGGCGCCGGCGCGCTGCTCGCCCTGGTGCTCACCAACACCGAACTGTCGATCGTCGCGGATATGGCGCTGGTGCTGCTGATCGGTCTGGTCAAGAAGAACGCGATCATGATGATCGATTTCGCGTTGGTGGCCGAGCGCGAAGGCCACACGCCGATCGACGCGATCCGTGAAGCCTGCATCGTGCGGTTCCGGCCGATCATGATGACCACGATGGTGGCGATCCTCGCCGCATTGCCGCTCGCGATCGGCATCGGAGAGGGGGCCGAGTTGCGCCGTCCGCTCGGCATCGCGCTCATCGGCGGATTGATCGTCTCGCAGAGCATCACGCTGCTCAGCGTACCGGCGCTGTATCT
>JBAUWF010000093.1:0-119686 GCA_049583635.1 Rhodanobacteraceae bacterium
AGCTGAAGCGGCACGATTTCGGGGATGAGTTTTTCGAGTTTGTCGATCCACTGATGGCTTGGTGGTGATCTTGGCGTCCATGCATTGCTCCGTTGATTGCGGTGATGCCGACTATAACGTCACTAGCCTGCGCTAGGTATCAGCTTCGATGTCCGCTGCGGGTCGTAACCGGCCACTCGAGAAACTCGAACCTTTCTTCGACGATCAGCCGCTACGAAATGATTGACAGTGCGGTGGAACGATGGTCAGCGTCGGGCCGCCAAATCCCAGACAGCCACCTCGAATGGCTGGAGCTTCAGGGCCGCAACTTCGGCCGCACGCCACGTGCCCTCGTCGTCTGCCTTATTGTACACGGCCTTTGCAACCCAGTCCCGCGCCGCGCCCCGCGGCAAATCCAGCGCCTTCGCAATATCCAGCGCGAACGTCTGCGGCTGATCGCTCGGGTTGCGCAGCGTGATGATCGCGTGGCCGGGGCGCCAGGCGGCCCAGCCGTAGACTTCGCCGCGCGCGGGGTCGCCGCCGATCCAGTGGCTGTCGCGTAGCGTTGCGGCGTTTTCGCGCGCCCATTTCGCGGCGGCGGCGAGGTCGTTCCAGTTCGCGTCGGTCAGGAGATCGGGCGTGATGTACATCTCCTGCAGGCCGGTGCCGGTCGCGAAATACGAGCGCACTTCGTCGGCGAAGTCGTTGCCGGGATCGCTGTCGAGTCCCTTGGCGTGCTGTGCGTAGATGATGCCGTGGAGCATCAGCGAGTTGAGCGGGAACAGCGGGCCCTGGCGCACGATGCCGCCGTAGGTGTCGGCGTCGCGGTAGGTGATCCAGCGCTGACGGTTGTCGCCGACGCCGGCGAACGAATGATCCCAACCGCCGCGCCAGATCGAATCGGCCGTGCGCAACCAGAACGGCGAGGGCCAGGTGTTGGTGGTGAGGTTGATGAAGAGATCGGGCTTGATCGCGCGCAGGTCGTGAATCAGCGCGATCGCGGCCGCGAAGTCGCTGTCGAATGCGCTGCCCGGCGTGACCTTGTCCGGGCTGCCGGTGCCGTCCAGCTTGAACTGGTTGATGCCGTACTTCTTCAGCAAATTCACCGTGACATCGTGGAACAGCTGGTAGTACTTGGGGCCCGACAGCGCGATGCCCTGATCGTCGACGCTGTAGCCGGCCTTGTGCGCGGCCGCGAGCCGCAGCTTGCGCGGCGGTCCGTAACCGCCCCAGGGCGACAGCCACACGCCGGGCGCCGCGCCGTACTTCGCGGCGGCTTTTTCGAGCGGCGTGAAGCCGTGCGGGAAATCCTTGCTGAATTGCCACAGGTGCGAATGATCGTCCCAGCCGTCGTCGAACAGGAACGAATCCATCGTGACACCGCGCTCGCGCACGAGCTTCTGTCCGAACGCGTTGATGCGCTCGACCGCTTCGGCTTCGGTGTACGGCGTGAAGTAGCCGATGTCGTACCACGAGTTGTAATGCAGGAACGTGCGGAACGGCGTCGCGCGTTCGTTCTCGAGATAAGCCTGGAAGCCGCGCCGCAACTGGCCGCGCGGTACGACACCGAACACGGCCGAGTAATTGGTCGCGACGCCGGCGCGCAACGGCAGCACGCGCTTGAGTGTCATCGTCGCGCGATTGCCGATGACGCTCGCTTCGGCCATCGGATGTTCGAAGCCGAAGAAGCGATCGTCGGCGACAATCGGCGATCCGCTGGCGGTGCCGTCGACCCATGCGTGGTCGAGGTTGAGATCGATCAGCGAGACCGAGGCGAGGTCGAGCGACTTGGGGGATTCGAAGCGCAGTTCCTCGCGCACGTAGCTGGTGCCGTCACGCAGCAAGGCGCGCCAGGCGACATGCAGACCGGTGGCCGGATCGACGAGACTCGCGGTCAGAGCAATGCCGGCAAGGCGATCGGCGCGCCGCGCCGCGTCCGGTTTCGCGGCAATTGCGGAGCAGGCGAGGGCGCCTTCGAGCCGGAAACGACTTGCATCGATCGATTTGCCATCGCGCAGCAACAGCGAGAACAACTCGCCTTTGAGTGCGTGTTTCGCGCTGGTGAAGCGATTGTCGAACGCCGTCGGATGCAGACCGCCGTTATCGTCCGTGATTGCAAAACGCAACGTTCCATTGGCGAGTTCGGGGCTGCTTTCGCCGACATCGCAATGCGCCTTGCCCGGATCGCTGGGCAGCCACGGCGGTGGCAGGGTGTCCGTCGGCGCGGCCATCGCGTGGCTGATGCGTGGCAGGCAAAGCGCCGCGATCGTCGCGGCCATGACGGCATATCGGTTCATGCGCAGTCCCGTGATTGCAGGAGATGTTGGAATCGACAGGGAATGGTCGGGTGGCCGACGCATGATAGCGGCGATTGGAAGGTTGCGAAAAAACGGCGGGCGGTTGCGCGCGCATTGCGCGCTCGACTGCAAGTCAGCGACGTGTACAGTCGTTATCTTCCGCCGAAGGAACGCAGGCATGAACCTCGATGACATTCGCCACGATGCGGTCGCGCGACGTTTCGAAACCGTGGTCGAAGGACACGCCTGTGTGCTCGATTACCGGTTGGCGGACGGAATCATGACGATCACGCACACGCGCGTGCCGGGAGCAGCCGGAAGCCGTGGCATCGCGGCGGCGCTGACGCGCACGGCGCTGGATACTGCGCGAGCCAGCGGCTGGCGTGTCGTTGCGGCATGCTCCTACGCGGCGGCGTACATCCGGCGACATCCGGAAGTTGCGGACCTCGTGGGCTGGGAAAGGCTATCGCTTGCCGCTCGCACTCAAGGACGCCGGCTAGGCAACACCCTGCAGCGACGGTTCGTGCTGATCGGGGCCGTCGTCGATTTCGAGTCGGCTGTCGACGTCACGAACACCGCGCAACAGCCACAGCGCGGACATCGACTTGTTCAGATCTGCGCGCCGAATGCTGCCGTGCAGCGTCACGCGGCCGTCAACTACCGACGTGTGCACGGCGCGCGGATGCGCAATCAGATGGCCGAGGCGCGCGCGGATGCGTTCGTTCAGCTGGTCGTCGCCCGGTAATTCCTTGCGCAAGCGCGAACGCAGATTGGCGACCGCTCCGCGACCCTGGTCGACGACGTGTCGGGCCTGGCCGCGCGCGTACTCGCGTACGCCATGCGAGGCGCTGATCATCTTGTCCTGGGCCACGACGCGCCGACGGCGGCCGCGGTGCGGATCGAAGTAGTACATGGCGCCGGCGCCGAGTGCGGCCGCGCCGAGTGCGGTCAATAGATGTCTCATCGCAAGTCCTCCATATGAGTGTTGTGTGTTCAAGCCTAACGCGCTGTGGCTGACACCCAGCCGAACGGGGAGCTGATCACGGGCGGAGGAGGACACTGAAAGGTTCGCGGGTTGATCGCACCCCCGGTCCTGAACCCTCGCCCGCTATCCGGGACGAGGGTTCAGAAGGTGTGTCCAATAGCCTGCGTTTCGGGCAAGCGATCGCCGGAGGGAAGACTATTCGGCAGCGCGCTCGGGGACGTTCGACGCGGCTTGCTGTGCTGCGTCGGATTCTTTCCTCGTCACGTCTGCCGCCGGCTTGGTCGTATCCTGCGCCGGTGTGGTGGCGGGAGCTTGCGATGCGGGCGATTGCGCGGTGTCCGGTGCGCGTGGCGTCGGTGCTGGTGGCGCTGGCAATGTCGGCCAGGCCACGCCGGACGCCGACGACGATAACGGGCGGGCCGGCGGGTCGGTGTTGCCGGAGGTCGGCGACGCAGCGGGCGACGATGAGCTTGGTGTGTCGGATGCCGAGCCGAAAGGCCGTGCAGAATCCGCGCGCTCCGGGGCTGCCCTGATTGGCGCCGGCTTCGGCTCCTCAGGCTTGTGCGGTATCGGCTTGGGTTCCTCGGGTTTGGCCGGTGTCGGCTTCGGTTCATCCGGTTTGGGAGGCTCGGGCGTCGGCATCGGTTTCGGGGATTGGGGTCCCGGCATCGGCGTCGGTGGCGACGGCTTCGGCAACTCCGGTTCCGGGACCTTCGCTTCCGACGGTTCCGGTTCCGATAGCTTCGGGTCCGGCGCCTTCGGTTTGCTGTTGTCGCTCGCTGGCGAGCGGTCCTCAGATCGCGTGTCGATCGAAGCAGGCGCATTCGCCGGCGCAGCTGGTCGCGTCAATGGGAGATCCAGGGTCTGTCCCTTCGGTGATCCGCCCGACGCGCTGCTGTCAGGGACCGGCGCAGAAGGGTGCCGGACCGCTTGCTGCGCAGGCGCGGAGTCGGCCGTATCTGCCTCGGATCGCACCAATGGCGCAGGTGTCTTCTCCTTATCGTCGCCGCCGGCTGTCGTCGCGCCACCATCGGCCACAATCCCGGAATCCGTATTCGTGCGCGGCTCGTCGTCGGTCTTGCCGTCAGCCGTGGCAGCGGGCTCACTCGCCAAAGGGTTCGGTGCAGCGTTGCGGCGTTGCGCAGATCGCCTATTCGCGTCAGCGCGCTCGCGGTCTTCGTCATCGAGATCGCGAACCGTATTCGATACTTCTGCCGGCTTGTCGGCGTCGCTCGAAGCCGCCTTGCGGCGTCGCCGGCCGCCGCGCCGCCCGCGTCGCCGCGGGCGCGTATTGTCGGAGGCGGCATCCGATTCACCATGAGTCGATGGTGCGCCGGATTTCGAAGCGGAGGACTTCGACTCGGACTTCGTTTCGGGCAAGCTGTCCGCGGGCACACCAATCGCATCCTCCTTGACGGACGTTTCGATGGCCGAGCCTGCCGCCCCGACCGCGACTGCCGCAGCGTCCCCTGATACTGGTTTCTTGCCGTGATCGCTTGCCGGCGTCGAAGAGGGCGTCTGCGCCGCCGGCGTCGTCTTCGCTTCCGGCTTGCCGGCGCTGGCGGTTGCCTCTTCCTCGTTTCGGCGTTCGCTGGCGGAGCCAACACTGCGGCGTGCACGCGTGGATTTTTGCGCCGAAGCCGTGCGCGACTCGCTGCGCGTCGCGGTTTGCGGATCGCGCCGTGACGCGCCGCTCTGCGTGCCGCGCTCCGGGCGCGCGCGTGATTTTCGGGTCCCGGGCCGACGATTTGTGGTGGCGCGTGACTCGCGCGCGGGTCGGCCTCGCGCCGCGGTTGGCGGCGGAGTCTTGGCGACGGGGCGCGACGTTTGCGTGTCCGGGTCGTTGCGGAACCAGCCGAGGAAACGCGCGAAAAGACTCTTTGCAGCGCCTTCGGGTCTGTTCCGGGTCTCCTGCGTCTGCTCGAAAGAGGTCGTGGCTTCAGGTCGCAGCGGAGCCGGTGCCGCGCGCACGACGCCCGATACCGCAGGTGCTTCGGCTTCGTCGCCGGGCCCGGCCATCTGCGGCAGTGGCGCGATGACGACCGGCGTGGTGCGCTGGTAACTGGGTTTGACGTCTTCGCCGACATCGGCGCGGCGTACGCGCTCGATCACGAGATGCGGCGTTTCGAGTTTATCGTCGGCAACGACGATGACATTCACGTTCTGGCGAGTTTCGATTTCGGCGAGTTGAGCGCGCTTTTCGTTGAGCAGGAAGTTGGCCACGGACGGCGGCGCCTGCACCAGCACCTGTCCGGTGTTGTCCTTGATCGCGTGCTCTTCGACCAGACGCAGAGCGGAAAGCGACAGCGATTCCACGCTGCGGATGCGGCCATGTCCGTCACAGCGCGGACAGATGATCTGGGTGGCTTCGCCGAGGCTTGGACGCAGGCGCTGGCGCGACATTTCGAGCAGGCCGAAGCGCGAGATGCGGCCGATCTGCACGCGTGCACGATCGACCTGCAATGCCTCGCGCAGCTTTTCCTCGACCTCGCGTTGGTGCCGCGGCGAATCCATGTCGATGAAATCGATGACGATCAGTCCGCCGGCATCGCGGATGCGCAGCTGACGAGCGATCTCGACGGCAGCCTCGCAGTTGGTGTTGAACGCGGTGTCCTCGATGTCGCTGCCCTTGGTGGCACGCGAGGAATTGATGTCGATGGCGGTGAGCGCTTCGCTGTGATCGATCACGATCGAACCACCGGAGGGCAGTCGTACCTGGCGGTCGAACGCGTTCTCGATCTGCGATTCGATCTGGAAATGCGAGAACAGCGGCGTGGTGTCGTTATAGAACTTGAGTTTGCGCAGGTTGTTCGGCATGACCTGCTGCATGAATTCGCGAGCGTCGTTGTAGATTTCCTCGTTGTCGATGAGGATTTCGCCGGTATCGCCGCGCAGGTAGTCGCGCAATGCGCGGATGATCAAACGTGATTCCTGATAGACCAGAAACGGTGCGGCGCGCGTCACCGTCGCTTCGGCGATCGCCTTCCACAATTGCAGCAGGTAGTCGAGATCCCACTGCAATTCCTCGGCGTCGCGGCCCATGCCCGCCGTGCGCACAATCAACCCCATATCTTCTGGTAAATCAAGGTGATCGATGGCATCCTTCAAATTCTGTCGATCTTCACCTTCGATGCGGCGCGATACGCCGCCGGCGCGCGGGTTGTTCGGCATCAGCACCAGATAGCGCCCGGCCAGCGAGATGAATGTGGTCAGCGCCGCACCCTTGTTGCCGCGCTCTTCCTTGTCGACCTGGACGACGATCTCCTGACCTTCCTTGAGCAGCTCGCGAATGGTCGCCTTGTGCGGGTCGACGCCGGGCGTGAAGTAGGTTTTGGAGACTTCCTTGAGCGGCAGGAAGCCGTGGCGCTCGCCGCCGTATTCAACGAAGCACGCTTCCAGTGAGGGTTCGACGCGGGTGATGCGGCCCTTGTAGATATTGGCCTTTTTCTGCTCGCGCGAAGGGATTTCGATGTCGAGATCGTAAAGCGACTGGCCCTCGACGATGGCCACACGCAACTCTTCTCGCTGAGTCGCGTTGATCAGCATGCGTTTCATTTTGTTGTTCCTTGTTGAGCGCTCGACGGTCGAGGTCACGCGCGACCGTTTCCGGTTGCGCATGTAATGTCCCGTTTCGGGCCATCAACGACAGGAGCGCCTGTTGTCAAACTGCCGACGCCATCCGCGCGCCGGCGATTAATGGGTTGTCCGCGCGCCCGGAACCACTTGCCGGTTCTGGCGGCAAGCAATTCTCGACTCGAACCGCTACGATCAATGGAGTTTGTTCCTGCCCGATGACTCAACTGGCAGGGCCCGCAAAGGCGTGACGGGCGAGTGCGCCGCTGACGATGTCGCAATTCCCGAATCCGGGAGCCTGTAGCGGCGCGAAGCGCGCAGCGAGTCTAGCAGCAGATGGTGGGTTTTTACAGTGAAGACGCGCACTTCGGGCAATAACCGCGATTTTACCTCGGGTTCGGGCACCCGTGGAAAAATGCGTGGAACGCGATCCGGCAAAGCGCCGCGGCGCAACGTCAGGGAGCCGGCGCCGACTCCAGCACCCGCCAGGATCGAAAAACGCGCCGCAACCACGAAAAAGGATCTGCGCCGCGGCAGCGGATCCGCGAGCGATCGCAAGGCGAACGTGGCCCGGTCCGAGGCGCCGGTTGCGCCGGGTGTCCGGCACGTTGCGGTCGCCGCCGATCGGGCAGGGCAACGCATCGACAATTTTCTGTCGACGCAGCTCAAAGGCGTTCCCAAAAGCCTGATTTACCGGCTGCTGCGTACCGGGCGCGTGCGCGTCAACGGTCGTCGCAGCAAACCCGACCAGCGCGTGATTGCCGGTGATGATGTACGCATCCCGCCGGTGCGAACGGCCGCGCGCGATGCGCCGGGCGAGCCCGCTTTGGCCCAGCTGGCCCGGATCGAGTCGGCCATCATTCATGAGGACCGCGAATTCCTCGTCATCGACAAACCGTCGGGCATTGCCAGTCACGGCGGCAGCGGCATCAACTTCGGCGTGATCGAATTGCTGCGCGCCTCGCGTCCGCACGACACGCTGGAACTGGTCCATCGACTCGATCGCGATACCAGCGGCGTGCTGGTGCTCTCGCGCAAGCGCTCGGCCTTGATCGCGTTGCAGGCCGCGATCCGCCATGGGCAGGTGGAAAAACGTTATCTCGCACTGGTGGAAGGCACGCCGGCACAGGCGAAATTGCCGATCGATCTGCCTTTGCGCAAGGCCGTGCTGCAGGGGGGCGAGCGCATGGTGCGGGTCGAGGCCGACGGCAAGCCTTCGCGCTCACTGTTGCGCAGCGTCGCGCGCTATGCCGGGGCGACCATGGTCGAAGTCGCGCTAGAGACCGGACGGACGCATCAGATCCGCGTGCACTGCGCGCACATCGGTCATCCGCTGGCGGGCGACGAAAAATACGGTAGCGCCGAGTTCAATCGGGCGCTGCGCGAGAAGGGTCTGAAGCGCTTGTTCCTGCATGCGGCGCGTTTCGAGTTCGCGCTCGGCGAACGCAGCTACAGTTTCAGCGCACCGTTGGCGGGGGACCTTGCGGCGTTGCTCGATACGTTGCCGGTGTGACCGACGAATGCGGCATGTCGCAGCGGCGCGTCTTGCGCGTTGGAGAAAATCTGCGCGGCTCACATCTCATGACAAGGCCTCGACCTTGGCGGCGCATATGAAATCGTTGAGCGAGATGCCGCCGACATCGTGCGTGGAGTAGCGTACGAGGCAGGCGCTGTAGCCGACTTCCAGATCCGGGTGGTGATCCTCGCGGTTCGCAATCCAGGCGACCGCGTTGACGAACGCCATGGTGCGATAGTAGTCCTTGAATTTGAATGTCTTGCGGATTTCGGTACGGTCGGCACCGACGTGCCAATCGGGCAACAAGCGAAGGTATTGATCGACATCGGCGCTCGCAAGCGCATGCTCCTTGCCTTTGCGTGGTTCGCAATGCTGTTGTTGCAGTTGATCGAGTCTCATGGTCGGTTTCCTGGCACGAATGCACAAGTATAGGGGCAGCGGATGACCGCAGCCTGATTCAGGACTAAAATAGTCCTGTTTGGAACGGGCACCATTGCAAATGATCACGCTATCGCAACATGCGCAAGAACATTTCACCCGTCTGATCGCCCAGCAGGGCATCGACGGCCTCGGTATCCGGCTGCGTGCGGTGAACGCCGGGACGCCGGCGGGCGATTGCCAGATGGAGTTTTGCGAGCACGCCGACCTGCGCGGAGACGAGTGGGAAGTCGAATACCCGGGCTTCTCGTTTTTCATCGAGCGCGACAGCGTTTCGTTTCTCGATGGCGCCTCGATCGATTTCGCGCGCGACGCAACCGGCGGGCAGATGACCATCCGGGCGCCCGCGCTGCGCGGGACGCCGCCCGGCGAGGATGCCAGCATCGTCGAGCGCGTGCACTATGTGATCGAATCGGAGATCAATCCTCAACTCGCCTCACACGGCGGCAAGGTCGGTTTGCGTGAAGTCACGGCCGACGGCATCGTGGTCCTGCAGTTCGGCGGCGGCTGCCATGGTTGCGGCATGGTCGATGTGACGCTGCGCAACGGTGTCGAGCGCACCTTGCGCGAACGTGTGCCCGGAGTCAGCGGCGTGCGTGATGCGACCGACCACGACAACGGCCGGAATCCGTACATGCCGCGCAAAGCCCGCGGTTGAGAACCCGGATTCAGGGGCGACCGCCTCGTTTCTTGAGGCAGGCTCTGAGCGAGTGTGCTTTTGCTGTCCGGCCGGTTGAATCAAGGGTGCGATCAAGTCCTTGCTCCGCAAGGACGCCGATGGCGTTGTGGAAGCATGCGGCGTGGGGGGGGGGCAATGCACCCGGCCCGGTTTATGCGGACCTTCCCTTGTTCAGTCGCCCTGCAGATGACCGTGCAGGTCGGTCAACTTGCCCGGCAGGCTCGAGAAATATGCAGCCAGATTGTCGATATCCTGATCCGACAATGGCTTGGTGAAGCCGGCCATGATCGGGTTGTTGCGTCGGCCGTCCTTGTACTCGTGCAGGCCCATCGCCAGATAGTCGGCGTATTGCCCGGCCAGACGCGGGTATTGCGGATCGATGTCGGCGTTGCCGTCCTTCCCGTGGCAGGCCTCGCAGGCGACGGCTTTCGCCTTGCCTGCGGCGATGTCGGCATCGGCCAGAGCCGCGCTGGAAAATGCCATCGCTGCAAGCGCGAGCAGCAGGGTCGCTGTGATGTGCTTCATGGACATGTGCTTGATTGCGGTGTGATGGCTTGCGGTCATGTCGCGTCGTGCGCTCATGGGGTGAGGCTCGACAGATAGGTGGCGATATCGCGAATGTCCTCGTCGGACAGGCTTTCGCCTTGGGCGCGCATGGTCGGATGGGCGCGCATGCCTTGCTTGTATTCGGTCAGCGCCTGCACGATGTAGGCGTAGTTCTGTCCGCCGATGCGTGGCACATGGTAATTCGGATAGGCGTTTTTCCAGCCGGTGATGCCATGACATCCGGCGCAGGTGTACGCCTTGGTCTTGCCTGCGGCTGCGTCCCCCTTGGCGGGCGCGGCGGGGGCAGCAGTGGCGGACAGTGCAAGCAGCAATACGGCAGTCGCGAGGATCGGCGCTCGGATCATTGTCGGTTTCGTTCCGGCAGACGTGACAGGGGGATTCAAGCCAAGTGCGCAAACCAACGAAGTATAGCGTGGCATCGCGCGAAGGCGAACACGCAACCTTTTCCGGCTGATCGGCATCCAGTACCAGTAGCCGGGTTCGGCAGCGCGCGACTCCCTGGAGCGGCTTGCAATCGGAGGGGTTGCACGTCATAGGTGATATAGTTTAGTATAACACTATGTCATCAACTCACCATCGACACGTTCGTCCTACCACCCAGCGAGGCCGCGCCATGTTTCATCAATGCCTGTTGATTATCCGTTCGCGCGCCGCCGGCATCGCGTTCGGCGCCGGATTGCTGATTGGTGCCGTACTCCTTGGCGGCTGCAGCGGCGGCGGCAACGGCACTGCCCAGGCCAAGGAAACACCGGCGCCGAGCGCGATTCCGGTCGAGGTAGCGCGTGCGCAACGCCAGGCAGTCACAGCCAGCTACAGCGGCACGGCGGCGCTTGAGGCGGAAGGCGAGGCAGAAATCGTGGCCAAGACCAGCGGCATTCTGCAGACACTGCTGACCGAGGAAGGTCAACACGTCAGGAAAGGGCAGCTATTGGCGAAGCTCGACGATGCGAGCGCGCGCAACGGACTGGCGCAGGCCAACGCAACGTTGCGCAAGTACCAGGCCAAGTTCGATCGCGCCGCGCGCGCGGTGAAAACGCATCTGATACCGAAGGACGAATACGATCAGGACAAGTTTGATCTGCAAACCCAGCAGGCCGTTGTCGAGGGTGCGCAGCTCGAATTGTCGTACACACGAATCGTTGCGCCGATTTCCGGCGTGATCTCCAAGCGCATGGTCAAGCCCGGAAACCTCGTGCAAGCCAATCAGGGCGTGTTTCAGGTCGTCGATATGGATCCGCTGTTGGCAGTGCTGTCCGTGCCGGAGCGCGATCTCAATACGCTCAAGGCCGGGCAGCCCGTGCACCTGCGTGTCGACGCGCTACCGGGCAAGGATTTCGAGGGCAAGGTTGCCCGCATCGCGCCGGTGGTCGACGCCGCCAGCGGAACATTTCGGGTGACCTGCGAATTCCATGATTCGAGCGAGGTGCTGCGCCCCGGCATGTTCGGGCGCATCGACATTCGCTACGACGAGCGCCTCGATGCATTGACCATTCCGCGTTCGGCCCTGATCGACGAGGATGGCGAGACCAGCGTTTATGTAATCACGCCAGGGGCGGTCAAGCCGAGCCAGCCTGAAAAATCGTCGACTGCCAAGGCTGCGAACGCACCGGCGAAAAAATCCGCCGCGTCGGCGCCGGTGCCGACGTTGCTGGCGACACGCCGTATCGTGAGGACCGGCTATGCCGATGGCGACCGCATCGAGATCCGCGACGGACTCAAGAGCGGCGATCGTGTGATCACGGTCGGACGCAATGCGGTGCGCGACGGTGCCGTCGTGCAGGTGCTGGAGAGTCGCCAGTGACATCCATACGTAGCGGGAGGCTGTACGACGCACAGCAAGGTTCGCTGCGATGAACCTCCCCGAGTTTGCCACGCGTCGACGCGTCACCGTCGGCATGGCGACGCTGACCATGGTCCTGTTCGGTCTGATCGCGCTCGCCGGCCTCAGGGTCAATCTGCTGCCGGACCTTTCCTATCCGACGCTCACCGTGCGCACGGAGTACGAAGGCGCGGCCCCGACCGAAATCGAGAATCTGATCAGCCAGCCCGTCGAGGAAGCGCTCGGCGTGGTCAAGAACGTGCGCAAGATTCATTCGATTTCGCGTACCGGGCAATCCGACGTGATTCTCGAGTTTGCCTGGGGTACGCCGATGGAACTGGCGAGCATGGAGGTGCGCGACAAGCTCGATACTCTGCAATTGCCGCTCGAAGCGAAAAAACCCTTGCTGCTGCGTTTCAATCCGTCAACCGATCCGATTGTTCGTCTCGGTCTGACCAGCACGGTCGCGGCGGATCGCTTTGACGAAGCCCGCCTCAAGCAACTGCGGCGATTCGCCGACGATGAACTCAAGAAACGACTCGATCCGATTGCCGGTGTAGCCGCGGTCAAGGTCGGCGGTGGACTCGAGGACGAAGTGCAGGTCGATATCGATCAGCACAAGCTGGTACGACTCAATCTGGGCGTCGGCGACATTGTCGAGCGCCTCAAGCAGGAGAACGTCAATGTATCGGCCGGGCGCATCGAAAGCGGCACCGAACGCTATCTCGTGCGCACCGTCAATCAGTTCACGAATCTCGCCCAGATGGGCGACATGCTGATCAAGGTCGATCAAGGCGTTCCGATTCGGCTCAGGGACGTCGCGACGATTACCCAAGGTTACAAGGAACGTACCGGCATCGTACGCATCGACGGTCATGAAGCGGTCGAACTCGCGGTCTACAAGGAAGGCGATGCGAATACGGTAGCCGTGGCCGGCCGCGTTCGCGATGCGCTTGGCAAGCTGAAATCGACGCTGCCGTCCGATACCAAACTGAATGTCATCGACGATCAATCGGTGTTCATCCAGAACGCGCTCACCGACGTGCGCAACGACGCGATTATCGGTGGCGTGCTTGCGGTGTTGATGATCTTCTTTTTCCTCGGTCATGCCTGGAGCACCTTCATTATTGCGCTGTCGTTGCCGGTGTCGTTGATTGCGACGTTTTTCTTCATGGGACAATTCGGCCTCAACCTCAACGTGATGTCGCTCGGCGGTCTTGCGCTGGCGACCGGCATGGTGGTCGACGATTCGATCGTGGTGCTGGAGAACATCGCTCGCCTGCGCGAGGGTGGGGCATCGATACTCGATGCTGCGGTTCGCGGCGCGCGCGAGGTCGGCATGGCGGTGACCGCATCGACGCTGACCACCGTCGCGGTGTTCTTTCCTCTGGTATTCGTGCAGGGGATCGCCGGGCAGTTGTTCCGCGATCAGGCGCTGACGATCACGTTCGCAATGCTGATCTCGCTCATCGTCGCGATGACCCTGATCCCCATGCTCGCCTCGCTCAAGGGCCGTGCACCGCTTGCCTATCCCGACGAGCCACCGACTGGGCCGCGACCATTTCCGCGCAATAAGTGGCTGCGCGGCGCAAAGCGGGGTATCCGGGCGTTGGGCGAGGGGATGTTCCAGATATTGCCGCGCGTGATCGGTGTGGCGATCGCGTTTGTGGCGCGCTGGTTGGGACGCATCGTCGGCGTGCCGCTCACGTTCGCGGGGCGTGGTGTCAGAGGCGCCTATGATCGTGCGGCACGAGGTTTCCGTCGCGCGTTGCCGGGTCTGCTGGACAGGCCATGGTTGGTGTTGGGCACCGCTGCGCTCGCGTTCGCGCTGAGCCTTGCGCTGGTACCGACGCTCGGCACCAACCTGATTCCAAGCCTCGCGCAAGGGCGTTTCGACACCACCATCAAGCTGCCGCCCGGAACGTCGCTGGCCGAAACCGACGCACTGGTGCGCCAGATCGAGCAGCAGCATGCGAAGGACCGCGCGGTCGAGTCGATCTATGGGGTTTCCGGAACCGGCACGCGACTCGATGCGACTCCGACCGAATCCGGCGAGAACATCGCGCGTCTGTCGGTGGCATTGAAGCCCGGCGCCGGGACCGCCGCCGAAAGCGCAGAAATGGACAGCCTGCGTCGCAGCCTCGCGGCGCGACCGGATAGCGAAGTCAAGTTCGCGCGGCCCGCGCTGTTCAGCCTGTCCACTCCGGTCGAGATCGAGATTCGTGGATACGATCTGGGCGCGCTGTCCAAGGCCGGCCGCAGGCTTGCCGAACTCGTCTCCGCCTCACCGCGCTTTGCCGACGTCAAGTCCACGGTCGCGGATGGCTATCCGGAAATCCAGATACGCTTCGACCAGGATCGTGCCGCTGCGCTCGGTCTGACCACGCGCCAGATCGCCGATGCCGTCGTCGACAAGGTGCGCGGTCAGGTGGCCACTCGCTACAACTTTCGCGATCGCAAGATCGACGTGCTGGTACGTGCGCGTGAATCGGATCGCGCCAGTGTCGATGACATTCGCAATCTCATCGTCAATCCGACCGCGGACAAGCCGGTGCGCCTGGCGTCAGTCGCCGACATCACCACCACCGAAGGGCCGAGCGAAATCCATCGCGTCGATCAGGAGCGCGTGGCGATCGTCTCGGCCAACCTGCGTTACGGCGATCTCGGCAGCGCCGTGCATGAACTGCAGCACACCCTTGCAACGCACCCGCTTGCGGCCGGCGTGTCAGTGCACATCGGCGGGCAGAGCGAGGAACTCGATGCGTCGATGAAATCGTTGTTGTTCGCACTCGGCCTCGCCATCTTTCTGGTTTACCTGGTCATGGCCTCGCAGTTCGAATCATTGCTGCATCCATTCGTCATCATGTTCTCGATTCCACTGGCGCTGGTCGGCGCGGTGCTGGCACTCAAGCTTACCGGTACGCCGATTTCGGTCGTGGTGTTCATCGGCCTGATCATGCTGGCGGGCATCGTGGTCAAGAACGCGATCGTGCTGGTCGATCGCATCAACCGTCTGCGCGAAGCCGGACACGCCAAGCG
The DNA here is from genome assembly GCA_049583635.1 of Rhodanobacteraceae bacterium. Classification (GTDB taxonomy): domain Bacteria; phylum Pseudomonadota; class Gammaproteobacteria; order Xanthomonadales; family Rhodanobacteraceae; genus Dokdonella_A. The sequence continues at coordinate 14,893 of JBAUWF010000093.1, forward strand.
CGAGGCGATCGTGCTGGCGGCTGAATCGCGCCTGCGTCCGATCGTGATGACGACGTTGGCGACTCTGCTCGGCTTCCTGCCGCTCGCGATTGCGCTCGGCGACGGCGCCGAGGTGCGCGCGCCGATGGCGATCACGGTGATCGGCGGTCTCGCCGTATCGACGCTGCTGACCCTGATCGTGATCCCGGTTCTCTACGAGAGACTCGATCGCAAAGCGGATGCGGTGTACCGGGCGCATGGGGAGCGCAAGCGCACCAGAGTCGACGTGCAGCCGGCCGGGCAGGGCGCGACACCATGAATGCCCGCAAGTCCGGCGGCGGCTGGTCGCTGGCTGAACTCAGCCTCAAGCGGCCGGTAACCGCGATCATGTTCTTCGTCACCGTGACACTGGTCGGATTGATCGCCGCGGTGCGGTTGCCACTGGAGTATTTCCCGGATATCGACGCGCCGTTCCTGCTCATCGATGTGCCATATCCCGGATCGACCCCTACCGAAATTGAACGCACATTGACGCGACCGATCGAGGAGGCGCTGTCGACGCTGTCCGGTATCCAGCGCATGAATTCCACCTCGCGCGCCGATGGTGTGCAGTTGTTTCTCGAGTTCAAATGGGGGCAGGACGTCGCATCCAAGGCAATCGAGGCACGTGAAAAGATCGACGCGATTCGTGACGAACTGCCGTCGGATCTCAAGCGCTATTTCGTGCAGAAGTTCTCGACTGCGGATGCGCCGGTACTGCAACTTCGCATTTCGAGCGACCGCGATCTTTCCAATTCCTGGGACCTTATCGACCGCAAGTTGAAACGACCTCTGGAACGCCTGCCGGGAGTCGCCAAGGTCGAGATACAGGGTGTGGCGCCACCTGAAGTGCAGATTGAACTCGCATCCGATCGCGTAATCGCGCACGGCATCAGTCTGAACGATCTGGTCAAGCGTCTGCAGGCGGCCAATTTTTCGGTTGCGGCCGGGCAAATCGATGCCGGGAGCTATCGCTATCGAGTGCAACCGAAGGGCGAGTGGTCCTCGCTCGAGGACATCCGCAATTTCGTCGTCGACGACAGCGGCCTCAAGCTGCGCGATATCGCAACGATCAGCTTGCAGCCGTCACGTCTTGATTACGAACGCCGTCTGGATATGAAACCGGCAGTCGCGGTGGACATCTATCGCGAACGCAGTGCCAATCTGGTCGACGTCGGCAAGGCTGTGCTGGCCGAAGTATCCAGTGCGTCGGCCGCGCCGGAAATGCACGGGCTCAAGTTGTTCTTTCTGGAGAATCAGGCAAAGGGCGTAACCGATTCACTGGGTGAACTCGGCAAGGCCGGATTGATCGGCATGTTGTTGTCGGTTCTGGTGCTGTACTTTTTCCTGCGTGACTGGCCATCCACGCTGATGGTGTCGCTGGCGATTCCGATCTGTTTCGTCATGACGCTCGGTTGCATGTATTTCTTCGGCATATCGCTCAACGTGCTTTCGATGATGGGCTTGTTGCTCGCGGTGGGCATGCTGGTGGACAACGCGGTCGTGGTGGTCGAGAGCATCTATCAGTACCGCGAAAAGTATCCGGACCAACCCTGGTATTGCGCAATCGAGGGCACGCGCGTGGTCGGCACCGCGATCACGGCCGGCACCCTGACCAGCATCATCGTGTTCCTGCCGAACGTGTTCGGCGAGCGCAATCCGATCAGCATCTACCTGACCCAGGTCGCGGTATCGATGGCGATCGCGCAACTGGCATCGTGGCTGGTGGCCGTGAGCCTGATCCCGATGCTGTCGGCGCGTCTGCCGCCACCGCGCTTCATTGGGCGCAAGACGCTGGTCACGCGCTTGCGCACCCGCTACGAACGTCTGATCGGATGGACGCTTGGACACCGCGGCTGGACCATGCTTGGCGTCGTGGCGTTGCTCATATTGAGTTTCGTGCCGATCGGTGCCACAAAAAAAGACATGTTTCCGGCCGGCGACACGCGCGTACTGCGTCTGCAGTACGACCTCAATGGCAGTTATCGCCTGCCCGAACTCGAACATTCGATCGACCGCGTGGAACGCTATCTGCTCGCGCACAAGAAGGCATTCGAAATAGACATGGTTTACAGCTATTTCGATGAAAAGGGCCAGGTTCAGACCAGCCTGTTGCTGACTGACGACAGGCACGCGCAACGCTCGGCCGGCGCGATCATGGACGACATTCGCAAGGGACTGCCGAAACTCGCGATCGGTGAAGTCAGTTTCGACCGGCAGAAAAGCGGTGCCAGTGGTGAAGGGCTGAAACTCTCGCTGATCGGCGACTCCAACAGCGAGTTGCACGATGTTGCCGAATCGGTGCTTCCGGTACTCAAGGCGGTACCCGGGTTACGCGATGTTCGGCTGGACCAGAACGCCGCCGATCGCGAAGTGACGCTGCACGTCGATCGTGAGCGCGCGCGCCAGTTCGGTTTCAGTGCGGACGCCGTCGCCCAATACGTATCGGTTGCGTTGCGTGGAACAGCCCTCAAGGAGTTTCGCCACGGCGACAGCGAGATTCCGGTGTGGCTGAGATTCCAGAACGCCGACACCCAGAGCGTCGACGACATCGGCCGCTACGATCTGCGCGCGCCGGATGGAACACGCGTGCCGCTGCTCTCGATGGTCGATCTGCACCGGCAGGATGCCGCGTCGGTGATCCAGCGCGAAAACCGCCAGACCGCATTGCCGATCCAAGCCAATCTGGCCGCCGGAACGACGATGGATGATGCGCGCAAGGCAATCGACAAGGCGATGAAATCGGTCACCTTGCCGGGCGGCTACAGCTGGACCTACGGCACCAGCTTCCAGGAATCCGACGATGCCGGCCAGCGCATGGCATTCAATACGCTGATTGCGCTGGTGCTGGTCTATGTCGTCATGTGTGCGATGTTCGAGTCGCTGATTTTCCCCGCCGCGATCATGGTGACCTTCGTGTTTTCGGTGTTCGGAGTGTTCTGGCTGTTCTGGCTGACCGGCACGACATTTTCGATCATGGCCTCGATCGGCGTGCTGATCCTGATGGGGGTGGTGGTCAACAACGGCATCGTCATGATCGTTCACATCAATCAATTGCGCCATCTGGGTCTGGCCCGCACCGATGCACTGCGGCAAGGCAGCAGCGAGCGCCTGCGGCCGATCCTGATGACCATGGGGACCGCGATCCTCGGCATGGTGCCGTTGTGCCTCGGCACGACGCAGCTTGGCGGTGACGGGCCACCGTATTTTCCGATGGCGCGCGCGATCGCCGGCGGGCTGTTGTTCTCAACATTGATGACGTTGCTGGCGCTGCCGGTGATCTACTCGCTGCTCGACGATGCGAGGAACTGGTTGCGGGCGGTCGTGCGCGATGCGCGCGCGGGCAGGGTGCGTCGTCGCGTGCTGCCGGCCGGATGAGTTGGACTCATTTGCCGAGCGACCGGGAAAACGAAGCGGTCGATAGTTGTTATCGACTGCTCACGGCAGGCTGTCGAGCGCTGCCCGCAGCGCGCGTTCGAGGCGCGCGTGAAGCGTCGCTGCGTCGTCCGGCAGCCGCACGACGCTGAAGGCCTCCAGCAGTTGTCCGAGCCGTTGCGCAGGTGATGCCCGATCGTCACCACGAAGATGCGCCGACAGTCGGGCGAGTTGCTGATCACGGCGCCGTTGGCGATCTTCGACCGGCGTGTCGATGCCGGCCAGCGTTTCCAGTTGTACCAGCAGATCGCGTGCGACGTCGATGTCGTCGTCTGCAGTGTCGCCCGATCGTTGGTCCTGTGTGAATGCTGCTTCGAACCGCGCGGAAAGAACCTCACCGGCGACGCTGTCCGCAATGCGTTCCCAGCGTGCATGTAAGTCCGCGGTGCTGGCGTCACGTTCGGCCTCGCGGCAAAGGCGATAACGCTCCATCCAGTTGTCGAAACTGGCACGACGGACATTGCGCGCGCGCTGCGCGCGCGCTTCGCGCAGGGCGGCTTGCGCGTCGCGATAACGACGACCGAGCGCCTCGTCACGCACATCGAGCGTTTTCCAGCGCGATTCCAGCATCGCGATCTGCGATCGTTGCGAAGACTCGGATCCCGATGCGCACGCTTCGAGCGCGACACAAATCTCGGCTGCTTCTTTGGCAGTGGCCGCTGCTTGCACGAGCTCCGCATCGCGCGCGGCCGCGGCACGGGCTGCGCTCTCCGCGCGCTCGATGTCGATCTGCGCGAATGCCGCGTCGAGTGCGGCGCGAAAGCTTCTCCATTGCGTCTGATCGCGATGGCGCCGGCCGTTGCCTGTTGCTTGCCAGCGTTTTTGCAGGGCACGCGCCGAGTTCGCGGTGGCGCGTGCGTCGCGACCGGCCAGCGCGCGGGCTTCCTCGATCAGCACGGTTTTTGCGTTTTCGACCGCAGCGTAGTGTGTGTTCAGACGTGCATTGAGGCGATCGAGCGCTTGTTTGATATCCGAGGCCAATTGCTTGCGTTCGCGCGGATCCACCTGGTCGAGATTGGTCAACGCGGCGGCTGCGCCCTGGCGAAGCTTGCGCATGCCGCGCCAGTCGTCGCTGTCGTCGCGCAAGGTGTCGATCTGCGCAAGTAGCTCGACGATTTCTTGTACGCGCGTCTGACGCACTGCCTGCCTCTTCTTGAAATACGGCTTGGCCGGCTCGAGCGCTTGGCGGCAGAGCATGGCAAAGCGACGGGCCATGCCACGCGATGCCTGCCCGGTCGATGCACCCTCCATTTGATGGAGGCGGTTCCACTCGACGCGCGCTTCGCGCACGCGTGTCGCCACCGCGTCGGGATGCAAACCCGCACGGGGCAGGGCATGCATCTCCTCGCAAAGTTTCCGGCGGCGCTGATTATCGCCCCAGCGCTGCCAGCGACTGATTTGTCCGTAACGTTCCTCGGCGGCGTTCAAACGGCGCAATGCCGATCGTGTCAGATTGCGGCGACACTGTTTGCGCAGGTCGATCATGTGCGCGTGCGCCGCATGCGCTTGCTTGGCCTTGCCGTTGTCGAGGGCTCGTTCGAACGCGAGCAGTGCCCGTTCGAAGTGCTCCAGCAGCAACTGCTGTTGTTCACGCTCGCGAGCCACCGCCGTTTCGGCGGCGGCGATCGAAGCGTCGAAACGTGCTCGTGCGGCGAATGCTTTGAGCGTCGTATCGCCGGTGCCTTCATCCTCGGCGCTGGTCGGTTGTGAACACTCCAGTTCTTCTGCGTTTTCGGATGTTGGCGCGCGCATCTCGTGATCCGCGGGCGGCGATGCATCCGGCGTAGCGTTCGGGGATGTCGCCGGAGCAGCCATGATCGGATTGCGGCTCGCCGCGAGCAGCGTGCACGCCGCCGCGTAGCGTTTTACGATTCCCGCCGGAACGCGATCGATGATGCTCTGCCATTCGCGTTCGATTTCAGATTCGTCCGACCGCAATGCGGGCGCACGCACCAGGTGTTCGAGGTGCTCACACAATTCGCGTGCGCGCGCGTTGAGCGTGCTGTCATCGTTGCGTGCAATACGCAGCGCGTCGAGGCGCGCGCGTGCGCGCCGGTTGATCTGCTTGTCGGTCCTTCGTGCGCGCTCGGCGATGCGTTCGAGCAGACCTTCATCGGTTATGCGTTCGAGTGCCGCGACGCGCAGATCGGGATCCGGATCACCGAGTGCCCGCTCGGCCAGCACGGAGGTGCGTTCGACACGAGCAAGTGCCGCACCGCGCATCGCCGATTCCGGCGCTTGGCGCGCGATGTGGTCGATCAGCTCCGGCGTGTCCTGCCCATGCAACAGTCGCAGGCGCTCATCCAGCGGTGGAGCAGCGGGATGCACACCGGCGAGGAGTTCGAGCCAGAGAGCCTGCGCCGCCGAGCGCACGTCGCCGTCGGCATCGTCGCGAGCGAGGATCTGCGTAAGGCCGGGTTCGGCGAGACGTCGCATCGCCGCGATGCGTACGCCGGCGTCCGGATCGGAACGCGCAATTTGCGGCAGCAACTCGCGCAGCTCGAGCGCGTCGTCTTTCTCGACCGCGCTTCGGCGTACGTTTCTATCGCCGGATTCCCAGCGTGGCTTGAACAGGTAGCGATGCAACGGCATGAGTGCCCTACAACAGACTCTTGATGATTTGGAATCCGGCCAGATACTCGCCGATCATGGTGCCGAGATTGGTCAGCAGGAACACCAGCAAGGTGCGCGAGACCCGATTTTTCCACCAACCGGTCCAGTGCACCACATCATCGCGCAGGCTGTCGAAGTCGGCGACGCGTGGGCGATGCAGCCAGATCTCGACGCCCGCGCTGACGGCACCGGATGGTATGCCGGGACGAAAGGGCTTCAGTGGCGCCGCAATGAACGCGGCGAGGATGCTCAGCAGGTGGCCGCCGCCGGCCAGCGCACCGACGGCGGCGCAGCCACCCGTGAACAGTACCCAATCGCGCAGTGCGTCGACGCCGAGGCCGGCGTTGCGGCTGAACGCGATACCGATTGCGGCAGCGACCGCAACCAGCAAGCCGATCGCCAGCCATTTCGGCCATTTCGCCGCGGGCGGTACCATCGACAACTGCGCGCACAGCGGTGCCGGTGCGCCCTGCTGGTCGGCGAGTTCCGTCGCCATGCCGGCCAGATGACCAGCGCCGATGACCACGAGTACGCTGCGAACCGGCTTTTCCATGCTTTCCGCGCGCAAGCGCGCGGCCATGTAGCGATCGCGTTCGGCGATCAGTGCGTTGTACAGGGGTGGCGATTCCTTCGCGAACTCGCTGAACATGGTGCCGAGCAGATCTCCCTGCTTGAGTTTCTCGACTTCATCTTCGCTGACTTCCTCGCGCGTCAACAAACTGCCGCCGAGACCACCGATGATGCCCATGCGATCAAAAAACCCCACGCTGCGATAGGCGCGTTTGAGGGTGACGCCGACTTCGCGATCGATCAGCCAGACCGGCAGATCCCGCGCCTCGGCGCCGTCAATCGCAGCCTTCATCTCGGCGCCCGGCTCGATGCCGAACTGTTCGGCCAGACGCCGCTGGAATGCCGACAGTGCAAGATTGGCGGCGATGAGTCCGGCCTTGCCTTGGCGGATCACCTGGAACAGATCGAGATTGCGAAACGAATCGGGATCGCGCATCGCGCGATAACGCGGTTCGCACAATTCGACCGCGACCGCATCGAACGTTTCGTGCGCTATCGCGGCATGTACCGCATCGGCGCTGACACGCGACACATGCGCGGTACCGAGCAGCACGTATTCCACGCCATCGCGCGTGACGCGCTCGATCGGTTGTCCGGCGAGCAAGTCCGGGATTGCCGGTGCCGTCATGGCGCAATCTTGGATTCGGACATGATCTGCGGTCGCTCGGCGTCAATCGCGAAATCGGCGCAATAGATCGCCGTACGCGTCGATGCGCCGGTCGCGCAGGAACGGCCAGATGCGACGCACCGCGTCGCTGCGCGACAGATCGATGTCGGCCAGCAGCAGTTCACGTTTTTCGCTGCCGGCTTGCGCGATGATTTCACCTTGCGGGCCGGCGACGAAACTCGACCCCCAGAATGCGATGCCGCGTCCGGCGCCGGGCGCGGCCTCGAACCCGGTGCGATTGCAAGCCAGCAAGGGCAGACCGTTGGCAACGGCGTGGCCGCGCTGCACGGTCAGCCAGGCATCGCGCTGGCGATTCCGTTCGGTCTGATCGTCGCCGGGATCCCATCCGATGGCGGTCGGATACAGCAACAGGTCCGCACCGGCCAATGCCATCAGGCGCGCAGCTTCCGGATACCACTGGTCCCAGCAAACCAGCACGCCGAGTTTGCCCAGCGACGTGGCGATCGGATCGAATCCAAGATCTCCCGGCGTGAAATAGAATTTTTCGTAATAGGCCGGATCGTCCGGGATATGGTTCTTCCGGTACATGCCGGCGATCGTGCGGCTTCGATCGAAAACGATCGCCGTGTTGTGATAAAGCCCGGCGGCGCGGCGCTCGAACAACGACGCGACGACGACCAGACCGAACTCTTCGGCCAGCGTGCCGATGCGCTCACTGGATGGCCCCGGAATCGCCTCGGCGCGATTGAACTCGGCCACATCCTCGTGCTGGCAGAAATACGGCCCATTGTGCAGCTCTTGAAGCAACACGAGTTCGGCACCGGCCTGCGCCGCCTCGCGCATCCCGGCCTCGATCGCATCGAGATTGGCAGCGCGGCTGCCATGGTCAGTCTCCTGCAGGAGCGCGACCTTCAGATTTGTACCGATCATCGTTCGGGACGACAAGAAAGCGGGACGCAATGGTAACAACGACCTGGCCGGTCCTGCGACCCGACTGCGCCGGCCCTCGTGATCCGACCCAAAAGCGGATTCGCGTGGAGTCTGGCTATGCCCATGTTTGCGTTTGGTTCCAATCGGATGGCTCCGGCGGTCCCGGGTCAGGTGTCGGACTTTGACGGTGCAAGGGCACCGGCCGGGATCTGCATCGTCAGGCAGTGCAGGCTGCCGTTTTGCCAAATCAGCGGCCGGCAGGGTACGGGCATGATCTCGCGACCCGGGTACGCGGACGCGATGACACGCTGGGCCGCCACATCGGCCGCATCACCATAGGCCGGCACCAGCACGCCGCCGTTGAGGATCAGGTAGTTGGCATACGAGGCGGCGAGACGACGCTTGTTGTCGATGATCGGATTCGGCCAGGGCAGGGCGCGCAACCGGTAGGGCCGCTCATGCTGAGTTCGTAATCCTGCCAATTCATCGCACATCGCTGCAAGTTCGCCGTAATGGCTGTCTTGGGTATCCTCGCAGGCCTGAAACACGATGGTATCGTCGGGCGCGAATCGCGCCAGCGTGTCGATATGCGCGTCGGTGTCGTCGCCTTCGAGATAGCCGTGATCGAGCCATAGAACGCGATCGGCACCCAGCGATTGTTCGAGTCGCTGCGTCAACGCCTCACGTGATTGATCGGGGTGGCGCTGGTGCAGGCAGCGCCAAGTCGTCAGCAGCGTGCCGGCACCGTCGGATTCTATCGCGCCTCCTTCGAGCGTCCAGTCGACGCGTTGATGTTGCGCATCTGGGAACAAACCGTGCTCGATCAGTGCGGCGACCAGCCGGTCGTCGCGACGCGCATCGAACTTGCCGCCCCAGCCGCTGAAGCGAAAATCGCATATCCGAAAACGCGCGCCATCGGTAAGCGTGATCGGACCGCTGTCGCGAAGCCAGGTGTCATCGTAGGCGGTTTCGACGAACCGCAAACGCATGCTGTCGATACCTGCCGTTGCCAGCAGACGCTCCACGCGCCGTTGCAGCGCTGCCGATGCGACGCAGATGATGACCGGTTCGAAACGCGTGATCGCGCGGATCAGTGCGGCGTAGCTCGATTCAACCTCGGCCAGGCGCGATGCCCAGTCGGTGTCTTCGTGAGGCCAGGCGACGACTATCGCTGCCTGCGGCTGCCACTCCGCGGGCAGTCGAAACGGGCTGGCGCTCATCTATCAGCGGACAGAACGGCTGCGTTCGACGATATCTCGATTCAAGACGCTGTGCAGCACCAGGTTACGCTCGAAATAAACCGTGTAACCGGCATAACGCCAGCGGTGGATCGGCGGGTGCTTCGACGTATCCCCACCGGCCGTCGGCAATTTCTCCAACGGAGCGCCGTAGTGGCGCTCGACCTGGGCCATGGTCATCCCGCGAACGGGCACGTCACTGCGAGACGCGTGATGCACATGCTTCGTGCGCAGAGTATCGGCCTGTGCGGGCAGCGAGATGAATCCCGCGGTCGCAAGCACGCACAACGAGGCGAGAACGGGCTTAAAGATCATGATTCAAGCTCCTGTCGTACCGGGATAAAATCGCCAAGCCGCGTTTGTAGCAGAAGCGCGCCGCCTTGACCATGGCCGGTTTCGCAGTTCCGGAGTCGTTCCGATCGGTCCGCACGGTTGTTGCCGTGCGCTGAAACGGCAAAGGGCCGCAACGGCGGCCCTTTCTACGAATGGTTGTGAAAACGCCGTGTCAGCGCTGCCGCGCCTTGAAACGAGGGTTGCTCTTGCAGATCACGAATACCTTGCCGCGCCGCCTGACGATCTTGCAGTCGCGATGACGTTTCTTGGCGGACTTCAGGGACGACAGTACTTTCATGGAAAACCTCGTGGTGCTTGAGCTTGTGTTGAGCCGCCGAATTCTACCGACATCGCGACCCGCTTGCAAAGTTGCCGGCGCTGCGAAGGCAAGCGTGGCGGTCTCGCTTTCGCGGTTGCCGAGCGAGAATCAGCGGGTTCAGTCCGTCATTGATATATTGACCTGCCACCAGACAGGCAAAACCGTGAGGATCAACGAATATGGCTCACCCGGACGCTCGCAAGGCGGGTACCTTCAAGGTTGGCGGAAACGTCGCGATTAATCGTCTCGGTTTCGGTGCCATGCGCATCACCGGCCCGGGTGTCTGGGGCCCGCCGGCCAGTACGGCTGACGCCATTGAAGTCCTGCGGCGCCTGCCCGAGCTCAACGTGAACTTCATTGACACTGCCGATTCGTACGGTCCGGACGTGTCCGAAGCCCTGATCCGCGAAGCTTTGTATCCGTACACCGGCATGCTGATCGCGACCAAGGGTGGGCTGACGCGCAGCGGCCCCAACCGCTGGGAGCCGGTCGGGCGACCCGAATATCTTCGGCAGCAGGCGTTGAAAAGTCTGGGCTGGCTGGGTGTCGAACAGATCGGCCTGTGGCAACTGCATCGCATCGATCCGAAGGTGCCGCGCGACGAGCAATTCGGCGCCATCAAGGCGTTGCTGGACGATGGGATCATCGCCCATGCCGGTCTCAGTGAAGTTTCGCTGGCCGATATCGAAGTGGCTTCGGAGTTCTTCAAAGTCGCTACCGTGCAGAATCGTTACAACCTGGTGGATCGGACCAGCGAGGGCGTGCTCGACTACTGCACCCAGAATGGGATTGGATTCATGCCGTGGTTTCCATTGGCGGGCGGCGAACTGGCGAGAAGCGGTTATCTGCTGGATCGTGTTGCCAAGGCGCACGACGCCACACCGAGTCAGATTGCGTTGGCCTGGATGCTCAAGCGAAGTCCCGTCATGTTGCCGATCCCGGGGACCTCCCGGCTCAAGCATCTGGAGGAGGACGTCGCGGCTGCCGGCATCGAGCTTTCCGATGACGAATTCGATGCCCTTGATGCAAGCGGGAAGGCCGAGTACGAGCAGTTGCGATAACGGGTTTCTTCAACGCTGCACATGAAGTTGATTTTACATAATATGCATATGCACCGATTTGTTTGGGTCCAGAGGCCACGGCGTACTTGGCGTATCGTGATCTTCGTTTGGTAAGTGTCTCGGGCAGTAGGTATGTGCCGATCTGCTCGGTGTGAGTCGTCGCACGGGGCGTTGTCGGGCCACGATCGCTCGCGTGTGACTTGGGCCGTGGTGGCGGGTGTTTGACGGGAGCGCTTGCAAGCCCGTTCGTGGCAACGTGCATGCGCAAGGCATCAACCCGGCTTGTCAGCCCGCGATTCGACCGGGGCTGGCTTGCCGGTGGTGGCCGCTGACGCGAGCCTGGCGCTGATATGTGCGGCGTGCGACTGATTGAAGCGCCGGAAGGGCCCTACCCTGTTTTGGTTGCTCCGCGACAAGTCCGAATCGCGTGCGATTTCTCTCGTTTTCGCCGGAAAGGCTTGCCGGAGGGCTAGCGCGAGCGGCGCGAGCGGAAAAAACTGCGCAACAAGTCGGCCGACCCTTCCGCAAGCACGCCGCGTGTGACGAGCACGCGATGATTGTGGCGATCGCTGGTCAGGATGTCGAATACGCTGCCTGCTGCGCCGGCTTTGGGATCGTCGGTGGCGAACACGACGCGTGCGACTCGGGCGTGCACAATCGCGCCTGCGCACATCGCGCACGGCTCCAGCGTCGCATACAGCGTCGCGCCGGGGAAACGGTAGTTCTGCAGGCGTGCACCCGCATCGCGCAACGCTTCGATTTCCGCATGCGCACTCGGATCGTTGCGGCTTATGTTCCGGTTCCAGCCTTCACCGATCACCTGACCACCGCGGACCAGCAGGGCGCCAACCGGTACTTCACCATCGCCGGTTTGCGCGCGCTGCGCCAGCGTCAGCGCCTGTGTCATCCAGAACGCGTCGTCGGGCGTATGCACCGGTTCGGCTTGCCCAATCCGGGCGTTCACGTGGGCAACCTGCGCTCGAATGCGGGCACATTCATCGCGGCGCACTATTCCCACTCAATGGTTGCGGGTGGCTTGCTGCTGATGTCATATACGACACGAGATATGCCTTTCAACTCATTGATAATACGTCTTGAAACTGTGTCGATAAACTCGTATGGCAAGTGCGCCCAGTGTGCAGTCATGAAATCGATCGTCTCGACAGCACGCAACGCTATAACCCATTCGTAGGCACGTTCGTCACCGACCACGCCGACCGAGCGCACCGGCAGAAACACGGCGAACGCCTGGCTGACCTTGTCGTACAGATCGTGCGCGCGCAACTCATCGATGAAGATGCGATCGGCACGCGCGAGCAATTCGGCATACTCGCGCTTGACTTCGCCGAGGATGCGCACGCCCAGTCCCGGGCCCGGAAACGGGTGTCGATATACCATTTCGTGCGGCAGACCCAGTTCGACACCGATGCGCCGCACCTCGTCCTTGAACAACTCGCGCAGCGGTTCAAGCAGGCGCAGGTGCATGTGTTCGGGCAGTCCGCCAACGTTGTGGTGCGACTTGATCACCTGGGCTTTTCCGGTCGTGCTGCCGGCCGACTCGATCACGTCCGGGTAGATTGTTCCCTGAGCAAGCCAGTCGACCTGATCAAGCCGGGCGGCTTGCTCGTCGAAGATCTCGATGAACAGGCCACCGATTATCTTGCGTTTTTTCTCGGGATCCTCGACGCCCTGCAGCGCGCTGAAATACCGTTCGGCCGCGTCGACTCGAATCACGCGTACCCCCATGTGTTCGGCCATTGTCGCCATGACCTGATTGCCCTCACCCTCCCTCAACAGACCGGTGTCGACGAACACGCAGGTCAACTGATCGCCGATCGCGCGCTTGAGCAACGCTGCGACGACGGACGAATCGACGCCGCCGGACAAACCGAGCAACACCTTGCCCGCACCAACTTCGGTACGCACGCGTTCGACCGCATCCTCGACGATGTTGGCAGCCGTCCACAGTTGCGCGCAATCGCACACGTCGACCACGAAGCGGCGCAGGATTTCACTGCCGTGACGGGTGTGCGTGACTTCCGGATGAAACTGCACTCCGTACCAGTTGCGGGATACATCAGCCATCGCGACAATCGGCACGCCCGCGGTCGAAGCCACCGTGACGAAACCCTCCGGCAGCACGGTGACCCTGTCGCCGTGGGACATCCAGACGTCCAGACCCGCTGCGCCGTTCGAATTTCGCTCCGGTGAACCGGACTGGTCGGCCAATCCGTCGAACAAGCAGCATGAAGTTGTCGGCCGCACCTTGGCATAGCCGAATTCGCGTTCGTGTTCGGCCTCAACGCGGCCATCGAGCTGGACGGTCATTGCGTGCATGCCATAGCAGATACCGAGCAATGGCACGTCGAGATCGAAGATCGCCGCGGGTATGCGGGGCGAACCGGTGCCGGTAACCGACTCCGGACCGCCTGACAAAATTACGCCACGCGGTGCGAACCCGGCAATCGCGGCAGCATCGTGGTCCCACGCCCAGATCTCGCAATACACACCAATTTCGCGCACGCGGCGTGCGATAAGCTGGGTGTACTGGGATCCGAAGTCGAGGATCAGGATGTGGTCGTGATGGATGTTCTGCATGATGAGAATATCAGGCTGAGGACCGAGCGGTAACGAAGCCGTGCGCGAGCCATGAGTTTCGAAAGCCATGTCTACGCAGTTCCCTGGGTAGCGGGCAAGACGTCCGCAACTCGGTCCCCAGCGCTGCTCAGTCAATCCATCCGATAATTCGGCGCTTCCTTGGTAATCTGCACGTCGTGTACGTGCGCTTCCCGCACGCCCGCGCCGGTGACACGCACGAACTGTGATCGGCTGCGCATTTCGTCCACGCTCGTGCATCCGCAATACCCCATCGACGAGCGCAAACCACCTTCGAGCTGGCGAATGATGCTGCGCAGCGGCCCGCGATACGGCACGCGGCCCTCGATGCCTTCCGGCACCAGCTTGTCGGCATCGGTCTCGTCCTGGAAGTAGCGATCCGAGGAGCCTTGCGACATCGCGCCGAGCGACCCCATGCCTCGATAGCTCTTGTACGAGCGGCCCTGATACAGGTCGATTTCGCCAGGTGCTTCCTCGGTGCCGGCAAACATCGAGCCGAGCATGGCGGTGGATGCCCCCGCAGCTATCGCCTTGGCCACGTCGCCGGAATAACGGATGCCGCCGTCGGCAATCAACGGAATTTCGTTGTTCAAGGCCTCGGCGACCATCGCGATTGCGGTGATTTGCGGCACTCCGACACCGGCAACAATGCGCGTGGTGCAGATCGAACCCGGGCCAACGCCGACCTTGACCGCATCGACACCGAGATCGCGCAATGCCTTTGCTGCTTCGCCGGTGACGATATTCCCGGCGATCAATTGCACATCGGCAAAATTCTGCCTTATCCAGCGCACGCGATCGAGCACGCCTTGTGAGTGCCCGTGGGCGGTGTCGACCACGATCACATCGACACCCGCCTCCGCGAGAGCGATTACGCGCGCCTCGGTATCGCCGCCGACGCCGACCGCCGCACCGACGCGCAGACGTTCGCGATCGTCCTTGGCTGCGTGCGGATTGTCGCGCGCCTTCTGAATGTCCTTGACAGTGATCAGTCCGCGCAGCTCGAATGCATCGTTGACCACGAGCACCTTTTCGATCCGATACTTGTGCAGCAGCGCAATGACTTCGTCTTCGTCAGCGCCCTCATTCACCGTTACCAGCCTGTCCTTGCGGGTCATGATGTTCTTGACCGGATCGTCGGGTTTCTTCTCGAAGCGCAAGTCGCGGCTGGTCACGATGCCGACCAGCCTGTTGCCGTCCTCGACGACCGGGACGCCGGAAATGTTGTTTGCATGCGTGATCTGCATGACCTCGCCGATCGAGGTCAGCGGACCGACTGTCAGCGGATCGCGGATTACGCCTGCCTCGAACTTCTTGACAAGGCGCACTTCGGCGGCTTGACGTTCGACCGGCATGTTCTTGTGGATGATGCCGATGCCGCCACACTGGGCCATCGTGATGGCGAGGCGCGCTTCGGTCACCGTGTCCATCGCCGAGGACACGATCGGAATGTTCAGGCGGATCTTGCGGGTCAGGCGCGTCGAGGTGTCGACATCGCGCGGCAGCACACTCGAGTGAGCGGGTACGAGATAGACGTCGTCGTAGGTCAGGGCCTCGGCGAGGATGCGCATGGACTGATCCGGCGTGGCAATGCGCGATTATACGCTGCGGTCCGGGTGCTTTGAAGGCGCCACCAACCGACGTTGGGCATTGACGGACGAAGTCGCTGGTCAATGGATAAGCCTCGGCGGCTGTTCGCCCCGCGCTGCGACGGGGTCGCCAGGCGTCGAGGCAAGTACTTTGACTTCGCTGCGATGCGCTCAGCGCGAAACGGCTTCCCGTTTCATCCCGCATCAAACGCCTCTGCCGCCTCGAGCGTATTCTCCATCAGGGTCGCGACGGTCATTGGCCCGACGCCGCCCGGTACCGGAGTAATCCACGAGGCACGCTCGGCCGCCGCGTCGAATTCGACATCGCCGATCAGACGCCCGTCCTTGCGGCGATTGATGCCGACATCGATGACCACCGCTCCGGGCTTGATCCATTCGCCTTTCACCAGCCCCGGCTTGCCGACTGCGACGACCACGATGTCGCCCTGCCCCACATATCGCGCGAGATCGTCGGTAAACTTGTGGCAACAGGTCGTCGTGCATCCGGCAATCAGGAGTTCGAGCACCAACGGCCGGCCGACATGGTTGGATACGCCCACCACTACCGCATGCCGGCCGCGGACAGGTCGGTCGGTATTGCCGAGCAGGGTCATCACGCCCTTGGGCGTGCACGGTCGCAGTCCGAATCGGCGCAGCGCGAGGTGGCCGAGGTTGGTCGCGTTGAATCCGTCGACATCCTTGCGCGGGTCGATGCGATCGATCAGCGCGTTGCTGTCGATGCCTGGCGGCAACGGCAGTTGCACCAGGATACCGTGCACCGTGGGATCGTCGTTGAGTGTGTCGATCAACTTGAAGAGGCCGGATTGCGTTGTATCGATCGGCAGATCGTAGTCGAGCGAGCGGAATCCGACCCGCCGGCACGCGCGCCGCTTGTTGCGCACGTATACCGACGACGCCGGATCCGCACCCACCAGAACCACCGCAAGGCCAGGTGCCTGATGGCCTTCCGCGACGCGCGCCGTGACGCGAACCGCGATGCGCTCCAGCAGTTCATCGGCGATGCGTTTGCCGTCGAGGAGTCGTGCGGTCAAGAAATGGTTCCCGGAGGCAGCGGCGAAGGCGCGTATTATTGCGCAAACATCGCGCCGCGCGAGGTCTTGCTCCCGGTTCGGAGCGAGCGCGGTCTTCGCGGGCAGGTTCGGTTTCGAACGGCGACCTGCGTCTTGACGGCGCTCGCTGCATGAGCTACGGCTACTCTGTCGGAGAACACAACGCGGACGACTATCGCCATGAATTCGGAATCACCATGACATGAATCAGGATATGAATGCGCAACTCGAAGCCGCCGTGTTGCGGCGCCTGCTCGATCATCTGCGCGAGCGCAGCGACGTGCAGAACATCGATCTGATGATCCTGGCAGGCTTCTGCCGCAACTGTCTCGCCGACTGGTATCGCGAAGCAGCCGAGCAACACGGGATCACAATGGATCGGGATGCAGCGCGCGAACGCATCTACGGCATGCCATTTATCGAGTGGAAAGCAGCGCATCAGAGCGAGGCAACACCGGAGCAACTCGCTGCCTTGAACAAGACGCAGAAGAGATAGTCCGCGTAGGACGTGCACTCTGCGCGCAACCGGCATCGCCAACTACGCATGGTTGCGACTACGCGGGAGACATGAGTTGCGGGAATCGCACGTTACCGTTCCCGATCCGACCGCGCGCAGATTTCGGCGATATCGGTATAACTCTCGAACGTCGCCGCGCTGCCGCAACCGGGGCATTGCGGATCGCGCGGCAGCGCGAGTTCGCTGAAACGTGCGGCGAGTGCGTCGTAGCACAGCAGTCGACCAACCAGACTCGCGCCGACGCGGAGCACGAGTTTCATTGCCTCGGTTGCCTGCAGCAGTCCGACAATACCCGGCACCACGCCGAGTACCCCCGCCTCGCTGCAATTCGGTGCGTCGGCGCCCGCCGGAGGCTCCGGAAACAGGCAGCGGTAGCACGGCGAATCGTTGCGCCGCGTATCGAATACGCTGACTTGCCCGCTGAAGCGGTGTACGGCACCGTAGATCAGCGGCATGCCGAGTTTCAGGCAGGCGGCATTGAGCAGATATCGGGTCGGAAAGTTGTCGGCACCATCGATGACGACGTCGTGATCGCGGATCAGCGCTTCGACGTTGGCCGCACGCAAGCGTTCGGACTTGCTGTCGATGCGGATTCGCGGGTTCAGCGCATTCAACGCAAGCTGTGCCGATTCGGTCTTGGCCATGCCTATGCGTGCATCGACGTGAATGATCTGGCGTTGCAGATTCGAGCGCTCGACACGATCGTCGTCGATCACGGTCAGCCTGCCCACACCGGCCGCCGCAAGATACAGTGCGGCCGGCGCACCGAGGCCTCCAGCGCCGATCAGCGCGATGCGTGCGGCGGCCAGTCGGCCCTGCCCGACTGTGCCGATTTCCGGCAGCATCAGATGGCGCGCATAGCGATCGGCTGTGTCGGCATCAATGGTTGATTCGGCCAGCGGCAGTCCGATCTGCTTCCATGCCGCAAAACCTCCGCGCACGGATGCCACGCGTGCGTAGCCCAGATCGCACAGCGTAGCGGCTGCCAGCAACGATCGACGGCCACTTGCGCACAGCGTCAGGATCTCGCGCTCGCGATTGGGCGCCACATCTGCGATGCGTTGCTCGAGCATGCCGCGCGCAAGACCGACCGCATCGAGCGGCATGCCGGCGGCGTGCTCGGTGTCCTCGCGCACATCGATCAACAGCGCGCCCGCGCGCTGGCGCGTCAGCGCCTCGGCAGGGTCCACTTCTACGACGGCATCGCTGCGCGATTGCTCGCGCCCGGTCGGTGTGTTCATTGGATCAGCATAGGCCCGGCAGCGGGAGAATTTCCACCACGCTGCCGGCATTGAGCTCATGCAGGTTCTCGGGCACCACAACCAGACAGTCCGCGTCTACGATGCTGCCCAACATGCCCGAACCCTGTCGTGCGAGTGGCTTCGCCCACAGAACACCGTCGTCGCGCGATTCGAGGCGCGCACGCAGGTACTCGGTGCGCGCATCCGACTTGCGCAGCGCCGAGTCCAGTCGCGCCAGCCACCGTCGCGATGGTTGTTCCACGACTCCCTGCAGCGCCAGCAGCCCGGGACGAACCAATGCGAGAAAGGTCACGAACGCGGATACCGGATTGCCGGGTAACGCGAACACCAGCGCCCCCGCTATTTCGCCGAACAGCATCGGCATCCCCGGCCGAATGCGCACTTTCCAGAAATGCACGCGGCCGATTTCGCCGATCAGTCGTGGCATGAAATCGGCCTCACCGGCCGACACACCGCCACAGGTCACGATGACCTCGCCGTTGCCGGCCGCATCATTCAGCCTGTTGCGCATCGTATCGGGATCGTCGGGCAGATGCAGAACACGATTCGGTTCGATGCCGTCCCGCCGCAGGAGCGCTGCAACAACGGTCGCGTTGCTGTCGTGAATCTGCCCGAAACCCAGCGGCTGATCCGGCGCGACCAGCTCGTCGCCGGTGCTGAAAAGTGTGACCGCCGGCATGCGCGAAACGGATGCTCTGCTGCATCCAAATGAGGCCAGCAGACCGAGATCCGCCTCAACCAGCCGCCGGCCGCCTCGCAGTGCGATTTGTCCGACGCGATAGTCTTCGGCCGCCGCGCGCACGTGAACGCGCGGCGGCTCACCGGAAGGAACGAGAACGTAATCGCCATCAATGCGTGTGTGTTCCTTGATGATCACCATGTCCGCGTTGGCCGGCATTGGCGCACCCGTGGTGACCCGCATGCACTCGCCCGACGCAACGCTCCGGGTTATCGGCGCCCCCGCCAGCATAACCCCGGCAAGTCGCAAGCGCGCTTCGCCCTGCGGCGGCAGATCGGCTGCGCGAAGTGCATAACCGTCCATGGCCGAATTTGCGAATGGCGGCAGGTCGTGAGGCGCCACGACATCGTCAATCAGCACCCGCCCAAGCGCGCGATCGAGTGCCACATGTTCGGCCGGCAAGCGTCGCGAATCGCACACCGCGACAATAGTTGCGCGCGCTTCGGCAACCGACAAGCGGCCGGGAAATTCAGGATCGGACACTTAGACCTCTTTCGTATTCGACAAAGTCCTCGATGGTGTTGAGATTTGTAAACTGGTCATGCCACGCCGGGCAATTGACTTCGAGTGCACCAATCTCGTTCTGCCATCGCCACACCGATGTATCGGTTTCCGCGGCGCCGGCGGCCGCGCTGGCGAGAGAGGCCGTGTACAGTGCAAACAACGGTTGCCTGCACTCGCCATCGTGCGCGACGATCGCCGTCGCTGTGCGCGCCTCGGCGACGCCAAGCAGGCGTCGGGCGAGATCTGCAGGCGGTTCGACGCAATCGACCGGAACCGTCAGCATCCAGTCGGCATCGATCGCTCCAAGCCCGGCGGCGATGCCCGCCAGCGGTCCGCGAAAACCGACCCTGTCATCGCCGATCGTCGGCGCGTATCGAACGTAAGTGTCGCGGTGCCGGTTGGCGGCGATCAGCATGCTATCGACCTGCGGACGCAAGGCCGCGACCACCCATGCCACCAGCGGCTTTCCACCCAAGGTCACGAGGCCCTTGTCGCGCCCGCCGAGGCGTTCGCTCGCACCGCCCGCAAGGATCAAACCGGCGATGCGATGGGTGTGTATCACTCTTTAACCTTCGTTGGCAGGGAAGCGATGCAAAAGGATCGCTTCGAGTTTGCTTGGTTGACCCGATCAGGGCCTGTGCTGACATTGTCGAAAGGAGCGAACGGGAAGCGTCACATACCGGATGTGGTTGGTGGAATGGTCGTCACCGGGCGGTCATTCTTCGTATCGCAAATCAACCCTTGCCGCGTTTGGCGTGCCGGATCAAGCGCTGGCGCTGGCGCTGCTGACGCTCGCTCAGTTGGTTGCGCTTGCCGGCGAACGGATTGTCACCATCGCGGAACTCGATGCGCACCGGCGTGCCCTCGAGTCGATAGCGTTTGCGGAAAAAGTTTTCCAGATAGCGCCGGTAACCGTCGGCGATGTATCTGGTGCGCGACCCGTGGATCACGATAGTTGGCGGGTTGCTGCCTCCTGGATGCGCGTAACGCAGCTTCGGCGCATGCCCACGTACCAGCGGAGGTTGGGCGGCGGCGCATGCCGCCTCGAGTGCGCGGTTGAGTTCCGATGAGATGAAGCGTCGATTGGCGGCAGCATGGGCCCGGTTGACCGCCGTCATCAATTCGCCGATCCCGCTGCCGTGCAAGGCGGAAATGAAAACCTGACGCGCCCACGAAACGAACACCAGCTTGCGCGATAGCGAGGCGCGACATTGTTCGCGCTGGTACCGATCGAGACCATCCCATTTGTTCACCGCCACGACCAGCGCGCGCCCGGCCTCGAGAACAAGACCGATGAGCCCTGCATCCTGATCGGTCACCCCCTCATTCGCATCAAGCATGAGGATTGTGATTTCGGACGCAGCGATCGACTGCATCGCCTTGATTACGCTGAATTTCTCGATCGCATCCTCGATACGCGCGCGGCGGCGGATGCCGGCGGTATCGATCAGCGTGTAACGTTTGCCGTCGCGATCGAGCGTGACGGCAATCGAATCGCGGGTCGTGCCCGGCACATCCGATGCGATCATGCGTTCTTCGCCGAGCAGGCGATTGACCAACGTGGACTTGCCGACATTCGGGCGTCCCACGATTGCGATGCGAATACCAGCATCGTCTGGCAAGTGGTTATCGACCAAGGGCGGTTCCGGCAGCAGCGGCGCAAGCGCTGTCACCAGACCACCGATACCACGTCCGTGCGCGGCAGCGACCGGCAGCACCGCGGCGATGCCGAGCGACGCAAAGTCGGTCAGGACGGTGTTTTCGTCGAGCCCATCGACCTTGTTGACGACGAGAAGAATCTTTTTCGACGCACGTCGCAGTTGCGCAAGTATCGCCTCGTCGGTGGGAAGCAAACCGTCCCTGGCATCGACGACGAAAAGCACGACATCCGCTTCGGCGATCGCGGTCTCCACTTGCCTTGTAGTCAAACTCCCAAGACCTTCGGTGCTGTCCCCGAGACCGCCGGTGTCGACAATCACGCACGCCGGCGTCGTCTGGCGGCAGACGCCGTAGTGACGATCTCGGGTCACGCCCGGCAGGTCGGCAACCAGCGCATCGCGAGTGTGCGTCAGTGCGTTGAATAACGTCGACTTGCCGACATTTGGACGTCCGACTATGACGACGACCGGAAACATCGCAGATGCTCCTGGGGATGCTTCGATCTATTCAATGCAGGCGGCCCATCTTGTTTATTTCAAATACCCGGGTGACACCTGCGCTGATGAGATCAAAGCCACTCTGGCACAGCTGAGTTGCCACGCGTGATCACTGACCGATGCGGTAGGCCCCGATACGCCCGTCGACGTCTTCGACGTAGACCACGCCGGCAGCAGCCACCGGCGCACTCTCGATCCGATCGCGACCGAGGCGCTCGCGTGCGGCCAGTTTGCCATCGTCAAGGTTGAGCCAATGCACGTAGCCGTCCAAATCCCCGACCACCACGGCGTTGCCCTGGATCGCAGGCGCGCTGAGCCAGCGGTATTGCAATGCATCCTGCTTCCAGCGGTTGGCGCCGGTCTGCCGGTCGAATGCCCAGATATTGCTTTCGCTGTCGACCACGACCAGGACATCGCCCGCGACGGCCACACCGGCGTAGCTGGACAGATCACGCTGCCATTGCGGTTGACCGCGATCGACGGACAAGGCGACGAGTTGGCCACGGTAACCCGCAGCATAAAGGTCATTGCCATCGAGTGCGACAGGTCCGTCGACATCGGCCAGGCGTTCGACATCGGTGCGACCCTCGCCCACTGAAACAACTTGCGACCATTGCTGATGGCCGTCGGCAAGCTTGAGCGCGACGACACGACCGTTGTCGAGGCCGGAAAATACCAGGCCGTCAGCGACCAGCGGGGCCGAGTTGCCACGCAGGCTCAGTGGCGGGACCAATTGATCGAACACCCATTTGCGACTGCCGTTGGCCGCATCCAGACCGGTCAGGCGGCCATCGTTGGTACGCACGACGACGACACCTTCGGATATCACTGGTTGCGTGATCACCTCGGAGGGCATCTGGGTGTTCCAGCGTGGAGTGCCGTCGACCGCGGAATAGGCGTACACCTGTCCGTCTAGTCCGCCGACGACCAGCAGATCGCCGGTCACCGCCGGACCGCCCGACCAGCGCAGGGAATTCTCACCGCGACGCAGGCGCAGCAGCGAGCCGGTTCGCTTGCCCGCGTGCACGCGCCACAGCTCATTGCCGGACTGCGCATCAAGCGCCGTAATGGTGCCATCGACGCCGGCCGCATAGACGCGACCATCCACGACGGCTGGTGACATCCGCGCACCGGAGTCGCCGGCCCCCTTGCTGGCTCGTTCGGTCCACAAGGTCTGGATACCGATGGTCGGCGCGAGTTCGGTCAGTTTGCGCGGGGGCTCTACATTGTCCTTGGTGCCGACGATGTTCTTGAGAAATGTGCAACTACCCAATGCCAGTGCGATGCCGGCAGTCGCCAGGAGAACAGTGCGCTTCATGAGCCTTTCTTCTCCGCAGCCGCCGCAAGGTCATCAAGTTTCATTTGCACGAAGCCGGCGCCGGCCGTCTGTGAATCAAGATGCGTGAGAGCATTCTGATAGGCCGTACGCGCCTCGCCGATCCGTCCGAGTTTGGCCAGTGCGTCGCCGCGCAATTCCTCGGCGAGTCCGCTGTAGTCGTCCTTCGGTATCGTATCGAGCAGCTTCAGAGCGGCGTCGGCATCGCCTTCGGCCAGCGTGACCCGGGCGAGCCGCAGCGCGGTCAGCGCCTTCATTGCGCTATTGCCGGCTTGCTCATGCGCCCACTCGAGATCGGCGGCGGCCGCCTTGGTGTCGCCGTTGGCGCTGGCCAGATCGGCCTGGCGCATTGCCGCGAAGACGGCATATGCCGTGCCCGCATAATCCTTGCGCAGGGCTTGCGCGATCTTGTCCGCATCGTCCATGCGCCTGGCATCGATGGCGTCGCCGAGCGCCTGATATTGCGCCGCCGCTTCGGCATCACGATGCAGACGATGCACTTTCCACTGCTGCCATCCAAATATCAGTGCGAGGCCGAGCGCCACTCCGGTCGCGATGGAAAGAGCGTTCTCCCTGAGCCATTTGCGTACCAGTTCACTTTGCTCGTATTCGTCGAGTAGTTCGAAAGCCATGAAATCACCTGTGGCGGGGCGACGGAAGAAGGTCTGTCAGGATGTTTGCGGACCGGGCGAAGCGCGCCGCGCTGACCGCCGTGGCGCAACAACGCGAACAAGGGTAGCAGGAAACCGTCGTTCCGCGACGTGGTCAGATAAGCGTAGCGACGCGATTCAGCTTGCGTCCGGAATCTCCGCGCACCAGTCTAGTTGTCGACAGGAGTGGACGCCGCTTCATTCGATCCGAACAACACGAGCTGGGCGACATTGGCGTGGCGGAACGGATCGAGATCGACCGCCTTGCCATCGGCGCTGATTTCTGCGCCGGCGGTATTGCCGATGCGGATCGACAAGGCCTGATCGCTGCGGTAGGAGCGTTCGCTGCCCGCCGGCAACAGCGAGTACTCGAGCTTGTCGCCGTCGGTGGCAACCACTTCGACCCAACTGGCCTGACTGAGCTTCACGCTCAGCACATGCGAACCGGACGCGGCGGCGGGCGCGGGGGGCGATACCTGCACCTTATTCTGCGGTGCAGGGAACGGCGCAGGGAACGGCGCCATCGAAGCTATTACCGGTTCCTGGCCGCGCGGAACGGGGTCGATCAGCGGCACCGCAGCGGGCGACGAGTCAGTCGCCGCGGCGCTGTCCGTCGTGTGATCGCGCGAGGTGTCGAAAGCTGCGCCGCCATTTGTCTGGCTGTCGAGGGGCGCTGTACGTGCGAGGTTCTGCTCGAGTCCTCCATGAGTTGCAAGCCACACCGCGGGCGCCACGATCAAGGCGGTCAGAATCAGATAGGTTGCACTGACCGAATAACGGTCGAACAGAAAACGTGAGCGTGAAATCGTGCCCGTCGCGACCAGCGGCACCGGTTCAATCTCGCACTCGGCTTGATCTGCAGCGATCTCCACAGGCACATCGACCAAGCGCGCGTAGCTGGTCAGGTAGCCGCGCAGATACACACCGTGGTCGAGCTTCGAATAGTCGTCGCTTTCAAGGCGCGCGAGGAGCCGCGCTGGCAGCTTGAGAAGCGCGGCCGCTTCTTCGAGCGCCAAGCCCTTGCGCTCACGCGCCACGCGCAGACGCTCGCCGAGCGAACGGTCATTGCCCTGAATTTCGGTTTTGCCGGCGCCACCCACGTCCGGTTCGTACACGTTGCTAACCCCCTCGGTTGATATTGCAACCTCGTCGAGTATTGTTCCGGCAGACTCTCCGGTCTGCGTCGAAATAATTGGCTCCCGTGCCAGTGGTAGCGAGAATTGGTTGGTGTCGTGATCAGCGTCCTCCTGACCATGGTTTGTACCATGCGCGAATGCTCCCGGGCGCCGCGCGATCGGGGTACGCGGGGGAGCTGGAATGTTGCGGGATAGACTCATGATGCGTTCGGTTGGTTGAGTGCGCGCGCCTGCGCCGAATTCGGAAAACCCTGGATCAGGCGGCGCGTATAGTCACGGGCTGCATCCGAGTTGCCCAGTTTCAGTTCGATATTGCGCCCAAGCATCAGTGACTCCGGGCTTGCCTTGGCCACTGACTCGAAGCGTTGCTCGAAGGCGCGAGCATGAAAGTAATCGCCCTGGTGATAGAGCACTGAGGCGAGCTGGAACAACGCCTCGGCATTGTTCGGTCCGCGCTCGACCGCGAGTCGCAGATCCTTCTCGGCAGCGGCGTACTTGCCGGCCTTGAGCAGACAGGTTCCGGCGTTGGTCAGTGCCACGTCCGGTGTCTTGTAGAACGGGTCGGCAATCGCGCGATCGAAGTAGCCGTTGGCATCGGCGTAGCGGCCGAGCTTGCACAGGAAAGCGCCGTAGTTGTTCAACTCGTTGCCGCTCTTGGGCTTGAGTTCGGCGGCACGCCGGTAGTGTTCCTCGGCCTGCTTGAGATCGCCGATATTTTCGTACAGCAGCGCAATCACGGTATGAGCATCGACGTAGTCAGCGTCGAACGACAGCGCTTTTTTCAATTTGCCCAGCGCGAGCTCAAGTTTGCCCTGCTGCATATACTTCTGGCCGAGTTCGGTATGTACGCGTGCCGCATCCTCGTTGCGGGTTGCCGCATCCTCCTTCCTGACCCCCCCAGCGTTGCTCGCGCAGGCAGCCAACAAGGCGCAGCCCAGCGCCATTGCCAAGCAGCGCATGGCGCGTTCAGGCCGCATCGGCAACACCCCGTTGCAGTTCGAGTTCCGCCAACCTGCGATGAAATTCGGCCTGGCGACGCGTCCGGTCCCTGACCTGCCCCTGCAGCTGTCCACAGGCCGCGTCGATATCAGCGCCGCGTGTGCGCCGTACCAACGTCATCACGCCCGCGTCCAACAGTAGGGTCTGAAATGTACGGATGCTGCTTTCATCGGAGCGTTCGTAGCGGGTCCCGGGAAATGTATTGAACGGAATCAGATTCACCTTGCTTGGCAGACGGCGCATCAGCTTGACCAGTTGTCGCGCATGCTCGGGCCGGTCATTGATGCCCTTCAACATCGTGTACTCGAAGGTGATCGTTGCGCGCGGTCGGCGCGCGGCGTATCGCGCGCACGCAGCCAGCAAATCGGCAATCGGATATTTGCGGTTCAACGGCACCAGCTCGGTGCGCAATTCATTGTTCGGCGCATGCAACGACACCGCGAGCGATACGTCGCTGGTTTCCGACAGCTTGTCGATCATCGGCACCAGTCCCGCAGTCGACAAGGTTACGCGTTTGCTGGCCAGCCCGAAGCCGAGATCGTCGCGCATCACGTTCATCGCAGTGACAACATGATCGAAATTGAGCAGCGGCTCACCCATGCCCATCATCACCACGTTGGTGAGCTTGCGTTGACGTTGAGGGATATTGCCGAGGTGCTTTGCGGCTACCCACACCTGACCGATGATTTCCGCAGCGGACAAATTGCGGTTGAAGCCCTGGGCGCCGGTCGCGCAGAACCGGCAGTTCAGCCCGCAACCGACCTGAGAGGAAACGCACAAGGTACCGCGCGTCGGCTCCGGAATGAACACGGTTTCAATTGCGTTGCCGGCATCCATGCCGAGCAGCCACTTGTGAGTGCCGTCGGTGGAATGCTTTTCCAGTTGCACGACGGGTGGAACAATGCCGGCGACCGCATCGAGCTTTACCCGCAGCTGTTTGCCGATATCCGTCATCTGCGCGAAGTCGGTGACGTGATGATGATAGATCCACTTCATTACCTGATCTGCGCGATACGGTTTCTCGTCAATCGCGGAAAAAAATTCGCGCAGCCCGCGACGATCGAAATCGAGCAGATTGGTCTTGCTGGGCGAAGTGGAAGCGATTTGGTTCATGGTTTGTTGAACAGTGCGGTCACGGATGATCGCATCTTGATCCTCGCGTTCATGGATGAACGCTTCAGTTACCTGGCGCAGATTTCCACGCCAGTGAAAAAAAAGGCGATTTCGGTCGCGGCATTTCCCGCGCTGTCCGAGCCATGCACCGCGTTCGCGTCGATCGACTCGGCAAAGTCGGCGCGAATCGTGCCGGGCGCTGCCTTGGCTGGATCGGTTGCGCCCATCAGTTCGCGATTGCGCGCAATTGCATCGTCACCCTCGAGTGCCTGGATCATGACCGGTCCGGAAATCATGAACTCGACGAGTGCGGGGAAGAACCCGCGCTCGCGATGCACCGCATAAAAACCTTCGGCCTCGTCGCGGGTCAGATGTTTCATCTTCGCCGCGATGATGATGAGCCCGGCCTTTTCGAAACGCGCGTATATTTCACCGATCAGGTTCTTGGCAACGGCATCCGGCTTTATGATGGAAAGAGTGCGCTCGAGCGCCATGTGGCGGATCCCCTGCGAGAGGTTGATAATTGCTGAACGGCTGGGAAGCATCACCGCAAATCGATGGCGGTTCTGTGACTTAGCTCGCTATTTCGTGGACGATTCTAGCTAATTGAAACGCTTTTTGACACCCTTCCACGCCGTCGCGGCAGGCTTCTTTTCTCGACCATCCGGGAGAATTCATGACCATTGCACCGCTTCGAATCCGCAAGGCGGCCGTTCTCGGCGCCGGAGTGATGGGCGCGCAGATTGCTGCCCACCTGGTCAATGCCGGTGTCGACACTGTCCTGTTCGACCTTGCGGCCAAGGATGGCGACCGCGACGGAATCGTGCGCAAGGGGATCCAGGGCCTTGGCAAATTGTCGCCCGCGCCGCTGGCGTTGAAATCGCGCGCTGCAGCGATTCAGTCGGCCAATTACCAGGATGATCTGGAGCACTTGCGCGACTGCGATCTGGTTATCGAGGCGATTGCCGAGCGGCTCGACTGGAAGCTTGATCTTTACGGCAAGATAGCCCCATATCTATCTGAAAACGCTGTTATTGCAACCAACACATCCGGCCTGTCAATCACTTCCCTCGCAGCCGCATTGCCGAAACCGTTGCGCCCGCGTTTCTGCGGGATCCACTTCTTCAATCCGCCGCGCTACATGCATCTGGTCGAATTGATTCCCTCGGACGAAACCGATCCCGCATTGCTTCCCGGCCTCGAGTCATTCCTGACGACGGCGCTCGGCAAGGGTGTCGTCTACGCGCGTGACACCCCGAATTTCATCGGCAACCGGATAGGGGTCTTTTCGATCCTCGCGACGTTGCATCACACGGCGGCTTTCGGCCTGGGCTTCGACGTTGTCGATGCGCTGACCGGGCCGGCGATCGGGCGCCCGAAAAGTGCGACCTACCGTACCGCCGACGTGGTTGGACTCGACACGCTCGCACACGTAATCAAGACGATGGCCGATACCCTGCCCAACGACCCGTGGCATCGCCATTTCAAGACGCCCGATTGGCTGGCGGCATTGATCGGGCAAGGCGCGCTCGGACAGAAAACCGGCGCGGGTATCTACCGCAAAGTGGGCAAGGAAATGCGGGTGCTCGATCCGGCGGCCAGGGATTATCGTGTCTCCAACCCGCACGCTTCCAACGAGGTCACCGCGATTCTCGCGATCAAGGATCCCGCCGAAAAATTTGGGCGCCTGCACGGCTCGGATGATCCGCAGGCTCGATTTCTGTGGGCCATGTTTCGCGATCTGTTTCATTACTGTGCGTTTCATCTGGCCGGTATCGCCGATACGGCGCGCGATGTCGACCTGGCGATCCGCTGGGGCTACGGCTGGAAACTCGGTCCGTTCGAGACCTGGCAGGTGGCCGGTTGGCAGCAGCTGGCGAAATGGATCGAGGAGGATATCGCCGCCGGCAGGACCATGAGCGACGCCGCGCTGCCCGCGTGGGTTGCCGACGGCCGAAAAGGCGTGCATCACGCAACCGGTTCGTTTTCGCCGCAAGCGGGCAAGGATCTGCCGCGGTCGTCGCAACCGGTGTACCGACGCCAGCTGTTTCCGGACCCGATGATCGGCGAGACCTTCGATCATGGGACCACGGTTTTCGAGAATGCCGGCTTGCGCCTGTGGCATCTCGGCGACGACATCGCGATCGCGTCATTCAAGACGCGCATGAACACCGTCAATGACGTGGTGCTCGACGGATTGCAGCGTTCGGTCGAGATCGCCGAGACCGATTTCCGCGCGCTGGTCCTGTGGCAGGCCGGCGAGCCGTTCTCGGCCGGCGCCGATCTGAAAGGGGTGCTGGGCCTGCTCAAGGACGGCACGACCAGCGAGTTCGAGGCCATGGTCGCGAATTTCCAGACCACCAGCATGAAGCTCAAGTATTCGCTGGTTCCGGTCGTAGCGGCAGTTCGCGGGCTCGCATTCGGTGGTGGCTGCGAGTTTCAGATGCATTGTGCGTGTACGGTCGCCGCGCTGGAAAGCTATATGGGACTGGTCGAAGCCGGCGTTGGGTTGCTCCCGGCCGGCGGCGGCTTGAAGGAAATTGCGCTGCGCTGCGCGCGAGCCGCACCGGATGGCGATCCCTTCGAAGGCATCAAACGCTGGTTTGAAATTGTCGCAATGGCCAAGGTGTCAGGCTCCGCATTGGAGGCGAAACAGATGGGTCTGCTGCGCGACGACGCTGTCGTCGTATTCAACAATTTCGAGCTGTTGTATGTCGCCAAGCAGCAGGCAACGGCATTGGTGGAATCCGGCTATCGTCCGCCGTTGCCTGCGCGCAATATCACCGTGTGCGGCGATGTCGGCGCGGCCAGCCTGAAAATGCTGCTGGTCAACATGCGCGAAGGTCGTTTCATCTCCGATCACGATTACGAGATCGCGAGTCGCATCGCCGATACGCTGTGCGGCGGTGTCATCGAACGCGGCTCGGAAGTCGACGAGCGCTGGCTGCTGGATCTCGAACGCCGGCACTTCGTCGAACTCGCACAAATGTCCAAGACCCAGGAACGCATCGAGCACACCATGAAAACCGGCAAACCGTTGCACAATTAGCAAAGCGAGGGCTGAGGGCTTAGGGCGGGCATTGGAAATCGACGCTCCCGACTTTCGCATCTTGGTCCATAGTCCTCTCCCTTCGAGACACGAGCATGACCAAGCAAATCCGAGACGCCTACATCGTCGCCACGCTCCGTACACCGGTCGGCAAGGCCCCCCGCGGCGTATTCCGAAATACGCGACCGGACGATCTGCTGGCGCATGTGATCCGCGGCGTGATCGACCAATGCGCGGGCATCGACCCGGCACGCATTGCCGACGCGATCATCGGCTGCGCAATGCCGGAAGCCGAGCAAGGCATGAACGTCGCACGCATCGGTGCCCTGCTCGCCGGATTGCCGCAATCGGTTCCCGGCGTCACCGTCAACCGGTTTTGCTCGTCCGGCGTGCAGGCCGTCGCAATGGCGGCCGATCGAATCCGCCTCGGCGAGGCCGAGCTGATTCTCGGCGGCGGTACCGAGTCGATGAGCATGGTGCCGATGATGGGTCACAAGATCGCGATGAACCCGGTCGTGTTCGAGGACGAGAATGTCGCGATTGCCTACGGCATGGGCATCACCGCCGAAAAGGTCGCCGAGCGCTGGAAGATCAGTCGCGAGGATCAGGATGCGTTCGCATTGCAAAGCCATCAGCGCGCGCTCGCTGCGATTGAATCGGGCGCGTTCGAGGACGAGATCGCGCCCTTCCAGCTCGATGACCGTTATCCCGATCTGGTTTCGCGCGGCGTACGCGAAGACCGCCGCGTGATCGACACCGACGAGGGGCCACGCAAGGACACCAGCATCGATGTGCTGGCCAAGCTCAAGCCGGTGTTCCGAGCGGGCGGCAGCGTCACCGCCGGCAACTCCTCGCAGATGTCCGATGGTGCCGGCGCCGTGCTGCTGGCCAGTGAAGCAGCCGTCAACGAATATGGCCTGACTCCCCTCGCCCGTTTTGTGGGCTACGCCGTAGCCGGCGTGCCGCCCGAGATCATGGGCATCGGTCCGAAGGAAGCCATTCCGAAAGCGCTGGCCGAGACCGGGATCCGGCAGGACGATCTCGACTGGATTGAACTCAACGAAGCGTTCGCCGCCCAGGCGCTCGCCGTGATCCGCGATCTCGGCCTCGATCCGGCCAAGGTCAATCCGCTCGGCGGCGCAATTGCGCTCGGCCATCCCCTCGGCGCGACCGGCGCAGTACGTATCGCGACACTCGTGCACGGTCTGCGCCGCCGCAAGCAGAAATACGGCATGGTCACGATGTGCATCGGCACCGGCATGGGCGCAGCCGGCATCTTCGAGGCTATGTAAGGGAAGCGCGGCTGTCCGGTGCGCCAAGGCCCGGAAACTTGCGCTTGCTGCACGCCGCACCGCAAGAGCCATGGACAGCCGAGGACCGGCTGCCGCGCATCGCCAGTTCGCGCTTGGCACTCGCCGCACGCTTCAAGCAGGTGCTCGACGAAGCGCCGATGCACTATCCCGGTCGCTGGCGCGCATGCAGCTCGCCGCACGTCGCCTGCGCAACACACGACCGAAATCGATACGACTCTCCGGGCGCATTCCAGCGTGCGTTCAAGCGCCATTTCGGTGCGCCACCAGCTGCCTGGCGCCTGCCTGTGGAGAACTGAGTGCCGCGTTGCGTTCGATCAGCGCGTCTCGTAACGCTCGGTCCTGAGCAGCTGAAGCGGATGCGCGCGTTCGATCCATTCCCATTCGATGCCGCCGTGTCCGGCGCGAAATCGCCGGCGCTTGCACCAAACCGCCGGATCTTGAAACCGGTGGCTCAGATCACGTCGGCGTCGGCCGGATAGCTGGCAACTACTGCGCTGCGCTCACGGCATGGCGGGTGCGATCGGTGTGCCGTTCTCATCCAGACCGATCTGCAGCCAGCCGAGGTTGAGTCCGATGCGGGTCGCCTCCGGATTGGCCCAGGCGTAGGTCATCACCTGATCGCTCGCATCCTCGATCACCGACAATTTCAGCACCGGCGTGTGGCTGGCGTGGTAGGTAAGCGTCTCAAGCTGGATCGAATAACCCGAAGCGGTACCATCGCGCCATTTGAGTGTCGCACGCCCGCCTTCGCTCGACAGGCGCAAATTGCGGTTCATGTGCCAGTCGCGACTGTCCGCGCTGGCCTTCGGCCCCGCGCCGTTGATTGCCGCCCAGCCGTCGAACCAGCGCACGCGACGCAGGTTCTCCCGCGCGTCGGAGCCGCGGGCCTGATCGGCGTAGAAACGCACGCGCATCCACTCACCATCGCGCTCGACGGTGAGCGGGAGCAAGGCCGCGTCGCTGCCGATACCAGGCGCAATCGTCGCGCACGCCGCTGCATTCGCCTCGGCTCGGAAAGCCTGCTTCGCCGCTACGGCCTTGAGCGCGCAGGCATCGAGCGCGGCCCATTGGCGCGCATCGAAATCCTTGCCGTAAGCCGGTTTCGCGACCAGTGCGCGATACGGAACCAGTGTCGTCATGCCATCCGCGCCGCTGGTACGCTGCATCGCCCACGACGCATCCATTGCGGTGACCGTGTCGAGATGCACCTGCCAGATGGACCAGTGCTCCGTCGCGGGATCGATCGTCAGAATCACA
This sequence comes from Rhodanobacteraceae bacterium, assembly GCA_049583635.1. Classification (GTDB taxonomy): domain Bacteria; phylum Pseudomonadota; class Gammaproteobacteria; order Xanthomonadales; family Rhodanobacteraceae; genus Dokdonella_A. The sequence continues at coordinate 47,344 of JBAUWF010000093.1, forward strand.
TGCGGCGGCGCGGGCGACGCGGTTGCGCGGCTCTGCCAGACCTGCGCGTGATTGTCGAATGTACCCGTCATCGTCACCGCTGTGATGTCGGCGCGCGTTGACGCACTGGCCAGCGAATCACGCAGGTCGTGGCAGCCGGGCATTCCAGCCACCGCCAACAACGCAAGTGCAATCTGTGCAAACTGGAACGCAAGACGCTTCATGCCGTCATGATAGCCGGCGGGGCGGCGTTCGAGCAGCAAGCGCAGTGTGACCGCTGCCGACGCGGGCGAAGGCGTGGCGTCGCGCCACACTGGCGCCATCCGAACCGCATCCGTTACGCACAATCATATGCGTGCCAGCGCCTGCGCCAGATCGGCAATCAGGATTTCGGGGGCCTCAAGCCCGATCGACAATCGTACGAGCGTCAACGGCACGCCGCCAGCAGACGGAACCAGCGGGGCGTCGATCGGGAATACCGCACAAACCGGAAATGCCAGCGATTCGTAGCCGCCCCAGGATACCGTCATCAGGAACCGTTCGAGCCCGTTGCAGAAGCGTTCGACCGCAGCCACGTCCGGCGCGTCGAGTTCGATGCTGAAAAGCCCGCTGACGCCATGCAACTGGCGCTCGGAAAGCTCGGCCTGTGGATAGGCGCGCGCATGCGGCGCATGCACGCGACGGACTTTCGGATGCTCCTGCAGGAACGCGATCACGCGTGGTGTCGTTGCCGCGATGCGTTGCATACGCAGCGGCAGTGTGCGCAAGCCGCGCAGCATCAGCCAGGCGTCGTTCGGTGACATGATCGCGCCGAGTGTCATGAACGGACCGCCGAATACCTTGCGGATCAGTTCCTCGCTTCCGCACAGGACGCCGCCGACCACATCCGAGTGGCCATTCAGATACTTGGTCGCCGAATGCGCGACTAGATCGATTCCAAATGAAAGCGGCGACTGATGGAGCGGCGAGGCCCAACTGTTGTCGCACAACGTACGCAGGTTGCGTGCGCGGGCGAGTGCTGCGACCGCAGCAAGATCCTGTTGTTCGAACGTCATCGAATTCGGGCTCTCCAGCACGATCAGCCGCGTCGTCTCGGTGAGCGCCGCCTCGATATTTGCCGTCTCGCGCGCATCGACGAAGGTTGTACCAACTGCGAATGCTGGCATCAGTTCGCGCAGCAGCGAACGCGTCCAGCTGTACGGTCGGGCGACGCAAACCACGTGTTCGCCGGCGCGAACGTTCGCGATGACGCCCGCCGAGATCGCCGCGGCACCGCTCGCGAAAATCAGGCAGTCATCGGCGCCTTCGAGCGCCGCGATCTTCTTGCGCAGGATCTCGACCGTAGGGTTGTTGCCGCGCGTATAGACATGCTGCTTCAGCTCGTCGCAAAAGCCCTTGCGAAACGCCGCGACATCGGGAAACGCGAAGATCGACGACTGCACGATCGGCGGCACAACCGCGCCGAAATAGCGCTCGCGCTCCTCGCCGAGATGATTGACGATCCAGTCGATGTCGGTAAGTCGACTCGAATGGGACGGATGGAAACCAATGGAAGTCAATTCCCTGCATCCCCTTTCAGGAATTCCCGAACGGCCGGTGCAAGTTCCGCATCGGCGAGCGCCAACGCAATGGTCGCCCTGAGGACGCCGAGCTTGTTGCCGCAATCGAAACGTGTGCCCTCAAAGCGACAGGCCAGCACCGGCTGTTCGTCTAGCAACGCCTCAATGGCGTCGGTGAGCTGGATTTCGCCGCCGGCGCCGGGGCGCGTGCGTTCAAGCTTGTCGAATATACGGCTCGAAAGTACATAGCGCCCGACAATGCCGAGATTGGACGGCGCATCGGCCGGCTGCGGTTTTTCGACCAGGTGCCTGACCTGCGCCGTACGTCCGGATGCCGACTTGATATCAACGATACCGTACTTTGCGGTGTCCTCGTGGGGCACCTCCTCCACGGCGATCACACTGGCGCCTTCGGCCGCACCAAGTTCCGCCATCTGCCGCAACGCACCGGCACGCCCGTTTCCCGGCGGGCCGTTCCAGATCAGATCATCCGGCAGGATCACGCCGAATGTCTCATCGCCGATCACAGCTTTTGCGCACAGCACAGCATGGCCAAGTCCAAGCGCTTCGGCCTGCGTCACGAAAACACATTGCACGTTGGCGGGTATGAGGTCGGTTATCCGCCCAAGCAGGTCGTGCTTGCCGGTGGCATCGAGCTTGCTTTCGAGTTCATACGCCTTGTCGAAGTAATCAGCGATCGAATGCTTGTATCGATTGGTCACAAAGACCAGCGTTTCGGCACCCGCATTGACGGCCTCGTCCACCGCGTACTGAATCAGAGGTTGGTCCAGTACCGGCAGCATTTCCTTCGCGACCACCTTGCTCGCTGGCAGGAAGCGCGTGCCAAGTCCGGCCACCGGAAAGACCACCTTGCGTAAACGATGTTGCATCGTGAACCCTCAGGAAGCGTTGGAGCGGAACTTGATTACCTCGCCCGGGGCGTCCGGCCCGTGCGTGACGAATTCCGGAAGCATCTGTTCAAGTATGCGCCGCAGCGTCTCCTCGTCGTAGTCGCGCACCGCAACCCTGGCCTGGCGCAACTGGGTCGACAGCAGCGGCCAGGCCATGCTGCGTGGCTGCGCCAGGAAAATCTTCGCGTGCGAGGTCTTCTCATAGTGCTCGAGCGGATGGAACAGCTCCTCGAACAACTTTTCGCCCGGGCGCAGGCCGGTGTACACGATCGCGATGTTGCGATCCGATTGTTTGCCGGCGAGGCGGATCATCTGCTCGGCCAGGTAACCGATCTTCACCGGCTCGCCCATGTCGAGTGCGAAGATCTCACCGCCCTCGCCGAGCACCGCGGCCTGCAGGATTAACTGGCAGGCCTCGGGAATGGTCATGAAGTAGCGCGACATCTCGGGGTGCGTCACGGTCAATGGCCCACCGGCACGAATCTGCTCGCGGAACAGTGGCACTACCGATCCGGCCGAATCGAGTACGTTGCCGAAGCGCACGGTAATGAAGCGCGATTTCGACCTGCTTGCGAAATTCTGGCAGAACAGCTCGGCAACGCGTTTGCAAGCACCCATAATACTGGTTGGATTGACTGCCTTGTCGGTCGAGATCAGCACGAAACTGTCCACCCCGTGGCGATCGGCCGCAGCGGCCACGACTTCGGTACCGAGCACATTGTTGCGAAATGCCTCGCGTATCTGGCCTTGCAGCAGTGGCACCTGCTTGTAGGCCGCAGCATGGAATATGACTTCGGGACGCCAGGTCGCGAATACGCGCTCGCAGGCAGCGGCGTCGCCACAGTCGCCGAGACAGGCATTGAACAACAGGTCGGGAAATTCGCGGCGAAGTTCCTGCTCGATTCGATACAGGTTGTATTCGGACAGGTCAATCACGGTCAGCGACTCGACGCCGAGCCGCGCCACCTGACGGCACAATTCGGCGCCGATCGAACCGCCGCCACCGGTGACCAGTACGCGCTTGCCGGACAGGCGCGTGCGAATGGCTGTCCAGTCGAGCTGAACCTGAGCACGCCCGAGCAGGTCCTCGATTGCGACTTCCTTGAGTTCGTTGAAACTCGAGCGCCCGGCGACTACATCCTCGAGTCGCGGCACCGTGCGTAACGGCAGATTGCACGCTTCGCACAAATCGACGACGCGCTGCATCTGTGCGCTGGTTGCCGACGGCATCGCAATCACGAGAATCTCGGCCGCAGTCTCGCGCGCGCGCTGCGGAAGCTGATCGAGCGTTCCGAGCACCGGCACCCCGTGTACGCGTGCGCCGCGCAACTGCGGGTCGTCGTCGAGAAACCCCATCGGTGCATAGCGATTTTCGCGCAACAGATCGCGCACCAGCGCCTCGCCGGCCTTGCCCGCACCGAGTACGAGCATGCGTTCGCTGGGCGCGTGCGCGATGAAATCGAGGCGGCTGTCCTTCCAGTAGCGATATGCGAGCCGGGGTACTCCCAGCAGCACCGACAGCACCAGCGGATAAAGTGCCAGTACCGTACGCGGCACGGTCGCGAGGCGGTTGTACAGGAACAATGTGAGCGCGACTGCCAGCGCCCCGAGCACACAGGCGCGGATGATGTTCCACAGGTCCGGCAGACTCGCGAAACGCCAAAGGCCCTTGTACAGACCGGTCCACCAGAAGATCAGGCCTTGCGCGAGCAGCACCAGACAGGCTTCAGGGCCGAACAGTGCCAGCATCGGCTGCTGCGATTCGAACGACCAGCGTAGTGCGCTGATCGCGGTCCACGCCACCCAGACCATGACCACGTCGTGGGTTACCACCGCTAGGCGCGGATGGATCGCCGCGACTAAGTTACGCGGCCACATCACGGCCGCCGCGAATCCGCGTCAGGCTCAGGCAATACCGACGCGCGCTCAACCAGATCGTTATTCCAGCCGTATGGACGGCTATTGCGACAAGCCAGGCGGCGTCCGTGGACAAATGCATCATCACCCACAAGGTCGGCACCACAACGAGGAGATTCCACAGCATGTACAGCCCTGTCACCCGGGTATGCGAACTTCCGCTGCGCACCAGCCATTGGTAGAGATGTTCGCGATGCGCACTATACCAGCGACGCTTTTGCACGAGGCGCAACATCAGGGTCATCGTCGCATCGATCGTGAACGCGGATACGAGCACCAGCGCGGCTGATGGTTCAAGCCCGGCGGATTCAACGGACATGATGAGCAAGATGCCGAGCCACAGACCAAGAGTCGCGCTGCCGACATCGCCCATGAAGATGCGTGCACGCGGAAAATTCAGCGGCACAAAACCCGCAATCGCCGCGAAACTGATGGCGCACAACCCGGCAAGAGCGAATGAGGTCGATTGCTGCGCCACAATCGCAAGCGTGCTGCACACAAACAGTGCTTGCACGGCGAGCAACCCGTCAATGCCATCCATGAAGTTGTGCAGATTGATCGACCACACGATGGCCAGGCCGCATGCAATCAGGCTGGCCAAGGCCATTGGCGATCCGGGCGCGAACCCGAGCGTCGGTTTGAGCGCGAGCACGGTGAGCCCGGCGGCAAACAGCTGCACAGCCAGCCGCCGATGCGCGGGTTGCGACTCATGATCGTCCCAGAAGCCCACAGCAGCGACCGCAATCAGAGCGGTGCCGAGTAACGACGTGGTAGTCGGATCGGCCCGAACGTGCGGCAGCAACCCGCACGTCAGCAGCGCGATCACGAAACCGAGGCCACCGCCGCGTGGCGTAGGCTGCGCATGCGAGCGTCGCCGCCCGGGCAGGTCCAGCAGATGAGCGCGTGCGTAGCGTGTCACGCCGAATGTGAGGGCCATCGAGACGACGAAGGCGGCGAGTGCAAATGTCGGCGTGTTCGCCCAACTTTCGAGGTCGATCACCACGGCCGTCGAGCGCCTATTCGCCGACGACACCATGGATCGGCCGCACCGAATCCCAAGTCTTGCAGCTAGGACATTGCCAGTGATGGGCCTTGGCGCCGAAACCGCACTTGTTGCAGCGATACATGGCTTGCCCTTCGATCAGCTTGCGGGTGAGATCGCGAAGGCTCAGGAAGATTTCGCGTCCCTCGCCGTTGGCCGAATGCAGATTGACATCGATCAAGGCCATGAGTGCTCGCACCGAAGGCCGTTGTCGCAATGCGCGATTGAGAAAATCGATGGCGGCGGGCTCACCGCGGGTTTTCGCATAGAGCTTGGCCAGGGCCAGCACCGGAGAGACACCCTGATAACGTTCGGTCGTTGCCAGCAGGAATTCCTCGGCACGCTGCATGTAGCCGGCTCGTGCGTAGCAATCGAGCAGCGGAGCGAGAATTTCCGGTACATAATCGACATCCTGCTCGGCGACTTGTTCGAAGGCCGCAATGGCCGCGTCCAGACGCGAGCAAGCGGCATCGATATGCCCCTTGAGCATGCTGGCACGTACGCAATCCGGTTCGGCTGCGTAAGCGAGTCCCACATAGTGACGCGCCTTCTCCCAGTCCTGTTGCGCGCGCGCCTGTTCGGACAGCTCGCAATGGAACTGCGCGATGATCGCACCTTGCGATTCCCCGGAAATGCGTTCGAGTCGTCGCGCGTGATCGATCGCCTGGTCCCAGTCACGTTCGTGCTGGTAAATGGCAATCAGGTGTTTCAACGCCGATGGTGCCATTGCATCCATTGCCACCAAATCGATGAACAGCGTCTCGGCGCGATCGAGCAAGCCGGCGCGCATGTAGTCCTCACCGAGTTCGAGCAGGGCCACGGTTTTTTCGGCGTCGTTGAGGCTTGGTCGCGCGATCAGGTTTTGGTGAACGCGGATGGCGCGATCGACTTCGCCGCGACGCCGAAACAAATTACCGAGCGCAAGGTGGGTTTCGACCGTATCGCGATTGATATCGGCCAGTTTGAGAAACACCTCGATGGCTTTGTCCTGCTGCTCATTCAGCAGATAGTTGAGCCCGCGAAAGTAACTCGTGGATAGTTCGCTGACCCGTGCCCCCGATGTACGTTCGCTGCCGCGCCGCGCGATGTACCAGCCGGAAAACGCCGCGACCGGCAGCAACAGGAACAGCAGCGCCAGTTCGCTCATGGAGTTCCGTCGGGCGGGGGGGCGAGTTGCCGCGAATCGCGCAATGCCCGCTGGCAGATGCGCAATTCGCGCTTGAGCCGCGGCACTCGTCCCAGCCATACAACGATTCCGCCCAGGGACCAGCCGAGCAAGAGCGCGGCCAGCAGCGCCGCGCCCTTGGGCACGCTCACGACGACGAAATACAGATCAAGACCGATTCGTTCGGCGTTGAGCCCACCGAACAGCGCGCCTGCTCCAGCGAATACGATGATGGACAAGACCACGCCGATGCGCATCACGCTTCAACTCTGACCGGGGATCACTAGTGTAACGGCAAGGGCGATCGAGGTTGCGCTCACCCAAGGGAAACGTGGCACAAGTCGTGGCAAGTACCCATGCGGTTCAGCCCTGCTGAGTCACGCGGGCGCGCAAGTCCTTGCATCGCCAGCACTTATCGGGTTGCTGAAGAAATCTCAGTGTCGCAGAAACACGCTGCCGAGATTTGCGCGGCCCTTGGCGCACCCGGCGGCGATGGAACCGGCTTCCTTGCGAAGGTTCGCGGAGGCCTACCGGCCGGATCCATCAGAATGCATACCGGTGGCCGCCGCTTTCGCGTTGACCCGCTCGCGAAGTTCCTTGCCGGGCTTGAAATGCGGAACGTGCTTGCCGGGAAGCGCGACGCCCTCGCCGGTCTTCGGGTTGCGTCCCATGCGCGGCGGTCGATAGTGCAGCGAAAAACTGCCGAACCCGCGAATCTCGATGCGTTCGCCCGCAGCCAGTGTCCGACTCATATGCTCGAGCAGGTTCTTGACAGCGAGTTCCACATCGCCAGCCGCGAGATGCTTTTGCCGCTGCGCCAGGTTTTCGATCAGCTCCGACTTGGTCATTGTGGTACGCGGGTCATGATGGATGGGTATGAAACGCGCCACCGAATCCATTCGGCGTCGCTTTTCGACGCGCAATGGCGCATGGCCGTTGCTGCCATGTGTTACTCGGACCGATCCAACTGCTCCTTGAGCAGTGCTCCGAGCTTGGTGGTGCCGCCGGACGCGCTCTGATAATCGTCCAGCACCTGCTGCAGGTCTTCTTCGTCCTTGGCTCGAATCGACACTTGCAACTGGCGGCCCTTGCGATCCATACCGATGAATTTCACCTCGACTGCGTCGCCGACCTTGAGACGCGTGGTCGCATCGTCGACGCGCTCTTTGGCAATGTCGCTGGCGCGCAGATAGCCTTCAACCCCTTCGGCAAGATCGATCGTTGCTCCGCGCGCGTCAACCTCGCGGACCGTGCCGTTGAGAATGCTGCCGCGCGGATGCGCCGCCATGAACTGGCCGAACGGATCCTGTTCGAGCTGTTTGATTCCGAGCGAAATGCGTTCGCGCTCGGGATCGACGGCCAGCACAACGGTGTCGATTTCCTCGCCTTTCTTGAAGTTGCGAATCAGGTCCTCACCTGCGCCCTGCCAGGAAATGTCGGACAAGTGCACTAACCCATCGATGCCACCGTCGAGCCCGACGAAGATACCGAAATCGGTGATCGACTTGATCGTGCCGACCACGCGTTCACCTTTCTTGTGGATCGCCGCGAACGCTTCCCACGGATTGGCACGTGTCTGCTTGATGCCAAGCGAGATGCGCCGACGCTCCTCGTCGACGTCGAGCACCATGACCTCGACTTCATCGCCGACCTGCACAACCTTGCCCGGATTGACGTTCTTGTTGGTCCAGTCCATTTCGGAAACATGCACCAGACCCTCGACGCCCGGTTCGAGCTCGACGAAACAGCCGTAGTCGGTGACGTTGGAAATCTTGCCGATCAGCCGGGTTTCGTTCGGATAACGTCGTGCGATATTGACCCACGGGTCCTCGCCGAGTTGCTTCAAGCCGAGCGACACGCGATTGCGCTCGCGATCGAACTTGAGCACGCGCACGTCAAGCTCGTCCCCGACATTGACAACTTCTGACGGATGGCGCACGCGTTTCCAGGCCATGTCGGTGATGTGCAGCAGGCCATCGATACCGCCGAGATCGACGAATGCGCCGTAATCGGTCAGGTTCTTGACCACGCCGCCGACCACCGCACCCTCGACCAGACGTTCGAGCAGCTTCTCGCGCTCCTCGGAGAACTCGCTCTCGACCACGGCGCGCCGCGAAACCACCACGTTGTTGCGCTTGCGATCGAGCTTGATGATCTTGAACTCGAGTTCCTTGCCTTCGAGGTAACTCGGATCGCGCACCGGTCGCACATCGACCAGCGATCCCGGAAGAAATGCGCGAACATCCTTGATGTCGACCGTGAATCCGCCCTTGACCTTGCCGGAAATGCGGCCGGTCACGGTCGCGTCACCGGATTGCGACTCCTCAAGCTCATCCCAGACCATCGAACGCTTGGCCTTTTCACGCGACAGCATGGTCTCGCCAAAGCCATTCTCGATCGCGTCAAGTGCGACTTTGACCTCGTCGCCGACTTCGATTTCAAGCTCACCCGCCTCATTGCGGAACTGCTCGATTGGAATAATACCTTCGGACTTAAGGCCCGCGTTCACCACCACCACGTCGGATCGTATCTCGACCACGGTGCCGGAGACGATGGCGCCGGATTTCAGGTTGGAGATTGCTTGGCTCTGTTCGAACAGCTCGGCAAAACTTTCAGTCATATGGGTTTCCGGGAAGAGTCAACGGACCGCAAGCGTGTCGTTCCCGCTCTGGGAATCGAGGACGTTCGGTCCACCTGTCATGGGCGCACAATGCACCATTGCAAAACCGGCGCAAGCGCCGGACCTTACCTTATTGCACGAATTGTCGACGAGGCATCAGCGTCGGTCCGATCGCACGAAAGCCAGCACCCGGGCGACGACTGTCGCGACGGGCATGCCGGTCGTATCCACGATCAGCGCTGCCGGATCGGGCCTCAGCGGCGCCACCGCCCGGGTGGCGTCGCGAGCATCCCGCGCCTCGATCTCGCGCAAAAGGGACGCGAGTGTAACGTTCAATCCCTTTTCCTTCAACTGCTTATGGCGCCGGCGCGCACGCTCCCTGGCACTGGCCGTCAGGAACACTTTCCGCCCGGCATCGGCGAACACCACCGTACCCATGTCGCGACCATCCGCGACCAGCCCGGGCTTCCTGCGAAACGAGCGCTGCTTGTCGAACAGAGCGGCGCGCACCGGCGCGATCGCGGCGATTGCCGACGCCGCCGCAGCGCAGGTCTCGGTGCGTATTTCGTCGGTCGCGTCGTGCCCGTTGATCATGACCCGTGCATCACCGCCGTCATCAGGATCGCGAAATGCAATGCGCGTGGTTTCCACGCAGCGCGTGACCGCCTCGGCGTCGGACAGATCCAACCCGGCCATTCCCGCGGCGCAGGCGACCGCCCGGTACAGCGCCCCCGAATCGAGCAGATGCCAGCCGAGCGCGTCGGCCACCTTGCGGCTGATGGTGCCCTTGCCCGATCCGGACGGACCATCGATGGCGAGCACCGGGATGTCTTGTACGGACGGTTTGGACACGGGACTCGTTCCTTTAGATGGATTGTCCAATTGTAGCTGTCGCGAGGCAGTTGTTCGGCTCCAAGATCGAACGCGCATGCCGCCGAGGCAAGCGCAGCGAGCAACAGACCACCGGCACCTGAAATTCGATCATTCGCGACAAACGACAAGATCGAATCCACTTGCATTGGCGAGATCGACAAATCCCGGGAACGATGTCGCGACGTTGGCGCAGTCATTCACGCGAAGCGGCGCTTGAGCGATCAGTCCGGCAACCGCAAAACTCATCGTGCAGCGATGGTCGCCCGCGCTGTCCACGGTGCCACCGGTCAGCGCGCCGCCTTCAATGATCGCGCCATCGGCTGTTTCGATCGCCTCAACGCCAAGACTGCGCAAACCGTCACACATGACTGCAATGCGGTCCGATTCCTTGACGCGCAGTTCACCAGCGCCGCGAACCAGCGTGCGTCCGTGCGCCGCGGCAGCTGCGATGAACAGGATTGGAAATTCGTCGATCAGATCTGCCGTGCGGTCTTCCGCGACCTCGATACCGCTCAGTTGCGTGTGCCGGACCCTGAGGTCGGCGATCGGTTCACCGGACTGCTCGCGCCGGTTTTCGATGTCGATATCCGCTCCCATGCAGGCGAGCACGTCGAGTAAACCGGTACGTCGCGGGTTCATGCCGACCGCGCGCAGCAGCAAATCCGAGCCCGGCGTCACGCTGGCGGCGACGAGGAAAAACGCAGCCGACGAAAAATCGCCCGGTACTGCGAGCCGCGTCGCGCACAGCCGATGCCGACCGAGCAGTCGCGCGTGGCCGGCTGCGTACGTGATCGGCCAGCCGAATGCGGCGAGCATGCGCTCGGTGTGATCGCGCGTGGGATGCGCTTCGCTGATGCAGGTTTCCCCGTTGGCGTACATGCCGGCCAGCAACAAGGCGGACTTGACCTGCGCGCTTGCGACTGGCGCCACGTAGTCGATGCCGACCAGCGTTTGCCCGCCGCGAATGCGAAGCGGCGGAAGATCGGTCGGCGAAGCGACGATGTCCGCGCCCATCGCGCGCAACGGTTCGACCACGCGCCGCATCGGGCGTCGCGACAATGACGCATCGCCGACCAGGGTCGAGTCGAACATCTGCCCTGCGAGCAGTCCAGCCAGCAAGCGCATGCCGGTGCCGGAGTTGCCGCAGTCGAGCGGATGGTCGGGCATTGCCAGACCGCGCAGCCCGACACCGTTGATAATCCGGCACGATGCGCCCGGCGCGTCAATATCGACGCCCATGGCCGCGAGGATCGCGGCGGTTGCACAGGTGTCGTCACCCTCGAGAAATCCGTCGATCCGGGTCGTTCCCTCGGCCAGTGCGCCCAACATGAGCGCCCGATGCGAGATCGACTTGTCACCCGGCACGAGGATTTCTCCGTGCAGCGGACCTGCCGGCCGACTGACCCAGTCTTCGCACGAGCTCATGGCAAAGCGTCCAGCAGACGCCGGTTTTCGGCGCGACTGCCGATACTGACACGCAAGCTCTGCGTTAGACCGTAACCGCCGACCGGACGTACGACGACGCCGCCTTCGAGCAAATGTCGTTCGACGCCGGTCGCGCCGGAACCGATGTCGAGCAGCACGAAGTTGGTTTGCGACGGCAATATCGCGAACCCGCGTGTCGAAAGCTGATTGCACAACCAGCGGCGTTCACTGGTGTTGAACGCTCGTACCTTTTCGATATGGCTCGCGTCAGCAAGGGAAGCCTCGGCGGCGGCCAGTGCCACGCAATTGACGTTGAACGATTGGCGCAGTCGTTCTAGCACGCCAACGACGCTCGGATGTGCGACCACATAGCCGATACGCAAACCAGCCAACCCGTAAGCTTTGGAAAACGTGCGCGTCACGACCAGATTGGGGTAGCGATCGAGCAGACGCAATGCGGAAGTCGGTCCCGACCCATCGACATATTCGTGATAGGCCTCGTCGACGACGATCAGCGCGGTCGGCGGCACACGTTCGATCAGCCTGTCCAGCGCATCGTCGCCAAACCATGTACCAGTCGGGTTGTTCGGATTGGCCAGGTAGATCAAGCGCGTGTCATCGCGTACCGCAGTGGCGATGGCAACCGGATCGTGACCGAACGGCGCGGTTGCGTGAGTGCTCGGCAATGCCGGCACCACGATCGCCGGTGCCCCGACCGCGGCGGCAGCAATCGCAAACACCACAAAGGCATGCTGCGAAAACACGACCGAATGCGATGGATCGGCGAAGCACTGTGCCAGCAGCATCAGCAATTCGTGTGAGCCGTTGCCGAGCGCGATGTGGTCGGTGGTGACACCGAGATGTCGTGCGAGGGCCGCCTTCAGTGCCGCACCGCGCGGATCCGGATAGCGAAAACCAGTGGTCAACGCCGCACGCATCGCGGCGCGCGCCGCCGGGCTTGGACCGAGTGGATTTTCATTGGCGCCCAATTCGGCAATCACGCGGCCGAAACGGACGCGCAGCGCCGCGAGGTCATGACCCGAATCGTAGGCGCCGAGCGCGGCGATGGCCGGATTGGCGAGGCGACCGGCGTCGAAGGTCACGACACGATGACCGGATGCGATACCGGCACCTTCACTTCCGCGTGCCTGTCGAATTCCGCGAGTGCGCTTGTCATGGGGATGTAACCGGCGTCTGGCTTCGACCGCATCATCGATGCGTGTGCACGCCTCGGCAAGCCCAGGCGCGTTCAGCCGACCGTGGCGCTTTCGGTTTCATCGCCTCAACCTCCTAGCACGCGTACCGAGAGAATGCCGTCGATCGCCGAAATCGTGTCGACAAGCGTCGCGGGTACGCTCGAATCGACGTCGATCAGACTGTAAGCCAATTCACCGCGCGACGCATTGTGCATTTGCGCGATATTGAGTCCGGCTTCACCGAGAGTGTGTGAAAGGCGGCCGATCATGTTGGGCTGATTCCTGTTCGCTACGCAGATGCGGGCCACTCCGGCGCGGCCCATGCGGGTGGCCGGAAAATTGACCGCGTTGCGCACGTTGCCGTTTTCGAGAAAATCGCGCAACGCATCGACCACCATGGATGCGCAGTTCTCCTCGGCCTCGCCGGTCGAGGCGCCGAGGTGGGGGAGACTGATTACCCGCGGATCACCGAGCAGTCTGGAATCCGGGAAATCCGTGACGTATCGAGCGATGCGGCGCTGATCGAGACCCTGAAGCAAAGCATGCGTATCGACAATGCCGGCGCGTGAAAAATTGAGCAGGGTCACGCCGGGCCGAACCCGTTCGAGTGCTTCAGATCCGAACAATCCGCGCGTGGCCGAATTCAGCGGAACGTGAAAAGTAACGTAGTCGCTGGCACCAAACAGTCCTTCAAGAGAGTTGGCCTTGGCGACATCGGACGACAATTGCCAGGCGCCGTCGATCGTCATGTGCGGATCGAGCCCGATCGTCTGCATTCCGAGCGCGCTGGCCGCGTTGGCTACCTTGACGCCGATCGCGCCGAGCCCGATCACGCCGAGCGTCTTGCCGGAAAGTTCACGGCCGACGAAACGCTTCTTGGCACGCTCGACCTCGTCGTTCATCGCATCGCTGCCGGCAAGGCTGTCGATAAAGCGCAGCGCGTCCGGGATATTGCGTGCGGCGAGCAGGAGTCCCGCGACGACCAACTCCTTGACTGCATTGGCGTTGCCGCCCGGCGCGTTGAATACCGGCAAACCGCGTTCGGACAGCGCATCGACCGGAATATTGTTGACGCCGGCGCCGGCGCGTGCAACTGCCTTCACCGATGCCGGAATCGGTCGATCGTGCAGATTGGCGGAACGCAGCAGGATCGCGTCCGGTTCGGCGACGTCGTCGGCGACGCGATAGTCGGCGCCGGGCAACCGCTCGAGGCCGCTGCGCGCAATGCTGTTGAGGGTCTGGATGACAAGCATGGCAATGATCCGAAATCGAGAGAACGGAAATACGCGGATATCCGCGCGATGGCAAAGACAGCGTTCAGGCGCTGTCGCGTTTTCGTACCGGCCGGAAGGGTCAGCCGTGGCACCGCTCGAAGTCGCGCATGAACGCGACCAGTGCCTCGACGCCGGCAAGCGGCATCGCGTTGTAGATCGAGGCACGCATACCGCCGACTGCGCGATGGCCCTTCAGTCCGAGCAGGCCGGCTACGGCGGCTTGTTCGAGGAATACGGCATCGATCGCCGGATCGGCGAGCGTGAACGGAACGTTCATGCGCGAACGCGCGGTGGATTCCACCGGATTTTCGTAGAAACCCGACGCATCGATCACGTCGTAGAGCAGCTGAGCCTTGTTCCGGTTGCGCTCTTCCATCGTACCGAGACCACCCTCGCGCTTGAGCCACTTGAACGTCAACCCGGCCAGATACCATGCAAACGTATTCGGCGTGTTGAGCATCGAATGCCGCCGCGCATGCTCGGCATAATTGAAGATTCGCGCGATGTCCCCTGGACAACGCTCGAGCAGATCGTCGCGCACGATCACAACGACCAGTCCCGACGGTCCGATGTTTTTTTGCGCGCCGGCATAGATCAGACCGAAGCGCGCCACGTCGATTGGTCGCGACAAGATGTCGGAGGACATGTCGGCGATCAACGGCGTCGTACCGACCTCGGGAATGTTATGGAATTCGACGCCGTGAATGGTTTCGTTGGGCGTGTAGTGGACATAGGCCGCTTGTGCGTCGAGGTCCCAATCCGAAGCCGCAGGAATTGCGCGATAGTGGCGTGAAGAACTGCTCGCCGCGACGCGCGCGCCGACGTAAGGTCTGGCCTCCGCCAGCGCTTTTTCACCCCAGTAACCGGTCAACAGGTAATCCGCGACCTGATCCGGGCGCGCAAGGTTCATCGGTATCTGCGCGAAATGCTGAGTCGCGCCACCCTGCAGAAACAGCACGCGATAGTTCGCCGGGATATCCAGCAGGTCGCGCAGGTCGCGTTCGGATTCCTCGGCCAGCGCAATGAATTCCTTGCTGCGGTGGCTGATTTCCATCACCGATGCATGCGCGCCATCGTATTGGAGCAGTTCGGCCTGAGCCTGACACAACACCGCTTGCGGCAGCATTGCCGGGCCGGCGCTGAAATTGAATGTTCGATCCACATCGACTCCTGTCATTGGCTCGCCGCGTCGGCCGACACATGCGCCCGGCGCAGCAGAAAACCATTGGAAATTCAAACATTGCGACGCGCGAAGCCGCCCTAAATTTCGCGCAGCAGCAATGCCGCCAGACCGAGGCCGATCAATGCCGCGATACCGATCAACCACCAGATGCCATAGCGCGATGCGCTGGCCGGCGCGGGCGTCGTATCGAGATCGATCGCGCGCATGGTCTGGGTAATGGAAGGGCGCGGTGCCGGCGTGTCCATCTGACCGCGCAGCGGCATGCCGGGAGCTTCCAGCAGAAAGCGATGCTGGTCAAATACGAGCTGGTCGCCCGAGTGCAATACTGCATCCCGCACCAGCACGCCATTGACCCATGTTCCGGTCGTCGAATCAAGATTGCGAAGATGCACGGAATCGGAGTGAGTTTCCACGGCCGCGTGGCGCAACGCCACGGATGGTTCGTCGATACGCAGACCACATTCGCCGCTGCGCCCGATCACCAGTCGCTGATCGATGGTCACGGTCTTGCCGAAATGCGCGCCGGACATTCCGCGCAATACCGTGCGTGACGGGACCGGGTCCTGATCCAACGATCCGTCATCAACCGGTGGTAGCGAGCGTTCGATCGAATCGTCGCGATCGGGTTTGAGCAGCACGGCGATCGCGCCAAAATTCAGCAGATCGCCGAGACGCAGCAAGGCCTTCTCCCGCACTGGCCTTGCATTCACGTGGGTGCGCGCCGTCGAATCGAGGATGTCCACTACCACACCGCGCGCATCAACACTGATCGACGCGTGTCTCGCTGCGATATTGGGACCCGCGAGGACGATATCGTTGTCCTCGGCACTGCCGATGCTCACCGTCCCCTCGTCGACCAGGACGTCGGCATGCTCGCCGTTGGGAAAACACAGTCGCATCAGGCAATAATCGGAAGCAGCGCATCAGGCCCCAGTATAGAGCAGCCGGCGCTGCCGGTGCGCCCCGGGCCTTCGGCTCAAGTATTGCGGTCCGTCCATGAATCACGTCGCCGCAACCGGATATGCTCGCGAGTATGCCTACCATCGACATACGCCGAACCCATCAACGTGCCTTGGACGACGCCAGGATCGCGATCGAACAGGTCATGCAGTCGATCGCGATAAAATTCGGCACCCGTCATCGATGGGAGGGCGACCGCGTGGAGTTTTCACGTGGCGGCGTGCAGGGCCATATTGAGGTCGGGTTGCATTCGGTGCATGTGCACGCCAGGTTGGGACTCTTGCTCGCCGGCATGAAACCGATGATCGAGCGCGAAATCCAGGCCTACTTCGACCGCGCATTTGATTGACGGTAGCGGCCCGTTGAAAAACCCTTCCTGCACCCTGTTAGAGTCGAGGACTACGCGAAAGATCGCATCAGGTGATTCCATGTCCGAGATCGAAGCCCGTTTCAGGCAAGCCGCCGATGACGTCAAGCGGCTGGCGGAACGCCCCGGACACGATACGCTGCTGAAATTGTACGCACTCTACAAACAGGGTACACGGGGCGATGTGTGCGGCCCGCAGCCGGGATTCTTTGACTTCATCGGAACTGCGAAGCACGAAGCCTGGGCTCAACTCAAAGGCCTGGCGCAAGACGAAGCCATGCGCAAGTACATCGAACTTGCGGAGAAACTGCGCGGCTGATCCGTCCGCAATTCGCTGACGCTACGCAATGTACTTCGGTTAACAGTACACAAGCTGGGCCTCGTTGCGTTGCGGCGCGGGGTGGTCGAGCGCGCATGCGCATTACCGGCCGGGATGAATTTCGCCACCCTCGTGCTTGCGATCCCACGCGCGCAGCTCGTCACGGACATGTGCGATGCGCTGGCGACCGAGCGTATTGCGCCCCTCGTCGAGCACGACGGCGTCGAGCAGTTCGGCCAGCCGCTGGGCGGTCGGCAGCATTGTGTCCCACGCGTCGAGCGCCGGCAGCGGTCCAGGCAATGTCATGAACAGGCTGACGCCGGGCGTTCGGATCTCCGCGAGTCTGGCCATGTCGAAACTACCGGGCTTGACCATGTTGGCCATGCTGAATACCGGGCCCTGCTCCGGTTTGCCCGAGGCCGGGCGATGGAAGATGCCCCGGTCACCGAATGCGAGTCCGGCCTTTTCGGCGGCGACGACCAGATCCGGTCCGGTGAACAGCGCAGTGCCGCGTGCCGCCACAAACAGCGTGACGATGCGGTCGATCTGCTGGTCCGGGCGGATACCGATGACGGCCCGGCGCGGACGGTCAGCGCGGTTGGCTTGCTCGCCGGTTTCCTGCTCGTCCGACAAATCGAATTCCTTCTGAGTCGGCTCTGCGTCCGCATCACCAAGTGTCGGCTCGATGCGTTGACCGAGCACACGCTTGAACAGATGACGCCTGCCCTGCCCCGGCTTTCCGGAACGGCCGAAAAAATAGATGAGCGCGAGCACGATCAGACCAATCACGGCGATGATCACGCGTAACCCGGTGCCGCTGAGTGCCTGCTGTTCCATGACGATCTCCGTCAAGCTGCGCCGGCCAGCCGGGTGGCTTCGGCCAGATCGACCTGGACCAGACGCGAAACCCCGGGCTCGCGCATGGTCACGCCGCACAATTGGGCGGCCGCCTCCATTGTCGCCTTGTTGTGAGTGACAAAAATGAACTGCACGCGATCGCTCATCTCCGCAACCAGACTGGTGAAGCGTCCGATATTGCCTTCATCGAGTGGCGAATCGACCTCATCGAGCAGACAAAATGGCGCAGGGTTGAGTCGGAATATCGCAAACACGAGGGCCACCGCGGTCAGCGCCTTCTCGCCGCCCGACAACAGCGAGATCGAGCTGACCCGCTTACCCGGTGGACGCGCCATGATACTCACGCCGGTCGACAGCAGATCGTCACCGGTAAGCTCGAGATGCGCATGACCGCCGCCGAACAGACGTGGAAACAATTCCTGGATGCCGCTGTTCACTTTTTCGAAGGTTTCCTTGAAACGCAGTCGCGTTTCCCTGTCGATCTTTCGAATCGCGTTTTCGAGAGTCTCCAGCGCGGCCGTAAGGTCGGCCAACTGCGCATCCAGGTAGTTCTTGCGCTGCGATTGCTCGTCATACTCCTGAATCGCCGCCAGATTGACCGGTTCCAGGCGCTGGATCTTGTGCTCGAGTCCGGCAAGATCGGCCCCCCATTGCGCGCTGTCGGCATCCGCGGGCACTGCCGCCAGCATCGATTCCGCGTCAAAGCCGGCCGCACTGATCGCGCTGCTCAGGGTGTCGGCGCGCAGCCGATGTTCCTGCTCACGCAAGCGCAACTCGGCCAGTTGTTCGCGACGTTCGTTCAGATTCTGCTCGATAGCATGGCGTTCCTGATCGAGGCGACGAAACTCGGCATCGCAATCGGCCAGCGCCGTGCGCGCCTGGACCAGGCGCTTGTCCACCAGCAGACGTTGATTCAGGTAAGTCTGGCGTTCACTGTCCAGATGACTTTCCGGGTCGCGGCTGGATGCCAGTTGCGCGGCAATTTCGATCGCGCGTGCGTCCAGCTGCGCGCGTTGGGCCTGCATGCGGGTCAACGCCTGTTCGAGCGACAACGATGCAGCGCGCTGCGATTCGATCGAGAGCGCGCATTCATGCACTTGCTCGTTTGCTTCGCGCGCGGCCATGCGCGCTTCCTCGCGCCGCTCAAGAAGACCGCGCCGCTCGGCATCAAGTTGCTTTCGTTGCTCTTCAAGGTCGGTCATGCGGGTCATCGCGGCATCCAGACGAGAGCGTGCGGCTAGAGCCTGCTCGTTGATGTCGTCGAGAGTTTTCCCAAGATCGGAGAGCTCGTGTTCAATGCGCGCCGAGCGTTCCTGCGTGTCGGCAAGCCGCCCGCTTTGACTCTGTAATTGCCCGGCGGTCTCCGCCAGTCGCTTCTGCGCCGCATACAGCTCGCGCTGTGCCTCGTCGCATCTTTGCTCCGCTGCGAGTCGCGCCTGACGATTCTCAGTCAGGGTCTGTGCCAGCCGTTCCACCTCGTTCCCGGTGACTGCGACGCGCGATTGCAGGTCCTGTATTTCGCGTTCACGCGCCAGGACTCCGACGCTGTCGTCGCTGCTATGGTCAACGCGCGCAAAATCCGCGCCGAACCAGTCGCCAGCAGGCGTAATGATCGAGTCGCCCTCGGGCAACTGCCGCACGACCGCAAGCGCATCAGCCACACTTTGCGCGGTGTGCACGTGCGTCAGGAGTCGCCGTGCCGCGGCCGACCCGCGGGTTCGCGCAGCCAGGGTTCCGGCGGCGGCTGTGCCATCCTCGGGCGCAGCCGACAACAAGGTCAAATCGGCGTTCGCCAGCCCCGCCAATGCATCTCCCAGTGCTACAGGCGATTCGACCAGTGTCGATTCGAGCCAGCTATCCAGCACGATTTCGACGGCTCGCTCCCATTCACCATCGACATTGAGCACCTCACCGAGTCGCTTGGCATGCGTCAGAGCATTATGTTCCAGCCAGGCGTTCGCTGCCGCGGCCTGCTCGCCGAGTGCGGCATGCTGCAACGTTTCGAGCGACGCCAGCCGGCCAAGCAGGAATTCCAGTTGTCCGCGCCGGTCGCTCAGAGTTGTCTCCAGGGTTCGTTCCTGCTCCACCGAGCGATCGAATTTCTCGCGATGCTGGTTGAGGTGCGCGCTCAGTGACTCGATTTGCGTGCTCAGGCGACCATGTTCGTCATGTGCAGCCTGGAGCGAGCGCTCCATGGCCTCCAGATCGCACGCTTGCTGCTCGGACTGCAACGCGCAGCGACGCTTGTCCGCGTCGAGGTGTTGGCGGTCAAGGTAATCCAGTCGTGTACGTTCAACCTCCGCAGACTGTGCGACTTCGGAGCTGGTGCTTGCGTAGGCGTCCCAGCCCGCCTGCCAGTCGGCGAGTTCCAGCTCCGCTGCGCGCAGGGACTCGGCGGCGGCCCGCTCGCCATCGCGCAGTCGCGCAAGTTGCGGCTCAACCTCGGTCAGCGCCTGCGCCAGTCCTTCGTAGCGGGCGCGATCGCCGATCAGATGTTCGTCGATTTCCCGACTTGCGCGTTCGCTTTCTGCATGTGCGCGTTGCAACTGATCGGTCAACTCGCGGTTGTGCTGGATGCGTTGCTCGACGCGAGCGATCTCGGCGCCGAGCTTGTACAGCTCGGCCTGTACGCCGTTGAGGTGTTCGCCGGCAGCGGTGTGGCGATCACGGCTCGCCTCCAGTTGCGCTTCGCAGCGGCGCTGGTCGGCAATGCGTTTCTCGATATTCAGACCAGCGTCGGCGAGCGTTTGCGCATGACCTTGCAGCGCGACACGCGCCGTGCGCAGGGTGAGCGCCTTGAGTTCGGCTTCCAGCTTTACGTAATCGGACTTCAGCGCCTTCCAGCGCTCGGCAGCGCGCGCCTGTCGTTTGAGGTGGTCGAGTTGTTTGGAGACTTCGTCGCTTACGTCTCGCACACGATCCAGGTTCTCGCGCGTCGCCCTGATACGGCTCTCGGTATCCTTGCGTCGTTCCTTGTACCTGGAGATACCCGCTGCTTCTTCGAGATGGCTGCGCAACTGCTCCGGGTCGGCCTCGACGATTTCGCTGATCATGCCCTGTTCGATGATCGAGTAACTGCGCGGGCCGAGGCCGGTACCGAGAAACAGATCGGTGATGTCGCGGCGGCGGCAGCGCGTGCCGTTCAGAAAATACTGCGACTGACCGTCGCGACTGACGGTGCGCCTGACCGATATCTCGGTGTAGCTTGCGTATTCGCCGGCGATGGCGCCGTCGGCATTGTCGAATATCAGCTCGACCGAAGCGAGGCCGATTGGCTTGCGCCCCGATGATCCGGAAAAAATGACATCGACGAGCGCATCGCCGCGTAGTCGGCTCGCCGCGCTTTCACCCATGACCCAGCGGACCGCATCGATGATGTTGGACTTGCCGCAGCCATTGGGTCCGACCACGGCGGACATGTTGGTCGGCAGATGCAGAACCGTCGGGTCGACAAAGGACTTGAAACCGGCCAGCTTGATCGTGGTCAGACGCATGGATCGGTCCGGGCCTAGTTGCG
Source organism: Rhodanobacteraceae bacterium (assembly GCA_049583635.1). Taxonomy (GTDB): domain Bacteria; phylum Pseudomonadota; class Gammaproteobacteria; order Xanthomonadales; family Rhodanobacteraceae; genus Dokdonella_A. The sequence goes on from JBAUWF010000093.1 coordinate 68,509, forward strand.
CAAGCCGGCGTCGTTACCGGCGGCGTGCCGGTCCGTCGGCACCGGAGCACCTGCTACCTTGGCGCGCGCGCTATCGGCGCCTTGCGCGCTTGCCGGTGGCAGTTGCTTGACGGCGGTGATCGTGGCTCGTTCACGCAGGCTGGCCAGGCGTTGTTCGGCGATCTTCGTCCGTTCGCTCTTGCGTATCTGATCCTTCAACGCGTCGAACCCGGGCGGCGTGAAAGGATGGATCGCATCGAGATGGATCACATGCCAGCCGAAGCGAGTCTGGATCGGAACCTTGTCGGTGTCGCCCGGGTGCAGCGATTTGAGCGACTTCGCCAATGCCTCGGGTAACTGGTTGGCGCGAACAGCGCTGAACGAACGCGCCGAGCGCGCGTCCTTGGCGTAGGTTTTGATCAGCGTGCTGAATGCCTCGCCCGACAACACGTCGCTTTCTGCTTTCAGTGCTTCGCCTTCAGTGGCGAAGATCAACTGACTGAAATCGTAATCAACGGTTCCGGCCTGTGCGATCTGCGCATCGTAGGTTGCCCTGAGCGATTGATCGTCGACCTTCGCATCGTGCTGAAACGTGCCCAGGGTCGCATTGGCCACACCACGCAAACGGTTGAGCTCAACCCCGGCGGCGAATGCCGGGTCCGCGGCCAGATTCTCACGCTTGGCCTCCTGCGCCAGCAGTATGTATTCGGTGAGTTCCTTCAATGCCTGGTCATACTGACGCGAGTTGGACAAATCAAGGTTGCGGCCGCGCGCCAGTGCATCCAGCAGTGCGCGCGGAACCGGTTGACCATTGACCACTTCGACGGTGGGTCCGGGCAATGTCTCCAGCGCAGCGTCGCGCGAACGGCCGCATCCGACGATCGCCGTCATGGCAGCGAACGCCAACGGAATCATGCTCCGGCGAAATGCAATTCTCATTGTTCCTCCGTCGGCGCGCGTGCCTCGATGGCCAGCGCGTGAATATCGGTTGTCATCAGATCGCCGAGTGCGGCATATACGGCACGATGGCGCACCAGCGCAGGTTGATCGATAAATGTCGCGCTGACAATGCGCACGCGAAAATGCCCGCGACCATCACGCGCGCCGGCGTGCCCGACATGTCGGTGACCTTCGTCGACCACCTCGAGAGCCGACGGCGACAGCTTGGCGAGCAAACGCGAACGAATGCGCTCCACGCGCGACGTCACGGCAGCACCTTGCGAAATGGCCGCACCTCGACTTCGCGATAGACACCCGTGGTGAGGTACGGGTCCAGCGCCGCCCAACTTTGTGCCGCGGCAAGGTCCGTGAATTCCGCGACGATCAAGCTGCCGCTGTAACCGGCCGGGCCCGGATCCTCGCTGTCGATCGCGGGAAACGGACCTGCCAGCAGCAGCCGACCTTCATCTCCCAGTTGTCGCAGACGAGCCAGATGAGCGCCACGGGTCGTGTTGCGCTGCCGAAGCGAATCGGCGTTGTCGTGACCGAAGATTGCGTACCACATAAGGATGAACTCTGAGATGGCGCTATGGTAGCCGATGAGTCGCGATCGGCAAGAATTGTCACGGCACTGGACGCGGCTGCGCTTTTCGGCTTAACCTTGCGTTGTATTGACGGTGTCGAGTCCTGACCCGCATTCGCGCGGTGCCGAAAGGGTATCGGCCACCCGCTCCACGGTCCTTCGAATCTGCTGCAGCCGTTCTGCTTCGGGTTGCACTTTCGAAGTTGGTCGTGCGGCGAGCGCCACGCGCCACGCGCCACGCATCTCAAACGCAAACAGATCGGATCTGCGCATGGCCCGCGCCGTGAGGCGCCGGGCGCGAACGAATCAGGCATGACCAGCCAGACAGCCCAACACTCAACTCCCGCCGGCGATGCGCAAGCGCCGTTTGCAGTCGTTCCGCAGCAGCAGGAAATGCCACTGGCAGTCGTGCGCGGACAGCCGTTGCTGCAAATGCCGCAGGATCTGTACATTCCACCCGACGCACTCGAAGTCATTCTCGACGCGTTCGAGGGGCCACTGGATCTGTTGCTCTACCTCATCCGCCGTCAGAATCTTGACATTCTCGATATTCCCATCGCGGAGATCACGCGCCAATACGTCGACTACATCGAGTTGATGCACGTGCTCAAGCTCGAGCTGGCGGCCGAATACCTGGTGATGGCAGCGATTCTGGCAGAGATCAAGTCGCGTTTATTGCTGCCGCGGCCGCCGGCCGAGGAAAACCTCGACGAGGATCCGCGCTCTGAATTGATCCGCCGATTGCAGGAATATGAACGCTTCAAGAAAGTCGCCGAGGATATCGACGCACTGCCGAGACAGGAGCGTGATTTCTCGCCAGCATCGGTATTCGTCGTGGATCGCAACGTGATCCGTCTGCCGCCACCGGTCGAACTGCGCGAGCTGCTGCTCGCGCTAAAGGATGTACTCAATCGCGCCGAATTGTTCGAACGTCATGCGATACAGCGCGAAGTGCTGTCGGTACGCAACCGCATGAGCGATGTCCTGCGTGCTCTGGGGGACGGCGAATTCCACCGGTTCGAGAGTCTGTTCTCGACCGACGAGGGCAAGCAGGGAGTGGTGGTTACGTTTCTCGCGCTCCTCGAGCTTGCCAAGGAACTGCTCATCGAAATCACCCAGGCCGAAACCCTTGCGCCGATCTATCTGAAATCGCTCGCCACGACCGCCTGATCACAAATTCTGCATGCAATCGACTCAAATCAAACCCATCATCGAGGCGGCGCTGCTCGGCGCCTCGCACCCGTTGTCAATACCGCAGCTTGCTGCGTTGTTCGGTGCCGACGAGCAGCGAAGCCACGACGATGTCGCGGGTGCGCTCGAAGAACTGAAGAATGATTGCGACGGGCGCGGCGTGGAACTGGTCGAGGTCGCTTCCGGTTTTCGCTACCAGGTACGTCAGTCGGTTCATCCGTGGGTTGCGCGACTGTGGACCGAACATCAGACGCGGTATTCGCGCGCTCTGCTCGAAACGCTCGCACTGATTGCCTACCGTCAACCGATCACGCGCGCCGAGATCGAGCAAGTGCGCGGCGTTGCCGTTGCGACCAGTATCGTTAGAACGCTCGAGGAGCGGGAATGGATACGCGTGGTCGGTTATCGCGATCTGCCCGGGCGCCCGGCGCTGCTCGGCACCACCAAGGCGTTCCTCGATTATTTCAACCTGATCTCGCTCGACGAATTGCCGTCGCTCGGCGAAATTCGCGAGATCGACGAGATCGACGAGATCAATCCTGAGCTTGCGCTCGATATGCTACCAACGGATACCACCGCCGAAATGTCGGCCGCATCCGATGCAGTCTCCAAGCAAGCGTCCACTGCAAGCACCAATGCGCCGCAACCGACCGGCCCGGCATCGACGTTGCCAACCATTCCCGCGCCCCACCCTGATTTCACCGTCACCGAGCCAGCGGCCGACGACGAGCCGCCCTTCGGTACTACGGAGTTCAATGCATGACCACATCCGACCGTTCCATACTGACCCTCAAACGCTCAACCGACCGCGCATCCCCGGTAATCGAGGAACGGCTGCACAAGGTGCTGGCAAGCGCCGGCCTCGGTTCACGGCGATTGCTCGAATCGCGCATCGACGCCGGCGAGGTACAGGTCAACGGAGTGCCGGCGACGCTTGGTCAGAGCGTCCACGCGGGCGATCGCGTGGAGCTCGACAACAAGCGATTCGTTATCGTCAGCGACAACGCCGAGCAAGCCCAGGTACTGATCTACAACAAGCCCGAAGGCGTGGTGGCGACGCGCGAGGATCCCGAGGGGCGCCCGACGGTGTTCGAACAGTTACCACTGCTTAGAGGAGCGCGCTGGGTTGCGGTAGGTCGCCTCGATATCAACACGACCGGGCTGTTGTTGCTGACGACCGATGGTGACCTTGCCAACGCGCTGATGCATCCGAGTTCCGAGCTGGAGCGGGAATACATCTGCCGCGTGCACGGCGAAGTGCCGGACGACGTGCTCGAACGCTTGAAAAGCGGCGTCGATCTCGACGATGGGCCGGCACATTTCGACGATATCGCGGTGATCAGTCGAGGCGGCAGCCACTCATGGTTTCGAGTAGCCATTCGCGAAGGCCGCAATCGCGAGGTGAGGCGCATGTGGGAATCACAGGGGCTCATGGTCAGCCGGTTGAAGCGAATCCGCTACGGCAGCATCGAATTGCCGCGTCTGCTCAAGCGCGGACAATCCGAACAGCTCGACCCGGACGCGATCAAGGCACTGCGCAAACAGGTGGGCGCAGCTGCGCCGACGCCGCGGCTGACCTTGGCTCCGGTCATCGGTCAACGTCGCAGCGCACCGACCGAATTTCGTCCGGCGCCGAAGACTCAGCAGGCCTGGACCGGTGCGTATCAGGACGAGGCGCGCGAGATATCCGCGTTCGATCGCATCCGTGACGACAACTGGCAAACGCCAGGGCGCAAACGCGCACGCAAGCTGTCGGGGGGCAAGAAGACGCCCGGGCGCGGGCGCAACGCCACCGCCCAAGGTGTTGCTGGCGCAGTCAATCCTGCCGTGGTACGCAGCTGGTTTCCGGACAGCTCTGGCCAGCCAGGTCGCAAACGCCGTGGCGCCGGAGGCGGACCCCGCAACACGCCAGCAGGGCGACGTGGCAACCGCGCCGCCGAACCGAGCGTTTCCCGCACAGACCGCCGGCGCGGCCCGGGACCCGGGCGCGCGCATGGCAACGTCGACAGCGCAAACCGTGGAAACACGATGCCAGACAATCACGGCAACCGTGTCGACGCCCCTCCCGGAAATACGGATCGTGACGCTCGAGGCAATGATCCGGGGCGCCGACCACGGTCCAATGCCAATCGCCGACGGGGACCGAAGCCTCCGCGCAGCTGAAAGGCTGCTGAGACCTTTTTTTTTGACCACCTGTCATAACGACGCGCGGATGCGTCCACGATGCACCCGCGTAAGTTCGACCACAGCATCGATTGATTCGCGGAGCGACGTTTCGCCTGCTTGTCGACGCAATGGCTAATTCGGCGTAGTTGATGTCAATCGAGGTCCAGTGCTTCACGATCGCTCGCGCGGCGTTTGCGCTCCCGTGCGTTGTACTTTGCCATGCAGCCATTTTTCTCGACCATGGCACAGGACAGATAATCGGTGATCTCGACCAGGGCGGCGCGAATGGCCTTGCCGGCCGGTGTGTTTTTTTCCTGCGACAGGTTTCCGCCGAAGCCGCCGCGATACAGACCCAGACTCACGCCGCCACCAGAGCTGCGTCCTTCGATGGTGCGGGAAAAATCGACTTCTCCGGTGCTCGCATTGACCACACGTACATCCACCGCCAGATAAGCCTCGGACTTTTTGCCGCCTATCGAAATACCGCGAAAACTCAAACCGCCGCCGGTACTTGCGGTGTTTTCCTCATACGAGGTCACGGTCCCGAATACCAGAAAATCCGCACCGGTTACCTGCCCCATCCGGGCGCCCGTTCCGGAACGCACACGTCCGGACGCGGCCAGATTCTGCTCTTCGAGCACGTTCTGCAGTTTTGCACGTTCGACCACCCGAAAGTCGCCGGTATTGGACAGCTCGTTGGACAACATGCCCGAGAGCTCCCAACCGACCCCGCCACGCCACCAGCCGGCGGCCGATTCGTTCTTGAACTCAGCGACACCGACGACCGGCTTCTTGCCCGATGCGAGCGCCTGGCCCGTCACGCCGACGCCACCGAGTATCAGCAATGCAGCCAACATATAGACCTTCATCGTCCTCACTCCCGTTCGATATGACCCTGATACATTCTCGCTGCGGCGACGATCAAGTGACGGGCAGGATGTCGCGTTTCACATCCGAGTCGCATCGTCAGTCCCGACATCGCCATGGAGGCGGGCGTATTCTAGCAGGGCACGGGCAGGCGAGCATGGCTCGCTGCCTTTCGAGACGCCCGGACGTACTGCAGGAAACGAGCGCGGAATCCTCGCACCTGGCCCGGATGGGCGATGGTCAAACCGTTGTGATACGAGAGGTCCGGTATGGGCGAAGTGGTCATCTGGCACAACCCGCGCTGCTCGAAGTCGCGCGAAACCCTGGCATTGCTCAAACAGCACGGGATCGAGCCGCGCATTGTCGATTATCTGGCGACCCCTCCCGCGGCGCGGGAGCGGGAGCTGGATCGAATCGCCGGTTTGATCGGCGACGCTCGCAAGCTGGTACGATCCAATGAACGCGAATATGCCGAACTTGGGTTGCGCGACAGGACGCTTTCGCGCAAGGCACTGCTGGCGGCACTGGCCGCACATCCGCGCCTGATCCAGCGTCCGATCGTTCTTGCCAATGGAAAGGCGGCCCTCGGTCGCCCGCCGGAAGCCGTGCTCGCAATTCTCTGAGCGATCCTAGCGGGGGCCAGGCGCGCCGCAAGATCACATGGTGTGGGTGGGACGCTCCTGATTGAGGATACCCGCGAGTATCGATTCTATGCGCGTACGTGCGGCCTCCCCGTCGGCCGAGTCGTTGAATTGCACACCGATACCGGCGACCCGATTGCCCTGTGCACCGGGCGGCGTTATCCAGATAACCTTGCCGGCAACGGGTATGCGGTCGGTCTCGTCCATCAGGGCCAGCAGGATGAACACCTCGTCGCCCAGGTTGTACGTCTTGGCCGTTGGAACAAACAAGCCACCGCCTTTCACGAAGGCCATGTAGGCGTTGAACAGCGCGCCCTTGTCCTTGATCGTGAGTGACAGGATGCCTTGCCGCGTTGTGTTGTTCATAGCCGATATCGTCATGTTGAACATCGCCTCACGTGCGATTGACGGGCCGTTGCCGGTCGCGCTTGCCACCACGCGTCGATAGCGGCCACGAACGCAGCAGATCGACGAGCAACAGCTCCGTGCGCAAAGGTGTGTCGAGCAGCGAGCGGATGCGGTTCGCCTGATCGAACCAGGTTGAGAGCTTCGACATTTGCATGCCCCCGGTCAAGTTCGGCGAGATGTATTGCCCGCCCGCCACGCGACGCGCCTCGTCACGCGCCAACACCCCCGAGAACCACAGGCGCTCGTGTACACGATCGCCGGCCCAGGTCTGGGCCAATGCGGACGGGCCGATCCGCCCCGCCGCCAAGTCGTCAAGATCACGCGCGCAATCCGCGCGCAATCCGACGACATCGTCGCTTGCCCATGTCAGCGCCAGCCCCGGGTTGCCGAGGCTTGCGTCAAGCGCACGAGCGGCCAGAGCGGCGTTGACATGCTGCTGTTCAAGCCACGTTTGCGCCGATTCGCGCGAGGGCACGCCAAGTTCCACGCGTTGACAGCGGCTGCGTATCGTCGCCGGCAATCGCGATGGACGCTCGCTGACCAGCACGATTCTCGTACTCGCGTTCGGCTCCTCCAGCGTCTTGAGCAAGGCATTCGCGGCATTCGCGTTCATCGCGTCGGCCGGATCGATCAGCGCAAGTTGCAAACCGCCGAACTGGCTGGCCAGCGCCAGGCGCTGCGCCAATCGGCGAGTCTGTTCGACCGTCAGTTCGCTGCGCGGCTTGCCGTCGTCACGCAATTCGAAAGTGACGAACATGAAATCCGGATGAGTACCGGCCGCGAGCAGGTGGCAACTGCGACAGTCGCCACAGGCTTGGCCATCACCGCTGCGCGATTCGCACAATGCAGCATTGATCAACGCATTGGCCAAGGTGCGTTTACCAAGTCCATCCGCTCCGGTGATCAGCAGCGCATGATGCAGGCGGTTGGCATCCAGTGCGGCCGACAGGCGCCGCCACGGTGCATCGAGCCACGGAGCCAGATTCACGACCGCGCCTCGCATCGTGCGATCAGTTCATCGATGGCGCGCGACGCATCAGCCAGCACACGATCAGGGGAACGCGAAGCATCGATCACTCGAAAGCGTTCGGGTTCGGCACTGGCACGTGCCGCGTACACCGCGCGTACACGATCGAAAAACGCATCGCTCTCGCGCTCGATTCGATCCGCATCTGACGCCGCGGAATCGCCTTGGGTATTCCTTTGCAGCATGCGTCGGCGGCCAATGGGAACCGGCAGGTCGAGTAACAGGGTCAAGTCCGGTTTGAGCCCGTTCGCAGCCCAGCGTTCGAGTTCGCTGATGCGTTCGGCCGGTTGACCGCGCCCACCTCCCTGGTAGGCGTAGCTCGCGTCGGTGTAGCGATCTGCCAGCACCCAGACACCGCTCGACAGGGCGGGACAAATGACCTCGCGCACCAGTTGCGCGCGCGCCGCGAACATCAGCAGCAATTCGGACTCGGCACAAAGATCGCCCTGCGCCGGGTCGAGCACGAGGCAACGCACCGCCTCACCAAGTCGGGTTCCTCCCGGTTCACGCGTTATCAGCACATGGATGCCGCGTTTTCGCAGGTACTCGTGCACACCGGCCAGCACGGTGCTCTTGCCGGCCCCCTCACCGCCTTCGAGTGTGATCAATCGTGCGGTCATTGTCGGTGATGCAACTGGAATTTGCTCACCGCCCGATTGTGCGCCTCAAGCGTCGCGGAAAACTCATGACTACCGTCGCCGCGAGCAACGAAGTAGAGCGAGTCGCCGCCAGCCGGATGCAACGTCGCCGCGATTGCCGCCTTGCCCGGTAACGCGACTGGAGTGGGTGGAAGCCCGGCGCGCGTATAGGTGTTGAAGGGCGTATCGTTTTGGAGGTCGCGCTTGCGCAGATTGCCGTCGAAGCTGTCGCCGAGCCCATAGATCACCGTTGGATCGGTTTGCAGCAGCATGCCGCTTTCGAGCCGACGTACGAACACGCCGGCAATCTGTGCCCGTTCATCGGCGCGAGCAGTTTCTTTTTCGACGATCGAGGCGAGGATCAAAACCTGGTAGGGCGACTCGAGAGGCAGATTGGGGGTACGTGCAGGCCAGGCTGTGCTGAGCAATTTCTGCATCGCCGCATGGGCCCGCCGCAAGATGTCCAGATCCGATTCGCCTTTGACGAATGCGTAGGTTTCGGGCAAAAACCAGCCTTCGGGTTTGCCGTCGGTGATGCCCAGACGCTCGGCAATCGCCTGGTCCGACAAGCCCGGAAGCGTCTGCACGAGGCCAACCTGGGCAGCGAGTGCGGCACGCAGTTCCCTGAACGTCCATCCGTCGACGATCGTGAAGCGGTGCTGCAGTACGTCACCTGCTGCCATATGGCGCAAAAGCTCGCGCGGCGTGATGCCCTGAGGTAAAGCGTATTCACCGGCGTGCAGACGGCCGGTCACTCCCATCTGTTCGGCAAGAACACGCCAGTAGAGTGGCATCGCCCTGGTGGTGCCGCCGCTGCGCAGAAGGTGCACGATATCCTTGAACGCCGTGCCACGCGCAACGTCGATAGTGGCATCGGCGCCGGCAATCGTCAGTGGCGTCGTCGTAAACCGGCGATAATCATTCCACGCCAGACCAAGCAGGAGCATGCCGCCCACCAGAACGATCAGCGCCAGCCAGCCCCAGACTGCGGCTCCGCGTTGATGGAGCGCCGCAATGCGCACCGGTCACATCCGGCGAAACGCCAGCGTACCGTTGGTGCCGCCGAATCCGAACGAATTGGACAGGGCCACATCAACCTTGTGCTGGCGCGCCGTATGCGGGACGAAATCGAGATCGCATCCCTCTCCCGCGTGATCGAGGTTGATCGTCGGCGGAATCACCTCATCGCGCATCGCCAGGATGGTGAAAATAGCCTCGATGCCGCCGGCGGCGCCAAGCAGGTGCCCAGTCATCGATTTGGTGGAGCTGACCATCAGTTCGCGTGCGTGTTCACCGAAGCAGGCCTTGATCGCATTGACTTCGGCGATGTCGCCGACACCGGTCGCGGTCGCATGCGCGTTGATATAACCCACAGCGGACGGGTCGATGTTGCCGTCGCGCAACGCGGCCTCCATCGAACGCCGCGCGCCGTCGCCGTTTTCGGGGGGCGAGGTCATATGGTAGGCGTCGCCGCTCATGCCGAAACCGCAAAGTTCGCAATAGATACGGGCATTGCGTTTCCTGGCATGCTCGTATTCCTCGATCACCAGCACGCCGGCACCGTCTGACAATACGAAACCGTCGCGGTCCCGATCCCAGGGGCGGCTCGCCTTGGCCGGTTCGTCGTTGCGTGTAGACATCGCGCGCGCCGAGCAGAAGCCGCCGACCGCGGTTGGTGTGGTGGCGAATTCGGTGCCCCCGGCAACCATCACGTCAGCGTCACCATACTGGATCATGCGCATCGCAAGACCGAGGTTGTGCGTCGCGGTCGTACACGCGGTCACGCAGGCGATATTGGGTCCCTTGAGCCCGAGCATGATCGACAGGTTGCCGGCCGCCATGTTGATGATTGAACTGGGCACGAAGAACGGTGAAATCCTGCGTGGGCCGTCCTCATGATAGGTGATCGCCGTGCGCTCGATCGTCGCAATGCCACCGATGCCGGCACCAAGCGCAACACCGATGCGTTCCTCGTCGTGTTCGTGCGCATGCATGCCCGCATCGGCCAGCGCCTGCACTGAGGCGGCTATGCCGTAGTGGATGAACGGGTCCATCTTCTTGACGTCCTTCGCCGCGACGTAGGTTGTCGGGTCGAAGCCACGTACTTCGCCGGCAATGCGTGTCGGAAAGGCGCTGGTGTCGAAATGACTGATCGGACCGATGCCGCTGTTGCCGGCCGTGATATTGCGCCAAGCTGTGGTCACGTCATTGCCGACGGGGCTGACCATGCCGAGTCCGGTGACCACTACGCGCCGTTTGCTCATCAATCTATCCTGCCGTATCGCGGCCGGCGCGGCGTGAGCCGCTGCCGATTTGCGTTGCCGAAAACGAAAGCTGCGCCTCGCGGGCGCAGCTCCATGCTCGTCGCACCCCGCCGATCGGTCAGGCTTTCACATGCGCCTTGACATAGTCGACGGCTTGCTGGACGGTAGTTATCTTCTCGGCTTCCTCGTCCGGGATTTCGCACTCGAATTCCTCTTCGAGCGCCATGACCAGCTCGACCGTGTCGAGCGAGTCGGCGCCCAGATCGTCCACGAACGACGCGTTTGGCGTTACCTCGTCCTCTTTCACCCCCAGTTGCTCGACGACGATTTTTTTCACGCGTTCTTCGATAGTGCTCATTATTCGATGTCCTCACGGTGGAATTCTGTGCGCCGGCCTGCGTCATGCCAACCACGCAAGCGATAGTATCCCCGGCGCGCGAGCCGGCGCATTGTAGTGGAACGCTACCAGCCTCGCCAGCGGCCAAGGTGGCGCATCTTTCCCGACGCGGAGCGCAACAAGATACTAGCTATGTAGCGCATCGTATTGATTATACGTGCTATGCCATGTACATCCCGCCGTTGACATGGATCGTTTCGCCGGTGACATAAGCGGCGGAAGGCGAGGCCAGAAACGTGACTGCATGAGCCACATCGTTCGCATTCCCGAGTCTGCCCAACGCAATCTGGTCGAGCAAGCTGCGCTTCTGCTCATCGCCGAGCGCTCGCGTCATGTCGGTATCTATGAACCCCGGAGCAACCACGTTGACGGTGATGCCGCGCGAGCCGACTTCGCGCGCAAGCGATTTGGAAAATGCGATGATGCCGGCCTTGGCGGCGGCATAATTGGCCTGCCCGGGATTTCCGGTCAGGCCGATGACTGACGCGATATTGACAATGCGCCCCTTGCGCGCCTTCATCATGCGGCGCAGGACCGCTTTGGAGGTGCGATACACCGAACCCAGATTGGTGTCGAGGACCTGCTGCCAATCCTCGTCGCTCATGCGTATCAGCAGTTGGTCGCGCGTGATGCCGGCATTGTTGACCAGGATCGAGATCGGGCCGAACTCTTTGGCGATCGCATCGATCAGAGCGTCTACGCCGGCACCATCGGTCACGTCGAGCATGCGACCAGCGCCGCCGTACGCGGCCAGACGCCTGCCGACCGCATCGGCTCCCGCCGTGCTGGTCGAGGTTCCGATGACTATCGCCCCGGCAACCGCCAGTTCATCGGCGATCGCCGCCCCAATGCCACGGCTGGCGCCGGTCACCAGAGCGATTTCACCATCGAGAGCCCCACTCATGATGTGCTACCCCTCTGTCCGATGAAGGTTTGTACAAACCGGATGATGAATTCCTCACATTGCCGAAATTCGTCCACAACTCCATCAGGACCTTGCGTGACAAGGACAATGGCCACCGTGGCCAAACGCGTATGCACAACCAAGAACTCCTATCAAGACTTGCGAGGAGTTTCCCTGATTTACCGTCAAGACGCGAACGTAATGGTTAATGGTCCGTCCCGAAAGTACCTTTCGAATACAGCGCGGCAGCGGTACCGGCACGCTGTGCGCTCACAAGAATCCTGCGCGGCAAGGCCATGATATTCATTGCGCACTCCCATGCGCACTTTTGGCGCCACTCCTGTCGCCTCCAGCAACGTGTTTTACATCTAGCCGCTTGGTAGGTTGGCCGTGAACACGACACTAGCACGCGAAATCCGGTCCGGCCACGCGCTATCGACGAACGGCCGGGTGAAATCGGCGTGTGTTCGCCGCATTTCACATGCGCCAGTCGGCAAGAGCCGAATCGAATTCACCAGGCGTACCGAGCGCGCGAGAGTCGATCGTCCTGTCGATACGCCTGATCAGGCCGCACAACACCTTGCCCGGACCGCATTCGCCGATCCGTCTGCCTCCTGCGGCAATCGCACTGCGCACGCATTCGCTCCAGCGCACGGGCAGATACAACTGGCGTGTCAATGCATTGCGGATGGCCGCAACATCGCCGTGAACCTTGCCATCGACGTTCTGAATGACGGGAATCCTTGGCGCGTGCCAGCTATATGCAGCCATCGCTTCGGCTACGCGGTTGGCGGCTTCGCGCATCAGCGACGTATGTGACGGCACACTCACGTTGAGTTTGACGGCCTTGCGCGCGCCACGTTCGCTGAGCAATGCGATCGCGGCATCCACTGCCTGAACATGACCGCCGACCACAATCTGCCCCGGCGAATTGTAGTTCGCCGGGGCGACCACACGGTCACCGGAGATATCCCGACATGCCGCTTCAACCACTTCATCCTCGAGACCGATAATCGCTGCCATCGACCCAAAGCCGTGTGGCGCGGCATCCTGCATTGCCTGACCGCGAATGCGCACTAGATGCGCCGCGTCGTCCAGTGCGATCGCACCCGCCGCAACTAGCGCAGTGTATTCGCCGAGGCTGTGCCCGCTCAGCACACACGGTTCCGCGCCGCCGGCGTGCAGCCATGTGCGCCATACGGCGATCCCCGCAGCAAGCAATGCCGGTTGGGCATATTCGGTGCGGTTCAGCATGACCTCGGCGCCGCCCTGCGCAAGCGCCCACAAGTCGAGCCCGGCACCGTCTGACGCCTGCGCGAACGTTTCGCGGATGATTGCGTGCGCGTCGGCCAGCTCGGCGAGCATGCCGGTCGACTGCGAACCCTGTCCAGGAAACACGAATGCGAGTTGGGGATCCGGATTGCCGGACATGCGAACACTCCTTGCGCGACGGGCACGCTCGCGGTTGTCGACTCGTTTTCGGACCGAACGAGTGCCCCGTCAAAAAAATGTCATCAGTAGCGTAGCAGCGCCGAGCCCCAGGTGAAGCCACCGCCGAACGCCTCGAGCAATAGCAATTGTCCACGCTGAATCTTGTCCGAGCGCACCGCGTGGTCGAGCGCAAGCGGCACCGATCCAGACGAGGTATTGCCATGCTTGTCCACGGTCACGATGACGCGCTCCATCGGCAGGTCCAGGCGCTTGGCCGTGGCCTGAATTATTCGCAGGTTGGCCTGATGCGGAATCAGCCAGTCGATTGCATGTTTGTCGAGTCCATTGGCCGCGAGCGTCTCGTCGACCACGCGATCGAGCGTCTTGACGGCGACCTTGAATACCTCGCTGCCGGCCATCAGGACGCGCACGCCGGCGTTCGGTTCCTCCGGTTTGAAGCCCACCGACACGCCAACCGGATTCCACAGCAGGTGCTTGTAGCCGCCGTCGGCATGCAGGTGGGTCGAAATCAAGCCGGGCTCGTTGTCGGGTTTAAGCACCACCGCACCAGCGCCGTCGCCGAACAGCACGCAGGTCGCGCGATCGGTCCAGTCAAGCATGCGTGAAAGCGTTTCCGCGCCGACCACGAGGGCCGTCTTTGTCTGACCGGAACGCACGAACTTGTCGGCGATACCGAGCGCGTACATGAAGCCCGAACAGGCCGCATTGACGTCAAATGCCATGCAACCGTTGGCGTTGAGCCGATGCTGAAGCAAACACGCGGTGGACGGAAAAATCAGATCGGGCGTCGTGGTGCCGAGCACAATCAAGTCGATTTCGCCGGGCTCAACACCGGCTGCATCGAGCGCACGCCTGGCAGCTTCATAGGCAAGGTCGCCGGTAGTCTGGCCGTCGGCCGCTATGTGCCGTTGGCGAATCCCGGTGCGCGACACGATCCACTCGTCGTTGGTATCGACAAGGCGTTCGAGATCGCGGTTGGTCAGTATCTTGTCCGGCAGGTAGCTGCCGGTACCGGCTATGCGTGAGTAGATCAGAGCACTTCCCCGATCCGGGCCAATCCGCGTTGTCATGCGGTGGGCATGGCTGGCGCGCAGATGCGCCAGCGTGAATAGTCCACGATGGTGTCAATGGCCGCTGCGGGGCGGCTACCGAGCCATCCCTGATTACGTTTCGTCGCGCACCTGCGCACGCGGTTCGATCATTTGCTTGCCGCGATAATAGCCGTCCTTGGTGACGTGATGGCGCAGATGGACCTCGCCCGAGGTCGGATCCGTACCCAGCTGCTTTACGCTCAGCGCATCGTGGGAACGGCGCATGTCGCGGCGCGAGGGCGATTTTCGACTCTTGGCGACTGCCATGTGATTCTCCGCATGAACGAGTAACGAGAATGCGACGTTGGAACCGGTCGCAGCGTATTTTAATGCTTCTTCAGTTTTTCAAGCACGGCGAACGGACCATGCTCGGCGTCATCGGTCGGACCAGTCGCATAATCCAGCGGTGGGCCGGGCGACAATGGCACCAGCGGTACAGCCAAGATCAGTTCGTCCTCGACAACATCGTGCAGGCAGATGCGTCCATCGACCATCAGAACCGGCTCATAACCTTCCAGCAAAGCGTCTTCCTGCCCGGCGTCGACTATCAGGCCGAGGCGCTGATCAACCGTTACCGACTGTATGTAGATCCTGAGCGTGCGCTGGCACACCAGCGGCAGCCCGGCTTCCACACGAACAGCAAGGCTGGCAGTCCCGAGCGCGTCGTTGCCGAACTCCAGATCATAGGTCACGTCGCCGCCGAAGCTCGCCAGCAACTCGCACAAGCGCGGCATCGACGCCAACGGCACACTTCCCCGGAAGCATCGATGCGCCGCTACCATGCGCGCAACTTCCACGGATTCGGACAAAGCCACGGACATGGGCGCGCGATGGTAGGTTCCGGCCTGCGTGATGTCAATCAAAACAAGGCCCATCAAGGCCCACCGAGCGGACGCGGTGTGCCCGGTTTGCCCGCCTCGATGGCTTGCGGCAGACTGGCAGGACTGATGCGCACGCTCGCTATCCTCACTGGCCTGTTGGCTGCAATGCTGTTGATGGCTGCGGGCATGTGGTTTTACAAGCGTCGGCTGGAGCGGCGTACGCACCTGCTCGGCGAGATTCTGGACCTCGCCGACAGCACCGAATTGACTTTGCGTGAGTGCCGCGACCACTTGGACGAAATACAACCATTGGTTGCCGCTATCTCCGGTTCGGGTGCGGATCCGGTGCGCGCGACGGCGACTGCGCAGTCCGACGTGCAGGCGGCATTGTGCGACCTGCTGGGTCATCGGCTCTGGCTCAAGGCCCATGCTGCCGACGCGAACCTGCGTCAGCTGCGCGCGGCCCGCAACGCGTTGGCGCAATCACTAACGACGTTGACCAGGCAACTTGAACTGCTTGCCGGTGTGCGCGACGAGCTGGATCGGGCAGGCAGATCGACATCGAGCAATCCCGACGCTCGCGAAATTGCCGGGTCCGGTGCGTGACGACGCCGGTCAACATCGACTTGGTGCTGGCATCGAGCTCGCGCTATCGCCGCGAATTGCTCGCCCGCGTGATCCCGCGCTTTCGCACCTGCGCCCCCGCCATTAAGGAGACGCCGCGCCCCGGAGAAACCGCGATGGTACTGGCCGAGAGGCTTGCGTTTGAGAAAGCACTGGCCGTAGCGCGCCAGTGTTCAGGCGCTCTCGTCATCGGGTCCGACCAGGTCGCCGAATGTGAAGGTAGCGTGCTGGGCAAGCCGGGCGGGCGCGCCCAGGCGCTTGCGCAACTGGCGTCGTGTTCGGGTCGGGTCGTGACATTTCGCACGGCCGTATGCGTCGTCGATGCCCGCTCCGGAAGGCTTGAAAATCATTCGGCAATGGATGTCACCCGGGCGGCATTCCGAACCTTGCAGGCCGATGAAATCACGCGCTACGTCGAACGCGAGCCGGCATTTGATTGCGCGGCCGGTTTCAGGGTGGAAGGTCTGGGTATTACCCTGTTCGAACGCATCGAGAGCGGCGATCCGACCGCCCTTGTCGGTTTGCCGCTGATCGCGCTATGCCGGCTGCTGCGCGCTGCCGACTACCCGCTGCCCTGAAGGGTCGGCCCGCACAAATCCGACCGCTGAATTTCCCACAATGCCGGCTTGCTTCCACAATCCCATGAAGTCTTTCATCTCTAGAATGATCCTATCCTGACCCAACCGGATGCACGGCAAGTAACGTCTGCCACGACTTGCACACAGTTCCCTTGACTGCTGCGAACCTCGCCAATGCCTGACGCAATCTCCGCACCACCGAGCACGGTCGAGCTGCGCGATGCGCTTGCGCGTGCGATCACACAGGTCAACACAGTGCTGCTTGGCAAGAAGCGCGAGATCCGGCTGGCATTCGTGTGCCTGCTGGCTGGCGGACACCTGCTGATCGAGGATCTGCCCGGGGTCGGCAAGACCACCCTCGCCCATGCCCTGGCCGCCACGCTGGGACTTCGTTTCCAGCGCGTGCAGTTCACCAGCGATCTGCTGCCCTCCGACATTATCGGCGTCAGCGTATACGAGCGCGAACGCGGCGGTTTCCAGTTTCATCCGGGTCCGTTATTCACGCAATTGCTGCTGGCAGACGAAATCAATCGCGCCACGCCCAAGACCCAAAGCGCCCTGCTCGAGGCGATGGCCGAGGAACAGGCCACGGTGGACGGCGCCACCCATCACTTGCCACTGCCTTTTTTCGTCGTCGCAACGCAGAACTCGGTGGATTTTGCCGGTACCTTTCCGTTGCCCGATTCGCAGCTGGACCGGTTCATGCTGCGCATGAGCCTCGGTTATCCCGGACGCGATGCCGAGCGCGTGATGCTTGGTTCGAGCGATCGTCGCGTGTTGCTCGAATCGCTGACGTCGTGCCTCCGGCCCGAGCAGATCCTCGCGTTGCGCGGCATCTGTGCCGGGGTGCTCGCCAGCCCGGCCTTGATCGAATATGTCCAGACGCTCATGCAAGCGAGCCGTACACACGCCGAGATTCGCATCGGCCTGTCGCCGCGCGCCGGACTGGCGTTGCTCGCGGCGGCGCGCGCGCACGCGCTCCTTGCCGGACGTCCGCACTGCGTTCCGGAGGACGTGCAGGCGGTGTTTCCGTTCGTTGCCGGGCACCGTCTCACGCTTGGTGCCAATGCGCGCAGCAGCCGCGATGACCTGGCACGGATGCTGGTCGAAACCACTGCGGTGCGTTGATCGGGCCCGGTCCGATGGTCATGTCGGTTGCCGCTCTGCACACGCGGATATTGCGCATCGCCGAACGCCGCCTGCCTGCACTGACTCGCTTGCGCGAGCCCGAGGCGTTGCCGCTGTGTTTCAACCGGCGTCGCATCTATGTGTTGCCGACGCGCTTCGGTGCGGGTTTCGGGGTGTTGCTGTTCGTGATGTTGCTGGGTGCGCTCAACTATGGCAACAATCCGGCATTCCTTTTGACCTGCTTCCTTGGCGCTGCCGCGTGGGTCAGTTTGTTTTTCGGCTTTCGGGCGATGAGCGGACTCGCGATTACGCAGATGCGCGCAGACGAAGCGCATGTCGGCGATCGCCTGAAAATCCAAATAACGTTCGCCGAGGGAACGCGCAACCGACCCAGCCTGCGACTTGGGTGCCGAGGACACGTAACAGCGTTCGCCGTGCACGCCGGGAGCGATACACGAATATTGCTGCCCCTGCCGGGCGAACGCCGCGGCTGGTTTCAGGTCGGTCGCATGCGTATCTGGACCGATTATCCACTGGGCTTGTTTCAATGCTGGAGCTGGATGAATCCTTCGGTGGAATTTCTGATTTATCCACAGGCCGAGCATCCCGCTCCGCCGCTGCCGCCCGGTGCGGGCCGGTATGGCGAACAGGCGAAAGTGGGCGATAGCGAGGATTACGCCGGCTTGCGTGACTATCGTTCGTCCGATCCACCGCGGCTGATCGCCTGGAAGGCGTCGGCCCGCCATGACACTTTGCTGGTACGCGAAGTCGAGCGCCGCGCGGGCACCGCGCTGGTGTTTGACTACGCCGCCCTTGGAGCGCTCCAACCGGAGGCACGCATCAGCCGTCTCACAGCGTGGGTGCTGGCCGCCGACACTGAGCAATGCGGCTATCTGTTGCGTCTACCCGACCTGGAGATCGGGCCGGGTTCAGGCAGCCAGCATCGCTGCGACAGTCTGCGCGCGTTGGCCCTGTTCAAAACGAACTGATCGAACACGATAAAGGCGCCATGAGCCCACACCTCAATCAGCGTCAGTTTGAATTGCTGAGTGTCGCGTGCGGCGCGGCGATGCTGGCACATATTGCGCGGCTGCCTACGTGGCTGAGTTTCTCCGCGCTCCTGTTGTTGCTCTTGCGCGTGCTCACGCGGCGCCGTCGCATGCAGGCCATCGGCGCTTGGCTGCGCCTGCCGCTGACAGGGTTGCTGCTGATCGCGATCGTTTTCGACTATGGTAATGTCTTCGGCCGCGAAGCCGGCAGCGCGCTGGCGGTCGGTCTGCTCGCGCTGAAGTTGCTTGAAACCGAGTACCCGCGCGATGCGCGTGTCGCCTTGGGTTTCGCGGCATTCGTGCTGATGAGCGCCCTGTTGTTCACGCAGACGCTGCTGTTCACGCTGGCGCTGTGCCTTGCGCTGATATTGCTGCTCGCCGCGCTGATCGCGCTGCAGCCGGCGCCGGCAGATCCGAGCCATCGACTGCGCGATGAACTCCGCGTTGGCGCACTGCTGCTCGCCGTCGGCACGCCGCTCGCCCTGAGCGGTTTCGTGCTCGTGCCACGGTTGAGCGCACCGCTGTGGGGCGCGCCGGGAGATGATCTCCTTGCGCGCACCGGCTTGAGCGACCGCATGACGCCAGGATCATTGAGCGATTTGCTCATCGACGATTCGCCGGCGATGCGTGTGCATTTCGATGGCGTCCCGCCGCCACCGCCGCCGCAGTTATATTTCCGCGCAATCGTATTGTGGGATTTCGATGGAAGTACGTGGACGCGTGGGCGCAACCACCGGTATCTGCGGCCCGAGCCGGTCGAGTCCCGATCCGCACCAATCGCGGCTACGGTAACGCTTGAGCCTACCGACCAGCATTGGCTGCCGACTCTGGATTTGCCAATCGGTGGCCCGAATGCCACACGCCTGAGTTCCGAGCACATGCTGGTCTCGACACGAAGGGTCGGCCAAGCGCGCGAATATCGCACGACATCGGTGATGCGCTATGTGCTCGCGCCGACTCTTACCTCCGCCGAACGCGAGCGCGCGCTTGCACTGCCGCAGGGTTTCGACCCCAAGGCCCGCGCTCTGGTGGAACGCTGGCGCGCCGAGCGATACAGCGACGCGGCGATCGTGCGCGCCGCACTTGACCTGTTTCACGCGCGTTTCACCTATACGCTGTCACCGCCACCGCTCGGTCACGACTCGATTGATGATTTTCTGTTCGCCACGCGCGCGGGATTTTGCGAGCACTATGCTTCGGCTTTCACGTTCCTGATGCGCGCAGCCGGCATTCCGGCGCGTGTGGTCACCGGCTACCAGGGAGGCTGGTGGAGCGAGACCGGCGGGTATCTTCTGGTCCGCCAGTCCGATGCCCACGCGTGGTCCGAGATCTGGCTTGACAGGCGTGGATGGGTGCGCGTCGATCCGACCGCAGCGGTCAGTCCCACACGCGTGGAACTTGGCGCTGCTGCCGCCAACGGTAACTTGGCCTGGTATCAGGCGAGCTGGTTGCGGACGTTGCGGAATCGCCTCGACCTGGTCAATCGGGCATGGACCGAATCGATCGTCCAGTTCAACGCGTTGCGCCAGCAACACCTGCTGGTAGCGTTCGGCGGCGCGAAACTGCGCCAACGCGATCTTCTGCTGACATTGGCGGTGGCACTCGCGGCGGTTCTGGCTGGGGCCACGATATGGGCAATGCGCGGTGAAAAACACACCGGCACCGATGCGCTTGATCGCGCGTGGCTGCGGCTGTGCCGGCGGCTGGAGCAGCGCGGCATCCATCGCAAATCCAATGAAGGGCCGGTAGATTATCTCGCGCGTCTGCGCTTGAGCCTGCCGCAGTCGTCGGCGACCCTGACCGAACTCGTGCAAACGTACATCGCGTTGCGTTACGGTAGCAGACATCCTTCCGCGCAGCGCGTCCAGCGTTTTGCCGCTGCGGTGCGACGTCTGGCCGATTGATCGGCATTCGGTGCACATCGACAGGTCGGCCGCGGCGATGCTGCGCCGTCGAAACGCCGGTGCAACGGATACTTGTTCGAGTCCGTCCAGTGTGCATCCATTCTCGAAAAGCGCGTCCGCCACCACCATGTCTCTTGGCAGAGACTAATTCACTCCAGCCTGTGCGAGGCAATCCAATGCGCAAACTCATTCTGCCAGCTTTGCTCGCCGCTACCCTCGGCTCGTGCGCAACCGTGCCGGTCCCGCTTCAGGGCGAATTCAATGCAGTCGTACCCAACGGCGTCGTCAAATCGGGGCAGACCGGCCAACATGTCCGCTGGGGCGGTGAGATCATCAGCGTGAAACCGAAGCCCGAACAGACCTGTTTCGAGATACTCGATCGCGAACTCGGCGTGACCGCGCGACCGCGTGAGCGCGCGGGCGATGTCAGCGGCGGTCGCTTCATTGCCTGCCGCAGCGGATTTT
Organism: Rhodanobacteraceae bacterium; assembly: GCA_049583635.1. GTDB lineage: Bacteria > Pseudomonadota > Gammaproteobacteria > Xanthomonadales > Rhodanobacteraceae > Dokdonella_A. Next base: position 89,625 of record JBAUWF010000093.1, read on the forward strand.
ATGATCCCGAACTGTTCCAGCGCGGACGCGAGGCAACCGTCGTCGGCCGCGTGATCGGCACCGAGACCGGCAAGGTCGGTGAATACGAATACACCTACCCGCTGGTCGCCGCCGATGCGATCTATCTGTGGCCGGAAAGACCCGTTTACACGCGCTCCTACTACGATTCACCGTTTTTTTACAATCCTTACTGGGGTGGTCCTTACGGAGGCGGCCCGTTCTGGGGTTACGGAACGTTCGGCTGGGGAACGCCGGTCATCGTAGTGCCAAGCGCTGGGCACCACCACGTCTCGCCATCGGGAGCGGGGCATTGAGGCGCGCTTGGACCGACTACTGCTCTCATCTTTTCCCGGCAAGCTATCCCGGTGGCCACAACATTGACCTGCCGGCAAGGAGATGCAGGTGCAGGTGGAATACGGTCTGCCCGCCGTCGCGATTGCAATTGAAGACACAACGGTAGCCGGAATCGGCGAAGCCCTGATCCTTCGCGTAGCGTGCGGCCGCGAGGACGAGTTTCCCGACCATGGCGCCATCGGCTGCGGTCAGATCGTTCAGGGTTGCTACCGCACGCTTGGGGATGAACAGCACGTGCACCGGCGCTTGTGGCTTGACATCGCGGAATGCGAGGACGTCGTCATCCTCGTAGACGATATCGGCTGGAATCTCGCGCCGGATGATCTTGCCGAACATCGTGTCGTTGAGGTGGGTTGTGTCGCTCATGCCGTTACTCCAATGTCTGGCGGCTGCCGAACGCATGCGCCAACGTGCCGCGGTCGATGAATTCAAGTTCCCCGCCCAGCGGTACGCCGTGCGCGAGTCGGCTGGCATGCAGATTGGCCGAACGCGCGAGTTGCGCAAGCATGTGTGCGGTCGCCTCACCTTCGACGGTCGGATTGGTGGCGACGATGAGTTCGCGGACTTCGCCTTCGCCGAGGCGTTTGGCGAGCAGGTCGAGCCCGAGTTCCTTCGGACCGAGACCATCAAGCGGCGACAAGCGGCCGAGCAGAACGAAATACTGCCCGCGAAAGCCGGTTGCCTGCTCGATCGCGAATTGATCGACCGGTGTTTCCACCACGCACAGCAGGCTTCGATCACGCGTACTGCTCGCACACAACGCACACACCTCTTCCTCGCTGAATGTGCGGCAGCGCGTGCAGTTGCCAATACGTTCGATTGCCACCGAGAGCCGATCGGCCAGATGGCGCGCACCCGGACGATCACGTTCGAGCAAGTGAAATGCCATCCGTTGTGCCGTCTTTGCACCAACGCCGGGGAGGCAACGCAATGCCTCGATGAGTTCGGCCAGCAATGGGGAACCAGTCGACATGCAGTATCCGGTCGAAACTATGGAGGCTCTGAACGCACGGACTTGATGGCTTTGTTGCAATGAGGAATTTGCCAGCCGGTCCGGTTCAGATTCTCATTAGAACGGCATCTTGAATCCAGGCGGCAGATTCATGCCCGACGTTACCCCGCCCATGCGATCCTGGGTAAGCGACGCGACCTTGTTGACCGCGTCATTGAACGCGGCCGCGATCAGGTCTTCAGCCATTTCAGCATCGTCAGTGAAGGTCTGACGATCGATGCTGACGCGGCGTACCTCGTGGCGGCCGCTCATGACCACCTTGACCAGGCCACCGCCGGCCTCTCCGGTGATTTCAGCGGCGGCCAGTTCTTCCTGAGCGCGCTTCATTTCCTCCTGCATGCGCTGGGCCTGCTGCATCAGGCTTGCGATCGAACCTTTCATGGCAATACTCGCTTTCAGCAAAACTATCGTGTGAAATTTCAGGCGTCGGCTCAAGCCGAACATATGTCATGGATCGACCGGACGCACGGAATTGGGCAGTACGCGCGCATCGAATGTTTCGATCAGTGACTGCACCACCGGGTCGTTGCGCAACGCTTGTTCGGCTCGGTCACGCCGCGCGGATGCCGCGCGGTCGCGTCGTTCAGCCGGGGTCTCGACCGTCGAACCGGCGCGCTCGAACTTGATTCGTATCGTGCGCCCCAATGCATCACCGAGGCTACGCTCGAGCTGGGTGACCATGGGCCCTACCGCCAGATGTTCCTGTTTCGGCTTGAGTGCGAGCCGAACTACACTTGCGTCGATCGCGACAAGCACCGCATTCTGCGCGAGTTGGCCTATCGCCCCGCGCAGACCGGCACGTTTGATCAGAGCTGGCCAATCATCTGCGCCAGTTTCCTCATGTGCGGTTGCGGGCTGTTGCAAAGGCGTGTCTGTGTTTTCCGGTGACGCGTCAGACGCTCCTTCGACCGCCGACTTCGTCGAGCGTGGCGCTGCTGGCGGCTCAGCCGGTGGTGACGGTTTGGATGCGTTTGGGAGCGATGTCGGCGCCATGCGCGCCGACTGCGTAGCCGCCGGCGCAAACGCCAACATCCGCAGCAGCGTCATCTCGAAACCGACTCGCGGGGTAGGCGCCAACGGCAGATCGCGCCGGCCATTCACGGCGAACTGATACCACACCTGCACATCTTCGGGGTCGAGACGACCGGCCAGCGCCAACAGCGAGGCGTCCTCCTCGTTGGCGCCAGCTACCAGCTGCAACAGCTGCACGCGATGCAGCAGATTGGCCAGTTCGTCCAGCACCTGCGAGAAATCCGGCGCAAATTCGGCGATGCGTGCGACTTCACCCAGCAGCGCCTCACCGTCGCCCGCGGCCAGCGCATCAAGCAGCGCACGTACCTTGCCGCGTTCGACGGTGCCGAGCATGTCGTGGACATCACCCGATTCGAGCGCACCGCCACCATGCGCGATGGCCTGATCGAGCAATGACAGGCCATCGCGCAGGGAGCCGTCGGCTGCGCGCGCCAGCGTATCGATCGCCTCGTCGTCGACGGCGATACCTTCGGCAACGAGAATCTGACGCATCTGGCTGCTGATCTGTTCAACCGTCAGACGCTTCAAGTTGAACTTTATGCAGCGCGACAGCACAGTGACCGGCACTTTTTGCGGGTCGGTTGTCGCAAGCAGGAACTTCACATGCGGCGGTGGTTCCTCCAGCGTTTTCAACAACGCGTTGAAGGCACTCTTGGACAACATGTGCACTTCGTCGATCAGATACACCTTGTAACGGGCACGTGTCGGGGAGTACTGCGCGTTGTCGATGAGTTCACGGACATTGTCGATACCGGTATTGCTGGCCGCGTCGATTTCCAGCAGGTCGATGAAACGCCCTGAATCGATTTCCGTGCACGCATTGCATTCGCCGCACGGGTTCGAGGTCGGCCCGTGTTCGCAGTTGAGGGACTTGGCAAAGATGCGCGCGATCGTGGTCTTGCCGACGCCGCGCGTGCCGGTGAACAGGAAAGCGTGATGGATGCGATCGCCATCGAGTGCGTGGGAAAGGGCACGCACCACGTGCCCCTGCCCGACCAGCTCGGAGAAGGTACGGGGCCGCCATTTGCGCGCGAGTGCTTGATAGGACATCGGGAATTCCGTGAAACGATCGTTGATTGTGCCAACATATCGCCACGCGGACCAAATTGCGTGCGTAGCGCTTGTGTGTCCGGGGTGCGCCTAGTATTCTCCGCGCGCCCCGCAGATCCATGCGGAAGCCGCGTCCCGCCATTCCGACAACACCCCGTCAGGCGCGATTGATCCATGTGGAGAGGTGTCCGAGTGGTTGAAGGAGCACGCCTGGAAAGTGTGTATACGGCTTATCCCCGTATCGCGGGTTCGAATCCCGCCCTCTCCGCCATAGCTACGTGCAAGTCAATGGTTCAAAGGGTTTAGTTCCGTACAAGCGAGCCTGTGCCCTGCTCTTTCCCATACTCCGTACACGAGATGGGGACGCTCGCGGGTCTGCCGATCCCCGCTCGCTGGTGCCTGTATGACGTCCGTTTGCGTCGGATTCGATTCCTGCTAGTGCGCACTGTCGCCAGCGGCCGGCGCACAAGCGAACTCAATCTCGACTTGCGGGAAGTTTCCCAGAATGTACGGCGGCGGTGATTCGTGCGTGTTGATGAGGTCGGCGATCGCGCCTTGCTTCGCGCAGTATGCGTTTGCCTCGCGCATGGCGTCGGCCTTGAGCGTTCCCATGCCGGTGAAACCGGATGCCGCTTGCCGCGAGACCATGTAAGTCTGCGGTCCGGTCCTGACCACGCCCGAGTTAGACGCGCAAGCGGAAGCGAGCGCAACGACCGCAAGCAAACAGACAGATCGACCTTTCATCGGACTCCCCTGAACTGGTGGCGGCCTCGCGCGCGTACTGGCGCAAATACTAGCGCGATTCTCTGTCCCGCGATGTCTCGCGTGTGCGAGACATCAAACCCTCGAGTTGGCCCTCCTCACGGCCTCGGCCCATGTGTCGTTTTGTCGCCCCGATATATAGCCTCGCTCCTGCAAGAGATGCCGGGCCCAGTTTTCGATATGGTCGTCCGCGCCAACGCGTTCAGCGAGCGGTCTCAGGCGTTCGCGATAAAAATTGCTGTAGGTGAGGTTGATCCACCCGGCAATGGCGCTGTGAAATTCCGGGTGAGGCGCGAGCTCACCTTCCACGAAGGGTTGCATGACGATATCGTTCCAACAATAGACGAGTTTTTCAAAGCGATTCACAGCTTCCTTGGGTCTTGAAGCCAAGTTGGCGCGGAACGTATCGATAGCGCTTCGCATCCATTCGGCGCGCCCCTCCTTGCCATGTGCGACATACCAGTTTTGCCATGCGGCCTTGCCGTGCAGGTCGCATTCGAACGTGATCGCTTGCAGGTCACGTTCCGCATCGTAGTAAGGCGGAAATGTAGATGATTCGGTCTTGTCCGAAACACCAACGAGGAACGGCACGAACGCTTCATGGCGCAAGCTGTCGGCCATCGAGATCAGAAAATCGTCGTTCTTCGGAGAGTGGCGCAGCGTACCCACGGCCCACGCAACTCGCTCGCCGTTCGCTGGCAAAGCGTGCGCGTCCAGATAGCTTTCGACAAGCAGGACTTCCTTCGGGTCCTTCATCTCAGCGCGGCGTGCGCTAAAGAAAGATACGATGCTCGCGTCGTCAAACTGAGATAGCACGGAGAGAAGAGTGATACGGCGCTCGGGCGAACGCTCTTCATGAAACGCATCGAGCCAGAACGCAATCCATTGGTCGCGGCCGGTCAACCATTCCCAGCTACCGAAGCCTTGGAGCCGCCCTGCCCATGCCGGCAGGTAGTCGCGATAAAAGCTCTCTGCATCCGAGCGGCGTTTCTCGCGCAACCATTCGATCGAAGCAGGATCCTTGACAAAGCCGAGCACATTGAAGAGCGCTTCCATTACCGACGCAAAGTGTGAATCGCCTTGCATGCGATCGATGCCGCGCATGATGTCATTGGTCGCGTCGAAACGAAGAACCATCAGACTTTGCAGGTCCTGATTTGCATTTCCATGCATGTCGAACAGTGAAGCGCGCGATTCTCCGGGTTTGAATCGAGCAATGATCTGCGCCGGTGTCACATCGTTCGTAGCACCGGCCTTGGTCGAATCAGCTCCGAAGGAGGTCAGCGTGAAGACGGCACTGGCCAGGGCGACAACGAGTACCAAAATTCGGCGGCAATAGAGAATCGGCATCTTCGTATTCAATCGATTGGGCGAATTAGTGGACTCTACACCGGCATCTGGATGCCACGTGGACTGGGCAACGCCGTCTCAAACTCCTTGCGATGAGAACCTGCAATGAACGACATTGGACGATCGGGTAAACTTGCCCGCGGCGCATCGACCCTGACCGTGCCAGAGGGCCGGCGTTTTGACAATGCGCCGATCACGGCAATCGGCTCGCCGATGTCTATGGCGGCCCCGTCGGTTCTCTCGCGACGATAGCCCGCAAACCCCGCCAGGTCCGGAAGGAAGCAACGGTAGCGGGCGATTCGGGTGCCGGGATGTGACTGGCGGGGCTGCCACCTTTCGAGTCGGTCGAGCGTTCGGTGTCAACGATCGTATATGGTTGGTTTCGCGCCATCCTGGCTGCATGCCTCATCGCCGCCTCGCCCCGTGGTCGCGCCTGCCGATGAATCGCGCGAGCCCTCCGAAGACGCCGCCAACCGATCGCTCGTCACCGGGGTGTTGTCCGGATGCAGCCAGCCGGTCGCGCCATCGACGTAGTGCTCTTTTTTCCAGATCGGCACGCGCCGCTTTGTTTCGTCGATGATGAAACGGCAGGCCGCAAAAACGGCGTCGCGATGATCGGCGCTGGTCCCGACCCAGACAGCGAGATCACCCACGGCAAGGTGGCCGATGCGATGTACGGCGCGCGCCCCACGCAAGGAAAAGCGATCGATCGCCTCGGCCAGGATGGATGTGCCCTCGTCCTGCGCCAGCGGCAGGTAGGCCTCATAGTCCAGATATTGAACGCGATGGCCCTGATTATGATCGCGCACCCAACCCTCGAACGTCGCGCAGGCGCCGGCACTGGCATGCGCAAGCGCGCGCTTTTCCGCAGCAACATCGATGGTCGCGTGGCTGAGGGTGAAGTCGTTCATCCGCCCGACACCGGGGGCAGGAATACGATCTGGTCCTCGTCGGCCAGCACGTGATCCCAGTCGACCAGTACGCCGTTGACGGCCACGCGCAGACGTTCCGCATCAAAAACGAAGCCGTGGCATTGCCTGACTTGTGCGTACAGCGCCGCCGGTGTCGCTGCCGGACTGTCGATGCGTTCCTCGCCGCAACCGGCGGCGTCGGCCAGACTGGCGAAATAAAGCAGGTGATAGTTCATTTCACGACCTTGCCGCTCTTTACCCGACGCTTGCCGCCGGTCTTTTCGAGCAGTTTCAAATCCGAGATCACGATGGCATGCGACAGCGATTTGCACATGTCATAGACGGTGAGCGCCGCGATGCCGACAGCGGTCAGCGCTTCCATTTCAACACCGGTCTTGTGCACCGCCGCGACCTCGCAGCGAAGCGCGAGGTCGGTGGTGGAAACAAACTCGCCGACAATGCGGCAATGCTCGATCGGCAACGCATGGCAGAACGGGATCAACTCGTGCGTACGCTTTGCCGCCATCGTGCCGGCGATGATCGCGCTGTCGAGCACCGGTCCCTTTGCCGAGCGCATGCCCGTGCGCCGCAGCGTGGCGGCCACGTCGGCAGGAAACCGCACCAGAACCTCGGCTACGGCCACGCGTCGAGTCACCTTCTTGGCGCCGACATCGACCATTGCCGGGCGACCTGCGGTGTCGATATGGGTGAGCCCGGCGGGACGTTTTTTCATGATCTCGGCAGGGCGGTGCGACTCAACCGCCGATCGCATACATCTCGACGCGCTGGCGCGAAACGCTGTTGTCCGGCCCGCGGGTTTCACTGTAGCGATCGTCACGTGCGCGCCACAACGCGGCGACCAGGCGTGACAACTCAACGTCGTCGGCGCCGCTGCGCAAAACGCCGCGCAGATCGTGACCAGCGTTTGCAAACAAGCAGGTATACAGCCGGCCGTCCGCCGACAGCCGCGCGCGCGTGCAACCGCCACAGAACGGCTCGCTGACCGAACTGATGAAGCCGACTTCACCGGCGCCATCGGCGAAAGCCCAGCGTTTGGCCACTTCACCGTCGTAGTTGGCGGGCAGTTCGACCAGCGGCCAGCGCGCACCGATGCGCGCGCGCAATTCGGCACTCGGCACCACCCGGTCGCTGTGCCACGTGTTGCAGGTGCCGACATCCATGTACTCGATGAAGCGCAGAACATGGCCGCTGCCACGAAAATGCGCAGCCAGATCAAGCACCTGATCATCGTTGACGCCGCGCATGACCACGCAATTGATCTTCAGCGACACATAGCCGGCGGCCTCGGCAGCAGCGATCGCGCCGAGCACCGTGGCGACATCACCACGGCCGCCGCTGAGTACGCGAAAGGTGTGCGCATCGAGCGTGTCGAGACTCAGCGTGATGCGGCCGAGTCCGGCTGCACGCAGCGCCTCGATGTGTTCGGTCAGCAAACTGCCGTTGGTGGTCAGCGCGAGATCGTCGATACCGGCAATCGTCGCCAGACGTCGCACCAGCTCCGGCAATTCGCGGCGCAGCAAGGGTTCGCCGCCGGTCAGGCGTAATTTGCGGACGCCCAGGCCTGCGAAGACCCGGGCCAACCGTTCGATCTCCTCAAAGCGCAGACGCTCGGCCTTGCTGAGGAATACATGATCACGCGGGTAACGGTCCTCGGGCATGCAATACGGGCAACGGAAATTGCAACGATCGAGTACGGAAATGCGCAAATCGGAAAGCGCGCGCCCGCGCAGATCGCGCGGAGACGTTTCCAGCCGCAGCGGAATCGCACCACCCATCAGGGAGTTCCGGAGGACGTGACCTGTCCCGACGAAAGTGCAGCGGGTGCCGCCAATGGCATCACTTCATTGCGCTCGGCAACTCGGTATCCGCGCTCCCGCATCCTCTCGGCGTCGTTGGTCGACGCATAGTGGTAGATGACGAAGCGCCGGCGCAGCTCGTCCGGATATTCGCTATCGAGATCGTCGACCCCGGTGTGCGACGGGTTGCCAACCAGGGCGCAATCGTGCGCCACGAGTTCATCGTGGGCGGCATGCAACGCCAGCATTTCCGGTATGGGCCGCGTGTCGCCGGTCCATACGAAACTGCCGGCCAGCGCAATGCCGAACGATGTATTCGGCGCGTGGTGGCGGGTCGCGAACACGTCGAACCACAACCCGTCGTGCCAGAAACCACGCGAGACCAGCACGGTGCTGAAGCCATCCCAGAAATTCGCGTCGCCGTCGGCCACCACGTCCGGATAATCGGCCAGGCGCCCCTGCAGGATCGGCGCCAGCGCCGCATGAAAATACAGCCGCACGCGTCCGCGCAGCTGGGGATCGAAATAGGCCTGATAGAACAGGCGCTCCAGACCACCGACGTGATCCATATGCGCATGGGTAACGTATACCGCATTCGGCGCCTCCCCGTACTGCGCAAGGTACGAACTCAGCGCCTCCGGGCCGCAATCGATCATGAGCACGGGTCGACCATCGCGCTCAAGGACTCCGCATGCCGAACCGAGTTCGGGTGCCTGTGAACTGCCGACACCGACAAAACGCAAGTTCCAGCTCATAGCTCTGCTCCATGGTCTGGACGGATGATGGCACCCGCACCGAGCGCAGCATGATATGCCGCCAGCAGCGGATGCCAGAAAGCCGAATCGAAGTCTTCTATATTCCGACCTGCGCCCAGTTTAATAAATGAACGTCGAAGACGAGCGAAATTGGATTGCTGCCAGGCCAATGCCGGTTTGCGCAGGCGACCGCGGTCGAAATCGATCAGCCATACCTGATCCGATGTCAAACCACCGGCGACGCCATTGGCAGCCAGCACATTGTGCGCATTGAGATCAGCGTGCCACACACCGACACGGTGGAAGCGCGCGAGCGTCCGTCCGACGCGCTCGGCAAGCGCCGCATCCAGCGAACCGGCAGCCTGCCGCTCGGCCAAGGTGCGCACCGGGCTCAGACGTCGGACCAGCAGATCGGCGCGATAGCCGATTCCATCTCGCACATAGCGCGCCGCAATCGGCTCCGGTACCGGCAATCCCGCCTCGGTCATGCGCATCAACAAGTCGAATTCCCGGAACGAGCGCGTACGCCTGGCGCCGCTCCATAAATAATGGTCGGTACTGACCAAGGCTGCGAGGCCGCCGCGGCGATAATGACGCAGCACGCACGGCCCCAGCGGTGTTTCGACGAACACCACACCGCCGCGACCTCCGGTGCGTGCGGCGGCCAGTCCCTGTGCCAACCAATATTCGGTTTCAAACCAGCCGGTCTCTACGCAGGGCGCATTCGCCACATCCGATACGTCCGCATCGGACAAGGCCGCATTGACGACAATTGCGCCGTTTGGAATCGATTGGACTTGCTTGTCGATCATGCCTCTGCCAAGTTGCGGCTCTTGGGCAGCGCTGGTTTCCGGTTCCGAATCGCGTGATGGACCGGGATGCGCGTCCATCCGTGTGTAGACGGTCCAGAATAACGCTGTCACTGGTTCATCCCCGGCTCCGTGCTGCCCTGCAACCGAAGTCTATCAGTCCTCATGTCGCCAAGCCCATCCACCGCCGCACCACGTTCGCTGTGTCTGCTGCGCACGTCGGCGATTGGCGATGTCAGCCACGTGATCCCGCTGGTGCGCACGCTGAGGCGGCAGTGGCCCGATACCGAATTGACCTGGCTGATCGGCAGGCTGGAACACAAACTGGTATGCGACCTGACGTGCGTTGAATTCATCGTGTACGACAAGTATGCCGGGCGCGCCGGATATCGTTCGGTGCGCGCACAACTGGCCGGGCGCCAGTTCGACGCGCTGCTGCACATGCAGGTCGCCCTGCGCGCCAACCTCCTGAGCCTGCTGGTCAAGGCGCCGTTGCGGATCGGCTATGACCGGGCGCGATCAAAGGATCTTCACGGGTTTTTCATCAATTGCCGGATTGCGGCGCGTCGAGGCGATCATGTGCTGGATGCGCTCGCGAGTTTTCTAGACCCGCTTGGAGTCAAGCAATCCGAGGTGCGATGGGACATTCCGGTGCCGGAAGAGGCACTCGAATTTGCCGCGCGTCATTTGCCCGGGACTTTACCCACCCTGCTGGTGTGTCCGTGCTCGAGCCACCGCCTGCGCAACTGGCGCGCGGCACGCTACGCTGCGGTCATGGATCATGCGGCGCTCGCGCACGGCTGGCGCGTCGTGCTGTGCGGCGGACCGAGCGCATTCGAACGCGAATTCGGGGATACGATTCTGGCGCAAATGAAGACCCGGCCGCTGGATCTGATCGGCAAGGACACGTTGAAGCGCCTGCTCGCACTGCTGCAGCGCGCAACCCTGGTGCTGGCGCCTGACTCCGGACCGATGCATATGGCCAATACGGTCGGAACTCCGGTATTGGGGCTGCATGCGGCCAGCAACCCGGCACGCTCCGGTCCGTATTCCGAGCGCCGCTGGTGCGTGGATCGTTACCCAGAAGCTGCCGAAAAATTCCGCCACAAACCGGTCGAGAAGCTGCCATGGGGTGCCAAGCTCGAACACCGCGGAGTCATGGACCTAATCGAGGTCGACGACGTGATCGAGCGTTTCGAGGCGTTCATCGGTGCCGGCATGCCGCGAATCGGCGGCAGCTCTCCGGTTGCCGGCGCGAACGTTTCGCCATGAACGACGCGGCGCCCGTCTCTCTCGTGGTCGAGGCGGACGGTCTGCCACGGGCCTGTGCCCTCATGGTCGCGAGCACGGTGTCGTTCGGACTGATGGCCATCGTGATCCGCTACGCCTCCGCGCAAATTCATCCATTCGAGATCGCTTTCTTTCGCAGCGCATTCGGCGTCGTTTTCGCGTTGCCGCTGGTGCTTGTGCACGGCCCTGTGATCCTGCGCACTCGCCGCCTCGGTTTCTATTTTCTGCGCTGTGCAATCGGCATGGGCTCGATGCTCGCAGCCTTCTGGGCGATGGTGCATCTTCCGCTCGCGCAGGCGATCGCGCTGACTTATTCGACGCCGATGTTCGTCACCATCGGCGCCGCGCTGGTGCTCGGTGAAGTAGTGCGCATGCGTCGCTGGAGCGCGGTCATCATCGGCTTCATCGGCGTGCTGGTCATCGTGCGACCGGGTGCCGACAGCTTCGTGCTCGCGAGTCTGGTACCACTGCTGGCAGCCGCGCTGTCGGGCAGCGTGACGATCAGCATCAAGTACCTCGCGCGCAGCGAACATCCGGATACCATCGTGCTGCTGACCACCTTGCTGTGGGTTCCGTTATCACTGCCGGCGGCGCTGCCGGTCTGGCAGACACCGCACGCGCGCGTATGGCCGTGGCTGGTGCTTTCGGGCCTGTTCGGTACCGTTGGCCACTGGTGCTGGACGCGTGCACTCAAGCTCGCCGATGCGTCGCTGATCGCGCCGATCAGTTACCTGCAGCTACTCATCGTCGCAGGGCTGGCCTGGTGGTTGTTCGGGGAAACGCCCGGGCCGTACACCGGGCTCGGCGCGGCGATCATCATCGGTGCCAGTGTCTACATCGCCCACCGCGAAGCAATGCTGGCGCGGCAGCGGCGCCGGCAAACGACGATCGCGCCCGGCGCTCCATTGCCGCGACCGCCGCAGGCGATCGTGTAAGGTAAGGCAGCAGCATCTTCGCAGTTGCGCTCGACGTTGTGCATGTGGTCGATCGGGAAACCCGGATGACTCCAGTTTGGGACGAATTGCTGGTCGATTGCCGATTGGCAACGCTCACCGACAACGGTGTTGCGTACGGTGCCGTCGAGAATGCGGCGCTCGGATGGAAAGACGGTCACATCGTGTTCGCCGATGCGATGAGCGCGCTGCCAGGCAAGCCCGCGATGCTGGCTGCAAGAGTTGAATCGGTCGGAACCAGATGGATCACACCTGGACTCATCGATTGCCATACACATCTGGTATTTGCCGACGATCGTTCAAGTGAATTCGAGAAACGCCTGAACGGTGTCAGCTACGAAGAGATCGCACGCGCCGGCGGCGGTATCGCAGCGAGTGTGCGCGCGACACGAGCGGCGACGCAGGACGAATTGCTGCGGCAATCGCTGCCGCGCGCGCGGGCGCTGCTTGGCGATGGGGTCACGACCATTGAGATCAAATCGGGCTACGGGCTCGATATCGACAATGAAGCAAAAATGCTGCGCGTCGCACGACGCATCGGTGTCGATCTCGGCATCGAGGTGCGCACCAGTTTCCTCGGTGCGCACGCCCTGCCCGCGGAATTCGCCGGGCGCCCGGATGACTACATCGATTACGTCTGCGACGTCATGCTGCCCGCGATCACCGATGCGGGCCTGGCCGATGCGGTTGATGCATTCTGCGAAACCATAGGTTTTACAGCGGCCCAGACGCGGCGCGTTTTCGCGAAGGCGTGCGAACTCGGCCTTCCGGTCAAACTGCACGCCGACCAGTTGTCCGATTCGGGCGGTGCAACGCTCGCCGCCGCGTTCGACGCGCTTTCGGCCGACCACATCGAACACGCCAACGAAAGCGGCGTTCGAGCAATGGCTGCCGCAGGTACCGTCGCCGTATTGCTACCCGGCGCGTTCTACGCACTACGCGATACTCAACTCCCGCCAATCGAAGCGTTACGCCGGCATCACGTGCCTATGGCCGTCGCGACTGATCTCAATCCCGGAACCGCGCCGCTGTTGTCATTGCGTCTTGCGATGAACATGGCCTGCACGCTGTTTCGCCTGACGCCCGAGGAAACCCTGCGCGGCGCGACCGTCAACGCCGCGCGTGCGCTCGGCCTCGACGATCGCGGCACGCTCCAGACCGGACAACGGGCCGATTTCGTCGTCTGGGACATCAAACGTCCGGCCGAACTGTGTTACTGGATCGGTGGCAGCTTGGCACAGCGCGTTGTATCGGGAGGCATGGTGCGGGACGTGTGATCCCGATCGCGCGCCGACACGCCACAAGTATCGGGCGACGCAGATGCGCGGTTTTCGAACCCGCGGCGGCGTCGCCCGCGCACCTCACGGATCGAACCCGTCGGCGAAGATCACCGGGTCGTAGGTGAGGCTGCCGGACAGACCGACCAGCGCTGAAATCGGTGCGACCAGATAGCGTGTAGTCGGATCGTCGAGACGGCCGGTCTCCGAAAAATCGATCAGGACCAGCGAGGCGTTGCCGCCCGCGTGTGTGCCGAGCAGATGACCCGTCCCGTCCGACACCAGCGCCAGATAGTTCGCGCCTGCGGCCGAGTCGTCGCGACTGGCTAGCAAGACCCCTGGGTTGGCCGGATCGATCTGGTGTGCTACACCGAACGCGGCAAAGACGAGCGTTGCGCTGAAGGGGTCGTAGTTGATTCCGGTCGCTTCGGTCCCCGTGTACAGGCGGGTGGTGTGGAAGCTGGTCAGGTCGATGCGGCCGACTTACCGTCTGCAACGTCGCCGCCAGTGGTGTAGAACGCACCGTGCGTCGGCGTGAATGCAACGATCGTTGCCATTTGGTCGTCGCCCCCAATGGCGTGCGCGGTGCCGTTGCCGAATGGGTCGAGCGGAACCGATGCGAGTGCGGTCTCGTACCAGCCAGCCCAGGCGGTAACACCATCCGGATCGAGCGTTGCGAGATTGGCGTTGTTGCCGGGGCTCGCTGTGATCACCGGTCCGGTCGGCAACTTGACCTTGGCGATGTTGCCTTGACCAACGACTAACAGATAACGGTTTGGCAGGATCTTGTAGTCGGCTGGCCCGGGCGTATAAGCCACCAGCACAGGTGCCCCGACGGTAAACCTGTCGGCCCCATCGTAGTCGTATTCGACCTTGTAGACGCGGTGCTGGCCGAACGCGATACCGACATAGACGCTGCCGTGCGCCGGTGTCGTTGCCTGCGCGATGGTGAACCCTCCCGCGACGAGCGCGATTGCGCACCATGCCGAGATGTGGAATGCGACGTTGCGGCACCGTTCGGCGGGCATGGTCACTGCAAGCATCACGCTACCAATCTGCATCGCGGTTCTCCCCAGTCATCAGTGTTGTGGGTGTGGCCAGTGCGGTGCTGGAGTCCGGTCAGTGCGCAACCGGCTGTGCCGGGGCGGACTGGCGTTTGGGCTGATCGGTCCATCCTGGCCGCTGGTCCCAGCCAAGTTGGTGCGCGGTCTCGACATTTACCGTGTGATCGGGATTGAGCGTGCCGTTTGCGACCAGGCGGCGCACGCCTTCGGGCGGCAACGCGCGCACGAAGTCCGGCTCACCCGGAGCGTCGGGTACAAAATCAAAGTTCGGCGCGACGGGCTGTTGATCCTTGAAGGCTTTGCGCACACCGATTACTTCGTAGTCGAAATCGATGTCGGCCGATCCTTGAAATTCGAGACGTTCCAGAGATCTGGAGACGCACGCGATGATCGCCAATTGACCGCTCGGAGTGGCGATGACGCGCAATCGCTCGCCATCGGTGACCATGCGGAAATCTTCGGGCACCTCTATGGTTGCGCGACCGGCACTGATGTGTCCGCTGCCACTGAAGAACGTGTTTGCTTCGCGCCCTTCGATCGCGACATAACGGATCTCCTTGGATGCATCAGTCGGATGCGGTTCGACGAAGTACTTGTTGCCGGTACCACCAAAATTTCCGTACGAGAACACACCGTAAACGCCTCCGATAACGGAAGACCCTTGGCCGACGACGCCAGAACCGAAGTTACTCAGGCCGAACACACCTGTTCCGGTTTGACTTTTGCCGAATACACCGAAGCCGGATCCGGCCGACAGCCCGTAGATGGCGTCAGAACTATCGGATGCACCAAAAATTGCGAGTTGGTTCGCTGAATACGCCTGCACCGCCTCCGGACCCGATGAGGTTGTCGCGTAGAGACCAACACCATGATTTGACGTTGCGGAAACGGCATAGCCCGTTTGCGAGAATCCTGCGAGACCGGGGCCGCTGGCGTCATTGGCGCCGGTTATTGTGGGGGCCGAGCCAGAGGTATTGGCATAAATGGATTCGCCGCTTCCGCCATTGGTGACACTCAAGGCCGGAATGCTGGATGTAGTCTCTCCGTTGTAGGGCAGCGTGACGAAGCCGGGTGGCCCTTGTGCGCCTGTTGGCCCCTGGGGGCCCTTGCGCGAAGCGCTCGCGTTGAGCAGTCCGCCACACCCTTCGGACGACCCGCGTGTACTCGAACTAAAGGTCGCGTTGGTGAATGCGCTGGAAGCGCAGCACAAGGCCGATGATGCGCGTTCCCTGCGTGCCGAGATCGAACCGCTGCTCAACGCCTCGAAATCCCCTTACACGCGAGACCTGCGCGAGCGGCTCGCGATGCGCTATTGAAGCGGCCGTGGATACCGATATGTATCGAGATCTTTGACAAGTCCAGAACAGGGTCGTAGTGAAATCGGAACGCGAAACGCGCTTCTACTTCGCGTCTGCGGCGCTACGATCTGGGCGAATGGACTTGTGGGTTGAAATCAGACTTGCCGTCACGCGCCACATCGAAGGCGATGGTCAGACGGCGCTGATGCCCCGAGAACGGAATGGTGCCGTGCCACATGCAGGAAGGGAACAGCACGAGCAGGCCGGGCTCGGGTTTGACGAAATGTTCGGGCGGCAGCGGCGGATCGGTGCGCAGGGGCGGTTCGCCGAACTTGATCCAGCCTTGCCGGTCGCCGTCTTGCACGGCATCCGGCACATCGATATAGCAGGCCGACGAAAGCCATCCCTTCGGATGCATGTGGTTGGCGTGATAGCCGTCCGGATTGAGCTGCACCGACCACATGCCTGCAATGCGCCAGGCGGTGGCACGGGACTCCCCGATCGCCTCGACATGACGGCAAACCGGGCCTTCGATGGCCTCGCGAAACGCTCGGATCGCCGGATCGTCCGACAACGTCAGGTCGCGCGCGGTCTGGGTACCGTGCCGCAACGACTGGCCGATCGGGTGCGTCTTCAGAGAGTGCAGGCGTCGCAGGCTCGCTGCCAGATCCACAAGATAGGCGGGCAGGTCGGGCCAACCGCGCGGCGTGTCGATGGTCCAGCCGCGCACCAGACGCTTGTAATCGTAGAGATGATGGTAGCGCGGGTCGTCCAGCAGGCGCCATGTGGTGGCCTGGACAGCAAGCATGTGCTGATCGTCCGGACAGCGCGCCAGGAATTCGCCGGCAAGTCGGGCGGCCTCATCGATTTGCCCGGCGCTGACGAGTACTTCGGCCAACGTTCCGGTCGCAGCGCGATCATTTGGCATCAATGCGGCGGCGCGGCGGGCATGTTCAAGCGCTCGTGGCGGATCGAACCGCATTGCCGCCTCGCTGGCGCCGCGATGCAGCGCGGCAGTGTCGGCGCCGGACGCAAGCGCTTCGGAAAGGATCGCGTAGGCACCTTCGGCGTCGTCGGCATATTCGTGGAGCCTGGCTTTGAGGATCCGCAACGCGTGCAGATCCGGGTGCCCGCGCAGAACGGTATCGATCGGCGCGGTGGCCGCCGCGAGGTTCTCGCTGCGCATCCACAACAGGTTGGCCAATTCGCAATGGGCTTCCACGTAGGTCGGCCAGCGATCCACCGCGTGACGCAATGCCGCCTCCGCATCGTCAAATCGATCCTGACCCACCAGTGAGTGCGCCAGCACCAGCCAGGTCTTGGACGTATCGAATCCCTTCGCGAGCGCGCGTCGTGCGGCGGACTCGGCGTGCACGACGTCGCCGCTGTCGGAGAGCGCGGCCGCAAGGTCGAGTTCGGCGCGACCGCTGGTTGGCGCGCGCTCCAGCACATGCCGATAGGTCGCCACTGCCTCGTCGCGGCGCCCAAGCGCCATCAATGCGCGTGCGTGCTCGGACAACAACTCCGGCGGTGCCGAAGCCCTGGCTGCCAATGGCGTGGTCACTTCAAGGGCCGCGACGGCGCGATCGGTATCGTTCAGCAACCCGGCAAGACTGATTGCCGCGCGCGGATAGTTCCGGCTCGCCGCAAAGCCCGCGCGCAGGTGCCGCTCACCCTCATCGATGCGGCCTGTCTCCACGAGAATCTCGCCGAGTGCGACCTGCGTCGGCGCCCAGTTCGGATCTAGCCCGAGCGCGCGTCGCAATGCGTGCTCGGCGCCCGCGAGATCCCCCAGCGCATGCAGCGAACCGGCGAGCAGCCGATGCGCCTCTTTCAGGCCCGGCTCGGCGTTCACGAGCGATTGAAGGATATTGCGCGCGCGCGCCATTTCGCCCGCTTGCAACAATGCAGATGCCTGCTGCAGCGATTGCGGCGATTGCTGATTCGGAATGCGCAAGCGATCTTCTGGCTTTGCCATCGCCACAAACGCGGCGATTCGGGCATTATGGCAGTGTGAGCAAAGCCGACAACCGCCCGCGCCTGCTCGTCCGTCAGACGCGCGGCGATGATATTCCCGACATAGTGGCGTTGACTGCACGCATCTATACCCCCGAGTGGGGTCATTCCGAAGAGATGCTGCGCGGTCAACTCGCCAAGTTTCCCGAAGGGCAGTTCGTCGCCGAGTACGACGGTCGTATCGTCGGCTACTGCGCGACGTTCCGCATTGACGAAGCGGCCGCGTTGGCTCCGCACACCTGGAGCGAAATAACCGGTGGTGGCTTCGCCGCCCGCCATGATCCCGACGGCGACTGGCTTTACGGCATGGACATCGGTGTCGATCCGGATTTTCGCGGCATGCGCCTTGGCCGGCGCCTGTACGATGCGCGCAGGCGTCTGTGCCAACGTCTTGGACTGCGCGGCATTGCATTCGGCGGACGCATGCCGGGCCTCGAAAAACGCATTCCCCGCTATGGCTCGGCCGAAGCGTATATGCAGGCGGTCGCAAGCGGCCAGCAGCGCGACGCGACGCTGAGTTTCCAATTGCGCAACGGCTTCGAGCCGATCGGCCTGCTGCCGCGATATTTCCCCGGCGATCGTGCCTCCCTCGGTTACGCCGCGCACCTGGTCTGGCGCAATCCGAATCGGCTTGAACAACCCAAGTCACTGGTCGCGCCGGGTGGCAGCCGGCGCCTTCCATCGACCGTGCGGGTCGTTACCGTGCAATACCAGCAACGGCGTATTTCGGATTTTTCCCAGTTTGCGACACAGGTCGAATATTTCGTGGACGTCGCGGCCGGCTATGAGGGCGACTTCGTCGTATTTCCGGAGCTGCTGACTCTGCAACTGTTGTCAATCGAAAACGCGCCGCTGTCGCCGGCCGAATCGATTCTTCGTCTGACCGAATACACCGATCAGGTCAAGGAGCTGTTCAGTCGTCTCGCCGTCGCCTACAACATCAATATCATCGGTGGCTCACATCCGACGCGACACGACGACGGCGATGTCTACAACATCTGTTATGGATGCCTGCGCGATGGCTCTCTGCACGAGCGCGAAAAAATCCATCCGACACCGAACGAACGCGCCTGGTGGGGAATCAAGGGTGGCTCCAGCGCACGCACGATCGATACCGATTGCGGACCGATCGGAGTGATGATCTGCTACGACGCCGAGTTTCCCGAAATGGCGCGTCATCTGGTCGATCAGGGCGCGCTGCTGTTGTTCGTTCCGTTTTGCACCGACGAGCGTCAGAGCTATCTGCGCGTGCGCTACTGTTGCCAGGCGCGCGCGGTCGAGAATCAGTGCTATGTGGTCCTGTCGGGCAATGTCGGCAACCTGCCTGGTGTCAACAACTTCGATATCCAGTATGCACAGAGCTGCATCCTGACGCCGTGCGATTTTCCGTTCGCACGCGACGGCGTAGCGGCCGATTCGACACCGAATACGGAAATGGTGCTGTTCACCGACCTGCGCCTTGAGGACCTCGCGCGCGCGCGCCATGCCGGCACCGTGCGGAATCTGAAGGATCGCCGCCACGACCTGTACCGCACGCAGTGGCACCCCCGCTCATGACCTTGGGAAGGTCGGCGCAAGTCCGACTGGTGAATTCTTCACAATGCCAACGTGCTTCCACAAACGCATCAGGTCTTCGTGCGGAAGGACGCGATCGCAATTCGATGCAAGGGGTCAGAACGGCAAGCCACCTGCCAGGACTCATGCGCGGTTTGCTTGGAGCTGTGTGAAATTGTGGTCTGCGTCATATCTGAAGCCAGGGGTTCGCGCTAAAGTCCGCTGCGTTCTGGGGGCTTTCGGAAGCATGTATTGAGCGCTCCGGCCGGGATTTGACGAGGGCTGGTCATGAACTTTGCAGAACGGTGGCGTGAAGCCGCCTCTGTGGTCTTTACCGGGTTGGTCGCGTTGCTGATGCTGCAACCACCGTCGGCACTGGCGCTGAGCCATTGGCCCGACGCGGGCTTCCATGACAGCTTCGAGGGTGCGGCTGCGGGTCCGTCGAACGATGCAGATGCCTCGCGTTTTCTAGCGCAGGCGACATTCGGACCTACCGGGGAGGACATCGCGCATCTGCGTCTGGTCGGCTACGAAGGCTGGCTGAACGAGCAGTTCGCGGCGCCGGTGTCCACCGAAGCGCCGTATATCGACTGGGTCGAAGCCGGCGGGCAGGACTACATCAGCGATGACGCGCGCCTGGAGATCTGGAATATCAATTCGGCCGGCACGCCGGATCCGAGCCGCGGCGGCGCCCTGCCCGTCGATCAGCTGCGTCAGCGTGTCGCTTTCGCGCTGAGCGAAATCTTCGTCGTATCCAACAGCAATGGCACCCTCGCCTACCAGCCGTGGGCGCTCGCGAGCTTCTACGATCTGCTCGCGACCGACGCGTTCGTGAACTACCGCAGCTTGCTCGAGGACGTGACCAAGCATCCGGCGATGGGGATTTATCTGAGCATGATCCAGAACCGCAAGGCCGATCCCGAACACAACATCCACCCGGACGAAAATTACGCGCGGGAAGTCAATCAGCTGTTCTCGATCGGACTGGTCCAGCTCAATCCCGACGGCACCCCGCAACTCGCCGGCGGGCAGCCGATCGCGACCTACGATCAAACCACGGTGCGCGGTTTTGCGGCTGTGTTCACCGGTTGGGACTGGAACAACATCAACTGCAACGAAACCGGCAGCTGCTGCAACGCCGACACCTATTTTTATTGCGGCCCGGGCAGCAGCGACGATCTGGCATGGCGCTATCCGATGCAGCCGATCGAGGAATATCACGACAACACGTCCGACAAGCCGTTGCTCGACTATCAAGGCGTCGCACTGCCGGGCGGCGTGCTGGTGCACGGTGGCGATGCCCAGGATGAGCTGACCGCTGCGCTCGACAACATCTTCAATCATCCGAATGTCGGACCGTTCATCGCGACGCGCCTGATCCAGCGCCTGGTCACGAGCAATCCGACACCCGCCTATGTGCAACGCGTCGCCGAAGCATTCAATGACGACGGCAGCGCGCAGCACGTGCGGGGAAACATGCGCGCCGTCATTCGCGCGATCCTGCTCGATCCCGAAGCGCGCTACGGGCAATGGCAGCATCCCGATACGTTCGGGAAACTGCGCGAACCGATGCTCAAGACCGTGCAGATGTGGCGCGCGCTGGCCGCACGGTCGGCCAATGGGCGCATCGGCAATCTGTCGACCTACCCGTCGATCGAAAATCTGTACGGCGAGGCGCCATTGCGTTCGCCGACCGTGTTCAACTTCTTCAAACCGGATTTCGCGCAACCAGGCGAAATCATGGATCGCGGCCTGGTCAGCCCTGAATTCCAGATCCTCGGTGACACGATGGTCGTCGCGACGCCCAACAATCTTTTCTACCAGATGTTCTGCTACTACGTCGGCAGCGAGCGCTGCTACGACAGCGACGATGAGGACACGCTGCAAATGGATTACGGCGCCGACGCCGCACTCGCGGCGGACGATCCGGCGGCGCTGGTCGATGAATACAGCACGCTGCTGATGGCGGGCCAGATGTCGCCGTTCATGCGTGACGTGCTGATTGCGCGCTTGAATGCGCTAAACGCCGATGACTACGGCGCTGCAGTCGGTCGCGTGCGCGTCCAGCACGCGCTGTATCTGATCATGAACTCCCCCGAATACTCGATCCAGAAATGAGGTCGCGACCATGCATGTGAATCGTCGCCAATTCCTGCGCCGGAGCATCTGTGCCGCCCTCGGTGGCGCCGCGCTCCATTCCGCGCTCGGCAACCTGCACCTGATCGCTGCCGCGACAGCTGCGAGGCCGTACACGTTCACCGATTACCGCGCGCTGGTGTGCGTGTTTCTGTATGGTGGCAACGACAGTTTCAACACGATCGTTCCAATCAGCGGTCAGGCGCAAGCGGACTACCTTGCCGCTCGCGGCGCGCTGGCTCTGACCGGCGCATTGCCACCACTCAACCCGGTGTCCGGTGGCGGACCGACCAACTACGGGCTGCATCCGGCGATGCCCGAACTCGCGGGCCTGTTCAATGCCGGGCGCGCGGCAATCGTCTCGAACGTCGGCAGCCTGCTCTATCCGATCACCCAGGCCGAGTACCAGAACGGTACGGTACCGACGCCGCCGCAGCTCTACTCGCACGACGATCAGACCACCCAATGGCAAACCTCGCGACCGGACGACGCCAATGCCAACGGCTGGGGTGGGCGCATCGCGGATCTGCTGTACGCAACGAACCCGGGCCAGATTCCGATGAGTATCACGCTCAGTGGCAACAACCGTTTCCAGCGCGGCGCGATCATCAATCCGTACGCGATGGATCCCGACGGCGTCACCCGTCTGGACTACTCCGACGATGGTCCCGAGTCGTGGATCCTCCAAGGCGACAACAGCGCCGGCGCAGCGGCCTACAACGCGCTGATCGCGCCCGGCACGCAGGCGCACGTGCTCGAACGCGCCTATGCCGATGCCGCGACGCGGTCGATCACCAATTACCGAATCATCGACGATGCGTTGGGCGATCCGCCGGTGTGGACGACGCCGTTCCCGGACACCAATGTTGGCAACCAGTTGCAGATGGTGGCGCGCCTGATCGGCGTGCGTGGCGCGCTCGGCATGAATCGCCAGGTTTTTTTCGTGTCTACCGGCAACTACGATACCCATACGGAACAGCTTGCCGACCAGAACGACAATCTCGGCGAACTGTCGCAGGCGCTGAATGCGTTTTACGATGCCAGCGTGCAGCTCGGCGTTGCCGAAGGCGTAACCGCGTTCACCGCATCGGATTTCGGGCGTTCGCTCGCGGTCAACAGCGATGGCACCGACCACGGCTGGGGCGGTCATCACTTCGTCGTCGGCGGTGCCGTGAACGGACAGCGCTACTACGGCACGATGCCGTCGCTGGCGCCCGACGGCAATCCGGACGACACCGGCTACGGCCAGATCATCCCGACTCTTGCGGTCGATCAGTATGCGGCGACGCTGGCGCGCTGGTTCGGTGTTGATGCGGGCGGCATCGACGACATCTATCCGAATCTTGGCCGTTTCAGCACGCCTGATCTGGGCTTCATGGGCTAATGGTGCTCTCAGCAACAATGACGCGCATAACGTGCGCTATCGTGCCGTTGTTCGCGCTCCATGCACAAGCGGCCAATTACGTCGTCACCGCCAATCCGGACCTCACCTTCAGCCCGGCCGAAATCACGATTCATCAGGGCGACACGATCACATTCCGGAACGCAGGCGGCGTGCACAATGTGCACGCCGACAACGACCGTTTCATCTGCTCAATCAACTGCACGACCAACAACGCGCCAAGCGGCGAGTTATGGAGTTCGACTGTGCGTTTCAATCAAACCGGCACGTTCGGCTACTACTGCGAAACGCACGGTGATCTGAACGGCGGAATGCGCGGTTCGATCCGCGTGCTCGATCTTATCTTCTTTGACGGCTTCGAATCCGGGCACTTTCGCGGATCTGACCAGGGCCTGTCTCGATAGCGTTGGTCCCAGGTATCTGCAACAGGTCAAGCGGATTTTTTCGGTGTTGCCTTTTTCCTGGCGGTTGTCTTCTTGGCCGGGGCGCGTGCGGTCGTCTTGCGCGCAGCCGGCTTCGCTGGTTTGGTGGCCTTGACCGGCTTCGCTTTCGCTGGCGCGGCGGTAGTCTTGTGGGGCTTGGCGGGTGTCCGGACAGGCTTGGTGACACCCTGCCCCGTGAGGGTTTTCTTGTGGGGCCGAACATTGCCGTAACTGCGAATGGCAATCTTGCCCTTGGTAGTCTTGCGGTCGCCTCTTCCCATGCGGATTCCTCTAGCGGTTGGTAACGGGCACGCAGGATAGCAGGCGCCAGTCGGTGCGCAAGCGGCGCCAACAATTGCCGCCGTCCGCTAGTCCGCGCAGCGTTGCGATATCGCCGGTTTGCAGGGAAGACAGATCGTTTCCAGGGCCGCTATTCGTGGCTTCAAACCACGCGGGGGTCACCATGGCGTTCGCAGCACGCCCCATGTTCGTAGCCGTGCAAAAGGCGCAGGTTGGTCAGATGCCCAAGCGCGACGCAACTCCCACCGAGCGCGACCAGTGCGGAATGCCAGCCAAGATGCGCGTGCAGGTCGAAGAGGAATCCTCCAGCCCATAGCAACATCAGACCCGGAACCAGAAACAGCAGGGCACTGCGGACGCGATGACGCTGATAACCGCGGATCAGCGTGACAGACGCGAACACGCTCGCACCCATGATGAATCCGCGCTCGAAAGCGTGATCGGCGAGAAAGCCCAAGCCCAACGCCGGCAGCAAGGCGAGAACAAACGGCAATGCAGCGCAATGCGCAGCGCACAAAAACGACGCGCTGGCGCCGAACCGATCAGCAAAATGCGCGAGACCATGTCGCGCTAGCGGGTAAGAGTCCTGCATGACGGGGGTTGCTCGCGGGTCTGGATATAACATAACAGATTTATGTTTCCCGCTGTCGACCATGAGTGACTTTCAGCATGCGTGGACCTCGAATTAATATAATATAGCGTATTACTCCGCTTCGACGTCATGGGAAATCCATCAACAGGACACTGCTGGTTTTTGCTGTCGCTACTGCATTGTGCGGCAACACGCTCGCGCGGTCGCCGGCGCGGCGAGTGCACCGTCAGCGCTGCCGACGACACCGGACGGCGGCGGCTCGGCATGAACTACGGCGTCCGCGCCGACAAGGTCGATGCCTATGTGAGTCAAGGGCAGATCAGTCCGCGGTTGGGACTTGACTATCAAGTGACCGATTCGACGACGCTGCCGCCGGCTACGCGCGCTATTTCACCCCACGACCCGCGGAACTGGTTTCCCAGACGGATATCGCGTTGTTCGAGGGAACGGTCAATCAATTGCCGGGCGATGCCATCTTGACGGCGAAAGCGACCAACCAGTTCGGAATAACCCGGTTGTTCAGCAATCCCTGCTCACGCGTCGCCGCACTGCTCACATACACCATGCACTTCCAGCGTTTGTGCGCGTGGACGAAAGCCCAGTGCCTTGGCCTGATCGCTGAGCAGACCGGCGACGCGTTCGTCGCAGATTTCGGTCGCCGATTCACAGACATCGCAGATCAGAAACGGAACCTGATGCACCACGCTGGGATGGTGACAGCTGACATAGGCGTTTATTGACTGCAATTTGTGGATGAATCCATTTTCCAGGAGGAAATCCAGCGCGCGGTAGATGGTCGGCGGCACGGCATTGCTGCGCTCGTCCTTGAGTTGGTCGAGCAGATCGTAAGCCTTGACCGGTTTTTCCGATGCTGCAATCAGTTCCAGTACCTGAAAGCGGATTTCCGTCAAACGCAGGCCACGCATCTCGCATGCCGCCGCAACTTCATGCACATAGGCATCGGCGTCGTGTGGATGGTCATGTCGCGTTGCGTGGGCGGTCTTTGCAGCCATAGCCGCATAATACCACTGCACTTTTCCTGTGCCGGTGTATGGCGTCTACAGGTTGTAAGTGCCGGGTTGTTCCTATGGCGGTCGTCGGGACGGGGATTCCGCTTGACGCCGGGCGATCCCGTCCGGCTGAGGCGCACCAGCGGGTTTCGCCAGCGCGATGACCAACCAGCCTACCGGCCCGAGCGCCAGCCCCCACATGAAACCGGCCACCCAGCGACCCTTGCGCCAACCGATCAACGCGCCGATCAGCGCGCAGGCGACGTTGAGACCGACGGCCCATGCCCACAGCGTGGGATCGAGCAGCGTCGCCACGCATTGGTCGAGCAGTCGCTGAATCGCCGCCGGGTCGGTCTGATCGACGTGGGCAAGCGCGCTCAGGCTGCATTCGAGTTCCACCATGCAAGCCTCGGAATACCCTAGCCGCCGGCACGCGCGATCGCGTCATCGATGCGGCGCAATGCTTCGTCACGTCCTGCCAGAAATACCGTCTGGTCAATCGATGGCGAGACCTGTGTGCCGGTCAGTGCGACACGCAGCGGCTGCGCGACCGTGCCCATGCCGGTACCCAGCGTCGCGGCTGCCGCTTCTACCACGCCATGCACGTTTTCCACGGTCCACTCGGTCAGTTTCGCAAGGTCCGCATGGACGGTCCTGAGCGCGGCCAGCGCAGTGCGCGTGTGCAGATGCTTTGCCACGGCCGCCTCGTCCCAGGTTTCGATCGGGGCGTACCAGACGCGAGCCTTTGCAGCCATTTCCTTCAATGTTTTCGCGCGATCGCGCAACGCAACGATGACGTCCGCGGGATCCGGACCGTGCGCCGGATCAATGCCGAGCGCACGCAACTGCCATTCGAGGTGGGGCGCCAGCTCGTGCGCATTGTCGTTTTTCAGATACTGCTGGTTTAGCCAGCCGAGCTTTTCAGGGTCGAAACGCGACGCCGCCGTGTTCACGGCGGCCACCTCGAACAATGCGATCATTTGCTCGCGCGAGAATATTTCCTGGTCGCCATGCGACCAACCGAGGCGCACCAGGTAATTGAGCAATGCATGCGGCAGGTAACCGTCATCCCGATACTGCATGACTCCAACCGCACCGTGGCGCTTGCTGAGCTTTTGGCCATCCGGGCCCAGGATCATCGGCAGGTGCGCGAATACCGGCACCGGTGCATCGAGCGCGTCGTAGATGTTGATCTGGCGCGGCGTGTTGTTGACGTGATCGTCTCCGCGGATCACGTCCGTGATGCGCATGTCGATGTCGTCGACCACGACCGCGAAATTGTAGGTCGGGAATCCGTCCGAACGCAGCAGGACCAGATCGTCGAGTTCCTCGTTCGACCACTCAATGCGGCCCTTGACCTTGTCGTCGAATACCACGCTGCCCGATTGCGGGTTGCGGAAGCGTATCACCCGGTTGGGATCGTCGCGCAACGGTGCGTTGCGATCGCGATATTGGCCGTTGTAGCGTGGCTTGCGATTTTCCGAGAGTGCCTGCGCGCGCATGGCGTCGATTTCCTCGCGCGTCTCGTAAGCATAGTAGGCCTTGCCCGCGGCCAGGAGATCCGCGGCCACCTTGCGGTAACGGTCCATGCGCAAGGTCTGGTACCACGGCCCCTCGTCGTAATCGAGTCCAAGCCAGGCCATCCCATCAAGGATGGCCTGCACAGCCGGCTGGGTCGAGCGTTCGCGATCGGTGTCCTCGACGCGCAGAATGAACTCGCCGCCACGATGACGCGCCTCGAGCCAGCAATAAAGGGCCGTACGCGCACCGCCGATGTGCAGGTAACCGGTCGGGCTCGGGGCAAAGCGGGTGCGGACGCTCATCGGATGGCACACGTGAAAAAACGGCTGCCAAGTCTAGCGGATGGCGCAAACGCCGGCACTCGCAACCGGCGCGAGCGCGTCAATTGCCGGCGCCAAGCCGGCGCGAGACTGCGGCAATGATCGTTACCGGTCAGGTCAGATTCCGGCGTACCACTCGTAGCCCTGGTCTTCCCAGTAACCGCCCTTGCCGCCCTGGATATCGGCGAGGCTCGCGACCAGTTCGATCGCGCGTATGTACTTGGCCATCTTGTAGCCGAGCTGGCGTTCGATGCGCACCCGGATCGGTGCGCCGTTCGCGACCGGCAACGGCGCATCGTTGAGTCGATAGGCAAGAATGGTCTGCGGATGATGCGCATCGTCCATGCCGATACTTTCGTAGTACGGCGTGCCGGCGCTGTCCATCGTATCGAAGCAATGAAACACCACATAACGAGCCTGCGGCAACAAGCCGACGCGCTTGAGCAGCGGGCCGAGCGGCACGCCGGTCCATTTGCCGATCACGCTCCAGCCTTCGACGCAGTCGTGGCGGGTGATCTGGGTGCGCGAGGGCATGGCGATGAGCTCATCGAGTGAAAACGCGGCCGGATCGCGCACGAGCCCGCTGAACGCAAGACGGTAATCGCGAAAATGGCTGGCGACGAGCGCGCCATAGTCGGCGCCGCCGGGATCGGTGCTGCCGTTCGGCTTGAACACCGGCGAAATATCAGCTTCGGTGTATTCGCGTGCGAGCGCGCTGTTCGGGACCAGCACGCGCTGCACCGCGCGTGTCAGGTTTTCAGCGCTGTCCAGCACGTGCGGCGCCCAGCCCGTCCGCGAAAGCGCATCGCATCCGGTCAACAACAGCGCGCCGGCGGCCGTGGCTGTTTGCCGCAGGAAACGGCGACGATCAGGTCCCTTCATGGTCATCCTCCGCCGGCGGGACCGCATAGCGGCCGGTAATCATCGAACGCAGATTGTTCACGACACCCGTCACGATAATCTCAAACAAGTGCACCAGCACAAACGCGACAAACAGCATCGCGATCACGAAGTGGATCGTGCGCGCGGATTGCCGCCCGCCGACCAGATCGAGCAACCAGCCGAGTACACTGTCCATGTGCGGAGACATTGCGAGTCCCATCAGGATCATCACTGGACCGAGCACGAAAACGACGATCAGATAGGTGAGTTTCTGCAGCACGTTGTAGCGTGTTGACGCCTCGCCTTTCGGATGGCGCAACAACGCATGATCGATGATCGAACGGCCGATGCCACGCCAGTCGCGCCCGGTCGGGGCGAGATCACGGCGCAGGTGCCTGCTGAACAGCGCGTATGCCGCATACGCAAGACCGTTGAGCACGAAGATCCACGCAAAGAAGAAATGCCAGCGTCTCCCCATCGCGAGCCACTGAGGTCCCGGAATCGTCAGCCAGGTCGGAAAGCCGCGCGGTTGCAAGCCGCCATCGACACGCGACGCGCCGAATACGCCGGTGGTATCGAAGCTGTGCCCAAAGACGGTGGTGACACCGCGCACGTCGCCGGCCGCATTCTGTCGGGCGTCCATCGACAGCAGCGGATGGTCGAAATGCGAACGTTCGCCCCAGTACAGCGCCGAGTGTGCGTTGAATATCTGGAAGCCGCTGAGCAGCAGCACGAACATCGCGACGACGTTGATCCAATGCATGATGCGCACCGGCAATCGGTGCCGGTAGATCATGCGATCTGTTGCCGCTCGCCGGTCGGTTTCGATTGCGTCGTCGGCCATCGTCTTTGCGTGCCTCGAATCTTCAGGGCCTGATCGGGCTCGGTCGCAGCGCTCGTCTGGCAAGAGACCAAGCTCGCTTTGGACTTATTTCACAATTACCCCGTCGCGATCAAGGAGCCGCCTCGAACCCGGAGCAAAAAATACCTTCGCTGGCGGGATAGACGATTACGCGACCAACGGCGTAGCTGTCATACGGGTAATCGGGAGCGGGCGCGCCCGCCACGACGCAATCGCCAGCCAGGGTCAATGCAGGACACCAGGCAAAGACTGCGCCATAGCGGATTGTGTTCATGATGCGCTCCGATGTCCCATCCAGGCGAATCAACCCTCGAAACGTTGGCAACTGGTCGGTCAGTCATGCGACCGCAGTGCTGCCCGTCATTTCACGTGAATCGTGATCTTCTTCGACACCAGCGGCGGCACAAACTGCATATGCGAACCATCGCCGAGATCGAGCTGCAAGGTGTGCGCGCCCGGACTCAGGTGAATCGTGGTCTGCGTCTGGCCGGCACCAAAATGCATATGCGTCTTGTCATTAGGGATCGGCAGATCCTGGGGCGGCAGTTCGGCTGCGTCGATCAGCAAGTGGTGGTGCCCCGTATTGGGATGAGTGGAACCGGCTGGCGCAACGCCCATACCCTCTAGACCAAACACGACCGTCACGTCCTGTCCGACCGTCGCACCGTCCTTGGGAGAGATGATGTACACCTTGGCGTCGGCAGGTGCCTGGTGCCGTGGCGGGCCCAGAAACGCCGGGGCGGATTTCGCGGCAACCGCCTGCGCTGCGATGAGCAACGCGCAACCCAGAAGCAATGTCGTACGCATGATCGATCCTCCTTGGACATTTGACTCATCATCTTAACGCCACGGCACTGCGCACCGCACATGCGCGCGACAGACGCATCCCGAACGGCCGTGGCTGCGACGAATTCAAGTTGACGGGGCCCGATCCGGTCTCTATCCTCTCGCGCCTCTCTCGGGGCCATAGCTCAGATGGGAGAGCGCTACAATGGCATTGTAGAGGTCGCCGGTTCGATCCCGGCTGGCTCCACCAGGTTTCTCCGACGCGTCCCCATCGTCTAGAGGCCTAGGACACCGCCCTTTCACGGCGGCGACAGGGGTTCGAATCCCCTTGGGGACGCCAGGTTTATCAAGTAGTTGTGAGTAGTTTCGAAGCTTGATTGGAGATTCCGGACCACACACACCGGATTCAACGCCTGACGGTTGTCCTGGGCACGTTCGAAAAAATGCGGAGCGGTAGTTCAGCTGGTTAGAATGCTGGCCTGTCACGCCGGAGGTCGCGGGTTCGAGTCCCGTCCGCTCCGCCAT
>JBAUWF010000094.1:0-22985 GCA_049583635.1 Rhodanobacteraceae bacterium
TCGCCGCCTCGGCGTTGCCGTCGAGGATGCGCAACGCGGGCAGGTCCGAAGTGGCACGGGCGGTTCCGTTTCCCAGGTCAAAACCGGCTTCGCGCGCGATCGTCTCGAATGCCGCACGACAGGCCGCATTCGCCATCGGCGCGACGATGTGCAATCCGGCGATTTCGCGTGCGAGCAGACGCGCCGCGCCGAGAAAATCGGCTCCGAGGCGATTGATTTCGTCGAGCCGGCTGCCGGGCAGCATGGCCAGGGTCGGTACGTCGGCCGGCAGGCCGAGAGTGCGTCTGGCCGCCATGCGGTCGGGCTCGATCGCGAAACGCCGGGCCAGCGGATGGCCGACGAAACGCGCATCGACCCCATGGCGTGTATAGATCGCCGGTTCCATCGGAAACAGGCAGAGCACCCGGTCGGCACTGCGCCCGATCTTGTCCGCGCGCTTCTCGCGCCAGGCCCAGATGGACGGGCTGACGTAATGGACCGTTGCGATACCCGTCTTTCGGAGTTTGCGTTCCACCCCGAGGTTGAAGTCGGGAGCGTCGATGCCGATGAAAACGTCCGGTCGCCAGGCGCGCGCGCGATCCAACAGATTCCGCCGCAGTGCCAGCAGGTCCGGCAGGTGCCTGAGTACCTCGACCAGGCCCATGACGCTCAGTTTCTCCATCGGATACCAGGCATCGAGCCCGGCCGCGATCATGCGCGCTCCACCGATCCCGGCGAAACTCGCTTCGGGAAACCGTTCACGCAGGGCATCGATGAGTCCGGCACCGAGCACGTCGCCGGATGCCTCGCCGGCGACCAGCCCGAATCGCGGCGCCGCGCGCGTTGTCACCTCAGTAACGAGCGCTGGCTTTGCGCGAGGAAGTCCAGCATCACCTTGACGTCCGGTGCGCTGTCCGCGGCTTCGGCCAGCTCGGCGCGCGCTTCGGCCAACGGCAGGCCGGATAGATACAGCGTCTTGTAGGCGCGCTTGATGGCACCGATGCGTTCGCTCGAATAACCGCGCCTGCGCAGCCCTTCGCTGTTGACGCCCCGCGGCTCGGCATAGTTGCCGGCCACGGTGACATATGGCGGAACGTCGCGGTTGATGATGGCGCCCATTGCGGTGAAGGCATGCGCGCCGATCTGGCAGAACTGATGGATCAGACTGAAGCCGCCGAGTGTCACGAAGTCGGCGACGTGGACGTGGCCGGCCAGCGATGCCGCGTTGGCCATGATCGTGTTGTTGCCGACAATGCAGTCGTGCGCGATGTGAACGTACGCCATCAACCAGTTGTCGTTGCCGATGCGGGTGGTAGCGCCTCCGTCGGCGGTGCCACGGTTGAAGGTGACGAATTCACGGATGACGTTGCGGTCGCCGATCACCAGCGCAGTTGCTTCGTCACGAAACTTCTTGTCCTGCGGCGCCGCACCGAGCGAGGCGAACTGGAAGACCCGGTTATCGCGTCCGATGTGTGTCGTGCCCTCTATCACCACGTGCGGCCCGATCCAGGTGCCATCGCCGATTTCGACGTCGGCGCCGATGATGCTGTAGGCACCGACGCTGACGTTGCGACCCATGCGAGCAGCGGGGTCGATCAGCGCGGTCGCATGAATCGTCACCCGGCGCGCCCCGCGCACAGCAGTTCGGCTTCGGCCACGACCTGGGTGTCGACCAGCGCCCGGCAACGAAACTGGCACATCGAGCGGATTTGACGCAGCTGTTCGATCTCGAGCGTAACCTGGTCGCCCGGAACCACCATGCGCGAAAATCGCGCCTTGTCGACTCTGGCCAGATAGAACAATGCCCTGCGATTCTCGCCGTTCGCGATCGACAGATGGACGAGCAAGCCGCATGCCTGAGCCATCGACTCGATGAGCAGGACGCCGGGCATGACCGGATGGCCCGGAAAGTGACCCTGAAAGAACGGCTCGTTGACGCTGACGTTCTTGATCGCGGTCAGTCGCTCGCCCGGCGTGTAGGCAATCACGCGATCGACCAGCAGGAACGGATAGCGATGCGGCAGCAGGCTCTGGATCGCATCGGCGTCCAGCGGCAGCTTGAAGGCGTCCTCGATGTCCCTGGTTGGGTTCATGATTTTTTTTCCTTTTCGATCGCGGCGACGCGCCGGACCAGATCGTCGAGATGCTTGAAACGCGTGGCGTTGCGTCGCCATGCACGGGTATCTTGAATCGGTGTGCCGGACGAATATTCGCCGGCCGCGGAAATCGAGTGCGTTACCAGGCTCATCGCGGTCACCCGGACGTTGTCGGCAATGCGCAGGTGCCCGAGTATGCCAGCGCCGCCGCCGATCAGGCAGTGGCGGCCGATGGTTGCGCTGCCGGCCACGGCGGAACAGCCGGCCATGGCGGTATGCGCGCCAATGGTCACGTTATGCGCGATCTGGATCTGGTTGTCGAGGCGTACGTCGTTTTCCAGCACCGTATCGCCGAGCGTGCCGCGATCGATCGTGGTATTGGCCCCGATCTCGCAATCGTCGCCGATGCGCACCCCGCCGAGTTGCGGCACCTTGATCCAGCCGTCGTCGGTGAGAGCGATACCGAAACCATCGGCGCCGATGACCGCGCCGGGATGGATCAGTACGCGCCGGCCGATCAGAACCGAGGCAACCAGCGTGACGCGTGCGATCAGGCGCGAATGCGCACCCACGATGCAGTCGCGCCCGACGCTGCAATGCGGACCGATATCGGCGCCTTCCTCGATCCGCGCACCGGATTCGATCACGCAGAATGGACCGATGCAGGCACTGGCGGAGACGTGGGCGCCGTCGGCGACCACGGCGCTCGGGTGGATGCCGGGTGCGCGTGCCGGTTCTGGTGCAAACAACGCGGCGACCCGCGCAAACGCGACGTAGGGGTCGGATGCGATCAGTGCGGCAGTGGGACACATCGACGCGTCGGACTCGCGCACGATCACGGCCCCAGCCCGCGTCGCGGCAAGTTGCGCACGGTAGCGTGGATTGGCGAGAAAGCCGAGCTGGTCCGGGCCTGCATCGCCAAGTGTGGCGACACCGCAAATCGCCCGTTCCGGGTCGCCGCGCAGTTCGAGCCCGCACAGTGAAGCGATCTCGTCGAGTGCAATCGGCCGGGTCATTGCTTGCCAGCCGCGTCCCGATATTGACGTTTCAGCCGCTCAAGCACCTGATCGGTGATGTCCACCCGGGAACTGGCGTAGACCACGGGACTCGGCACGATCAGGTCGTAGCCCTGCTCACGCGCAAATTCGACCACCGCGTTGTTGATGTCGCGCCAACTCCGGTCGAGTTCCTGGTCGCTGCGCGATTTCAATTCTGCACGCAGCGCATCCCGGTTGCGCTTGATCGAACGGTCGAGGGCATCGATCTCGCGTTTGCGTGAAACGGCATCGTCGGTGCCCGCATGTTTGGTATCGCCTTCCTGTTGCGCGCGCAACGCGGCCAGACGCTGCTCGTCGGCTTTGAGGGCCGCATCACGCGGGGCGAATTCCTGCTCGAGTTCGTTGCGGCTGGCGATGACCTGGGGCGCATTGTCGAGCAGGCGCTTCATGTCGACATACCCAATCTTGCCGGTGTGCTCCTGTGCCACGGCAACCGCGCTTCCTGCGATCGCCGCAGCGAACAGGAGCATACGGATCCATGACCCTGCCAGTGCACTACGACTCACGCGGCGGTCTCCCTGATGGTCTCTCGCGTCGCCCCTGTGCGCCGCCGAGCCGCTGTCTAGAACGTGTTGCCAAACGTGAACTGGAGAGCTTCTGTGTCATCGCCCGGTTTCTTGCGAATGGGTCTGGACAAGTTGATGACAATCGGGCCGATCGGTGCGCGCCAATGTAGTGACAGACCGGTGGATGCGCGCAACTCGCCGACGCTGAACGAGCTGTAATCCCTGAACACATTGCCGACATCGACGAACAATGACAACCGTATGCGGTCGTCATCTGCCTTGGTGAACGGCACCGGGAAGATGACTTCGGCCGAGCCTACCGTCTTGAATGCGCCGCCCAGCGGCTGGCGGCAGTTCTTGTTGCTGGCCGGGCAGATCGTCGGATTGAGGATTTCATACGGGCCGAGCGTGTTGTCGCGAAAACCGCGCACGTCGGATACGCCGCCAGCGAAGAAATTCTCGAAGAACGGCAATCCGGTGATGTCCTTGCGCGCACCGTCGCCATTGGCGTTATGGATATTGTCGGCCGCTTTGATGCTGCCGTAGCTGTCGCCGTAGCCGATGTTGAAATTGCCGTAGAAGGTGAAGCTGCGGGTCAGCGGAATGTATTGCCCGAACTTGTAGTTGAATTTGTAGTACTCGACCGTCGCGCCCGGCAGTGTCGCTTCGAGCGATACCGTCTGCAGCGAACCGCGGGTCGGGTTGAAGAATTTGTTGCGTGTGTCATGCGCCCATGACAACTGCGCCTTGACCGCGTGAAACGTGCGGTGATTGATCTGTGTCAGGTAGTTGATGAACGACTGCGGAGTCAAACCGGCAAACGTCGTGATCTTCGTCTGACTTATGCCGATTTGCGTATTGATCGTATCGTTTTCGCTGATCGGGATGCCAAGATAGGTACTGAACTCATCGGTATTGGTCAGGTAACTTGCGACGTTCGCCTGACCCTGGTCCAGCTCGGTATGACGCAGGTTGTAGCCGAGGCCTAGACCATCGTCGGTCAGATACGGTTCGAAGTAGGACAACTGGTAGGTCTTGAGGAAAGAACTCTGTGCAACCGTGAAGCCCACGCGATCGCCGGTGCCGAAGAAATTGTTCTGCTGTACGGAGATACTCGCGATGATGCCCTGTAGCTGCGAGTAACCGATGCCGAACTGGAAACTTCCGGAATTTTCCTCGGCGACCGTGACGTCGACATCGACCTGGTCCTCGGTGCCCGGAACCTTCGGAGTATCGATGGTCACCGACCTGAAATAACCGAGCCGCTGCAGGCGGATCTTGGAGCGGTCGATGGCCGCCTGCGAATACCACGCTCCCTCGAGCTGACGCATCTCGCGACGCAGCACATTGTCCTCGGTATGCGCGTTACCCTTGAACACGATGCGATGGACGTACACGCGCTTGCCGGGCTCGACATTGAAATTCAGCGCGACCAGGTGCTTGGCCTTGTCGACCGTCGGGATCGGGTGCACCTCGGCGAATGCGTAGCCGATATTGGCGAGCACCGAGGTAATCGCGTCGGATGATGCCTCGACCTTGCGACGCGAAAACAGCTCGCCCGGTGCAACCGTGATGAGCTTGCGCAGATCCTTTTCCTTGAGAATCAGATCGCCGGTCAGCGTGATTTCGCCGATGTTGTAGATGTCGCCCTCGTGGATGTCGGCATCGACGTATATCTTGCGCTTGTCCGGGCTGATCGATACCTCGGTGGAATCGACGTTGAAATCGACATAGCCGCGATCGAGGTAGTACGAGCTCAGCTTCTCCAGGTCACCGGACAATTTCTCGCGCGAATACTGATCGTCCTTGGTGTACCAGGACAGCAACCCGGTGGTGTCGGACTCGAAATCGCTGCGTAGTTCGCGGTCACTGAAGGTCTGGTTGCCGACGATGTTCAGGTGCTTGATCTGTGCGGCCCTGCCTTCGGTAATGTTGATCGCGACTTCGACCCGGTTGCGATCCAGATTGACCGCCGAGGTTTTGACCGAGACGTTGTACTTGCCGCGGTTGTAGTACTGGCGGGTGAGTTCGCTCTGCACCTCGTCGAGCTTGAGCCGGTCAAACGGTTCGCCTTCGGCGAGACCGATGCCCTTGAGTCCCTTGCGCAGGTCCTCTTCCTTCAGATCCTTGTTGCCGCGGATGGCGATCTTCGAAATCTGCGGGCGCTCCTTGACCGTGATGATCAGGATGTCGCCCTGATGCGACAGGCGCACGTCATTGAAGAAGCCGGTCTTGTAAAGCGCGCGAATTGACTGCGCGGCACGTGCGGGCGTCAGTGTGTCACCGCGCCCGACCGGCAGATAGGTAAATACGGTGCCCGGGGCGATTCGCGAAAGCCCGTCGACGCGGATTTCCGAAATCGTGAAACTGTCGGCGGCAAGTGCGTCGTGGCAGAACCAGGCGAACAGGAACAGGGCGGCAATACGCTTCATCGTCACTTCCATCCGGATGTCGGCAGATTCGCGGCGGGCGCATGCCGCGGCCTTTCTTGTTGTGCGGGCAATCTCCGGATCAGGATGCGATCCGAAGGATGTCGTTGTAGAACGCCAGGCCCATGAGGGCCACGAGTGCCGTCAGCCCCAGATACTGGCCGGCGATCTGCACGCGTTCGCTCACCGGACTGCCCTTTACCAATTCGATAAGGTAATACAGCAGGTGGCCGCCGTCCAAGACCGGGATCGGCAGCAGGTTCATTATCGCAAGGCTGAGCGAAATCAACGCGAGGAAACTCAGGAACCAGGCAACGCCCATGTGCGCCGAAGTGTTGGCGTACTGCGCAATTGAGATCACACCCGAGATATTCTTCAGTGAAGCGTTGCCGCTGACCATTTTCCAGAGCATGTCCAGCGTGTCGCGGGTCATGTGCCAGGTTTCGGCGAGGGCCGCCGGAAACGCGGCAAACACGCCGTAGCGCAAGGTGGTGTCGTAGTGCGGTTGCACGGGCCTGGCGGTAACTCCCAGTATCCAGGCTTCGTGGCCATCCCGCTGTTCGCGTACCGGCTGCGCCGAGAGGACCAGATGTTGTCCGTTGCGCAGCACATCGAGTGCAAGTGCGGTTGCGGCGCCCGCCCGCTTCGGAATCTCCGTCTGCAAGTCGCGCCAGTCGTCGACGGTGACGCCGTCGATCGCGACGATGCGATCGCCCGGCTTGAGTCCGGCGCGGGCGGCCGCACTGCCGGGTTGTACCGTTCCGACCACGGGAGGCACCGCAATTTGCGCGGGCATGAGGCCGATATCGCGGAACAGGGTACTTTCATCCTGGTCGGCCGGCAGGCTTGACAGCGCCAGCGTGCGCTCGTCGCTGCGCCCTTGCGCATCGACCACGGCGACATCGACATCGCGCCGATCCATGGCCGCCTTGGCCAGGGCCAGACTCGCATCGGTCCAGGTTGCCACCTTCTCATCGTCGATGCGCGTGATGCGCTCGCCGGCGTGCAGGCCGGCGCTTGCCGCCAGTGCGTCGGTCGGTCCGAGGACCGGCAGGTAGTCCGGCTTGCCAATCACGAACATCAACCAGAAAGCGGCTACCGCAAACAGGAGGTTGAAGGCCGGCCCGGCCGCACTGATCGCCATGCGCTGCAGTACCGGCTTGCGGTTGTATGCCTGCCCGATCTCGCTCGCGGCGACTTCGCCCTCATGTTCGTCGAGCATCTTGACGTAGCCGCCGAGCGGCACCGCTGCTATCGCGAATTCGGTGCCATGGCGATCATGGCGCGACCACAGCGGCTTGCCGAAGCCGACCGAAAAACGCAGGACCTTCACGCCGCAACGCCGCGCAACCACGAAATGGCCGAATTCGTGAAACGTGATCAATACGCCGAGCGTGACGATCAGCCACCACACGGAACCAAGAATTTCGCTCATTCACTACTCTCTGAATTTTTCCTGCGGCGATCCAACGATCGCTGGCAACGCGCGGGCCAAACGTTCAAGCGGCAGACCGGTCAATGATACGTTGCGCCAGCCGGCGCGCGGTTAAATCGCTGTCAATCACGGCTTCGAGACTGCCGGCCGCCTCGATCGTAGCGGCAGCCAGAGTTTGCTCGATGACCTCGGCAATGCCCAGAAACGGCAGACGGCCCGCGAGAAACGCGGCCACGGCTTCCTCATTGGCCGCATTGAGCACGGCCGGCGCCGTGCCGCCGGCGCCGAGCGCATGATAGGCCAGATCGAGGCAGCGGAACGTCTCGCGATCCGGGCGCTCGAAGTCCAGGCGCGAACGGGCGACCAGATCGAGCGGCGCGACGCCGGCGTCCACCCGTTCAGGCCAGGCCAGCGCGTGCGCCAGCGCGGTGCGCATGTCCGGGTTGCCGAGCTGGGCCAGCACCGATCCATCGACGTATTCGACCAGCGAATGGATGATGCTCTGCGGATGCACGACGATGTCGATGACATCGGCCGGCGCCGCGAACAGGAAATGCGCCTCGATGACCTCGAGCCCCTTGTTCATCAAGGTGGCCGAGTCCACCGAGATCTTGCGGCCCATGCGCCAGTTCGGATGCGCGCAGGCCATGTCCGGCGTCACCCCGGCGAGATCGGCGCGCGTCAGACCGCGAAACGGACCGCCCGACGCGGTCAGCAGGATGCGCCGCACCCCTGCGAGCGCCAGATCCGATCGACCCGCAGGCAGACACTGGAATACCGCATTGTGTTCGGAATCGATTGGCAGCAAATCGCCGCCGCCAACGGACAACGCCGCCAGCAGCAATGGCCCGGCCATGACGATCGCCTCCTTGTTGGCCAGCAACAGGCGCTTGCCACTGTGCGCTGCGGCCAGCGTCGAGGCCAGGCCTGCGGCGCCGACGATGCCGGCGATCACGGTATCGCAAAGATCGCCCGAAGCGGCCTCGATCAGTGCGTCGGGCCCTGCCCCGATCCGTGTAGTCGTTGCGCTCGCCGCAAGACGTTCGCGCAATGCGGCCGCGCACGAAGCATCGGCGATCACTGCAAGATCCGGTCGAAAGCGTTCGCAGGCTTCGGCCAGTGCGGCCACATTGCGATGGGCGGCGAGCACGCTGGCGCGAAATCGTCGCGGATGGCGTGCGATCACGTCGAGTGAGCTGGTGCCGATCGATCCGGTTGCGCCAAGGACGGCGATACGCCTCATGGCGACAACAGCATGTGGAGCAGGATCTGGCACGCGGCGAATATGGGCAACGCCGCGAAGACGCTGTCGAGCCGGTCGAACAAGCCGCCATGGCCGGGAAACAGGGTGCCCGAGTCCTTCACCCGGGCCTGGCGCTTGATCAGGCTCTCGAACAGATCGCCCACGATCGAGGCGGCGACGGCAAGCAGCGCAATACCGACCACTGCGATCAGATCACTGCCGCGCGCACCGAACAGCAGGCCTCCGATTACGGCGACCAATGCGGAGCCGGCCAGCGCGCCCCACACGCCGGCGGTGGTCTTGCCCGGGCTGATGCGTGGCGCGAGCCTGGTCGATCCGTAGCGGCTGCCCGCGAAGTAGGCTGCGATGTCCGCAGCCCAGATCAGGAGCAGCGCAAACAATGCCCAGGCATGACCATGCACAGGCTGGCGGTGCAGTTGCAGCAGTGCGGTCCAGGCCGGAATCACCGCGAGTGTCCCGGCTGCGAGCTTGATTGCGCGATTGGCGTTTGTGGTTGCGGCGGCGAAATTGAAATGCCCGAGCCAGATGAGCGCCAGCAGCCACCAGACGACGCCGAGGCCAATGGCAATCCACCACCACGGGGAGCCGTCACGCGCCAGCCACAACAGCGACAGGATTGCCGCGCTGAATCCAAGCACGACGATGCGCGCGGCGATCGAGCGCATACCGAGCAGGTTCGTCCACTCCCATAGCGCCAACAGCGATATGCCGGCGGTCAGCAGCGCGAAGGCCGGACTCGGCAGGAACAACACCAGCGCGATGGCAATCGGCGCGACCACGAGGGCCGTCAGGATTCGTTGCTTCATGGACCGCACCTGTTCAGCATCGCGATCCGTCCTCAACCCGTTGAACGCAATCGCTTCGATGCGCGCCCGTATCGGCGTTCGCGACTTGCGTAATCCGCCAGCGCGTGATCGAGCACCGCGGCGTCGACATCGGGCCACAAGGCATCGGTAAAAAAGAGCTCCGCGTAGGCAATCTGCCAGAGCAGAAAGTTGCTGATGCGAAACTCGCCACCGGTACGGATCAGCAGATCGACCGGCGCCGCGTCGGCAAGGCAGAAATACTCCGCCAGGCTTTGCTCGCTGATGTCTTCGGCGCGGAGTGTGCCGGCCGCAACAGCCGCAGCGCTGTGGCGGGCCGCATTGACGATGTCCCAGCGGCCACCGTAATTGACCGCTATATTGAGTCGAAGCGCCGTATTGGCCTGCGTCTTCGACATCGCGCCGTGCATGCGCCCGCGAAGATCGGGGTCGAAAGCTTCCAGATCACCGATGAATTCGATGCGCACGCCGTTGCCGTGCAACTCGTCCACCTCGCGATCGAGTGCCTTGACGAACAATTGCATCAACGCGCCGACCTCGGCGGCCGGTCGCCTCCAGTTTTCGCTGGAAAACGCGAACAGGGTCAGGGCCCCGATGCCACGCTTGAGACAAAACTCGACCGCCGCACGAACGCTCTTCTGACCTTCGCGATGACCGAAGCTGCGCGGTCGCCGCCGTTGTTCGGCCCAACGCCCGTTGCCATCCATGACAATGGCGATATGTGCCGGCACATGAGGTTTCTGATGGTCCGGGATTTTCGGGGCAGCCATTGCGGTGCGCCGCCTCACATTGACATCAACTCGTCTTCCTTCGCCTTGACCACGGCATCGACGTCCTTGACGAACTTGTCGGTCAGCTTCTGGATCTCGTCGTCTGCACGGTGCTCGTCGTCTTCGGAGATGGTCTTGTCCTTCTGCAATTCCTTGATCTGATGCAAGGCATCGCGGCGGATATTGCGCACGGCGATCTTGGTGTTCTCGCCCTCGTGGGCGACATGCCGCGACAGTTCCTTGCGACGCTCCTCGGTCAGCACCGGCAGGTTGATGCGGATGACCATTCCGACGGTGGTCGGGTTGAGTCCCAGGTCGGACGCCAGAATCGCTTTCTCGATCGGACCGACCATGGTCTTCTCGAACGGGGTGATCGTGATCGAGCGCGCGTCGGCAATCGCGACGTTGGCCACCTGGGTAATCGGCGTATCGGCACCGTAATAGGGCACCTTGAGTGGCTCGATCAGAGCGGTGCTGGCTCGCCCCGTGCGCAGGCGCGAGAGTTCGTGCTGCAGTGACTCGACACTCTTGTGCATGCGCGTCTGCGCATCCTTCTTGATGTCCTCAAGCATGGTCCGGTCGCCATTGGTGTTCTGCACATGAACGGTGAGTATAGCAGCGGGGTTGCGATCGGCGGCTCGGGTTGACGCCGATCACATGACCGTTCCCGGCGGGAATTGGCGCGTTGGTGTGGACGGCGACGACGGTTTGCGGCGTGTGCGTGTGGACCAACCGAATCGGTCCCGCGAACGGCGCCCGGAAAAGTCGTCCGAGATATCTTCCACCCGCTTCGCGCCGCGGGGAGGGCGCAGCTGAAATCAGCGACCGCCGACGACCAGCGTGCCGATCGGCTCGCCGCGCACGATGCGCATGAGGTTGCCGGCGCCGGACAGGTCATAGATGCGCAGCGGGATGTGGTGATCGCGGCACAGCGCAATCGCACTGGTGTCCATGACCTTGAGATTGCGCTGAATCACATCGTCGTATGACAGCTGCTCGTAGCGCGTGGCGTCGGCATCACTGGTCGGATCGGCGCTGTACACCCCATCGACCTTGGTCGCCTTGAGCAACAGGTCGGCACCGATCTCGATCGCGCGCAACGCGGCGGCCGAATCGGTCGTGAAGAACGGATTGCCGGTGCCGGCGGCGAACAGCACGATGCGGCCCTTTTCTAGGTGTCGGACGGCGCGCCGGCGTATGAAGTCCTCGCACACCTCGTTGATCTTGATCGCGCTCATGGTGCGCGCGAAACCGCCGGCCTTCTCGATCGCATCCTGCATCGCCAGTGCGTTCATGACCGTGGCGAGCATGCCCATGTGATCGCCGGTCACGCGGTCGATGCCGGCTGCGGCAAGGCCGGCACCTCGAAAGATGTTGCCGCCGCCGATGACCACGCCGATCTGCACGCCGGCGTGTTGCACATCGAGTATTTCGCGCGCGAGTCGGGCGAGCACCTTCGGGTCGATGCCGTAATTTTCCGCACCCATCAAGGCTTCGCCCGACAACTTGAGCAGGATGCGCTTGTACTTGATATCGGCGGGCATGCGTACGTGTCTCCGGACAGCGGGCGGCAGGCAAACCGCCATAGTGTACCGGCAGATGGATTCGATGGGCGCGCCGACTGTCGCTGCAAACGAAAAAGGCCGCCCATCCACGGGCGGCCTCTGACGCAGCCAAAGTCGCGGCAACCGTCAGGCCAGACCGGCCTGTTTCATGACCTCGGTGGCAAAATCCTCGTCCTTCTTCTCGATGCCTTCGCCGACGGCCAGCCGGTGGAACGCAAGAATTTCGGCGCCGTTGGACCTGAGCAGATCGCCGACGCTTTGTCCTTCCGAATCAGGACCGGCATATTCCTGGCCGAGCAGGGTCATCTGACCGATGGTCTTGCGCAGCTTGCCCTGAATCATCTTCTCGAGAATTTCGGGCGGTTTGCCCGAGTCCTTGGCCTGCGCCAGCGCGATATCCCGTTCCTTTGCCACGAGTTCGGCCGGCACACGATCGGCGTCAATGTACGGCGGATTCATCGCCGCGATGTGCATCGCGATGCCGCGTGCAAGGGCGGCGTTGCCGCCCTTCATGGCCACCAGCACACCGATGCGTCCGCCATGGATATAGTCCCCGAGGACAGCCGCCCCGTCGATGCGCGCCAGGCGCCGCAACTGCACGTTCTCGCCGACCTTGGCGACCAGCCACTGGCGCCCTTCCTCGACGGTGTTGCCGTATGAGGTCCTGGCCGACTTGAGCGCCTCGATGTCCGCGGCTGCGCCGGCAAGCGCCGTTTTCGCGACCTCGGCTGCAAACGCGAGGAAGTTCTCGTCCTTGGCAACGAAGTCGGTTTCGCAATTGACTTCGACCAGCACGGCGTCGGCGTCGTTGCGTGCCAGCACGATGCGACCTTCCGCCGCGACGCGGCCGGCTTTCTTGTCGGCCTTGGCCAGGCCGGTCTTGCGCAGCGATTCCATGGCCGCTTCGATGTCGCCCTGGTTTTCAGTCAGGGCCTTCTTGCATTCCATCATGCCGGCGCCGGAACGTTCGCGCAGTTCTTTGACCTGTTGAGCGGTGATTTCCATTGCTACCTCGCTGGGCGTGGCGCAATGCGCCACGCTTCTGATATGGGAGAAAAGAACATGTCCGACACTCACACCGGTGCCGTCGAAGCGCGGGTCCGCAGCGGCATCAAGCAACGATGCCCGGACCGCTTCGGCTCACGCTGCGTCGGTGCCGCTGTCGGCGCTGGCCGGTTTGCCCGGTTCGCTCTCGCGAGCCGGCTCGGATTCGGTCGTTGCAGCGGCCTTGATGTCGGCTTTGGCGTCCGCTTCGGTGGCCGGGACGGATTCTTGCACCTCGGGCGACGCTTCATCGTCGTTGGCCGCAGCCTCAGCCGATGTCGACGTCGCATCAGCTTTCGCCGGCGCCGCCGAACGACGTGCCGGCGCGCGCTTGGCTGCAGCCTTGCGTGGAGCCTGCCGA
This sequence comes from Rhodanobacteraceae bacterium, assembly GCA_049583635.1. Classification (GTDB taxonomy): domain Bacteria; phylum Pseudomonadota; class Gammaproteobacteria; order Xanthomonadales; family Rhodanobacteraceae; genus Dokdonella_A. Next base: position 13,332 of record JBAUWF010000094.1, read on the forward strand.
CGGCGGTTGTCGCGTTCGCCGGGTTCCTTGGCGATCGGGTTACCCTCGGCGTCCAGTTCGACGAATTCGTCCCGCTCGGTCGCCGCCATCTGCGGCGCCGACGCCTTGCCTTCGAGCACGGCGTCGGCCGCCGCGCTGGTATACAGCTGCACTGCTCGGATGGCGTCGTCGTTGCCGGGGATCGGGTAGTCCACCAGCGCCGGATCGTAATTGGTATCGACCACCGCAACGACCGGAATGCCGAGCTTCTTCGCTTCCAGCACGGCGATGTTCTCGTGCCCGATATCGATCACGAACAATGCATCCGGCAGGCGGTTCATGTCCTTGATGCCGCCCAGCGAACGCTCGAGCTTGTCGCGTTCGCGCAGCAGGCCAAGCACCTCGTGCTTGACCAGCTTGTCGAAACTGCCGTCTTCGGACATCGTCTCGATTTCCTTGAGACGACCGATCGACTGCTTGACGGTACGGAAATTGGTCAGCATGCCGCCGAGCCAGCGCGCGGCGACATACGGCATGCCACAGCGCACCGCCTCTTCCTTCACTGCATCGCGCGCCGAGCGTTTGGTGCCGACGAACATGATGGTGCCGCGCTTCTGCGCGAGTCCGGACACGTAGTTCATCGCGTCGTTGAACAACGGCAGGGTCTTTTCGAGATTGATGATGTGGATCTTGCCGCGCGCACCGAAGATGTACGGTGCCATGCGCGGATTCCAGTAGCGCGTCTGATGACCGAAATGCACGCCGGCCTCAAGCATCTGGCGCATGGTGACCTGGGACATGATGGATGAACTCCACACGAAATGGGCCGTGTCGCACCAGGGGTGCGGCGAAGCCCGGGGTTGAGCCTCCACGCATCCGCCGTTTGCGACCCCGCCATTGCTGGCGCGGCACCCCGAAAACGGTGACGATACGTGTGCGGATTTGGCGAAATCGCCATGGCGGTCTTGCGGATGGTTCCGCATGACCGCATATGATCCGGCGGCGACCCGACCGCAGCGCGCCGACCGATCGACGAGATTGTAGCCGTTGCACGTCCTGCGCGGCAAGCGCCATCGCGGCGGTTGTATCATGTCGGTGTCTACCCATTGCCGGATACGACTCCAATCCCGAAAATCATGCCCGTTACCATCAAGACCCCCGCCGAAATCGAAAAAATGCGCGTCGCCGGCCGCCTCGCGGCCGAGGTACTGGAACTGATCGTGCCGCACATGCGTCCCGGCGTGAGTACCGACCAGATCGATCGCGTCTGCCACGATCACATCGTCAACGTGCAAAAGGCGATTCCAGCCAACGTCGGCTACCGGGGATTTCCGAAGACGGTGTGTACGTCGGTCAATCATGTGATCTGTCATGGCATCCCGAGTCCGGGCAAGGTCCTCAAGGACGGGGACATCGTCAATGTCGACGTGACCGTGATCAAGGACGGTTGGCACGGCGACACCAGTCGCATGTACTTCATCGGCGAACCATCGGTTCTGGCCCGGCGTCTGGTCGAGACTACCTACGAAGCGATGATGCTCGGCGTCGCCGAAGTGCGTCCGGGCGCGACCCTCGGCGATATCGGCCAGGCAATCCAGCGTCACGCCGAAAGCCGCGGCTATTCGGTGGTGCGCGAATATTGCGGCCACGGGATCGGCCGCACCTATCACGAGGACCCGCAGGTGCTGCACTACGGCAAGGCCGGGACCGGGCTGAAGCTCGAGAAGGGCATGACCTTCACGATCGAGCCGATGATCAATGCCGGCAAGCCGCAGGCGCGTGTCCTGCCGGACGGCTGGACCGTGGTCACTCGCGATCACTCACTGTCGGCGCAGTGGGAGCACACGATGGCGGTGACCGACGATGGCGTCGAGATACTGACACCGTGGCCACGGGCAGCGTAGCGCGACGTCGCCGTGGCGCGCGCTGCGCGCACGAACCGACGTGGCGCGGTGCCCCCGCCCGCATTCGCGTACCGGTTGTACGCTGCCGATGAACACCATCGCAATCCGTCCGCGGCCGCGCCTGCCGCCCGCACTGCCGCGCAGCGGCGTATCGACCGAGGCGCGGCTCGCCTTGCGCCAGTTGCTCGGTGATGTCGATCGCAGGCTGGCGGTCGAATTTCGCCGTGGCACCCCGGCGGCCGGATTGACGCGCGAGCGTGCCCGGACGATCGAAAGCGTACTCACGCATGTCCTTGCCGCCTGCCTCGGTGAGGCACGCGGCATTGCCCTGTTCGCGGTCGGCGGCTTCGGACGGGGGTTTCTATTTCCGTATTCGGATGTCGATCTGCTGTTGCTGGCCGAACCGGCCGCCGCGGTCGGCAACCGCCGGGCGATCGAGTCGTTTTTCGCCTGTCTGTGGGATCTCGGCGTCAATCCGAGCCATGCGTTGCGCGATCCCGAGCAATGCCGCGCGCTGGCAGCGGCCGATGTCAGCGTGTTCACCAGCCTTGTCGATGCGCGACTGCTGGCCGGCGATGTGGCGCTGGCCAAGGCGCTGGACCAACTCATCGCCGATCCCGAGTTGTGGCCGCCGGCGCGCTTCCTGGCCGCCAAGCGCGATGAACAGGCCGAGCGCCACGCCCGCTTCGACGACACTGCGCACAATCTCGAACCGAATATCAAGGAGGGGCCGGGTGGCTTGCGCAGCCTCGATCTGTTGCGCTGGCTCGGCCGGCGCATTGCCGATGCCGGCGATTTCAATACCATGGTTGCACGCGGCCTGCTCGACCCGGCCGAGCGCGCGCAACTGGCCGACTCCGAGGCAACCCTGCATCAATATCGTTACGCGCTGCATATGGCGGCCGGCCGCGCCGAGGAGCGCTTGTTGTTCGACCATCAGCGCACGCTGGCGGCGATGCTCGGCTTTGCCGACGAGCATGCGCAGAATCTCGCGGTGGAGCAATTCATGCAGGGCTATTACCGCGCGGCCACCCATGTCGCGCGCCTGACCACGCAGTTGCTCGAACGCTTCGACGAATTGCTCGATCCACCGGCCGATCCGCCGCGCCGGATCGATGCGGATTTCGTTGCCCGCGGCGCGCTGCTCGAACCGGCGACGCCGGATCTGTTCGAAGGCAAACCCGAGGCGCTCATAGAGGCGTTTGCCCGACTGGCCGATCACGCGGAACTGCGTGGCCTGTCGGCGGATGCGATGCGCGCCATGCAACACGCCCTGATCCGCCATGGCGTCTCGCTGGCCGCGAATGGGCAGGTGCTCGCCGCCTTTCTCGCGGTGTTGCGTCGTGAGCGCGGGGCCGTGGCTGCGATAAGCGGCATGAACCGCAGCGGTGTGCTGTCGGCGATCCTGCCGGCGTTCGCACGCGTCGCCGGGCGCATGCAATACGACTTGTTTCACGTCTATACCGTCGATGAGCATACGATGCGCGTGCTGCGCAATGTCGCGCGTTTTGCCGAGCCCGCATCGCGCGATTCCTTTCCGATGGCACGCGAAATCCATGCGCGCCTCGACAAGCCCGAACTGCTGTTGCTGGCTGCGCTGTTTCACGATATTGCCAAGGGCCGTGGCGGCGATCATTCGGTGCTCGGCGAGGACGAATCGCGTGCGTTCTGCGTCAGGCTCGGTCTTCCCACCAAGGACATCGAACGCGTTGCGTGGCTGGTGCGCTGGCATCTGCTGATGAGCGTGACCGCGCAGCGCCGGGATATCACCGATCCGGATGTGGTGCACCACTTCGCGACCCAGATCGGCGACCGCGATCGCCTCGACCGGCTGTACCTGATGACCATCGCCGATATCGCCGGCACCAGCCCGAAGCTGTGGAATGCCTGGAAGGCGCGCCTGCTCTCCGACCTGTATGTCGCGGCGCGCTATGCGCTGCGTGCCGGGCTGCAACGGCCGCCGAACGCCGACGAACGCATCGAGGCGTGTCGCGAACGCGCGCTCGCGCTGCTGGAGGCGCAAGGCATCGATCGATCCGTCAGCGAGCGCGTCTGGGTGGAGTTTCCCGAAACGAGTTTCCTGCGCCACCTGCCGGAACAGATCGTCTGGCAGACGCGCACCATTCTTGCCCGTCGCGATCCGACCGCCCCGCTGGTTGCGGTACTGGCGCTGTCGGTGCGCGGCAGCAGCGAGCTGTTCGTGCATACGCCCGATCGCGATGGCCTGTTCGCCGCGATCACTGCCTGTCTCGATCGACTGCGCCTGTCGGTGGTCGAGGCGCGGGTATTGTCGTCCGGGCGCGGCATCGCGTTCGACACATTTCTGCTGCTCGACGCTGAATCGCAGGCGCCGATCGATGCGGCGCGCGCGCGCCAACTCGAAACCACGCTGTTGCGCATCCTGGCCGAACCGAACCTGCACGCGCGCGCGGTCCGACGCGGCCTTTCGCGGCGCCTGCGTCATTTCCTCGGCACGCCGCGCATCGAGTTCAGCGACGACGGTCCGGCGCGAACGCAACTGGCGCTCGTCTGCAGCGATCGTCCCGGTTTGCTGGCACAAGTCGCGCAGGTCTTTCGCGGCATGCATGTGCGCGTGCATGATGCGCGCATCGCGACGTTCGGCGAGCGCGTCGAGGATTTCTTCCAGCTCAGCGACAACCAGGATCGAGCCCTCTCGGTGTCGATGCAGGTCGCGTTGCGCGATGCCCTTTTGCGACGTCTCGGAGCGGCATCGACGGAAACGCGCAAGGAGCGCCATGCCTGACACCACGGAACTCCAGTGTCTGATCGAGGGTGCATGGGAACAGCGCGCGCAGCTTTCCCCGGATGCGGCCGATCGCGGCCTGCGCGCGGCTCTCGAACGCGCACTCGATCTGCTCGAATCCGGAGATTGTCGCGTCGCCGAGCCCGACGGCGATGGTGGCTGGCGCGTGAACGAGTGGCTCAAGAAAGCCGTGTTGCTGAGTTTTCGCATCAACGCCAACCGGCCGATGGACGGCGGTCCGATGACCGCGTACGACAAGCTGCCGTTGCGTTTCGTCAATGCCCCGCAAGAGCGCTTGCAGGCGCTCGATGCGCGACTGGTACCGGGCGCGCTGGTCCGCCGCGGGGCGCATATCGGCACCGATGCGGTACTGATGCCGAGTTATGTCAACGTTGGTGCGTTCGTCGGCGACGGCACCATGGTCGATACCTGGGCGACGGTCGGCTCGTGCGCGCAGATCGGCGCCGGTGTGCATCTGTCCGGCGGCGTCGGCATTGGTGGCGTGCTCGAACCGCTGCAGGCCGCGCCCACCATCATCGAGGACGGCTGCTTCATCGGTGCGCGGTCCGAAGTGGTCGAAGGCGTCGTCGTCGGCCACGGCAGCGTCATCGGCATGGGCGTGTTTCTCGGTCAATCCACACGCATTTTCGATCGCACGTCGGGTGCGGTGAGCTACGGGCGCGTGCCGCCCGGCAGCGTCGTCGTCGCCGGTTCGCTGCCGGCAGACGATGGCAGTCACAGCCTCTACGCCGCGGTCATCGTCAAACGGGTCGACGAGAAAACGCGGGTGAAGACGTCGATCAACGAGCTGTTGCGCATGTAGGAATGCCGGCGGCGCGCGCAGGGTTTGCGACCTGGTATCCCGCAAGACATTGGAGCGATGGTATGAGCGGACCAAGCATGTACGGGCTGGAAAAATGCAGCACCTGCGCCAAGGCGCGCAACTGGCTCGACCGCCACCGCATCGACTATCGTTTTGTCGACTACCGCGAGCATCCGGTTTCCCCGGAGCAGCTCGGATCCTGGGCCGAGGCCGTCGGCGGTTGGGAAAAGCTTGTCAACCGCACGTCGATGACATGGCGCAATCTGCCGGATGCGCGCAAGACGCCGCGCAGCGACCCCGAATGGCTGCTGTTGATCCGCGAGTATCCCGCGCTGGTACGCCGTCCGCTGCTGGCGTTCGCGGGTGGACGTGTGGTCCAGCGTTTCACCGAAAAGCAGTACAGCGGACTGTTCTTGTGAGGCTGGCATGCCTCTCGTCCAGACGCGCTCCCGCGTGAGCGCGGAGAAGCAATGACGGCGATGTCACAGGTGTTCGATTTGACCTGCGAGTTGATCCGGCGCGCCTCGGTGACGCCCGCCGATGCCGGTTGTCAGGAGTTGCTCACGCAACGGCTGGCGCAGGCGGGATTCGCGATCGAGCATTTGCGCTACGGCAATGTCGACAACCTGTGGGCGACGCACGGCCAGGGCGATCCGGTACTGGTGTTCCTCGGCCATACCGACGTGGTGCCGAGCGGCCCGGTCGAATCCTGGGCCAGTCCCCCGTTCGATCCGACTGTACGGGATGGCCGCCTATACGGCCGTGGCGCGGCCGACATGAAATCCGGTGTCGCCGCGATGACGCTGGCGCTCGAGCAATTCGTGCAGACGCAACCACATCATGAAGGCACGCTCGCGCTGCTGCTGACCAGCGACGAGGAGGGCGAAGCGAAAAACGGCGTGCGCCGCGTCGCCGAGGAGTTTCGTCGGCGCGACCAGCGCATCGACTGGTGCGTGGTCGGCGAACCGTCGGCGCGCGAAGCGCTCGGTGACCTGATCCGGGTGGGACGGCGCGGCTCGCTGACCGGGCGTCTCCTCGTGCGCGGGGTGCAGGGCCATGTCGCCTATCCCGACAAGGCCGTCAATCCGATTCATGCGAGCGCGGCGGCATTCGCTGAACTTTGCGCGACGCGCTGGGACGGGGGCGACGCCGCGTTCCCGCCGACCTCGTTCCAGATCTCCAATCTCAACGCCGGTACCGGCGCCGACAACGTGATTCCGGGTGAGCTGCGCGCGGTGTTCAATTTCCGCTACGGCACGGCGAGCAGCGCGCAATCGTTGCGCGAGCGGGTCGAGGCGTTGCTGCGCGCACACCGCCTCGATTTCGCCGTCGACTGGTGGTCGTCGGGTGAGCCGTTCCTGACGCCCGACGGGCCGCTGCGCGCGGCCGTCATCGCGGTTGTGCGCGAACAGTGCGAGCGGATGCCGGAACTCAGCACCGGCGGCGGCACTTCGGACGGGCGCTTCATCGCGCCGCTCGGCGTCGAAGTGGTCGAAGTCGGCCCGTGCAACGCGAGCATCCACAAGGTCGATGAATCGATCGCGATCGACGAACTCGAGCGCCTGCCCGCGATTTACCGCGGCATCGCGCAACGCCTGCTGCTCAAGTGAACGGCGCTCACGCTCCTTGCGGTCCCATCGCCGTCGCGTCTGCGCGGAATATCGGCGGCCGGTTCGGCGCAGCCTCTTGAAAGGCATGTCCAAAACACGCTTCAATCGCGCCGGGCATCCTAATGCTCGACGCATGGCATCGCCGTTCGCGCGCGTTGCCCGCACGCACTTACTGGTCCGCTTGATGATTTCCTTCCTGCTGCAACGATGTCGATGTCTGATCCGGGTCGCGCTGTTCTGCGCAATCGGCGCGAACGCACTGTGCGTGCAGGCGGCCGATCCGACCGCCGGCGACTGGTTCGTGGTTTCGCGCAGTCTGGCTCCGCATGGCAGTGGCATCGACTTCACACCACACGGCACCCAGCCCGGGCTTTTCTACGACGTGCAGCAGGCCGGCAACTGCTCGAGCTGCCACGGCGTGAGCGGCTCGTCGCCACCCACGGCGGGCACCTATCTACCGTACTCCACCTGGTCCGGCTCGATGATGGCCAACGCCACGCGCGATCCGGTGTTCTTCGCCGCGCTCGACGTGGCCAACCACGACGTGCCGGGCGTCGGCGACTACTGTCTGCGTTGCCATACCTCCACCGGCTGGTACAACGGCCGCGTGGTCAAGGCCGGCTTCGGACAGCCCAACAACGATGTCACGCTGGGCGCTGCGGCCTGCCTGATCGAGGGTCGCTACGATTTCCCGGACAACAACAGCGACTACGGCGGCGTCACCTGTCACTACTGTCATCGCCTGTCGGAGAGCGGCCCGAATGGTGAGCCCCAGATCATCGGCAACGGCGATGCGTGGATCGACGATCAGGACTGCAGCGTCTTCAACCCGAACTCAGACGGTGGCGAGCCGTGCCGGCGCGGGCCTTATGACTACACGAATCAGGGCATCACGCCGCCGCATCCGTGGTTGCAATCCGGCTTCCACACGCGAAGCGAGCTTTGCGCGACGTGCCACGATGTCAGCTCGCCGGACCTTGAATCCGGGCCACTGAAAACCCTCAAACTCGGCGACGGCACCGATACCGGTCATCCGTTCCCGATCGAACGTACCTATTCCGAATGGTCGCAGAGCCTGTATGCCGATGCGATCTTCCGCGACGGGCTCGGCGATCCGCCCGCCGGCACGCCGGCCATCGCGCGCGCCGAGCAGTGCCAGTCGTGCCACATGCCGGTCAGCGAGGATGCGGACGCGACCGCCTGCAATCTGTTCGGCTATCCGAACCGCACCGGCAACCTGCCGGTGCACCAGTTCGTCGGCGGCAATACCTGGGTGCCGCAGATCATCAAGGGCGAGTACGGGGACGGTCTCGGCCCCGAGCGCGAGACCTCGCTCGATCAGACCACCGACTGGGCGCGCCAGAACCTCACGACCGCCGCGACGGTGGCCACCGCGATCACCGGCTACACGCCGCCGGGCGCCGGCGATGGCGCGTTGTCGCTCGCGGTAAAGGTGACCAATCTGACCGGCCACAAGCTGCCGACAGGCTACAGCGAGGGCCGGCGCATGTGGATCAACCTGCAGGTTCACGACGCCAATGGCGCGCTGATTGCCGAGAGCGGGGCCTACGACAGCGCCACCGGGGTCCTGACGCGCGACAGTCAGGTTCGTGTGTACGAGGTTCTGCAAGGCATCTTCAATTTCAACGGCACCAATACCTGCGATGTAGTCGACGGCGCCGGCGATGCGATGTTCCATTTCGTTCTGAGTGATTGCATTGCCAAGGACGATCGCATCCCGCCGTTCGGCTTCAGGCCGGCCACGACGGATGATCCGGACGGCTACGATCTGCGCCCGATCCCGGTCGGCAGTTACCCGGAAACATCGCCCGGCTCCGGCGTCCTGGTCAACTACGATAGCGTCGACTACACCGTAACGGTCCCGGCGGGCACACCGACGCCGTTGACCGCCACCGCGCGACTCTATTACCAGATATCGAGCAAGGACTATATCGAGTTCCTGCAACGTGAAGCCGACAGCAACGGATTTGCCGCCGAGAACGATCTGTGCAGCGGCGGACCGCAACGCCCGTTCCCGGTGGGCCCGCAGGATCGCTCGCGCGGCGAATACGTGTACGAACTCTGGAACAATGCGCCCAACGACATGGGCCAGCCCGGCTACGGCAAATCGCCGCCGGAGCTTATCGAGATGGGCAGCGCGATGACGTCCGATTGATCGCGTCTTGCGCGCGAGCGGCTGAGCCTTGCACCGCGCGAGCGGTCAAATTTGCCTGATCCATCGTTCGCACGCGGCGTGCGGACGCATGCGGGGGAAAGCGCGCCTTGCGGCGACAGACGACCAGCGGCGCGCGTCACGCCGATGTGCTGCGGGCCGCGTGTTAAGCTTTGAAGGTTGTCCACCTGGATCCTGCGACGCGGCGTCGTCTGGACCGTCAAGACTTTCGATGGGGTGAAACTGATGAAACGATTTCTATTGGCATGCGCGGCGGCGCTCGCAGTGGTTCCGTGCGTGAACGCCGGCGTCATCTCGCAGGCGCAGCTCAAGCAGTCGCAGACCTGGTCGGCCTGGGGCGGCGAGATCGGCTTTCGCTGGAACAACGATCTGCTCTCCGG
>JBAUWF010000095.1:0-3949 GCA_049583635.1 Rhodanobacteraceae bacterium
GCAATTTCTATTTCGCTCTCACCCAGCTCGGCAGAGTTAGATACTGGCAAGCCTGTAACGGTGAATATTGCAGTAACCAATGTTTTGAACCGCCCCGGGTTCTCCGGAGGCCGTTTGGTTTGAGTCAGGCCGCCATGGCCTGACCTTCCTGTTGCCGATAGTAGCTTGCCTCAGCTTCTGCCGGCGGGATGTCCCCGATCGGCCCCAGTAGCCGCTGGTGGTTGAACCAGTCGACCCACTCCAGCGTCGCCCATTCGACCGCTTCCCGGGTGCGCCATGACTGGCGATGGATCACCTCGGCCTTGTACAGCCCGTTGATGGACTCGGCCAAAGCGTTGTCATAGGAATCGCCCACACTGCCGACCGAAGCTTCGATGCCCGCCTCGGCCAGTCGCTCGCTGTAACGGATGGATACGTATTGCGACCCGCGATCGCTGTGGTGAATCAGGCCTCCCTTGTCGAAGGGCTTGCGTGCATGCAGCGCCTGTTCCAGCGCATCGAGCACGAAGTCCGTGCGCATGGTGTTGGACACCTTCCAGCCCACGATGCGGCGGGCGAATACGTCAATCACGAAGGCCACGTACAGGTGGCCCTGCCACGTTGAAACGTACGTGAAGTCGGCTACCCACAGTGCATTCGGGCGATCGGCGCAGAATTTCCGGTTCACCCGGTCCAGCGGACACGGCGCGGCCTTGTCGCTGAGCGTGGTCGTGACCGGCTTTCCACGCACCACGCCTCGGATACCAAGCCGGCGCATCAGGCGCTCGACGGTGCACCGGGCCGCGTCGAAGCCTTCCCGATGCAGTTGCCGCCAGACCTTGCGGGCACCGTAGACCTGATGGTTCTCGTCCCACACCCGGAAGACTTCCGGCTCCAGCACCGCGTCGCGCTGCACGCGTGGCGGCGCCGTCGCCGGATCAGCCTGACGGGCTGCATGCAGGTAGTACGTCGATGGGGCGATCGGCAGCACCTTGCAGATCGGCTCGACCCCATAGTCGGCGCGGTGTTCGTCAACAAACGCCTTCATCGCTTGAACCGGCGGTCGAGCTCCGCCTGGGCAAAATACGCGCTGGCCTTGCGCAGGATCTCGTTGGCCTGGCGCAGCTCGCGGTTCTCGCGCTCCAGCGCCTTCATCTGCTCGCGCTCGGACGTGGTCAGGCCTTCGCGCAGGCCCTGGTCACGCTCGGCCTGGCGCACCCAGTTGCACAGCGTTTGCGCGGTGCAGCCGATCTTGGACGCAACCGACTCGATGGTCGCCCACTGCGAGGCGTGATCCTTCTGGTGCTCGAACACCATCCGCACCGCCCGCGCGCGGACCTCCGGCGAGTACTTCGGGGACTTCTTCTTGGTTTCCATCGCTCCATCCTCTCAAAGGTTGGAGCCTCCGGGAAAGTCGGGACGGTTCAGATCTGCCTTTCATGCTTTTAACGCCCAACGCTTGAGCTAAGCGGCCGCTGCCGCAGTGAGCAACATTCTAGCGCAACTCATCCGCAGCGGTCCGCTTGAGCGAATAGTTAGGCGCCTATGCGAGAAAGCGTTTGGCGACCAACCCCTTGCAACCAGAGATTAGCCACGCCAGCCACAAAATAGCTGCAAAGTAGAAGCGGACTTCCGGGTGCTCTTTGAACCATGCGTTAGACGTTTGGTTAAACCCGGACAGCGCGCCCCAAGCGATGAGCGCAAACAACAACGCTACGACGGATAGTGATAACCACAAGGTTGGGCGCGGCACTACGCGAGTAAATTGCCCTTTAGACCAGAATGGTAGCCACGCCATCGGCAAAACAATGGTGCCGAACATGGAAGGAGAGGAATATGCCATGTCAACACAGCCCAGAGTAACGACCGCGAACCAAACTAGGAATAGAGTGACCCGAGTAGTCTGTGTCATAGGCGCCTAACTACAAGTAGGTGGCTATGCGGGGTGTAATCCCGCAGCCTAATCCGGCCTTGCGAACCTGGCGCCCCGGGAATTTCCTGTACGGATCATGGGTTTCCATCGCTCGCGCCTTCTAATCTTGCAGCCTAATCCCGCCGTGTTTCCCCGAGGCGGGCCCTGTTCCATTCGATCTTCCCACTCGAGCGCCGGACCGGCAACCGATGCCGCGATCAGGTCGCCGTAGTGATCGGCTCGTTTGCACGCGCCTATCCACGATCGAGGCAGCCGCCGGTGAATCCCGCACGGCGCAGGTCGCGCACGGTTGGCGCGCACGGTTGGCGCGCACGCGCGCATGAGGCACCAGATCATCCCGTTCCGACAGTTCTCGATCATCCGCACAATCGGCGCTGATTCAGGCCGGGCCAGCAACCCATCCTCCGCCTCGCAACTCTGTTGCGAATGCTTCTCACTTGCGTTAGCATGCGCATCCTCGGTTTCAAGGGGGGAGCCATCCAGATGCGCAGGACACCCGTAAGCATCTTGCTTGCCGCGAGTCTGCTTGCGTTCGCAGCGCTGCCGGACGCGCTCGCCGACGAGCCCTTGTTCGGCTACTCCTATACGACCGACACGCAGCCCAGGGGGCAGTACGAACTGGAGCAATGGATGACCTTTCGCGAGGGGCGCAGCCAGGGCGACTTCCACCTGTGGCAGGGCCGGACCGAACTTTCCTACGGCCTGACCGACGACGTGCAGATTTCCGGCTATCTGAATCTTGCGTACACCAGCGTACACGACAACACGCCTGACGGCGAAACGGCGCCGCCCGAAGTGTTCGCGGACTATGCCGTCGATCCGGACCGGCGCTTCGAGCGGACGCGCTTCGAGTCCGTGTCGGGCGAAGTGCTGTGGCGACTGGTCAGTCCGTATCTGCATCCGGTTGGCGTGGCACTGTATTTCGAGCCGTCGCTGGGTCCGCGAACCTACGAAGCCGAAGCACGCCTGATCCTGCAGTCGAATTTCAGAGACGATCGCCTGGTATTCGCGGGCAACATCACCTACGCGATCGAAGGCCGTCACCTGCCCGGCGAATTCGGCGCGATGCCGGGTACGCCCGAGGCCGAGAGGGTCTGGGATCACGAAGTCGATGTGAACTACGACATCGGCGGCTCCTACCGGTTTGCGCCGAACTTCTCCGCCGGCCTGGAGTTGCTCAACGAACGCGAGTGGGCCGGGTTCAATGCGTTCAATGCGTCAAACCGGACCAACAGCGCCTACTACTTCGGGCCGAACATCCACTACGGCGGCAAGAAATACTTCTTCACGGCGACCTTTCTCAAGCAGTTGCCGTGGGCCAGGGACTACGCCAATCCCGCGCCGGGTTTCATCGTGAAGGGCATCACCAACGCGGATGATTTCGAGAAATACCGGTTGCGCGTCAAGGCCGGCTTCAACTTCTAGGATCTCCGCATGGATCGAAGACTGCTCGCGCTGCCGCTGATCGCAATCGTCGCGCCCGCGTACGCGACGACCTATCTGACGGTCGAACAGGCGCAGGCGACGATGTTTCCGGGCCAGACGCTGACGCCGGATTTCCGCACGCTGACCTCCGCGCAGATTGACGCGATCAGGAAGGCGTCGGGAGAGGCGCCATTGGGGCCGAAACTGAAGGCGTGGCATGCATCGGGCGGCGGCTGGATGATCGTCGACGAAGTGGTCGGCAAGCACGAGTTCATCACCTTCGCGCTCGCGATCGATGCGACCGGCGCGGCGAAGTCGATCGAGATAATGGACTATCGCGAGTCCTATGGCGATCAGGTGCGCGATGCGAAGTGGCGCGCCCAATTCGTCGGCAAGCGCGGCGATTCGCCACTCCACCTCGGAGACGACATCCGCAATATTTCCGGCGCAACGCTGTCGTCCAAGCATGTCACCGACGGCGTGCGCCGCCTGCTCAAGACCTGCGAACTCGTTCTGGCCCATGGCTGAGAGCGCACGCCGCTGCCGTCCCCTGCTCGGCACCTTGGTCGAGATCGAGGCGCAATCGTGCGCGATCGATGCAGGCTTCGACGC
>JBAUWF010000096.1:0-30657 GCA_049583635.1 Rhodanobacteraceae bacterium
CGGAATCGAGTCCCCGGGTCTGACCGCATGTCTGTCGATTGCCGAGCAAGTGCGACAACTGCTCGAACATGCGGCATGACGCAGGCGTTTTGGAACAAGCTCGCGCCGCCCTCGATCGTCATGCCTGCAAGAGTGCGCGAGGTTCACTCTCGGTGACGATGATTCCGGCGCAACGACCAGAAGTCGATGTCGCAGCGGTGGGAAAAACCGATCTATTCGTACAACCGAAGCGCGCGATGGTTTTGGTGGCTGACGTGCAGGAAAGGCATGCGGCCGTGCTCGAGTTCGTCGTTCGACAGCAATGCGATCAGGCGACGTGCATAACCTCGGCGGGTGAAATCCGGATGCGTGCAGATCGCGCTGATTTCAGTGTGCGTCCCGGTGCCCAGACGCTCGCCGATCATCGCCGCCAGGCGACCATCCCGGTAGATTCCGAAGTAGCGGCCCAGTTCCATCGTACGTTCGCGGAAATAATGTGGATACACCAGTGCGGTCAGCGCCAGCACGTCCGCGCGGTGCAAGTCGGACAGTGCAATGATGTCGGACCCGCCGGATACCGGGATCGTTGCGGTGCATATCATCTGCACCAACGGATCAAATTTCTCGAGCGTCCATCCGTCCGGCAAGCATGGCACCGCACCAAGCAGCAGCACGGTTTCATCGGGCGCGATGAGGGATGCGATCGCTTCCGTCACATCCGCATCGGCACTCGCAACGCCAAAAAACGGCGCGAATTCCGGCGGATAACGCGCTGCATCCCTTGCGCGCAGTGCCAAACCCCGATGCCGGCTTTGCAGGGAAGCCCAGAACGGATTGTCGAGCTCCGAAGCGATCATGTCGCCATGTTGCCCGACCGGGTGGACACAGCGCTACGCAAACGACAGGAGTTCAGACCTTGGCAGAATTCGTGGGGCATCTGTCGTTCCGGCTGAACCGCGCATCGCTATCATTTGTCCCGATATCCATCGATCCGGAGAACACGCCGTGAAAATGCTCGCGCTCGCCGCACTGTTGGCGATCCTGCCAATCACCCACGCAATGGCTGCGACGCCGGGCAAGTTGACCCCACCCAGGAACGGCATGATCAAGGTCGCCGTCGTGCTGAGCAAGCATGCAACCGTGATCGACTTCGCCGGCCCATGGGAAGTCTTTCAGGACACCTCGATCAAGGACGGCCACGGCAATGACATCAGCCCGTTTGAACTGTACACCGTGGCACCGACCAAAGAGCCGCTGCATACCAGCGGCAGCAACCATGCCGGATTGACCATCACTCCGGACTACAGCTTCGCCGACGCGCCCATCCCGGACATCGTGGTGATCGGTGCGCAAATGGGCGGGCCCGGGCTGACCGCGTGGCTCAGGAAAGTACACGCCGACCACAAGATCATCATGTCGGTATGCACCGGCGCGTTCGAGTTGGCCAAGACCGGGTTGTTGCACGGAAAAGAGGCGACCACGCATCACTGGTATTTCGGCAACTTCGCGCATGAATTCCCCGACGTAAAACTGGTCCGTCAAGTGCGTTACGCGCAGGCGAGTCCGATCATCTTCAGCGCCGGCGGACTCAGCTCCGGCATCGATCTGGCTCTGCATCTGGTGGCGGATTATTTCGGACAGACGGTGGCGCAGAAGACTGCCGATTACATGGAATACCTCGGCACCGGCTGGAAATCCAACCAGGGTATTTCAGAGCTGACGACGCCGGTGACGCGCGTGGACTGGTCGGGCAAATTCGCCCCGGACCATGTGATCGTGCTGCACATCGTCACCCGGGGTGCGAGCCCCGCGCTTACCACGGACATCCCGGCGCAGAACGTTACCGCCGCCGCCACCACGTTCAATCAGGACGGCAAGAAGCTGAGCCTGGCTATCGATATACCCGGTCATCCGACCACCTTCACCGCACAGGTAAATCCAGGCGCCGACAAGATCACCGGTACCTTTGCACAGGACGGCAAGTCGTATCCGCTGACCCTGACAAAAAAGCCCGAAACCCGAAATTGATGCCCTGACGCAGACAAGCGCTACAGTCAAGCGGTGGCGCTGCGAAAACGTTCGCGGTAATCGCTCGGCGTGATACCCAGTGCCGCGAGAAACGTGCGGCGCATGGTCTCGTCTGTGCCGAAGCCACAATGCCGGGCCACCTGGGAGATCTGCAGATTGTTTTCTTCCAGCTTGCGCCGGGCCGCTTCCAGCCGCGCGCGCGATACGTATTGGGCCGGCGCGATGCCCACGCTGGTGGTGAAGCGCCGTGCGAAGTTGCGTTCACTCATGGCCGCTTTGGCGGCAAGCATGGGCACCGAAAGGTTCTGGTCGAGGTGATCGAGCATCCATAATTGCAACTCGCGCAGCTTGTCGTCCTCGCTGAACTGCGCGGCCAGATGACTGCTGAACTGCGATTGACCGCCGGGGCGTTTGAGAAACATGACCAGTTCCTGCGCTACCGCGAGTGCCGTCGGTTGCCCCCAGTCGTCCTCAACCATGGCCAGCGCCATGTCCATACCGGCCGTCACGCCACCGGATGTGTAGAGATTGCCATCGCGCACATAGATTGCATCCGGTCGAACGTGGATCGTGTCGCTGATGCGTTCGAGTTGTTCGGTGTAATCCCAGTGGGTGGTGGCGGACCTGTTGTCCAGCAGTCCGGCACGCGCCAAAATCAAAGCGCCGCTGCAGACCGAACCCAGACGGGCGACTTTCGGTGCCATGCGGCGAATCCAGCGCAGCGCGTCCCCGTCTTCCATGACCCGGTGGCAACCGATTCCGCCCGCAATCAGCAATGTATCGGCACGCGTGACGCTGCGGTAATTGCGTTGCGCCACCAGACAGATCCCGGAAGAAGTCGCGACCGCACCGGCTTGTGCCGCGACCAGCTCGACCCGGTAAGCGAAGTTGCGCGTAAAACCTTTGTCGCATAACCAGCGCGCGCTGCGTGCAAACACTTCCAGCGGTCCGGTGATGTCCAGGATCTGCGCATCCGGATAGCCAAGCATCACCACTCGATGCGGTGCAGGGCAGTGTGAACGCAAGGGACGATGCGGGCTTCTCGCGCGGGCCATGAACGCAGTATAGGCAGGGGCGGAATTGCCGAAAAGCCAACTATCCAACAGATTCTGCCATGACGCCCTGTTTCCCGGCTCCACATGGAACGGCGCGCCGGGTAACGGCGGGAAATACCCGCCTCGTCAGCGAGGATGATGTCGCGTCCTTATGCCGACTGCATTCGTACCGGTATCATGCCATTGGCCTGTCCCCTGCCGAGGAAAACCCCATGCTCCGAACCGCCGCGTACGCCACTCCGTCTGCCGACCAGCCGCTCGGCCCGCTGACCATCGAACGTCGCACGCCCGGCCCGCACGACGTGCAGATCGACATTCTCTATTGCGGCGTGTGCCATTCCGACCTGCACACCGCGCGCAACGACTGGAAAATGACCCAATACCCATCCGTGCCGGGGCACGAGATCGTCGGCACCGTGACCGCCGTCGGCGATCAGGTGTCCGCTTTCAAGGTGGGCGACACGGTGGGGGTGGGTTGCATGGTGGACAGTTGTCAGCACTGCACGTCCTGCGCACAAGGCGAGGAGCAATACTGCGAGAACGGCTTCACCGGCACCTACAACGGCCCGCTGTTCGGCGGCGAGAATACCTACGGCGGCTACTCCGACAAGATCGTGGTGAACGAGAAGTTCGTCCTGCACATACGTCACAAGAACAATCTCGCCGCAGTCGCGCCGCTGCTGTGTGCCGGCATCACGATGTACTCGCCGCTGCGCCACTGGAATGTCGGGCCAGGCAAGAAGGTGGGCATCGTGGGGCTCGGCGGGCTGGGCCACATGGGAGTCAAGATCGCTCATGCGATGGGTGCACATGTGGTGCTGTTCACCACCTCGCCCGACAAACAGGCCGACGCGAAAACTCTGGGTGCGGATGAGGTGGTGATTTCGAAAGATGCCGATCAGATGGCCGAACACGCCAACAGCCTGGACTTCATCGTCAACACCGTTGCCGCGCCGCACGATCTCGACGCATATATCAATCTGCTCAAGCGCGATGGCACAATGTGCCTGATCGGCGCGCCAGCCGAACCGCACCCGTCGCCGAGTGTGTTCAACCTCATCTTCAAGCGCCGCCAGATCGGCGGATCGCTGATCGGCGGCATACGCGAAACCCAGGAGATGCTCGACTTCTGCGCCGAGCACGGCATCGTCTCCGACATCGAGATGATCGCGATGCGCGACATCAACGATGCTTACGAACGCATGCTCAGAAGCGACGTGAAATATCGCTTCGTGATCGACATGGCGACGCTGAAGCGGGAAGTCTGATCGAGCCACAGTCGTCCGCAGGCCGCAACGCGCCGGATCGCGCAGGGGGTGGTCGGTGTGAAGCGCAATGAACGATCCGTCGCAGAGGATCCAGGCGAACGCATGAACCAGAGCGCAGCCTTCGCACAGGTTTCGGCCTTTCTGGAACGGCCGCGCAACGCGCGCCTTGCGCTGTTTGCCGGCGCGGCATTGTTCGAGCTGGGCGATGTTGAACTGGCGGTCGCGGCCTGGACACTGGGCGATGATGCCAATCCGATGATCCGTCGCATGAAGGACAATCCCAACGCACCGGATCAGGGGCGGCGCCTGTCCGCACTAGCCGATGCGACGCTGTGCGAGTTTCTCACGGCACTGCACGGCAAGGCGGTCGATGAATTCGAGACGCAGAGCGGAGCCAGTGTGGATCGCGTGCGCAATGCCGTGTGGCCGCTGACACATGATGCGCAGGTGACATTCCGGGAACCCATGCAACAACCGGTCATCTTCTATGTGCCGGATTTGCCCGCTGCGCCAGTCGAGCCCAATGAGGCATTCCACTGGGTTGCGATGCTGGAGTCTGCCTGCGAGGCGATCCGGCACGAATACGAGGCCGGCATGCGCACAGGCGTCGGTGTCCAGCCTTATGTGCCGGCGGCAACCACTGCACCGGAATGGGCCCGTCTCAGCGGCTCGCTCGACTGGTCGGCGATCCACCTGTATCAAGATGCGAAGGAAATGCCGGCACGTGCCCGGTTCCCTCAAACATCGCATGCGCTCGGCGCCGTGGATCTGGCAAGGATCGACGGCACGCCGATGGAAGCGTTCTTCTCAAGGCTGAAGCCGGGCGCGCATATTCCGCCGCATCACGGACTGACCAACACCCGCGTCACGGTACATCTGCCCCTGATCGTTCCCGAAAACTGCGCCATTCGTGTCGGGCGCGATATCCACCATTGGCGCGAGGGCAAGATCATCGCATTCGATGACAGCTTCGAACATGAGGCCTGGAACCGCTCCGGGTCCGACCGCGTGGTTCTTATTTTCGAAGCGCACCACCCCGACTTGTCGGCGCAGGAACGGGCAGCCATCGAGCACGTCTACAGTGTCCGACAGCGCTGGTTGAACGCGCGTCTTGACCGGCTGAAGGATTGGGCCGGTCAACCCGGTTGAGGTAACCGCGAGCTGCCTCGGAACCCGAGCCGTTCGTGTTGAGACGTCGTCGGACCGTCCATGGCGAACCAGGACGCGACAGTGCGAAAATGCGGGTCCCGATTATCGAGCAGCCCCATGTCAAATCGCACCCTGAACCTTGATGACACGCTTTACCAGTACGTACTCGACCACTCACTGCGCGAACACCCGCAACAAGCCGCGCTGCGCGAGGCGACACGCTCGCATCCGCGCGCGCAGATGCAGATCTCGCCCGAGCAGGGCCAGTTGATGGCACTGCTGGTGAAGCTGATCGGCGCGCATCGAACCATCGAGATCGGCGTGTTCACCGGTTACAGCGCGCTTTCCGTCGCACTGGCATTGCCGGAAGACGGCCATATCCTGGCCTGCGATATCAGCGACGAGTACACCAGCATCGGCAAACCGTTCTGGGAACGCGCGGGCGTCATGCACAAGATCGACCTGCAACTGGCGCCCGCTGTGGAGACGCTCGACGTGCGCCTGGCGACGGGCGAAGCGGGCCGCTACGACTTCGCGTTCATCGACGCCGACAAGACCGGCTACGACACCTATTACGAACGCTGCCTGCGCCTGCTGCGTAGCGGCGGATTGATCGCGATCGACAACGTGCTGTGGAGCGGCGACGTCGCCAGAGCCGCCGAAGACGACGACACCCGTGCGCTGCAGACGCTCAACGACAAGTTGCATCACGATGAACGCGTCGATCTCGCGATGCTGCCGATCGGCGACGGCGTGACGCTCGCGCGCAAGCGGTAATCGACGCTTGCGATGCACAAACCCGCGAAACTCATGCCGCCGCCATCGCGGCGCACGACAATCGTTACCTGCCGCCGGCACCCGCCACATCGACCGCGAAATGCAGGTCGTAGAACGCGCCGCCCGGGGCAGACTTGCGGGACGCATCGTCCGTGACGAACGAACCTTCCACCCGCTTGCCGTCGTTGCGGGTCAGCTTGAGTGTACCGTTGCCCGAGCGTGACGATGTACCGTTCGCATCGTAGGTCTGGATGTTGTAGACGGTGCCGTCGTATTTGAGCTTGATCTCGACCAGAGTATGGAACGTCGTTCCGACCTGACCAGCCAGCGCGCGACATGGCGCGTCCGCGGCATTGGCTGCGGCCTTGTCGATCCGGCCATCGGCGAATGCGACGATCGTGACGCGCCGCCCATCGTTCAACATGTCCGGTTCCGAGCAACCGTACGTATCGACCACCTTGATCGGCTTGCCGTCGGAGTAAACCATGCTTGCACCGTCGGCCCAGGCGCACGTGCAGGCAACCGCAAGCACCGACAATGAAAGGGCCCGCCAGGCAACATTTCGGATTGGTGAATGACGCTCAACGGACATGATCGGCTCCCGACAATGACGCGCGATTGCGTCGGCGGCATCGTAGCAAGAGCTGGCGGGCGGGTGCGGGCGATCAAATCGCAGCACACTCTCGGTTCGGTCCTCTCCAATAACGCTTCGAAATGGGACAGATGACCGACGACTGCTGCGCCCTTTGCTGCCGACTTCGCTCCGGAACGATACACTCGGCCGGGAGCTGCTCTACCCGGAAGCGAGAGCAGGAAAGCAGGGGAACCATGACCTACGCTTGCGGAAATCGGGGTCAATACCTGTTTGCTTCGGTCAATATTTGGACAGGAGGCAGGCATGCCCTACCACTTCATCCGCCATGATGGCTCGGTGGAGATCGCCCTGCGACGCATTGCGCGCGAACAGATCCACAAGGCCTTGCGTGCAATCGGCGGCTCGGTTGCACAGCCGGACGTTGCGATCCACGACCTGCGCAAGTCCTGCAAGGAGGTCCGCGGTCTGCTGCGCCTGGTACAGCCGACGTTCGAGCACTACGGCGAAGAGAACGCCGCATTCCGCGATACTGCCGGCATCGTCTCGGCCCTGCGAGACGCGGCGGTGCTGACGGCAAGCTACGACGCGCTCGTCGAAACCTGCCAGGACCAGATCAACCGGCGGGCGCTCTGGTCCATCCGCCATCACCTGATGCAGCAGCGCGAGAATCTCGACGTCAGCATCGACCTCCCTTGCCTGCTTGCGAAATGCACGGGGAACCTGCGCGCAGCCGCCGATCGCACCCGCGACTGGCGCCTCGATGCGGACGGATTCGCAGCCATGCGCGGTGGTCTGACCAAGACCTATCGCCGCGCCCGCAACGCGATGCGCAAGGCGCGCGAGGCGCCGTCACCGGAACGCTTCCATGAATGGCGCAAACGCTGCAAGTACCACTGGCACCATGCGCGCCTGTTGCGGCCGATCTGGCCGGGTCCGATGAAAGTACACGCGAAATGCGCATACGAACTGGGCAGTCTCCTGGGTGAGCATCACGACCTCGCGGTCCTGCTGGAGCGACTCACCGCACAACCCTCTGACATGAGCAACATCGCCAGTGTCGAAGCGATCGCCGGACTCATCCGCAGCAAACAGGCAATCCTCGAAAAGCGGGTCTTCCCGCTCGGCAAACGCCTACTGGCGGAGCCACCGTCGGCCTTGGCCTCAAACTGGGGTGCCCGCTACGCCGCATGGCGCGAAGGGTCGCCTCCAAAAACCAGCGATGGGAGCAGGTTCGCTTAGGCCAGTGGTGGAAACAACAAGCGCCAAAGCCGCACAACTGCGTGGTCTTTTCTTGCATGCGCCCGATCAGCGGTTGACCAGCTTCTGCGTCTGCGTGTTGTAGCGCTCGCCCTGCACCGGCATCTTCGCGAGCAGATCGTCGATCTCGCGAAAATCGGCCGCAGTGAGTTCGATGTCGACTGCTCCGAGATTCTCTTCGAGACGATGCAGCTTGGTCGTGCCGGGGATCGGCACGATCCACGGCTTCTGAGCCAGCAACCACGCCAACGCAATCTGCACCGGCGTGGTCCGCTTGCGCCTGGCGATCACACCGATCAGGCTGACCAGTTTCTGGTTGGCCTGTCGCACCTCGCCCTCGAAACCAGGCAATACCTTGCGGATGTCGCCGTCCTTGAATGTCGTGCTGTCGTCGTCGATCTTGCCGGTCAGGAAACCTTTTCCAAGCGGGCTGACGGAACGAAGCCGATGCCGAGTTCTTCAAGGGTGGGAATGATCTCGTCCTCGGGTCCGCGCGTGAACAGCGAATACTCGCTTTGCAATGCAACGCACTCTGACTCCGCTTTCGTTGCGGGTCCTCGGAATCCAAGTGCGGACGTGTCAACAGGCCATGGGTTCTGGGGAAAGGGGTCCGTTCAAAGCTTCAAGAAGGGGCCCGAGAATATTCCCCACACACGACCTCAAAGATCGGGGGTGCTTCAAATGGAAATGTTCTGTGCCCCCTTTTGCGCATCCCTTTTGCGCTAGTGTTGTTGCGCGGCGCCCCGTCCGGCAAGGCGCGCTGCGTAGTCGCCCTTGAGCCGCAGCCACGTATCCCAGAAGGGCGCCGGCTCCACGCCGTTGGCGCGGGCGACGAGGACATCGAGGTGGCCGTGCCAGCCGGCGCTGATCTTCAGCTGCAGTTCCGGATCCAGGATGCGCCGATGGGTGAGGGTCAACAGCACGTGCTGGCCCTGCTCGCGCAGTTCGAAGCTCACCCCGCCCGTACTGCCCCAGGTGAAGGCCAGGGTGTGCGGCGGGTCGCAGGCGGTGATCACGCTGGACATGCGGTGCTCGCCGCCGAAGCCCTCGGGACGCTGTCCCGGCGGCGTGGTCAGTTCGTCGTTGTGCCAGACCAGTTCGAAGGCAGATCCCACCTCCATCGGCATCTCGCCTTCGGCCAGCCATTGGCGGCGAAGGTCGCTGACGGTGAGGTAGTCCCATGCCCGTTTGATCGGGCCTGGCAACACCCGATGCAGCGTCAGGGTGGCGGGTTCGGTGACGACGCCATATTCGGCGTTGATCGCGGTGGCATTGATCGCTTTTGGGGTCATCGTGGCGGCCTCTTGGGTGTCTTCGGGGGCTTGCGGGCA
This sequence comes from Rhodanobacteraceae bacterium, assembly GCA_049583635.1. Classification (GTDB taxonomy): domain Bacteria; phylum Pseudomonadota; class Gammaproteobacteria; order Xanthomonadales; family Rhodanobacteraceae; genus Dokdonella_A. Next base: position 9,440 of record JBAUWF010000096.1, read on the forward strand.
CCGTCCGCGCGCAGCAGCTGGTCGAGCGTGCCGAGGCGGTCGGTCCAGAACGTTTCATAGAAGGCCAGCCACTCGTGCGCGAGGGCGAGCGGCCCCGGCTCCAGCCGGCATACGTGCGTGCGGCCTCTCACGTCCCTGTGCACCAGGCCCGCGGCCTCCAGCGCCTTGATGTGTTTCGAGGCCGCGGCCAGCGACATCGCAAAGGGCTCGGCGAGCTCGCCCACCGTCCGCTCGCCACCGGCGAGCTCGCGCAGCATCCGGCGGCGCGTGGCATCGCCGAGGGCGCGATAGAGGGCATCGAGGATCGGCGCGTTACATTCAACCATGTAGTTGAATTTAGCCGGGTACCAGGACTCTGTCAACCATTTGGTTGAATTATGCGAACCGGGGCCCGAGCGCACGTTCCATCGAAAACCGGGGTGAGAGTCGGCTTTTTCAGATCTCCAGGCGCAAAAAAGTGCGCCCTCCGCCATGTTTTGATCGCCTGTTTTGATCGATTATCGGTAGCATGCACGACAGATATCGGGATCGGGACTCGCAACATGGCACTTTCCGATGAAGTCAGCACGACTCAGACCGCCGCCTCCGCAGCGCTGATTCCGCGCTACGAACAGATCTTTCCGACGCTGGACGCGGGCGCGATCCAGCGCTTGCGCCGCTTCGGCACGCAGCGCGAGTTCCATGATGGCGAAGCGCTGTACAAAACGGGCGACCACAGGCCCGGCATGTTCGTGGTTCTTTCCGGCCATGTCGCCATCACCCAGCGCGACGGACTCGGTCGAATCACGCCGGTTGTGGACCAGGGACCGGGGCAGTTTCTCGGCGAGGTGGCGCAGCTCTCCGATGGCCCCGTGCTGGTTGACGCGCATGCCGAAGGCGAGGTCGAAACACTGCACATTCCTCCCGAAGGGCTGCGCACGCTGCTGATCGCCGAAGCCGAACTGGGCGAGCGCATCATGCGTGCGCTGATCCTGCGCCGCACCGCACTGATCGAGAATGCCAATGGCGGCCCGGTGTTGATCGGGGCGGATCATTCCGCCGACATGCTTCGGCTGCGCAACTTCCTTTCGCGCAACGGCCTGCCGCATCACCTGCTCGATCCCGAAAAACCCGGATCGCGCTGCCTGATCGCGCGGCACGTGCACTCGGAAACCGACCTGCCCCTGGTCGTCTGCCCGGACGGCACGGTGTTGAAGAATCCGACCGAGCGCGACCTCGCCCGCCAGCTCGGTCTCATCGGCTCGCCGCATCGGAAATCCGTCTACGACATCGCCGTCGTCGGCAGCGGTCCGGCCGGGCTCGCGACCGCGGTCTACGCGGCGTCGGAAGGTCTCTCGGTCGCGGTGCTGGATGCACGCTCGTTCGGTGGCCAGGCCGGTGCGAGCGCACGCATCGAGAACTACTTCGGATTTCCGACCGGCATTTCCGGCCTTGCACTCACCGCGCGCGCGTTCGTGCAGGCACAGAAGTTCGGCGCGGAAGTCATGATTCCGGCGGACGTGAAATCGCTCGACTGCAGCCGCGAGGATGGCGGGTTCGCACTTGAGCTGGATGCCGACGAACGCATCCGCGCGCGCGCAATCGTGGTCGCCAGCGGTGCGCGTTACCGTCGCCCCGACATCGCCGAGCTGTCGACTTTCGAGGGGCGCGGCGTGTGGTACTGGGCCTCACCGATCGAAGCAAAACTGTGCGACGGTCAGGACGTCATTCTCGTCGGCGGCGGCAACTCGGCCGGACAGGCCGCGGCGTTCCTGTCCACGCACGCGCGCCGCGTGCTCATGATGGTGCGCGGCAGCGGCCTCGCGGCGAGCATGTCGCGCTACCTGATCGACCGCATCAAGGCGACATCCAACATCACCCTGATGACGAACACCGAAATCACCGCGCTGGAAGGCAACGCCGAAAGCGGACTCCGGCGTGTGCATTGGCATGATCACGCCAACAACCAGGCGTCGCAGGGCGACATCGCCAACGTGTTCCTGTTCATCGGCGCCGATCCGGCGACCACCTGGCTCGAAGGCTGCGGCGTCGACCTGGACAAAGCGGGGTTCGTGATCACCGGCACACCCGGCGAAGGACGCGATTCCGTTTCGCCGCTCGCATCGAGCATGCACGGCGTGTTTGCCGTCGGCGATGTCCGCTCCGGTTCCGTCAAGCGCGTCGGCGCCGCGATCGGCGAAGGTGCGCAGGTCGTGCAGGCACTGCACGCATATCTCGCCGAAGTCGATGCCGCAGGATCTGACAACGCCATGCCTGAAAACACAAAGGAGACCCGCGATGGCCGATAACTGCACCCACCTCGCTGGCATCCGCACCGTCACGCCCAGCGCGCTCGGTTGCGAGGAATGCCTCAAGACCGGCGACGTCTGGTTGCACCTGCGCCTGTGCCGCACCTGCGGCCACGTCGGTTGTTGCGACGATTCGCCGAACCGCCACGCGCGAGCACACTTCCACGCGACCGAGCACCCGATCATCGAAGGCTACGACCCACCCGAAGGCTGGGGCTGGTGTTACGTCGACGAGTTCATGTTCGATCTGTCGGACCGGATGACGCCGCAGCGCGGCCCGATTCCGCGGTATTACTGAAAGCGGCGCGGTCGCACGAACGCGCGTGCCCCAAGGACCCAAGTGAGGGGAAAGTCGACTGTGACCCCTGTTTTGGTACAGGAAACAAGGCAGCCGATTATTCCCCCCGCTGCACGACGTGTTGAGGAATCCCGGGAAAATCGAGTCGTGGATGTCGGGCCATGCGAACAGCTTCGCTCAAGACCCGCTTCGCCCACCATCAGCACAAGCTGCAGCGCGCCGTCCTCCCAAGGCTCAACCTGATGTCAGAAATTGTCCCTGACACCTTTTTTTGCACCTTTTTTTCGATGGCGCGGATATTGTCCTCAATGATCGCGGCATGAGCGTCGTGACCGATGGAACCCCGCCGCCCGAAAGGCCGCGAATCGGTCCGCGGGTGGGGCTCAGTCGCGCAAAGGATTTTCCGTGGCGCTGGCGCAGTCCGGCGGAAAAGGGACGGAGGAAATAAAGCTTCCTGTCGACCTCCTAGATCTCGTCGACCGTCTGGCAACAACTTGCGGGTGTGCCTGTTGTTCTCAGGGTCTGTCAAACAAGTAGCGTTGGACGATCGGCGCCAGCCACTTGACGACATCGGCGCGACTCATCGTCACCAGCGGCGACAATTCGAGTATGAATCGAGCGTACGCGAAACCGAGGAACAAACCGTTGATCAGGGCGGCGCGCGTCGCCGGTTTCGAGTTCGCCCCGGCGGCGGACAGCGTGGGGCTGGGTTGCGTGGACCAGATCGTGCGCATGCGTTCCGCAGCGCGCTTGTTGGTTGCCGCAGTGCGCAGCAACGCCTGCAGGATGTCATCTTCCTGCCAGCGATCCAGGAAATGCTCCACCAGTAACACCCCGACCTTCTCGCGCGGGACGCCGCGCAACTGGGGAAGCCGCAGATCGATGTCGGCCGCCGCCACGAACAGCCCCTGCTTGTTGGTGAAGTAACGCATGACCAAGCTCGGGTCGATGCCGGCGTCGGCGGCGATCGCTCGGATCGTCGCGCGCTCATAGCCATCGCTCGCGAAGCGTTGGCGTGCGGCAGAAAGGATCCTTGCGCGCGTGGCTTCACCCTGCTTTGCCCTGCTGGGCTTGCCGGCTTTCATGATCTGATTGTGCGCTCAGTCAACATGTGTTGACAATAGCCCAGCACGGATCTTATTATGTCAACGTATGTTGACCAACATTCGTTTACAAGAGGAACCCGTGCACATCCCTTCGTCTGCAACCCAGAGAACAAACATGCAGCCCCGCCTGGACTTCAAGCAAGCTTCGCCGGGTGCTTTCGAGGCCATGCTCGAGCTGGAAACCCATCTGGCCAACTGCGGACTTGAGCCGAAGCTGCTCGAACTGGTCAAGGTCCGCGTTTCCCAGATCAACGGTTGCGCGTACTGCATCGACATGCACTGGCGCGGTGCCCGCACAGGCGGCGAAACCGAGCAACGCCTGTACGCGCTCGACGCCTGGCGCGAATCGCCTTTCTACAGCGAGCGCGAACGGACTGCGCTGGCGTGGGCCGAAGCGGTGACGCGGCTCGATCAAGGCCACGTGTCCGATGCCTTGCATGAAACCGCGCGCAGGTATTTCGATGATCGGGAACTGGTCGATCTGACCCTGGCGGTTGTCACCATCAACGCGTGGAACCGGCTGTGCATCGCGTTCCGCTCGCAACCCGGTGCACACACGTCGGCCAACGACGCGCGGCCGGCACCGCCGGGGCTGGCGCGATGAACGTGCACACACGCAGCGCCCAGGCCATAAGCGGTCAGGCAAAACGGTTCGCCGTTCCACAAGAGCGGATGGAACTCGTCCGGGCCAGACCTGCCCCGCTGCCACAGCCCACCCAAGATGCAAGGATGAGCTCGACGCAAAAGCACGCCGACGGAAAAATCACCACTCGGGGTGAACTGCGCAAGATCATGCTCGGCATGCTCGCCCTGCATGGTTACACGACACCGAGACGGCCATGAGGATCGTCATCAATGGCGCCGGCATCGCCGGCACCACCCTCGCCTGGTGGCTGTGCAAGTCCGGCCATGACGTGCTCCTGGTCGAACGGTCGCCGCAATTCCGGCGCGGGGGCTACGCGATCGACTTCTGGGGCATCGGTTACGACATCGCCGAGAAAATGGGCTTGCTGCCGCGCATCCACGAACTGGGCTACCAGGTGAAGGAGATGCGCTACGTCGACGTCGCCGGCCGGATCCGCGGCGGTTTTCCCGTCGACGTGTTCGCCCGCATGACACGCAATCGTTATACGCAACTGCGGCGCACCGACCTTGCGGCGACGATCTACGCCGCGCTGGACGAGGGCGTCGAGACGATTTTCGGCGACTCCATTGCGGAGATCGAGGAATGCGACGATTGCGTACGGGTCAGTTTCGAGCAGGCCGCGCCGCGCGAGGCCGATCTGGTGATTGGCGCCGACGGATTGCACTCGCGTGTCCGCGAGCTCGCTTTCGGAGCACAGGGAAATTTCGAGGTACCACTCGGCTACCACGTCGCCGCCTTCGAGATCGACGGCTATCGGCCGCGCGACGATCTCGTCGCCGTCAGCCACGCCGTGGCGGGAAGGCAGATCACACGCCTGTCCATGCGCAACGACAAGACGCTGTTCCTGTTCGTGTTCCGCGACGAGTACCTGCACGGGGGCACGGCCTCGAACATCAGCGAGCGCAAGGCGCTGCTCCAGAACGCCTTCGTCGGCGTCGGCTGGGAAACCCCGCGGATACTCGACGAGATGAAGCATGTCAGTGACTTCTATTTCGACCGCGTCAGCCAGATTCGCATGGAGGACTGGAGCTGCGACCGCATTGCCTTGATCGGTGACGCCGCGGCCTGCGTCTCGCTGCTGGCCGGCGAAGGCACCGGACTGGCGATGGCCGAAGCCTATGTGCTCGCGGGCGAACTGCACACCTGCCATGACGACCACCGCGAGGCATTCGCACGCTGGCAGGCACGCATGCTGCCGTTCCTCGAAACCAAGCAGCGCGCCGCCGCGAAATTCGCGTCCTCATTCGCGCCCCGCACCACCCTCGGCGTCGCGTTTCGCGATAGCGTCAGTGAGCTATTGCGGATTCCGTTGTTCGCGAACTGGCTGGTCGGCCGTGCCGTACGCGACGATATCCAGCTGCCCGACTACAACTTCCGCCAGTGACCACGAGAAGACCATGCCGTTGAGCGCTGCAGATACCGATGTGCTGATCGTGGGCGCCGGACCGGTCGGCCTGTTCCTGGCCAACGAATGCGCGCGCCGCGGGTTGCGCTGGCGACTGGTGGAGGCCTGTGCCTCGCAGTCGGAACATTCCAAGGCACTCGCCATCTTCCCGCGCACGCTGGAAATCTTCGACATGGCCGGACTTGCCGGGCCGTTCCTCGAAGCAGCCAATCGGGTCACGTCGATCAGGGTGACGACGCGCGAACTTACGCTCGCCCAATTGCCATTCGCACCGGACAACAGCGCATATCCGTTCGTCGCAATGGTTCCACAGGATCTGACCGAACGCCTGCTGGTGGAGGCGCTCGCCCGCAACGGCGGCGCAGTGGAATACCAGACCTCATTCATAGAGGCCACCCAGAAAGATGACTTCGTGCATGTCACGGTGGACAAGCATGGCCAGCGGGAAACATTCACCGCGGCATTCGTGGTGGGCTGTGACGGCGCGCACAGCACGGTGCGCGAGTTGCTGCAGCTGCCGTTCGAAGGCGGCGAATACCGCCAACGCTTCATGCTGGCCGACATCGAGACCGACACGGCCCTGCCCGCAGCAGAGATGCAGTTGTGCCCGAACAGGAAGGGGCCGCTGGCGATCTTTCCGATGAGCGCGACGCGCCGCCGCATCGTCGCGATGATCGATCAGGCGGAAGGCGATGCGCCCTCGCTCGATCTGGTAAACCGGCTGCTCGCCGAACGCGTGCCCGCCGGAATCGTTGCACGGGCCCTTCACTGGAGCGGCTATTTTTACATCCACCACCGCCATGTCACACGCATGCGCGAAGGAGGCATGTTCGTCGCGGGGGACGCCGCCCACATCCACAGCCCCTTCGGCGGCCAGGGAATGAACACGGGCCTGCAGGATGCCTGGAACCTGGTCTGGAAACTGGACCTGTTCCTGCGCGGCCACGGGAAAGAGGCCCTGCTGGACAGCTACAACGACGAGCGCCTTCCGGTGGTCAAGGGGGTCATCCAAACCACGGACCACCTGACCCGTGCCATGGGTACCCCGAACCGCCTGGCCGAGGCCTTGCGTGATGTGGTGATTCCCATGCTTTCCCGGCTCGCGCCGTTTCAGCGCGCGCTGGTGCAGCGGCTCTCGGAGCTCGGCATCGACTATCGCGGCAGTCCGATCGTGGAGGGGGCCGGCGAACGCTACATCGACGATTCGATGCGGGGTGGCACGGGCATTTGCAGCCGCTACCTGCTGTTTCTGGATAAAAACACGTCAGCGCCGGTCATGAACGTTGCCAGACGGCTCGCCGACACGTTCGCAACGCTGGTCGAACTGCGGCCGACGGCACACCACGCCATGACGCTCGTTCGGCCCGACGGCTACGTGGCCTTCGCCGCCGCAAGCAGCAACGACGATGCACTGGAGTCGGTGCACGCGTTGCTGGACGTGCAGACATCGGCCTGAAAGAACGTGTACTCGAAATTGGAATCCCCGCCGCGGGTTCGACAATCCGGCACTGGCCGGAAGCATCGTCGACTCGACACCGCATTCTTGTTGGGTAATGAGGTTGTACGGATGAGCAAGAATTGGTTAGGGGTGGTTTCCTTGTATTCGACGGCCCACTTCGATCGAACGCACGACACCTGCACTGAACGGAATCCAGCACATGCCAACTTATCGTGTCACCGAAAACATCGCGGCGCCCGCCGCCCGAGTCTGGGCGTCGCTGCGCAACGTGCTCGCGTGGCCGGAATGGCTGCCCACGGTTACCTCCGTCACGCCCCTCGGCGTCAGCAACCTGGAAATCGGCGCGCGCTTCCGCGTGCTGCAACCGAAGCTTCGCCCGGCGACCTGGGAAGTCGTGTCCGTCCGCGAAGGCCAGGGCTTCGTCTGGCAGGCCGGGTCGCCCGGCCTCGCCATGAGTGCCGGTCATGTCGTCGAACCAACGGGTCCGGAAAGCTGCAAACTCACCCTCGAGTTCACCTTCTCCGGCCGGCTGTCACCGCTCGCCGGCCTGCTCGCCGGATCACTCACGCGACGCTATATCGCCACCGAAGCCGCTTCGCTCAAGGTTGTGGCCGAAGCTGATGGCTCTCCAGTGTCACGCTGAGCAATACGCTCCTGACCTCTGTTCGTTCGACGGCACGACGATTCTGGAGCAGGTGCAGGCACCGTTTCGGGAACGCGCATAACGCCCGATTCGAATTGAACGGACGGGAACGGGGTCAGGTTGGACTACTCCTGATTTTTCGGACACCACAAAGCGAGGACAATCCTCGCACGGAGGTGTTCGTTGGAAAAGCGACGGAGGAAAAAGAATGAGGTGTATCACGATCGCGATCGCTGTCGGAGCCTTCTGTTGCGCGGCAATCGTGCGCGCGACTACGAACGCCGCTGCGACCGACGCCAGGCAAACAGCCGGGCCCGTGATCCATATCGAGGATGTGACGCGCTTCTACGCGATTTACGGCGCCACCGGCGGGCATCCGGATGCCGAGCGACTCCAGCACGACTACATCGACACCGGATCGGAGGGCCTCCACCGCCTCGCCAAGCTGCGCGACGTCACGGGAAAACGGATCGCCGAAAACATCGAGAAGCACCCCGAAGTCTATTCGGACGCCAAACGCTGCATGGTCGTTCTGCCCCGCGTGCGCGAACGCCTGCAGCTCGCTTTCCGCAAATTGCGCGCGGTTTATCTGCAGGCAAAATTCCCGCCGGTGACGATTGCGGTCGGCCGCGGCAAGCCCGTCGGCGTGACGGACGCGTCCGGCGTCATGATCGGCCTTGAAGCGCTTTGCGCGATCAACTACCTCGATGCCGATGTCGAGGATCGGTTCGTGCATGTGATCGCCCATGAATACGCCCACGTCCAGCAGGCGATAGCAGCGCCGGCCGTCTACGACGACCCGAAACCCACGGTTCTCGAAGCGTCCCTGATCGAAGGCGCGGCCGAATTTACGGCCGAACGGATTTCCGGCAGCGTCGCCTACGTCAATCTGAAGGCTATGACGCGAGGACGCGAGAAGAAAATCGAAACCGCCTTCGTCGCGGACGAAAACAAAACCGACCTTTCAGACTGGCTCAACAACGGCACGCTGACCAAGCCCGGCGACCTCGGCTACTGGGTCGGATATCGCATCGTCAAATCGTATTACCAACACGCCGCCGACAAGCGCCGTGCCATCCGCGAAATCCTCGGCATGAGCGACCCCAAGGCGTTCCTGTCCCGGAGCGGTTGGCATCCGGGTCAAAGGGAATCGGATGCCGATCCGCACGAGAGTGTCAACGCACAAAAGGGGGTGATTGACGGGCCCCGCTACGCCTACATCGCTTTCGATTGCGCCGGCGTGGCGGCGTGTCTCACGACATACAACAGGCGAGGTGGGCTCGTCCTGTTGCTCTCTTTGTTCAGCCACGCTCCTCCTTGATGCTACAAAGACAGACTGGATCCCTTTGCTACTCTTGACCGCCGGCACCTGACAATCGGGAGATAACTGCAATGCATGAATTGCCCCATCACTACACGGTCGAAGCCTCGGCTGGGCCAGATGGCCAGGCCACCCTCTGGGGCGACAGCCTTGACACGATTCCTTTCGCAGCACCAGTCGGGTTTGGCGGGCCTGGAAACCAGTGGTCCCCGGAGGCACTCTTGGTCGCGGCGGTCGCGAGCTGTTTCATACTCAGCTTTCGAGCGATCGCCAGAGCCTCGAAACTCTCGTGGATGTCCCTGAAATGCGACGTGGACGGCACGCTTGAACGAGTAGATGGTGCGATGAAGTTTACGACGTTCGTGGTCCGCCCAACACTTGAGGTGCCTCAGGACACAGATGAGGAGCGAGCGCATCGACTCCTTGAAAAGGCTGAACAGACCTGTCTGATAACCAACTCACTTTCTGGCGAAACGCAACTGGATGCGAGAGTACTGACGACGCCTTGACCATGCCGCAACTCGACAGGAAGCTGCGGCTGCCTGCGCTTCGCCGACCCGGCGCCTTTTGGGCGGTCCCGCCTTCAGCTCGAACGCAAGACTGCAGAAGGATCACCCGATGAAGCGCACGTGGACGATTATCGGAGTACGCGATGTGGCTGACAGCTTCTACTGGTACCAGTCGCTGTTCGGAAACCCGGAGACGTCTCCAGCCCATGACGACTTCGGACAAGTCCTGGATTCGGATGGCACGGTCCTGCTTTGCCTCCATGAATGGGGTGCCCATGAGCATCCCCCGTTGACGAGCCCCGATCACGCGACGCCCGGCAACGGCCTCCTCCTGTTTTTCCGTGTGGACGATTTCAATGCGGCCCTGCCAAGAGCACGCGCGCTCGTTACCCGGTTCGAAGAGGAGCCCCACAGGAACCCGAATACAGGAACCATGGAGTTCTCGCTGCGGGATCCGGACGGCTATTACGTCACGATCAGTGCGCTCCCCGCCGCCTGATGCATCATGCGAACGGCTGCGCCGCCTGACTGCAGGACGATGCGGCGTACGCTCCGGACTCTTGCAATGAGCTGTCCGCAACCTACAGGACGAGAACATGAAAAAGTCGGACGCGAGCCAAGGCCAGTCGGCATCCGGGCTGATCCCGAAAAGAATCGCCGATCTCGACGGCTGGCGCGGGGAAACGCTCGGCGATGAGCTAAAGTGCACTCTGGCGCCTGTTTCCAAGACAGCGCACGCGACCCTCGACTGGAGGCAGATGTGATCCCATGGCATCGTTCGCTCGTTGTCGTTCTCGTCCTCGCCGCGACCCCTTGCGCGTGGGCTGACATCGGCGCGTGGTATTGCGGCGAGAACGCCTCGCAATTCACTTCGCGCACGGGCGCGACGCGTGCGACACAGCCGTATCCGAGCGACGGCACGCACAGCGGGTCCTACACCAGCGGATCGGTGACGATCAGCGGCGCGCTCGGCTCGACGATCAATTTCTCGAACTGGACCGATGCGATCCCGCTCGACCAGGCGGGCCCCGATCTCGCGTTCAACGGCGACGAGAACTTCGATCTCGATTTCGCTGCGCCGATCTATTCGCTCGGCATCGAATACGACCATTCGAACAGCGAGATGCCGAAGTTCGTCGTGACGTTTTGGCTCGATCAGCAGCAGATCGGTGCCGACGAATTCTGGCTGGCGCGAACGATCTACGGCAGCAACGACTACAACTGCTACGGCTGGTGGCTGGATCGACCGTTCAACCATGTCGAGTTCCGCGAGCAGGACACCGATGCGCTGAACGAATACTTCGGCCCGATCTACTCCGGCACGCGCGCGCCGCCGCCGAAACTGATCCCGCCGCAGTCCGGTGCGCAGGTCGGATACTCAGTCGCCGCTGCGGGGAACGTACTCGCGGTCGGATCGAGGGGACACGCGGTCGACATGTTCCATATCGGCGGACCCGGACAGCTGCCGTCGCCGATCACGCATGTTTCTCTGCAATCGTCGACCGTCGATACGGCGAACGATCTCGACATGGATGGCACCACGATCGCGATCGGTAATTCCGGACCGGACACGCTCGATCCCGGCAGCGTGCTTGTCGCCAACCAGGATGTGCAGGGGCTGTACACGAACGTCGTGACGATACCGACACCGTCGTCGTTCTATCTCGGCTTCGGCGGGTCGGTGGCGCTGGACGATCCGTATCTCGTCGTCGGCGCACCCATGACGACGAGCGGCGACGGGCTCGTGACCGACGTCGGCTATGCGTTCGTCTATCAGCGCACATCGGGCGGCTGGCAGCTGATGGCGAGCCTGCCGCCGCCGGTGCAGGATCAACCGGTCGAATTCGGCCATGACGTCGAGATCCAGGGCGACGATCTCTTCGTCTCAGCGAACAACGCGACACTCGCGCCGGGGCTCCCCGCTCCGATCTACCTGTACCGGCGCTCGGGCCAGCAATGGCTCGCGAATGGCGAGATCGATGTGTCAGCCGGCCCGAGCGGCTATCCCTACGCGAGCCGTCTCTCGGTCGAGAACGACGTGCTCGCCGCGACGATCCCGCTTTACGGTGCGCCCGACTTGAACACGCTGCTCGCGACCGCGATCTACCGGCGCTCGGGCGATACCTGGACGCTCGACGACACCGTGTTCCCGCACGACGCGACCTATTCGACGGTCCGCAATTCGGTCGTCGTCTTCGGCGGCCACGTGTTCACCGGCGAGCCGGCACCCTTCGACACCACCGCGCAACTGGACGGAACGACCTGCCTCGAGGAATACGCGCGCGATCCGGACAGCGGGCGCTGGAACGGAATCGCCGACTGGTCGCACCCGCTCACGCTCAGCACGGACTTGTGCGGCAACGGCATCGCCGTCACCGACCGCTTCGTCTTTGGTGGCTCGCCACAGGACAACCTCGGCTCGATCATCGGCTACGAGCTCGAAAGCGATCCCGGCAACGGTTCCGTTACCGTGACCCAGCGATCGATCTTCTGGGACGGATTCGATTCCGAGTAGGCGGGCATCGCCGACCTGTCGCTGCTGCCGCAGCGGTTGATCCGCCACGCTCGCCGCCGGACGGCGCGTCCTGATCCTTTCTCGCAACCGTGTCGAGAACTCGCGTCAGGGGTCAGTTGAAAAAAGTGCACTCTGCCCCCTGTTTTCCCTGTTTTCCCTGTTTTCGGGGGAGCGGTTCCATGGCCTGCCGCCTAACGTTTTAGATGAGGGGCTTGCGTAGGCAGGCGAAGCCTGCTGGAGCAAGTCCCCTCGATGGAAGGGTTAGAACGCATTCTCAGCGGAGCTCCTTGCGCACCACGAGCTTGAGCCCGGACCACACTTCACTGACCGCGCAGACCTTGATGTCTACGAACCCGATCGGAAGTGCGAGCTCACGAATAGTGTTTTCAGTCACGGTCGTCGCAACCTTGGCCGCCTTCTTCGGCCAGGAGACCCAAAGCGCGGCGTCGGGCTTGAGCTTCCTACGCAGTACACTCAGACGCTTCGCCAGTTCTTCCTTCCGAGTGACAAAGATGTGCGCGACATCGACGTGCGGCCCCGCCTCGTTTTCGAACACAACGCGCGCTGGAAGCGGTTCGAGGAGACCCGGCAGGTCTTCTGGTGCGTCCACCAACAGGACGTGACTTCCTTCGTGGATGCCGAGCTTCTTGGCGAGCGGAGTGCCAGAGTAGCCGGTAGTGCTCGGGGTTTGCATGCGCTCCAACGCTTGAGTCAAGCAGCCGCTGCCGCGTACCTCATGATAGTACCGAAGACCGTCGCAGCGGTCCGCTCGAAGGAAAGGCTAGGCCACAATCCACCTCCGAGCCTCAGCGAGATCAGCATTGGAGAAGACCTTGACCATGCCAGGCATGAGAAACGCAAACATGCGTGTCGCATGTGCAATCCACTGAATGTCGGTGACGACCGCGATCCTTTCCCATGCCTTCCAGTGTGCGATCCCAAGCTTGGAGTCATCCCACACCGCACCGGAAGTGAACCCGGTGAATTCCGGCGTCAGTTGGTAAAGGACTCTGATTCGATTGTGTGTCTTGAGCGCGGAGTCGAGAGCGGGCATGAGGACTGTTTCGTAGTCTCTGGCGTCGACTTCGCCGGATGCGCTGACGCCGACAACGTAGTCTGGAAGACTGGTATCAAGTTTCATCATGGCGGTGCTTCCTTGGTAATGGAAATGACAGCAACTTCGGAACAAGGGTGTCAGGCACCTTTTCCGTGTGCAGCGTCGCACAAGCTGCACCAGAAAATGAAGCCGAAGCCGGTGGGGAGCGAAGAGTGGCCACGAAGGAGAATTGGCGAGCGAATCACCTCGCTCTGGAGGATCTCTGTCCCTTGACACACGGGGGGCCTCATAGGGGTCAGACGGCTGGGAATCGACGATCCTTTGACGCCGTCCGTTTGGAGAATCCAGGCCTGGGGCCTAAGTCTCGGGTCAGAACCGCGGGAACGATCCGTTCGATCAACAGCCGTTCCGGCGTCCAGAAGTAACGCGGATCGTTGTAGGCACCCCCAAGCATGGTCACTCCCATCTTCAGCTCCGGGACCAGGATGATTCGCTGGCCGCCGTTCCCCACGGCCGCAATTGCCTTCAGCGGACCGAGTGACGTGTCGAAGGTGTTGACCCACCACTGATACCCGTAACCTGCTTGCATGACGAACCTGGGCGATTCCGGGTCTTGGTTCTCGATGTGCGCCTGGAGCGCAGTCTCCACCCAAGCGGGAGGCACTACCTGTTCTCCGTTCCAACGTCCCTCCTGCAGGAACAGGCTCCCGATCTTCGCAAGGTCGCGCGGCAGCATGCGGAGCCCCGAGGCGGCGGCTGGCATCCCGGCGAGATCACCGAGCCATTCTGTATCAACGATCCCCAGAGGCTCGAAGAGGGCTTCGTTTGCGAACTCGGCCAGAGGGTAGCCAGTGTTCCGCTCCAGAATCGCGGCAAGTAGTTGTGTAGACCCTCCGCTGTAGTTCCACGTCGATCCAGGCTCATGAGCGAGGTGGCGGCCGAGCACGAACCCAACTGGATCCTCGCTTGCCGCCAACCGACGTTCGTCGTTCATCGGATCGGAATACGGCATCGACTCGTCCCATTCGAGGCCGGAGGACATGGTAAGGAGATGATCAAGGGTGATCGTGTTCTTCCGACCGGAAAGAGCAGTTTCTCGTTCAGGAAGCAGGACGCCGATCCGCGTGTGCACGGAGTCGATCTTGCCTTGCCCCAGAGCGATGCCAACGAGGGTAGATGTGACCGTCTTCGAGACGGAGCGGACATCATGAAGGCGGCCTGCATCTGGATCGACGGTCCCGAGGTCCTTGCCCCATCTCTGGTCAGGTCCGGCAAAATACGCCTCGTACGCGAGCCTCTCGTGACGTTCGATCAGGACCGCATGCACGTTCCCCCAGTCGCCGCTCCGAATGGACTCCGTCATTCGGAGGAGGGCTTGTCCATCTAGTCCAACGTCGGATGGCGCGGCGGTTTTCCACCCGTCGCCAAGCTCCGGTGGGCCGGGGGGCAGGGTTGGCGCGTGCACGCACGCAGTGGCCGGCAGCAGGAGTCCGACCAGGATCAAGCAGGCCCTCCTGCCCGGCCCCGCGCGTTGGACTGAAATGGTATCCATGGGACTTCCGCTCTTGCCGCCTAACGCAGAGCTAAGCGGTGCGCGAAGCGCATCCGCTTGAGCGTCTTGTTGGGCGCTTGTCGATTGCGGAATCTCAGTCATGGCTGCTGCGATCTTCATCTACAGGACGCCTGCTAGTAATCTTTCGTCCCGTGAACATTGCGGAAATGATGCTGCCGCCTTCCTTTAGCTCAGTGATAATTACCGCCGCCACGTGCACAACGACGACGACAACCAGCAGATAAAAGCTGTATAGATGCACCAATGCAAAGGGTTTGCGGAAAGCACGCATGCTTTCGTAGGCTGCCGCGTCGTACATTTTTGCCGCATAGGGCACTAACGAACCCGAAGCAACACCAGGTGCTGCCACCCACTGCGCAATCCAATGCCCAATTGGTGGATAGAACAGGTCGGTACCCGCCAGGACCAAGCCGGTGATCATCTGGATAGCGAGAAGGAGAAAAAGCACGGCGGTGCCCAGACGCCCCACCGGGTTGTGTCCTAGATACTGCTCCGGAGGACCTGCGATGAAGGCTGCGACATAGCTGCGTACCGCGCGGAAGTACCCTTTTCCTCCGGGAAGTACCGACCGCCACTTGGCGTAGCGGTTACCAAGAAAAGCCCACGCGATACGCCAGAGAAGGTTCAGTGCAAAGACATAACCAATCCAAGCGTGAATTGTTTTGAGGGCTACCTTGCCAGCATTGGAGACTCCGAGACCACCCGCGTTGAGAATCACGAAGCCCACAACCGCGAGGGCGATTACGCAGAGCGCATTGATCCAGTGAAACCAGCGGGTACTCGCATCCCAGACAGCATAAGATTTCAGTTCCGACATGGAAGTTCTCCTTCTCAATCCCAGAAACTCGAGCAGCTGGACTGCAAAACACGCAACCCGTCTCTTCGACAAACGTGGGTCTTGCGGGCCTATTCTAAGTTACGCGTCGCATCCAACGCCCAACTACAATTATCCCCCGAATCCGCGGTGTTGCACCGCACACTCGAGTTTCCGTGCGGGCCCCGTCAAGACGATTTGCGCGAAGTATCATGGTGTTACAGACACGCCGCGTGTACCGACTCGCTGAACTTGACGCGTTGTATCCCGAAAACGTAGCTGTATTGGTTTACACCAGAGGATGCGTGGGCGTAACGGATTGCGCAGCGACAGGCGGGCTCGCCGTGCCGCTGCGGTACGTACTCCGTTTGTCGCCCGACGACTCACACCATCGGCAACTTCAACCGCATCAGGCCCGCATCGATGCACTTGAGCAGCGCGTGAAGACGCTCGAACTCATCATCACCGACAAGGGCTACGACCTCAAACGGGAATTCGAAAAGCTGTGAAGATGCCGGGATCGTCCACAGCGCGATCCAGCGACACCCGCGTCGGAGTTCGGCTCACTGCTCATGCAAACCATGCCTCGGCGATCTGAGCCTGCCCTTTTTTTGCCAGATTTCACATTACCGACGCGCGCGTGCAGTCATCGGAGCTGCAACCGCACGGCGCGATCCTGACCTTCGTGCATGACCCCAGCGGCGTCTTGCTGCATCTTTGCGAGTGGAAGGGTTGAAACCTTTGACGGCACCGTTTCCATGTCAGCAATTTTCCCTGATCGCTTTTCCCCAGGGCCTCGATTCTGGACTACGATCCACGAATGAAAAACATCGTGATTACCGGCGGAAGTCGCGGGATAGGCGTGGCGACGGCATTGGGTCTGGCTCGCGCCGGCCACGCCGTGACAGCGACCATGAGGAACCCGAAAGCCTCACCGCAGCTCGCGGAGACGGCGACGGCGGAGAACCTGGACGTTCGCATTGAGACCATGGATGTGGATTCCGACGAGAGCGTCGGTAGCGCTTTCGCACGGATCCTGTCCAAGGGCCCGGTCGATGTGCTGGTGAACAATGCCGGCGTCGAGCGCACGGGCTCCATTGAAGAGACCCCGCTTTCCGATTTTCGCGCTTGCATGGAGACAAACTACTTCGGGCCCCTTCGTTGCATTCAGGCGGTGGTTCGATCGATGCGGGAGCGGCAGAGCGGGACCATAGTCAACGTGACCTCGGTTGCCGGAACCGTTGCTTCTTCTCCCCTTGGACCTTACGTCGCCTCGAAATTCGCGTTGGAAGGATTGAGCGAAACCCTCGCTCAGGAGCTTCGTCCTTTTGGTGTGCGGGTGGCCGTAGTGATACCCGGAATCATCGACACGCGCATGGCCCGAAATATCGAAAACGGCACGCCATCGACCGTCTATCCGATGGCGCGGCGACTGGCGGTGCTTTTCGCGGGCGCCATTTCTGACCTGGCGCGCCGCCATGAGCGATGAGCGGTGGACGGAGTGGAACTCCCAGAGCGATGCCGACTGGCTGAAGGCGGTAAAGTCCGACTTGGGCATGGAGCTGAAACTCGACTAGCAATGTCAAAACGCGGTCGGCTCCACTTCTCGATCGGGGGGCAAAGGGAATTGAACGAAGCAAATCCTGTCCATCCCCTTTCGCGCCGAGCCGTCCAGCGCCATAACGGAGGAACAGCACCATGTTGACCATCATCGATGGACTTCCGGAACACGTGATCGGCATCAGGATCAACGACAAGTTGCGCGCCGAGGATTACGAGAAACAGCTCGTCCCACTGGTCAATGAGAGGCTGAAGAATCACCGCAAGCTCGACTTGCTGTGCTGCATCGATGGTGAATGGAAAGGCATGGAGGCCGGCGCGGTGTGGCAGGACCTGCGGCTGGGGCTGGGAAGGATCGGCCACTGGGCGCGCATGGCGATCGTCAGCGACATCAAATGGCTGGAGAACGCCGTCAAGTTGTTCAGGGTGTTTTCGCCCGGAGAACTGCGGCACTTCGACAGCGACGATTACGCGGCTGCCAGGGAATGGGTCTGCGAGCAGGACCGCGCGCGCATCAGCATCACGCTCGATGGCGATGCCGGGATCCTGGTGCTGGCGCCAGTCGCGGACCACGCGCTGAGCGAAGACGATTTCGAGGCCGTCGGCAAGGCGATCGACGATTATCTCAAGGACCATGACCGACTTCACGGCATCCTGATACACAGCCGGAAATTTCCCGGCTGGCAGAGCGTCGGCGCGTTGTTCGCACACCTGAAGTTCGTCAACAGCGTGCATGACAAGATCAGCAAGATCGCCCTGGTTACCGACAGCCCGATGGGAACGTTCGCCGACCGCGTGCTTGATCCGTTGATGCTGGCCAAGGTCCGCAAATTCGGCTACGACGAGCGCGACGAGGCCATGAGCTGGTTGCAAGGCTGAGCGCCAACGTCACCCCAAACTCGTCGACCAGGGATATTGTCCCTGACACCTTTTTCGTGGCAGGCGTGTCGGGCGCCGTGTTGCGCACGAATTCCGCCGTGCCCTTGATGCTGACCAGATTGGTGTCGGTGAGGATGAAGTCCTCGGCCTCTTCGGACAGCGGTCCGATGCCCGGGGCCAGCTCCGCGGCGCGTTCCTCGCGGAAGTAGTTGAAATGAGCCTTTCCGTACGTGGACGCGGCATAAAAAGCGCCCTGCACCGGCTCGAACGCGCCGTCCTCGTACTCCATGTTGTTGGAAAATACCTGCAACTGGATCAGGTTGAAGAAGTGCCGTAACTTAGGGTTGGCGTGGCGGCGGTCCATGCGATCGCGTTCTTCCAGCACGCCGCCGGGATTCATGCGCTTTTTCACCTCGATGATTGCCAGTGGCATGCCGTTGACCAGCAGGGTGATGTCGGGGCGGAAGCCGTCCTCGCCGTTCTCGAAGGGAAGTTCGGTAACGACGTGCCAGCTGTTGTTGTCGAAGTTTTCGAAATCGAGCAGACGCACGCCCGCGCGCGCGCTCAGGCGCTTGTGAAACGCCCTGCCGAGATCCTCGTTCTGCGAGTCGAGATTGATTTCATCCAGCAGTCGCTGCACATCGGAAGCATCAATGTCTGGATTGATGCGGGAAATCGCCGCCTTGAACAGCTCGGAGAAGATGTTGCTTCGGGCATCCCATTGCGCTTGCTTCAGGGAAAGGTACTGGTAGCCGAGCCGCGTCAAGTGCAGCAAGGCCGGGATCTTGACGCGAGAGTCCTCGTTGAACTTTCCCACGCATCCCCCAACTGGTCCGGCTAAATACCTACGTATTTAGAGTTATCAAAGTGTTGCGAGTAGCCCGTCCCTACCCTCGCCGCGATGCAGCGATACCCGGCCAGCGTCAGATTCACTTGATCAAGCCGCCGCAAGGACCTTGCGCACCGTCTTCGGCGCCGCCACCGTCACTTTCAGCAGCGCTTTCGCCGCACCGCTCGGCTCACGCCGCCCCTGCTCCCAATCCTGCAGCGTACGCACCGACACACCCAGCATGGCAGCGAAATCGGCTTGCGACAGGCCGAGCTTGATCCGCGCCTCGGTGGCCTGGCTTACATGCACGGTGAATCGGCGACCACCACCAGCCTTGATCTCGCGAATTGCTTCCAATACCTCGGCGCCGATATCGCGTTTGGCATCGCGTTCAAGGATTTCCTTGCTCAGCTTTTTCATGACTTCACCATCTTTTCCTTGATCAAGCGGATGACGTGGGCCGGAAGATTTTCCCGCCGAGTCTTCGCATAAATTGCAAGCATCCAGATTTGCCCCGCGTCGGTCATTCCGTAGTAGATCACGCGCACGCCGCCGCGTTTTCCCTTGTCCGTCATGCCCCAACGCAGCTTGCGACAACCACCCGATGCCGGAATCAGATCGCCAGCTTCAGGGCGACTCGACAAATACCACTGCAAGCCGGCGTATTCCTCGTCCGTGAGGTAGTCATGGACATACTTCGCGAACACGGACGACTCGATGAACTCGTACATGTGCAGACTCCTTTCCGCCCGAAAATTATACGGCAATGCCGTATAGCGCGCAATTCATGGCATCACACCATCGGCAACTCCAACCCCTTCTCCTTCGCGCAAGCCATGGCATCTTCATACCCCGCATCAGCATGCCGCATCACACCAGTTGCCGGATCGTTCCACAGCACGCGCGCGATGCGCTTGTCGGCTGCTTCGCTGCCGTCGCAGACGATGACGAGCCCTGCGTGTTGCGAGTACCCCATCCCTACTCCGCCGCCGTGATGGAAGCTGACCCAAGTCGCGCCGCTCGCGGTGTTGAGCAGCGCGTTGAGTATCGGCCAGTCGGAGACTGCGTCGCTGCCGTCGCGCATGGATTCCGTTTCGCGGTTCGGTGACGCGACCGAACCCGAATCGAGATGATCGCGGCCGATCGCGATCGGCGCCTTGAGTTCTCCGTTGCGCACCATCTCGTTGAACGCGAGGCCGAGCTTGTCGCGCTGGCCGAGGCCGACCCAGCAGATGCGTGACGGCAGGCCCTGGAAGCTGATGCGCTTCGCGGCCATGTCGAGCCAGTTGTGCAGATGCGCATCGTCGGGAATCAATTCCTTGACCTTGGCGTCGGTCTTCCTGATGTCTTCCGGTTCGCCGGACAGCGCGACCCAGCGGAACGGGCCGATGCCGCGACAGAACAGCGGGCGCACATAGGCCGGCACGAATCCCGGGAAGTCGAACGCGTTCGTGCAGCCTTCGTCGAACGCCATCTGGCGAATGTTGTTGCCGTAGTCGAAGGTCGGTATGCCCTGCGCGTGAAATGCCAGCATGGCTTCGACATGCGTTTTCATCGAACGCTTGGCCGCATCGCGCGTGCCGTCGGGATCCGACTTGCGCCGCTCGAACCATTGCTCAACGCTCCAGCCACTCGGCAGGTAGCCGTTGACCGGATCGTGCGCGCTGGTCTGGTCGGTCACGGCATCGGGCTTGACGCCCCGCTTCACCAGTTCCGGCAGGACATCGGCCGCGTTGCCGAGCAGCGCGATCGACTTCGCCTCATCTTCTGCCGTGTACTTTTCGATGCGCGCGAGCGCGTCGTCGAGATCGTCAGCCTGCTCATCGACGTAGCGTGTCTTCAGGCGAAAATCGATGCGGCTCTGCTGGCATTCGATATTGAGCGAGCACGCGCCGGCGAGACTCGCCGCAAGCGGTTGCGCGCCCCCCATGCCGCCGAGGCCGGCCGTCAGTATCCATTTTCCTTTGAGATCGCCGTCGTAACTCTGGCGCCCCATCTCGACAAAAGTTTCGTAAGTCCCCTGCACGATGCCCTGTGAGCCAATGTAGATCCACGAGCCAGCCGTCATCTGGCCGTACATCATGAGGCCCTTGCGATCGAGTTCGTGGAAGTGCTCCCAGGTCGCCCAGTGCGGCACCAGATTCGAATTCGCGATCAGCACGCGTGGCGCGTCGGCATGCGTGCGGAACACGCCGACCGGTTTGCCGGATTGCACGAGCAAGGTTTCGTCCTCGTTCAATTCGCGCAGCGATTCGAGGATCGCATCGAAGCATTCCCAGTTGCGCGCGGCGCGACCGATGCCGCCATAGACGACGA